>CAMCWV010000013.1 GCA_945882915.1 Waddlia chondrophila WSU 86-1044 | reverse complement strand
TTTATCAAGAAAGATTTGACGCTTATAGGGGGGTGTTTTGGCAGCCTTACGATTGAAGTGGCATTGCCCGCTTTCCTCCCTCTCTGTGTTCTCTGTGTTTCAAAAATATTAATACCAGTTTTTTTTAACCACAGAGGCGTGAGAGAACGTGAGAGAAAATACAAAAAAGTTTGTAACAGTTCACATGCACCGACGAAGGAGGGGCATGTGAACTGTTACGATTTTTTCTAATCCTCAGATTTTAAGAAGCGCCGGAAATGCGGAAGAGGACAATCCTTGCTAGATTGTTATATTCAGTGAAGGCCTGACTGAGTATCTGCGGGAAATACCCAATCGAGGCAACGAGGGAGTAATAACCAATGAAGATCCCGAGGGGAAAACCGACCATAAACACGTTCATCTCTGGCATTACCTTGGCCATAAAGCCCAAAGCAATAGTCATAAGAAAAAGCACCACAAAAGGGATTGCTGCAAACTTCAGTCCATAATTAAACATCCTTGCTGATCCCTGAGAAATATCCGCAAGCATCTCGTAAGGCATCGAGTAGCTCCCCATCGGGAGAATAACAAAGCTATCGCTAAGCAGCCCTAAAATTGCCAAATGGAGGTCCATTGTCAGCATAATAAGCGTTGCTACAAGGACAAATAACTGGCTAAGTATCCCTTGCGAGACGTTCATCATCGGATCCAATACCTGGGCCATCGAAAAGCCCATCATAACCCCAACAAGCTCACCTGCAAGAACAAGCGCCTCAAAGATCATGGTAAAGGCAAACCCCATGAGATACCCCACGGCCATTTCCTTCATAAAACCAATGCTCAGCTGAGCCACTCGCCACTCAGTCTCTGGAAAAAGATCTTTTAAGATGAACTTGGGATTATCACCACAGTATTCTGGATATAAGATCATCCCGAGAAGGAGCGTTGCAAAAACACTCAAAAGCACCCGTACCATTGGCGGAATAGTGGTATTTGAAAACAAAGGAGAGATGGCAAAGAATCCCGTCACCCTTCCAAAAACAAAGAAGAGGAAGATGACATCATTGGCATTCGTGACAAAAGGAATGAAGGGAAGATTTCCAGGCATAGCAATTTATTTTAGCTGGTGTAGCTTGTGAGGCTGACCGCCTGATCCCAGTGGTAAAGTAAGATATTGTAGGTATACTTAAGCATCGTTTTAAGCATCCAAGGAGCCAAGACCACCAAGCTAATTGCAAAGATCAACATCTTGGGGACAAACGTCAAGGTCATCTCGCTAATCTGTGTCACAGACTGAAACACAGAAATGCCAAAGCCAACAACCATAGCAATAATAAGCATTGGAGCGCTAATTTCCAATGCTGTGTAGAGAGTTGCGCGAACGATATCAACAACTTGATCTGAGTTCATATACTCCTCTTAGCTGAAAACGGGAATTTGGGCTAGCGCGAAAGCTCCCGCGGCTGAACGATTGCAAATCGCCTAATATTAAAAATATAGGGCGACTTGCGATCGTTCAGCCCCGGGGCTTTGGCGCCGTCCAAATTCCCGTTTTCAGCTAAGAAGAGTATATACTCCTATGAAGTCGGGAAAAAGCCTTTAACAATTTGTTGGATGATTAGGCGCCACCCATCCACCACAATGAAGAGCAGTAACTTAAACGGAAGCGAAATCATCACAGGAGGAAGCATCATCATCCCCATAGACATAAGGACAGACGCAACCACCATATCAATAACCAAAAAGGGCATGAACAGCAAGAACCCCATCATGAAGGCGACCCGCAGCTCTGTTGTCACAAAGGCCGGGATAAGACAATACCAAGGAATAGCTGCAAGATCAAACGCGGCGCCTGTGCCGTTTGCTGGATTACTAACAAGCAAACTTTCGGTGTCTACCTTAGGAAGCTCGATATGAGCCATGTCTAAAAACAGCTCCATATCCTTTTCTCTGGTATGTTCTAGAAGAAAGTTTCTGAGAGGCTCCCAGGACTTTTCTAGAAGCATAATATCTTCCCCTTTAAGCCCCATCCGCACCTCTGGACTATTCTTAAACTCGTTATTGAGATAAGGGGTCAAGGCTTTCTCTTCAATTTCGTTAATCACAGGATGCATGACGTATCCGGTAAGAATAAGAGAAAGTCCCGTAATAATCATACTAGAGGGGATAGATTGGGTAGAAAGCGCCTGTCTCAAAAACTGAAAGATGATCATGATGCGGGTAAATGAGGTCATCATGACCACCGCAAATGGAATAAGTGTTAAAAGAGTGAGAAAGCCAACAATGCGCAACTGGCTGTGGACGTTAAGAAAGTCTTGGTGTTCTGTTGGATTTGGAGAGTTGAGAAGCGAATCTAGTACAGAAGGGATGGGTGGCTTCTGAGGAATACTCTGAGCTTCTAGGCAAACCGGCAGCAATAGCATGCCAATGGCAAATAGAAGGACGGACCAGCTTAACAAGTTCCTAGGCAGGCTAAAAGAAAGCCTGGAAGCTAGCCTGGAAAGGCAATTATGAGGTTGCATCGGTCTGCTGGTCATCTTTGCGAAACTTACTCCTGATGACTTCGGCAAATGATCTCTTATGTTGATCTCGCGTTTCAGGCCCATCTTTCACACCTGGTTGCCGTGCTAATTGTGATTCTGCTTGCGCCTCTGTTTGCGATCCTGGAGAAAACTCTGTCAGGTATTGGATTCCATCAGCTGATTCGCTTACGAGGATTGTTCTGCCATGGACCTCTAAGAGATAGACAGCCGACTTAGGAGTAAGGTTTCTCTTCTCAAGAATTTTGATTGTATTGCTGCTGTTAGCTTGTCTAAGGCGCGAGCGCATGATCCGCTTTAAAAACCAGCCCGTGAGGACAATAAAAGCTACAATGAAGAATAACATTGTAAGCATATTAACAAACTCGTTCCAATAATGGCTGCGATGGGCGGCATTGCCCTCATCGGGGGCCAGGGGAAGCTCGCCTGTGTTATTCAGAATCACTGCTCTTTTAGACGTACCAACAGGCTTGTTAACACCTTGGCTATCAGCAGCTTGAGATTTATTTGGGTCAGTAGGCGCATCAGAGGCAAAAAGAGAAGTGCTGCCGCCTGCTGGGCCACCGACCAATAAGACCATTAAACAGAAACCCACTCTTAATATAGCGCGCAATTTATTCTCCTTGCTGACAGTTCTAAAAGTCCGTTTAGTCGGCCTGTCAATTTTGTAGACAGTAGACATTCCTTTTTTTTTCCACAACAGCAGATAATAATAACTAAGCAGTTTGTTTTTGGTGGGTAACGTTACCTTCCTGTATAGCCCTACATTTAATAGGGCGGGGCAGTTTGTCTTTGAAAACCGGGTGGGCTTGTTATAAAGTAAAGGGCAAGTTAGCTATACTCCTCTTAGCTGAAAACGGGAATTTGGGCTAAGAGGAGTATATACTTAAGGAGAAGCCGTGCTAGGAATAATTGGAATCAAGCAACTAAAAATTCGATGTACACTGGGGTTTCTTCCTCACGAAATCAACCCTCAAGATATCTACGTTGACTTAGAAGTCGAAACCGACATATCAACATGTATAAAAACGGACTCCCTAAAAGACACGCTAGACTACGTTCAACTAACTAAACTTTGTGAGGAAATCGCCATCAATGGAGGGCACTTGCTTTTAGAAAAGCTCGCAAATGAGATGTTAAAGACTGTTTTCGAACGTTTTAATATTAGCTGGGCCCGCCTAACGATTCACAAACCCATGGCGCTTCCAAAAGCTCAGGCGGCAACCATCACCTTGCAACGGACTCGGCAAAAAAATGAATAAAAAACCTGCAGGCTGGACACTTATAACAGGCGGCGCAAAGAGATTAGGTGCTATCCTCTGTACCACGCTTGCCAAACAAGGACACTCTATTGTTGTTCACTATAACAACAGCCGTGAAGAGGCTCTCCAGGTAGTCGGGAAATGCAGAGCACTAGGAGTTGCTGCCGAGTGCATTCAAGGTGATCTCTCTTCAACCGAGGCAACTGCTAACTTTATAAAGCGGTATCTCAAGAAGTTTCCAAAGACAACAACACTCATTAATAACGTTGGAAACTACCTAATCAAGCCCGCAAGCACGACAACATCAGAAGAGTGGCTAAGTCTATTTCAGACGAATCTTCATGCCCCCACCTCTATTATCCAAGCTCTTTTGCCAAGCTTAAAGAAACACCAAGGCCGAATCGTCAACATCGGAACAGCCGGCGTTCAGTGGCTCTCTGCCCGGACATACACCCCTGCCTATTACATCACCAAAACAAGCCTGTGGATGCTCACCAAGTCCCTTGCAACCGAACTTGGCCCTTTTGGTGTCACCATTAATATGGTCTCTCCGGGCATCTTGAACAACACTGTTGATCCGCCTAAAGATATGACGTTGATCCCCATGCGCCGCATGGGCACTCCTGAAGAGGTAGCGCGCGTTGTAGCTTTTCTTCTTGAAGAGGGAAGCGGGTACATTACGGGGCAAAACATCGACGTTGCAGGCGGTATAAGGCTATGACCTGCAGCCTCACAAAAACAAAAAAAAACACCTTTCACCACAGAGACACAGAGACACAGAGAATAGAAATAAAGAAAACTTCTTACGCCTGCTTTAAGTATCTTATTTTGCACTTGTCTTTCTCTGTGTTTCTGTGTCTCTGTGGTGAAAGAAATTGCTGCGTGGTGAAAGGATGAATATTAAACACCGTTTTGAACTAGCTTTCGGCTCTCAGCTCGGAGTTATCCTTTTCGCCCTAATGATTGCATTATGCCTGCTCCTCGCCCTTTACTGGGCACTTACAAGACAAAAACACAAGATCGACAGCATTGCCTTCGAGCACAAAAGCTACTTTACACAAGCAGAAGAGCTTGCCAGCTTATTCGCGTTCGCAAGCACCCATAAGCTTGATTTTTTCGGCAGACAAACAATTGTTAAAAGCAAACAAGATGGCAGCTACGCCCTTTGCACAATCCCCTCCCCTCTTCATGGAGACCTAGCCTTACGCGAACGGTTTCAGCGCTACCACAGAGCAACCCAGCATCAAAAAATCCCCCTACTCTCAGAACTTATCTGGAAGCATGACCAAGACAGCCTCGTTATCATCCAAGATAAAATCATTCGCAAAAGTGGCAGGTTAAGGATAGGTCTTAGCGAGTACCTTCTTGACCACCGCCTGGGGGTTGCCGACTGCGAGCTTGTCCTTCTCGAACTCTCTCTTGCCCTTGCAAAGCTCCACGATATTGCTACCGAGTCAGGAGAGGGGCTCTACCACGGATTTCTCCTCCCCAGATCTCTCTATTTGGGGCTAGATAGCCAGAAAAGGATTACCCGCCTTGTTGTGGCAGATGCTCCTTTTGCCATCTCCTTTGGAAGTGAACGTCTCTACGAGATGATTCAAGAAGTAAAACAAGAAAAGGCAGACGTTAAAAGCGACATGGAACACACCTCTAGGCAAACCCTTCTTAAGCAACTTCCGATGTTAGCGCCTGAACAACAAAGCCCAGAGGGCCTATCTCGGGTGGGCCCTCCATGCGACTTCTTTGCTTTTGGAGCCCTTGCTGTAACCTTATTCACCCACCACCCCTTCTCTTCCCCAGAAGATATTATATGGAAAGATGTCCCTCCAGCTTGGCAAGCCTTCTTAAAAAAGTGTTTGGAATTCACTCCCTCAAATCGCCCTCAAGACTTTCTTGAGATCCAGGACAGACTGACAGACCCCGACCTTGCCCTGACGCATGTACAGACACAAATAACTTCTAAGGCAAACCAGGCCGCAGCTCAATCAGAAATGGCGCCGGCGATTCCAAGGATTCAAGACACCCTAGAGGGCAGCAAAGAGATTGCTCTAAACAAGCTCTCTAGTACGATAGAAAGCCTGCAACAGCGCCTGCAGCAAGCAAGGCGCGCAGAAAACTACACGGAAGCCGAAGAGCTCGCCCCAAATATCATCAAAGAAATATCAGAAAAAATTATATCTGGAATGAAAGCCCTTAAAAACTCCCGCCTGCAACCTGCGCGTGGACATTTTGATAAAGCCATAGAACTTGCCCCACACCACCCAGAAGCCCATGTAGGGCTTGCTATTGTTTACTACGAAGAGGGTGACCTCAAACAAGCCGAGTACCATTATCTTATGGCAAAACAAATGGCGCCCTACACCGCCAAGATCTTCAGGGACTACATTGCCTTTCACATCTAAAAAACAAGGCTCCGCCAAAGGCGAAGCCTTTGTTTTTAGAAGCCTTATTTCAAGCTTTTTTCGACAGCGACGCCCATGGCGTTCATGCCGAAGTCAACGTGAAGCACTTCACCGGTAATGGCTGTAGCAAGAGGAGAAAGCATAAACGCAGCAACACCGCCAACGTGAGAAGCCTCCAAATGCTCTTGCAATGGAGCGTTAGCCTCTGAGTAGTCAATCATCTGGTCGATGAAGCTCACAGAATTGTCTGATCCAATAGCCTTGGCAGCTCTGCTACGAAGACCTCCGGCAGAGATCGTATTCACACGCAGCTTCCAAAGACGCCCTGCTTCCCAAGCAAGCGTACGGGTGTCGCTTTCAAGAGCAGCTTTTGCCGAGCTCATTCCCCCGCCATAGCCAGGGATCGCTTTTTCTGCAGCCCTATAAGTAAGAGAAAGGGTCGATCCCCCCTCATTCATGAGGGGCCCAAAGTGAGAAAGCAAACTGATAAAAGAGTAAGCAGATGCGCTCATTGCAGCTAAGTATCCACTTCTAGAAGTCTCCAAAAGAGGCTTCTTTACTTCGGGAGCGTTAGCTAAAGAGTGAACAAGAATGTCAATCTTGCCATGATCCTTTTCTACAGCTTTGGCAACTTCAGAAACAGTGTATCCTGCCATCTCCTTGTACCGTTTATTTTCGCGAATATCTGGGGGAACTTGGCCCATTTCACAAAAAGAGGCATCAAGAGGATAAACGCCGCCGAATTCCATTAAAGTTTTATTTGAAAGGCGCCTTGAAGTATTAAACCTCCCCGCCTTCAAGCTCTGATTGAAAATATTGAGGATAGGTGTCCATGTCCCAATAAGGATAGTAGCACCCGCCTCGGCTAGCGCTTTAGCGATCGCCCATCCGTACCCTTGATCATCGCCAACTCCTGCAATAAAAGCTTTTTTGCCTTTTAGATCGATTTTTAGCATGCTTCCTCCGTAGACTAGACTGGTTGTTTTTAAGGAAAAAATTATACCACAGAAAACAGATGGATGAAAAAGAGAAAAAAATAAAATCTTCAGCAAGGCCAGTAACAGGTCCTTGGAAAGCCTCTTCTCAAGATGCTGGGAAACCTCTTGTCCTTTTTATATACGAAAAAATTGAATCTAAACTCTCTAGACGGGAAATAAAAAAGTCTATTGACAGCGGAAGATGCGCTATCAACGGGAAAACAGAACGCTTTGCCTCAACAATACTCTCCCCTGGCTGGGTCATCTCATTAAAGGCTGGCGCGCTGACCTCGGCCATACCAAGAAAGCCTTTTAACGAAACCGAGATCCTCTACGATGACAGCTCCCTTTTAATCTACAATAAACCGGCGGGGATCTCCTCTGACGATCCAAACCTAACCACCTGGCTACAAAAAAGATGCAGAAGAATCATTCTCATGCACCGCCTTGATAAAAACACGACAGGAGCCCTCCTCTTTGCAAAAAACAAAGCAATTGAAGATGCAATCATCCTGCTTTTTAGAGCAAGAGAGGTCCATAAGGAATACGTCGCTATTTCTGACGGGATTCCTATGCACGCAAGTGGTATTATTGAAGACTATCTTGGCCCGTTACGTAAATACGAAGGGCAGACAATTTGGGGAACAGTAAACAAAGAAGGGGGAAGTCAAAGGGGGCAGTATGCCAAAACAACTTGGAAGCTAGAAAAGAGTGGGAAGGAAACCTCTCTGATACGTTGCTTTCCAGAAACAGGCCGGACACACCAGCTTCGGGTCCACCTCGCTTCTATAGGCCACCCCATCTTAGGAGACCATCAATATGGAGAGCAGTTCAAGTCCAAATTCCCAGCACTTAGACAGCTTCTTCACGCCGAAGTCCTTCGATTTTCCCATCCCCTCACAAAGAAGCTCGTAGAGGTCCGCGCTCCTCTTCCCGAGGACTTCACACAAGCTCTCCACGCGCTCCACCTTTTGGGATAACTAGGGATGTAACTCAGGGGGTACAACCCAAAAACATAGGTAACACTTTGGCGTAAAATCCCCTTCTTTCTAATAGGGAGGGATTTATGCCTTGGAATCAGCAGCTCCCGCTGGAAAGAAAATAAATTCAAAAGAATGCCCCGCAATGAGGTGGACGGAATGTATAACTCTGTGCTGTTTTTCGTTTAAATTTTTCACATAAGTTTTTTGGTAACAGTTCACATACCCCTCCTTCGTCGGTGCATGTGAACTGTTACAAACTTTTTTGTATTTTCTCTCACGTTCTCTGTGGTTAAAAAAAAACTGGTATCAATATTTTTGAAACACAGAGAACGTGAGAGAAAATAGAGAGAGAGGAAAGCGAGCAATGCCACTTCAATCGTAAGGCTGCCAAAACACCCCCTATAAGCGTCAAATCTTTCTTGACAAAGTCGCTTTGGGTATGTGAACTGTTACCGCGAAAGTGTTCAGACCACTTAAAAATTTATTTATGCGCTTGCCCCGCCAAAACACCCCTCTGTGAGCGTCAAAGCTTTCTTGATAAAATCGCCTTGTCTCTCAGGAGTTAAAAAATAAACTTTTAGTGGGAGCTGCTGCATTCTGACTCTCCCTCTTGCAGAATTTATGGAGGGTCACGATACATCAGAATTCTATTTCTGCAAAATGCGCAAGAAATGATGGGGGTTAGAGGCCGTATTTAAGGATTAGCGCATCGACCAGAACGTCTAATGTTGTAAAGAAGCTTACCTCGTCCATTTTATAATAAGGACTTTCAAAGCCTTCTAAACATGCAGGCATTTTAAGTCCGTGCTGGTCATTAAGCTGCTTTTTGATTAGAGCGCTTAAACTTTCCCCAAGGAAGTTTTGAAACGACATCCGAATAAGCAGCTTGCCCGTTTGAGCCGCATCAGCACGGCACCAAAAGCCTCTGTTTGAAGATTGAATAATAAGAGAATTCGCTGGAGGCATCAGAAATACCTTTAACTCCTTCTTCACTTTCTCTCTGACTTGCACATCAACTTTCCGTTGCCCTGCTATGAATGGACCCCCTCCAGTTGGAGAGCTTCTGAGCACGCCACCTACTGGTGACACAGCCTGAGGAGAATGCTCTTTAGAAGAAGGGCTCCTTCTTTTTCCCGGGCTACCTCTTATTACAGCTATCGACGCCTTAAGAGGTCCTATTAAAACAGCCGCCCGCTCCAATAACACTTCTTCTGCGTGACATTTAAGCTCTGGTTTGACCTCTGATTTAGCTTCTTGCTTGCCCAAAACAAAAGGGACCCTCTTGCCAGATTCCAGCTCTAACTGCAGCCTATCGAGCAGAGGAATCGAAGCCTCTAATGTAAGGTGCTCTTCTGTTAAAACCAACGGGAAACCCGTTGCAATTTTCTTTATAGACCCTTCTGTAGACCCTTCTGTGCGGATCAAAAGCTCACTAAAAATAGCCCCGCGGTCAGGATCCTCAAAACGGCCTATCACACGCACTAAAGACGAGCCCTGAGCGGAAGCTTGCGCCGGCAGCTCCTCTCTAAGAGTAAGAAAAGGACAGGTAATTGCTTGGTTCAAACATTGCAATAAAGTCTCTAGAGAAAACGGATAGAAACTCGAAGGCTTTCTGTCGACGCTATGAAAAGCAGTAGCAAGACCGCTAGATGCCTTGACAATCCTTTCACTTGTGGTTGTCGCACCATAAACAGCCTGGAAAAGACCATTATCTTGCACAAGCCGTGGGTATTGTATGTAAATGGCTTCAATCTCTAAATCGTTATGCCATACTGTAAATTGGGACGGATCCTGAGGGGGTAAGTGGAAGCCCACAAGCTTCCCTCCTCCATATTGGGGACCAGTAAAATGTCCAAGATCGAGCAGGTGAATTTTTTCCACTTCTTTCACAAGGGTTTGATAGGCTTCATTATGTGTAAAGCGGTAACAGCTCCTATTTTCTTGGAAAATTGTATGCAATAGTCTCAAAATCCCTTCTTTATGAGTCTCACATAAATAGGGAGCTTCTCGGTTAATGAGGAGTGAGCTTCTCATCATATTCATCGACTTCAAAGCCTCTTCATCTTCCATCTCACTTGTCACGATTTGGACCACACGAGAGTAAGCTTCAGGGCATAAATTGGTAACGACATCGACTACTAAGTTATAATTCGTTGCGTGTAAATAATAGATGTACTTATCATTTTTTTCTGGAGGGCAAAGCTTCCAGATATCTCGAAGACTAACTGAATGATAGGCATACTCATCCTTCCCCATTTCTTCTAAAAAGAAAAGAGCCGCTCCTGCGTAGTATTTTCTCAGGTAATTCTCTAAAAAGTAGGCAACGACATAAAGATGGCTTTGGGAGGTAAGCTCTTCCAGCGAATCAAAGAAGGCCTTGGCGATCCCCTTAGACATTTCTTTTTTTTTAATCCAACCCTCTTTTAACCACCCAAAAGCGCTTATTAAGCCCTCAATTTTTTCCCTTGGCTTCTTCCCTTTTTGCATGATCACTGTAATGAACACGTCGGTAAGCTGAATAATATGACTTTCAGAGCAAATGGGGGGCGCTGCTCCTTGAACAGGGAAAAGGGCCTCGATGAATCTTTTGAGAGGGTCCTTAGTAACTGATTGAAGACACTTATTCACCTGGTCTACAACGAGTGTAGTATTAGGCTCTTCTCTGCAAGTCCAATTGCGTATTGCCTTTCTTGGAGACTCCTCAAAAGATTTCGACTGTATCCATCTATCTACAGCAACCTCAGAAGCAGGCGGCTTGGCATCTGTATCCCCACTAACCATAGGCGCTCTGCATGGAGAAAAGAGTCCATTAAAACCACACTTTGGTTTTTGCGGCGAGCGCTGGGGAGAGCCCCTTGGAACTGGGCAGAGAATGATCCCAGACTCCGTTTGGGAAATAGGCCTAGGAGGCATTAAAGAACGAGTAAAAACCTGCGGCGCAGCTACCTCAACAGAACTTTGGGCTCTTAATGGGAGCGGTGAAGGTACTGTATAGGGGAAGGGAGAAGGGGGGACATCAGAAGCGGAGGAAGAAGACAGCTCCCCCCCCTCTTCTTCAGAAGGGTCAAAAGAATCTAAACGGAAAAGACCTAGCCCATCCAGGTCGAATCCCCCCGCCTCTAGATTAGGGTCTAATGGGAGAAATGGATGTAAAAAAGAAGAGGAGCCTCTGGGTCTCGCCTGCTGCAAGGTGCCTAATAACTCTGCTGCTGATGAAGAAAATTGGGGTGCCGCTGCTGCAATAGCTGCCGTTTGCGAAAACAATGAATTGTCGCAGCGATTTAAGACAGACACCCCTCTACCCTGAAGAGAGCCCTTTCCTTCAAAAGTCAAGCTTCGAAATACAGAGCTTGATGGCGATGAACCCTGGCCTATCAAAGCGTCATTAGAAGAACCCACCCCTCCATTGAGGGGGGGTTGAGAGCTAAAAACAGAAGTTACTAGAGGCGTACCAAACCGGGCATCCATATAATTAACCTTGTGATTTTGTTAATCTATCTAAAATTATTTTTATAAAATTATACATAGAAACAGCAAAATGCACAATTAAATTAAAAACAATAACACGCTTTTAACCTATTTGTCTTTAGTGGTAATTTGGGAAGTCTCAAAACAAGCGTTTGCTTGGTGGCAGGTCCGATCCCAGACTCTCCATTTGGGGAGTAGGCATAGGAGGCATTAAAGAACGAGCAAGAACCTGCACCGCAGCTACCTCAACAGGACTTTGAGCTGTTGCTGGGGGCGGTGAATGTGCTGTATAGGGGAAGGGAGAAGGGGCATCAGAAGTTGAGGGAAAAAACCGCTCCTCCCCGTCTTCTTCAGAAGAGCTCGAAGAATCTAAATAGGTAACACCTAATCCATTAAGAAAATCTGAGGCAGAAAGACTAAGCACCGGAACAGTATCAAGACCTGGCAAGTCGGATGCGGGTTTTTGCGGTTCTAATTTCCTCGCCTTTAAACTAGTTGGGCCTACCGAGGGAGCTGGATTTAAAAAAGAGGGGCTGCCTCTGGGTTTCGTCTCCTGCAAAGCGTCTAATAACGCTGCTAATGAAGGAAAATGGGGTGCTGATGCTAGAAAAGCTGCCGTTGTCGAAAACGGTGAATTGTGGTGATGATTTAAGACAGACACCCCTCTACCTCGAAAAGGGGGCTCTCGTTCAAAAGCCAATTTTCGACAAGCGGATGAAGGAAAATGGGATGCTGATGCTGCCGCTAGAAAAGCTGCCGTTGCCGAAAACGGTGAGTTGTGGTGGTGATTTAAGACAAACACTTTTCTACCTCGAACAAGGACCGCTCGTTCAAAAGCCAATTTTCGCAAAATGGAACTTGATGACGATGAAACGTCGGCCCTCAAGGGGTCATCAAAAGAACGCACCCTTTCATTGAGGGGGGGTTGAAAACTAAAAACAGGAGTTATTAGAGGCGGACCAAAAAGTGGATCCATATAATGAACCTTGTAATTTTGTTAATCTATACTCCTCGTAGTTGAAAACGGGAACTTGGACGGTGCCAAAGCCCCGGGGCTGAACGATCACAAGTGCCCTTTGTATTTCTAATACTAAGGCACTTGCGATCGTTCAGCCGCGGGAGCTTTCGCGCTAGCCCAAATTCTCGTTTTCAACTAAGAGGAGTATATGTAAAATTAATTGCATAATATTTTAGATAGACACAACAAAATACGCAATTAAATTAAAAACAATAACACGCCTTTAGCAACTGCTTATTAATCGCGCGCTATGGCTGCAAGTTGCCTGTCTTGTGCCTTGCTCAGCAGCAACTGCGCAGTGACCGCACCTGTCAATGCCGCGGGCTTGAGCAGCAGCGACGCGACAGCTTGCTGCTTATTTCTTGATCAAAATGGGCCTATTTTGAAATAGTCTTTGATTTTTACCCTCTCACTTAATAACTGATGCGTTTAAAAAAACTCTCTCTCTTCGGTTTTAAGTCGTTTGCGGACAAAACCTCGCTGGAATTCCATCCTGGAGTCACGGGGGTTGTTGGGCCAAACGGTTGCGGCAAATCTAACATTGCCGATGCCTTCCGCTGGGTAATGGGAGAGCTCTCTGCTCATTCTATGCGCAGTGACAAGATGAATGACGTCATCTTTGCGGGAACCTCCGGGCGTAAGGCGCTAAACGTTGCAGAGGTGTCGCTTACACTCACCGACATTAACGGCTCTCTTCCCGTAGACTTCGAAGAACTCTGCATTACCCGCCGTCTCCACCGAAATGGCGACTCTGAATATCTTATTAACCGCCGCCCCGCCAGACTCAAAGATATCCACGGGATCCTCATGGGATCCGGACTTGGCAAAGATTCATTTTCGATCTTTGAACAAGGGAAAATCGATCAGATCATCAATCTCAACCCTTCAGCTCGCCGCGAAATCTTTGAAGAAGCCGCTGGCATCCAAAGGTTTAAGATGCGCAAAAAAGAAACGCTGCGCAAGCTTGAACACACGCAAATCAACCTCAATAGACTGCAAGACATCCACAGAGAAGTCGATAAACGGGTCATAGATCTCGAAAAACAAGCAAAGCTTGCCAGAGAATACAAGCAGAACAAAGAACGTCTAGAAACGTTAGAGAAAAACCTTCTTGCCACAAGATGGAAGACCCTTGCTCAGCAACAAACTAAGAGCAACCAAGACCTTGCTAAGCTTCAAGAAAAAAAGACAACCCTTCTAGAAGACGAACAAAAACTCAAAACCTTAATCGCCCAGCTTAAGCTGAGCATAGGCACGCAAGAAGAGTCTCTCGAAAAACAAAACGGCCTCGTCTACAAGGCGCATCAAGCCAAAGAAATCAAAGAAATTGAACTCCGTTCTCATCAAGAACGGCTTGAAGAGATCTCTAAAAAAGAACATATCTGGCAAAAAGATCTTGACTCTCTGCAGACCCAAAAAAAGACCTCTGCCGCTCAGCACGTTCAAAATCAACAGTGGCACGAAGAACTCAGAAAAGTTCTTGCCGAAGAAGAGGCCCGTTTCCACGCCGCTAGAGCGGAGCTTTTTGGACTCGAAGAACATCTCAGCAAAAGACACCACCAACTCGGGGAGATCCAACAGCAACAGCTAAAAGCCTTGCAGGCCGAAGAAAACCTCCACCGCCAGCTTCAACAGATGCAAACAGAGCTTGCCTCTCATCAAAAGCGCGTTTCTCTACTCCAAGAGAAAAAAGCAAAGCTGCAACAACGAGCTCTCGATTTCTCAGAAAGCAACGCTCAGCTAAGAACTCAATTGCAAAACGCTTCTGCAAATATCGACACGCAAAGAAAATCTCTAAGCGCTTTAGACCAGCAAAGCGCCGAGCTTACCGCAACCTTGGGCGCGCAGCAAATAAGTCTAAAAGAGCTCACCAGAGAAACAACCGAGCTCTCTGTCCGCAAAAAGATATTAGAGCAGCTGCGTGATGAAATGGAAGGGCTCTCTTCTGGCGCTAAACGGCTCCTCAAAGAATCCGCAAGTGCAAAAAGCCCTCTACACAAAAAAGTGCACCCCCTTTACGAGCGCTTCACGCCAGACCCAGCTTACGCGCAGGCACTTGCTGCAACAATGCAGTTCTACGCCGAGACTCTGGTTGTAGAGACACAAGATGATCTCGCTCTTGTTTTAGCTTTTGCTGAGAAATTCCATCTGACAGATTTTTCCCTGTTCTGCCTTGAGCATCTCGCTAAAGCCAGCAACTCTGCGCCTAAAAAAGGATCGCTCCTCCAGCATATCGAAAAAGGAGAGATCCCTTCACATTTCTTATCAAACGTCGAACTTACCTCTGACCACTCCCCTCTCTCTTCTACCGGCCTTATCACTGTCACGCAAAATGGGGTTATCATCGACAGTCTTGGGGTGTTGTTTAGCCTAACTCAAGACAATGTCAAAGGGGGAAGCAACGTCTTCCTAAGAAAAACCGAGCTTACAACCTTGTCAACACGCTGTGCGGAGGTTAAAGAGCAACAAACTGTTCTGGAACAAGCCTGCGCAAAAATCTCTAAAGAACTTAGCACACTTCAAATGCAACGAGCAGAGACCGATCGTCACATCCGTAGGGACGAGATGAAACTCGTCGAAATTAACTTCTCACTCCAAAGAGCCATCGCAGACCTTGCCACCTCGCAATCCGAAACAAATGCTACAGAAGCAGAGCTTACATCCCTCGAGAAGGGATCAAAAAAACTACAAGCCCCTCTAGAAGAGGTTTTGAAAAAGCACACTGCAGCCAAGATACACTCTGGAGAGCTTCAAAAAAGCGTCGAGACCTTAAAAGCAGAGAGCCTACAAGAGCAAAAAGGGTTGGATGTAAAGCGTAGCGAGCAAAGACAGCGAGAAGGGATAATTAAAAAGCTCTCGAAGGATGTTCAAGAGCTCCTCCACAACCTGGGTGTCTACGAAATTAAAGAACAGGCGCACACCAAACAAGAGCAGCTGCTTAGCCAAGAGCTTGCCTCAACAGATGAGCTCAAAACCAAACTCAAAAACCTCATCGAGACCACCTCTAAGATTCTGCAAGAAGCAGAGGCAAACTCTACAGAGGTTTCAAAGACCCAAGCTGTCTTAAAACAAGCGCTCAACACAACAAAAGAAAAGCTACAAGGCACTGAGGTTCAGTTAACCAAAGAGCTTACCTCCATGAAAGAGCTTGAAGAGCGCGCCCACCGCCAAGAAGTGCAAAAAGCGCAGCAAGCCACCTCCCAAGCGGCTATTAGCCAAGAACTCCTAGAGCGGTACCAAATAGAAAAAGAGAGTCTCCCAGATCTTGATACTAATCTAAAAACCTCGGTACAAGAAGCAGAGACCGAAGTGCGTCGCCTGCGAAAAGATGTCGAAGCAAGCAGCCAAGTCAATATGGCCTCTATCGAAGACTTTGAGACGCAACGTCAACGTCGCGACCTACTTTCCACACAGCTAGAAGACCTCCAAGGCTCGAAAAACGAACTCAGCAGCATCATTAAAGAGCTCGACGGAGAAAGCGGCCATCTATTCAAACAAACCTTTGAAAGCATCCGCGACTGTTTCCGCAAAAACTTCGCCATCCTCTTTAACGGTGGGGAAGCTGACCTTAAATTTGCTGATTCTGAAGATATTCTTGAAGCAGGGATAGAGATCATAGCTAAACCTCCAGGCAAACAGATGAGGTCGATCTCGCTGCTTTCTGGAGGCGAAAAATGCATGACAGCGATGGCCCTTCTCTTTGCAATCTTTGAGGTTAAGCCTTCACCTTTCTGTATCCTAGACGAAGTTGACGCTCCGCTCGATGACACCAACGTCAGGCGCTTTACAGAGCTCTTGAGACAGTTTTTAGAAAAAACGCAATTCATCATCATTACTCACAACAAGCGAACGATGTCGATTGCGGATATTCTCTTGGGCATCTCGATGCAAGAAAAAGGGGTGTCGACTGTCCTTGCGCTAGAATTACAGTCGCAGCTAGCAGGGGTGTCACCCTAGAAGATAAATACTTTTCACCACAGAGGAGTATATACTCCTCTTAGCTGAAAATGGGAATTTGGACGGCGCACAAAAGAAAAAAAGAGAAGAAGCCCGTAGCAATTAAAGGGTTGCCCTCTCCAGAAGTTAACGTGGGCAGACTTTGGTCTGGGATCTAACCTGCCACCAAGCAAACGTTTGCTGTAGGCTTCGGTCTGAAACCCCAGACCAAAGTCTGCCCACGTTACCTTCTGGAGAGGGCAAACGCTAAGGCAGCGCTTCCTCATAAATGAGGAAGAAACGTAACAGTTCACATACCCCTCCTTCGTCGGTGCATGTGAACTGTTACGAAGAAACTAGAATTAAAGGAATACTCCTCTCTGTGGTGAAAAGTATTTAGAGCACAAACCAAAAAAGTACAAACAAAACTTATAGGCAACTAATGAAGATCGGCGTTCCAAAAGAAATTAAAGACCAAGAATATCGCGTCGGAGCAACACCTTCAATGGTTAAAGCGCTCGTCGAATCCGGCCACACGGTTCTCGTGCAAACGAATGCTGGGGAGGCTATCGGCTTTCATGACCTAACTTACATTTCTGCAGGAGCGAAAATCGTCACAACTGCAGCAGAAACCTACCAAGCCGACATGGTCATCAAAGTTAAAGAGCCTCAGGAAAGTGAGTTCCCACTGATGCACGAAGGGCAGATCCTCTTTTGCTTCCTTCACTTAGCACCCGATCCAGAGCAAACAAAACGGCTGCTTGAAAGAAAAGTAGTTGCAATTGCCTACGAAACTGTAACCGACAGCTTCGGCGGGCTTCCGCTTCTTACTCCAATGAGCGAAGTTGCTGGACGTATTGCCGTCCAAGTAGGGGCAACTGCGCTTCAAATGATCCACGGCGGCAAAGGGGTCCTTCTTGGCGGCGTCCCTGGAGTTCCTCCTGGAAATGTGGTTGTCCTTGGCGGCGGTGTTGTCGGAACTCAATCTGCACGCATGGCAATGGGGTTAGGAGCTTCTGTCACTATCGTAGACAACTCGCTTTCTAGACTGCGCGCCCTTGATGAAACCTTCGGCCATGCACTCAAGACGCTCTATTCCACACCGTGGGCTATTGAAGAAGCGCTTATTCACGCAGACCTTGTTATTGGAGCCGTTCTTCTACCAGGAAAAACAGCCCCTAGACTCGTCACTCGCGATCTTCTTAAGAAGATGGAACACGGCTCTGTTATTGTCGATGTGGCAATCGATCAAGGGGGCTGCATAGAAACCTCAAGAGCAACAACCCACTCAGAACCAACATACATTGAGGAGGGGGTCGTTCACTACTGCGTGACTAACATGCCTGGTGCATGTGCACGTACAGCAACTGAGGCGCTAACAAACGCCACCTACAAAAATGCACTGGCCATTGCTAATAAGGGCTACAAAAAAGCACTTAAAGAAGATCCCTACCTTCGAATGGGCTTAAACGTCTGCCTAGGCAATGTTACAAACGAACATGTCGCAGATGACCTAGGTTACAAATACCACCCCCGTGAGCAGTTCCTAGACTAGCACTAAATTTTCAACGCAAAGGCAATTTAAACGCAAAGATGCAAAGGCGCAAAGAAATACAGGTTTTGAAACACAGAGAAGAGAGAAAGAGAAAAGAAAGAAGAACAGGATAAGCAGGATAGCCTTCGGCTGCAGGATAGAAAATAGAATGTGGATAAAATAAGAGACACCCCTCACTTACCCTTCTCTATCTATCCTATTCTTGTATTTCTCTCTCTTTCTCTCTCTTTTTTTTCTCTGTGTTCTCTGTGTTTCAAAACCCGCATTTCTTTACGCCTTTGCATCTCCCACGCCTTTGCGTTTAAATTGCGTTTAAATTGCGTCTTTGCGTTAAAATCCCTCTCCACATCTTTGCAGTTGACATAAGGGGCCTGAACAATGACCGAGTACTCCCGTTACATCATTGGAATCGACTTAGGCACAACCAACAGCGCCGCCTGCTACATCGATACAGAAGCTCGCAAGCTCCCGCACCAGCAGATCCACACCTTTCGAATTCCGCAACTAACAGCCCCTGGAATTGTAGAAACCAAAGAGGTTCTCCCCTCTTTTTATTACATCAGCAGCGACCACGAACTTCCGCGCGGCACGCTCAACCTCCCGTGGAGCCCCGCATCACCCGACAGAGAAAGCACCATTCTAAAGCACGCCGTCGGGACTTTTGCAAAAGAGCACGGCGCTAGAGTCCCCACAAACCTCGTCCGCTCGGCCAAAAGCTGGCTCTGTAATTCTACAGCTAACCGAAAAGAGAAAATCCTCCCAACAGAGTGCGCAGACCCTTCACGAAGAATTAGCCCTGTCGAGGCTGCCAGCGCCTACCTCAATCACATTAAAAATGCTTGGAATGCAGTTATAGCAAAACACAATCCTGCCAAAGAGTTTGAGCAGCAACACATCGTCCTCACAGTGCCCGCTTCTTTTGATGAATTTGCCAGAGCGCTCACTGTAGAGGCTGCAAAAGCTGCCGGCTTTGTGCAGATGACTCTTCTTGAAGAGCCTCAAGCTGCCTTTTACAGCTGGATTTTTGACAGCGAGGCTTCTGACTATACAGAATTAAAAAGTGGCGAGAGGGTCCTCGTCTGTGACGTTGGAGGAGGCACCACAGACTTTAGCCTCATTGACGTCACTTCTGTAGATGGAAAACTCTCCTTCCAAAGGATGGCTGTAGGAAGCCACCTTCTTCTTGGAGGTGACAATATGGACAATGCCCTCTGTCATCATCTAGAAGCCAAGTTAAGGCAAGGAGGCTCCCCAGAATTGACCACGCAGCAGTGGCTGCAGCTCCTCCACAAAGCGCGCGCTGCAAAAGAGAGCTTGTTTTCTAAAGAGGCCTCTTCCTCAGAAACACTTTCTATTGTGCTTGAAGGAACCGGCTCCCTGGTAATTGAAGGGAGCCTTTCTGTAGAGGTGTCTAAGCAAGAGCTAATCAATATTCTCATGAACGGCTTCTTTGGTCTTTACCCGCTGTCAGAAGCGGTAAAGATTAGGCATCAAGGGGGCATTCGGACAATGGGCCTCCCCTACGAAAGCGAACCCTCTATCACCAAACACCTCGCCCATTTCCTCCAAAATGCAGAAGGTGACAAACAGCCACGCCGTCCCGACCACATCCTTTTTAATGGTGGCAGTCTAAAGCCAAGCCTGTTTCAAGAAGCCATTCTCCGCTCAATGAAGGAGTGGTTTAGTGGGGAGCCACCAACAGTTTTGCATTCAAAAAGTCTTGACTTGGCAGTCGCTAGAGGAGCTACCTACTTTGGCCTAGTTTGCAGAGGCACAGGCACGCGCATTTCAGGAGGAGCCGCCCGCAACTACTACCTCGGCATCGAAGTCAAGCGCGCAGAGGGCTCAATGGAACCAAAAGCGCTAACCAAAGCGCTAACCCTACTTCCCAGAGGCAGCGAAGAAGGAGCGCGCTACACCTCCGACAAAACCTTCCAGCTCATTCCCAACACGCCAGTATCCTTTACACTTTTCACCTCAAATACCCGTCTTCACGACAAAATCGGCGACCTCATCTCTATCAATGAAGAAGAGATGCACCCCCTACCGCCCCTGACAACCATCTTAAAGTTTGGTAAAAAACAGCCAGACCCCAAAAACGTCTCAACAATCCCCGTAAAGCTGACGATCCACCTCACAGAAATCGGAACATTAGAGCTCTGGGTAGAGTCTCAAACAACAGAGCACAAATGGGCCTTAGAATTTCAAGTTCGCGCTTCTCAAGGAAGCTCTTCGTCAGGACAAGATTATAGCCTCTCAAAAGGAGCCGCTTCGCGCATTGACGAAACATTTGACAGTGCCTATCTAGAAAAAGCAAAAGAAACGATTACCTTCGCATTCAGTAAAAATGGAACGCTCAGTCCAGCAAAAATCATCACTGAGCTCGAAAGACTCCTAGAAAAGCCCAGACAAGAATGGCCTCCAAGCACCCTCCGCGGGCTCTGGTCTGCGCTTATTGAATCTGCGCCCCATCGAACAATTTCGGCAGATCACGAAGCCAGATGGTGGAACTTAGCTGGTTTCTTTCTCCGTCCTGGATTTGGACATCCCCTAGATGACTTTAGAGTCAAAGAGCTCTGGAGACTTATTTTAAGCGAGAGCAAACAAACAAAAAACTCTGAAAAGAACATCCAAACACAGATTCAGCGCTGGATCTGTTACAGGCGCATTGCTGCCGGGCTTAATAAAGGGCAACAAGTACAGCTCTCAAGCGAACTTTTACCTTTTATCCTCAGCAAGCAAGTCTTAAGCCTTGACACCAAGCAACGGACTAACGCCCACGAATATGCAGAAAAGATCCGGGCTCTTGCGGCAATGGAATGGCTGGACATCTCAGTCAAAACTAACCTCGGTGCTATCTCTCTGGAGAAAATTCTTTCTGGAAACGGAGAAGAGTGTGACTACTGGGCTTTGGGGCGCCTTGGCGCTCGCCACCTCTTGCATGGAGGGGTCACAGCTGCCATCCCAGCCAAAACATGTGAGCTATGGGCAGAAAAACTCTTGAGCCCAAAACTCGATAAAGGGAAAACAGCTTTTGTGATCGGGCAGCTTGCCCGCAAAACAGACCAGCGGGAGCTGAACCTGACGGAAGTGACTATCGATAAGATTCTAAAACATTTCGAAGGAAGTAACCAGCGCCTTCGCCTAAAAGAGCTCCTAACACAAGTGGCTCATTTATCTGGCGAAGAGCAAGCCCAAGTCTTTGGAGAGAGCCTCCCTTCAGGCCTCATCTTAGAAGAATAATTGCTCGCATAGTTGTAACCCAGATTGAGCAGTTTGCAGAAATAAAATTCTGATTTATAGTGACCCCCCATGAATTTTGCAAGAGGGAGAGGTTGGAATGCAGCAGCTCCCACTAAAAGTTTATTTTTTTTAACTCCTGAGAGATAGGGCGACTTTATCAAGAAAGATTTGACGCTTATAGGGGGGGGTGTTTTGGCAGCCTTACGATTGAAGTGGCATTGCCCGCTTTCCTCCCTCTCTGTGTTCTCTGTGTTTCAAAAATATTAATACCAGTTTTTTTTAACCACAGAGGCGTGAGAGAACGTGAGAGAAAATACAAAAAAAGAACAGTCCAGTGATGAAAAAATCTAGCACCTAGATCTTGAGCCTGCTCCAACCTGTTGACAGCATAGTCTCAACGCGAATTGCTCAATCTGGGTATAATTATGCGGGCAAGGCTTAAGCAGGGTGGCGTATTTTTCCTAAGAAGTAGACGAAATGGGCCCAATGAACCATAATATACTCCTCTTAGTTGAAAACGGGAATTTGGGCTAGCGCGAAAGCTCCCGCGGCTGAACGATCACAAGTGCCTTAGTATTAGAAATACAAAGGGCACTTGCGATCGTTCAGCCCCGGGGCTTTGGCGCCGCCCAAAGTCCCATTTTCAGCTAAGAGGAGTATAGATAGATTCACTGAATAAAAAATTCTTATAATGAAACAATCACTCGAAAAACACCGCCCTCTTGCAGAACAATACCTCGCTGAAGGACGGGTAAAAGAGATTTTGTTTTCTGGCTGCACCTACCAAGTCGCTGTCACCGATAAGGCTTCAGGGAAAGAGATTTGGCCATTTCTACAGCTTGACAATGCCGGCGCCATCATGGATGGCTTTTGCAGCTGCAGCCAAGCAGACAAAGAGGCCCCCTGCATCCATATGGCAGCTGCAATCCTCGCGCTTTATGACAAACACACCGAGCCGCTCCACGTGAGGTTCGAATGCTCCCTCTGGAATGGCCTATGCCTTTGCTCTTCTGAGCGGCTAGGGACAGAAGCCTCCCTGCTAACAAGGATGTCCCCCTCTCTATACGTTTTTAAAACTCCCGTCGGGAAACTCCTCTTCTCTGTAGAAGCTAAAACAAAAGCTGCAGAACACCGACTTGAAGAGATTATTATTCACCGCCCCATCGAAACTGAAGAAAACTCATTAAAATTTTCGATGCTATCCCCAGAAGACCTCCTCTACTGGAAACAAGGGCGCCCAAATCCAGGACTCCGCTACGAGCTCTCTTTTTGGTCAGATCTTGCAAAATGGCTGATCCTCTCACAGGAACACGGATCTAACTATTCCATTGCATTTGAACACTCAATAGAAAACCTCCCGAATGGAATCACGATCAACTTCCCAGACCTTACGCTATTTTTCTATATTTCTCAGGCCAATCTGCCACGTCTTATCCCTGCCTTCTCAACTGTCATCTCCCCACTTCCTGTTTATAAAAACAGGGAAAAGAGCATTGGGAAGATTACTTATAACCCAGACACAGCCTCACTTCATGTCGATACCAATAAGACAGATAGCCAAAGCGATGAACCTCCCGCTCACGCCGCCTCGCGTCAGATAGGCGACTGGATCTACGTCAAAGAGTGGGGGTTCCATCCCATCCACAAACACCTTTTAGCCACATCCCCTGTCATCCCTCCTGGCAAAGTCGCTGAGGTGCTTACAGAACACCTTCCCCTGATAAAAGAACACCTCCACGGAACAAAAATACAGTCCATAGCTGTTCACGTATCTTATAAACTTAGCTTTGATAGTAATTGGGCGTTGCATGTTAGCGGCTATATCTTCACGCCAGGAGATCTTGAAGCCCCAACATCTCGTTACTTTGACAACTGGCTTTATTTGGAAAATAGAGGCTTTTGTCGCCTAGCCGAAAAGCCTCTTTTTGGCATTCCAACAAGCATTATCCCAGAGCAAAAAGTCGCCGACTTCGTCTCTTTGCATAGACACTGGTTAAACGCTCAGAAAGAGTTCCAAATCCACCTAGTCGGGATCGTAGAAGACCTCACCTACAATCTCGATAAAGACGGAAACCTTCATTTTAAGAATTACTTAGAAATAAATGATGACGCAACCTCAACTAAAGACTTTGGGCAATGGCTTTACATTCAAGGGCAAGGCTTTTATGAGAAACAACCGATAAGCCAAGAAATCTCGATCCATTCTGGAGTGATCATCCGCGCGCACGAAATTGGCCCCTTTATCAAAGACTTTAAAAATGACCTTGGCCAGGTCCGCCAATTCTTCTCTGCATCTTGTCCGGTAGCCTCTTGCGTTCTTGCCATTGAGCTTCGCGGAGAAAAAAGCCTTGTTATCACTCCGAAATACAAGCTCCATTCAGGATATCAACGCTCTCAATTGCGATTTTTTGGTGACTATGTTTATGTGAAAGAAGAGGGGTTTAGTGAACTTCCTCCGCAAGCTAGACCTCCAGAGAAGTACCACGAACAGGTCATCATCCAAAACGAGCAAATCCCTCTTTTCCTTGCTTATGAGCTAGGCACCCTCAGCCACCTCATCACCAAAATTGACCCTCGTCTTCGAAGGCCAGAGGAGCTCAAGGTTGTCCTCTCACACCTTTCACTAGACAAAGTTAAAGGGATCGAAGCGTTTACAACAGGGATCTCTTTTCAATCGGAGCTTGGCTCTGTAGAGGCCTCTCAAGTATGGACCGCCATGAAAAGGCGCCAACTTTATCTTTTCTCTGATGCAGGACTGCTAAACCTGCAAGACGAAAGGTTCCACTGGCTCCGCTCTCTTGCTTCCAAACAGGTTAATGCTGAAGAAAACAGCCTAACGCTGTCTTCTCTTGAATGGATGAGACTAACAGCTCTTGAAGAGGTGCAGGCGCCTACCGAAAACAGTGCAGAAACAGCTGAAACCAGAGCCCTTTTCAATCAGCTTATAAGCATTCAAGCCCCCTCGCCTCCTGACCTAACAGGGTTAAAAAGCGACCTGCGTCACTACCAAGAGCTTGGCGTTCAATGGCTATGGTTCCTCTACCACTACGGTCTTTCTGGCCTTCTTTGTGATGATATGGGGCTGGGAAAAACACACCAAGCGATGGCCCTTCTTGCTGCCATCAGAAACCGCCATAAAGAGCAAAACAGCAAGCCAAGACCCTTTATTGTTGCTTGTCCCACTTCAGTGATCTATCACTGGCAAGACAAGCTTAAGAGGTTTCTCCCTTCCTTGCGCGTCTGCACATTTTATGGTTTAGAAAGGACCCTTGAGAACTTCGAAGAACACTATGACCTGCTTCTGACCTCGTATGGCATTTTGCGTTTAGAAAAAGCTGAACTTGCCAAGATCCCTTTTGAAGTGGCGATCTTCGATGAAATTCAAATCGCTAAGAACAAACAAAGCCAAACGCATGCAGCTCTTGCCTCTCTGAATGCAACAATGCGCCTGGGACTTACAGGGACGCCTATTGAGAACCACCTTTGGGAGCTTAAAGCCCTTTTTGACATTACCCTCCCCTCTTACATGCCAAGCGACACAAACTACCGCGAGCTCTTCACCTCTCCCATCGAAAAAACTCAGGATGAAGTAGCTAAAGCCGCTCTGACAAGGCTTATTAAACCGTTTGTTTTGCGCAGAAAAAAAGAGGATGTTTTAAAAGAGCTCCCTGAAAAAACAGAAGAGATTGCTTACTGTGAGCTATCTGCAGATCAAAAAGAGCTGTACCAATCAATTCTAACACAATCTCGTGAAGGTGTTCTTGCCGCCCTTAAAGATGATGCTACGCCTATTCCTTATGCGCATATCTTTGCAGCGCTCACCTCTCTTAAACAAATCTGCAACCACCCGGCAGTATTTAAGAAGTCTCCAGATGCCTATCTCGACTACCAATCTGGGAAATGGGATCTCTTTGTAGAGCTGATTAATGAAGCACGGGAAAGCAACCAGAAGGTTGTGGTCTTCTCTCAGTACCTTTACATGCTAGATATTATTGAGAGTCACCTTTCAAGCATTGAAGTGCCGTTTGCAAGCCTCCGAGGAAGCACCACCAACCGCCCAGAACAAATTCAACGCTTCCAAGAAGACCCTGCCTGCGCTGTCTTTGTAGCCTCTCTGCAAGCTGCAGGACTTGGAATTGACCTCACAGCAGGTTCTGTGGTCATTCACTACGACAGATGGTGGACAGCTGCCAGAGAAAACCAAGCGACAGACAGAGTCCACCGCATTGGACAAAAGCGGGGCGTTCAGGTCTTTAAGTTGGTAACAAAAGGAACGTTGGAAGAAAAAATCCACCAAATCATTGAGAGCAAGGCACTGCTCATGGAAGAGATCATCGGCACCGATGACCACACGCAGCTAAAAGTTCTAGGCCGGCAAGAGCTCATCGAGATCTTCTCTCTAGACCCCGCCACCCTCTAAAAAACCATTTTGATAACAAGCGCTTGCCCTCTCTAAAAGGTAACGAGGGCCGTCTCGGTCTGGGATCTAAACTTGCTGCCAAGCAAACGTTTGTTATTTGCTCAGTCTGAAATCCCAGACCTTAGCCCAAGTTCAGTGCGAAGCACTGAACTTGGGCTAAGACTCGTCGTCGCCTGCGCCGGAGAAACCATCATCAGTAAAGGCGGCATCTCCATGCTCATCGCCGTAGCCAGCATCCTCAAGAGGAATTCTCTTGTAAGGGTTTTCAAGCTCTTGCTTTCTTAAGTCAAACCGCTCTTTAACAACCTTACCTTTGAGGTGGAAAAGCAAAGGAGATCCTTTGAATCCATAAACCTCTCGGAACTGATTGTAGAGGTACTTTTTATAAGCCTCTGTCATCAAGTTAGGACGGTTAACGAAAAGAACAAAACGTGGAGGGCAAACATCGACCTGAGCCATGTAATAAATGCGAAGGCGCTTGCCACCAATCATTGGCGGGTTAATGCGCTGCATAGCATCTGCAACAAATTTGTTAAGCTCATGGGTTCCAATGCGGCGTGAAGTTCCATCATAAACTTCTTTTATGAGAGGGAAGATCTTCTCGAGGTTACGGCCGTTGACCGCAGAGCCAAAAACTGTAGGGCAGTATTTAAGAAAAGGAGCTGCATCATGAAACGCTTTTAAGCAATGTTCCATACGATGCCCTTTTACAAGGTCCCACTTGTTAAAAAGAAGAATGCATCCCTTCCCTTCTTTTTCAATCTGGTTGGCTATTGTCTTTTCTTGGGCAGTCATCCCCTGTTTAGCATCGACAACAAGCACACAAATGTCAGCTCGCTCAATAGCGCGCTCTGTACGAATCGCGGCAAACTTATCAACAACTTCGTGCTCTGCATGCTTACGGCGAATTCCGGCAGTATCTATCAACGTATAAGTTGTCTCTTCGTGAACGCAGCTAATATCAATGCTATCTCGTGTGGTCCCCGCAATAGGGCTTACAATGCAGCGCTCTTCATCTAAGAGCGCATTGACAAGCGTTGATTTACCGACGTTAGTACGGCCAACAATAGCGACTTTGATTTTTTCGTCTTGTGGTTCTTGAATGGTCACAGGAATAGGGTCTAGAGCTTCTTGAAGAAGCTCTTCGATTTGGAAACCGTGGAGAGCTGAAACCCCAATCATCTTAGTCATTCCAAGCGAATGAAACTGGTGAATAAGAGTGTGCTGGGAAAAACTATCGATCTTGTTTACGGCTAAACAGACTGGACGGCCTGATTTCCATAGAATCTTGGCCACTTCTGCATCAAGATCGATCATTCCGGCTCTGCCATCAACAACCATAATGATCGTATCGGCCTCTTCAATTGCGATCTCGGCTTGACGGCGGATCTCTTCATTAAAAAGCGCTTTGGAATGGGCGTTAATACCGCCTGTATCGATAACCTCAAACTGTCTACCAAAGACCTCGGCATGCGCATATAAACGATCCCGGGTAATCCCCTCGGCCTCGTCTACAATAGCAATTCGCTGTTTGCAAATGCGGTTAAAAAGGGCTGATTTGCCGACGTTTGGACGTCCGACAATTGCTAATTTAGGTAAGGAAGCCATATCAAAAATCGTTTGTAATAAGGTTATGCCAAATGAGTGGCACACCCTCGAGTAAAATTTCAAAGGACAGCTAGTATACTTGAATGGGAATTAAAAATAAATTACTTTTACAAGAACAACTTGCCCATTCAGGGCAATCGCATAAAGAAATTTATAAGCAGTCTGAACACTTTCGCGCCCTACATTTTAAATTGTGTCCCACAGGGACACTGGGACTTAGCCAGGCGGTGGAATGCGAGGGCGTTAGCCCGAAGACATGCAACCCCTGGTCAATATATACTCCTCGTAGTTGAAAACGGAGCTTTCGCGTTGTCTGAGCCTATTATTTGAGATTTAATCGACTATAAATAACCAAGAAAATTCTTTATGCGATTGCCCTGCGGATAGAGCTTACTTAACAGGATCCCACTTAACAACTTCATTGCCAATGTTCTTTGTTCGATAGACCCAATGTTCTGGATTTTCTCGGAGGAGCCTGTCGCAGCCCAGCAGGTACCCTTCGAGAAATCCATACTTGCGAATAGCATCTAGAGCATACTTTGAGCTTGTTGGCCTAAAGTGACTCCTGGGCCCGTCGACATCTGTAATGACTGTCTGGTGGAACCTAATAACCTGCTCGGCAACAAGCTGCCCAGGAGAGCGAAACTTGCTTTGGGAGGGCTTTGGAGCCTCTTTTTGAAAGTGCACGAGCTGCGCATCCTTCCCCCACGGCTCAGTATAGGCCCCAGCGCAAAGGATTATGGGGAAGATTGTAAGTGCACAGCAAATAATTAAACGCAAAGATGCAAAACTGCAAAGACGCAAAGAATTTAGGTTTTTTGAAACACAAAGACACAGAGCAGAACACAAAAACAGGATAGGCTGGATAAAAACCTGAAACCATACCCCTTTCTTTTCTCTGTGTTCTCTGTGCTTCTGTGTTTCAAATTTTTGATTTTCTTTGCGTTTAATCATTCTCAAAACGCCCCCATTAAAAGGAGTACTGGAGCATGAAGAGAGGGAAGAGGCGCTCTTCAAAGAGCATCTTGTTGCCATACGTCTCGTAAAGACGTTCGTTATACTCTCTTGCAGCAAGCCCTGCGCCGTAGATCCCTCCAAAGTACCACCCCATTTCAAAGCCGGTGGTGATAATCCCAGCGGCGATATTGTGGTGGTTAAAAAAATTGTAAGCTGCTGCAATGAACAAAGTGTTAAGAAGAAAAGAGGTCACCGCTGAACCGCGCTGCCCGACGTAGAGGTAACCTGCGCCTGGAAGGATCGCCTGCAACATCTGCGCCTGGTCAACAGACTTTGTTTTCGAGCGGTAATCCTCTATAAGCCTGCTAAAATGCTCCCTTGCAGGATCTTTTGCTGAAGCTACAATAATAGCATCTAGCTTAGCCTGAAGAACAGCCTGTGAAAGGTGAATCTCTTTTGCTTTTTCAGGAAAGTTACTTTCTATTAGCGAGAATATCCATGTAGCCTTCTCTGGAGTGCCCATTTGTATGTAAGAATCGTAGACCATCAAAAGAAGGTCTTGAAGCGCTGGAAAAGTATTTGTAACCTCGCCAAGCTTCCCGCTTTCATACTCCACAATCACATCTTTATATTGCTTGCCGAGGTAATAGCACAAAAGAATGTCATACTCAATTTCCTGCCTACGCACTAGCTCTGAATGGGGAATTGAAAAAAGAGCGCTCTTTAGAAAGGTAATCGCCCGGTAAAGATCAAGTTCTCTAGCAAATCCAACTCCCGTGCGAAGGTCCTTGCCCCAATCCTTCTCCATTTCTGTTATTGTCAAAGGGGGAAAAGGTGAAGGGAGCGCTGCTAATTCTTGAGGGCGGATCTCGGCTACAAACTGAGGCTTGATATCCTTATGAACAGCAGAGCAAGAAACAATCACAAGGCACAAAATTAGCCACAAAAAAGAAATACGTTTATTCATCATGCTCTTTGGAAATAACCTTTATAAATTTGTAACAGTTCACATACCCAGGGCGACTTTATCAAGAAAGATTTGACGCTTAAAGGGGGATGTTTTGGCAGCCTTACGATTGAAATGGCATTGCCCGCTTTCCTCCCTCTCTATTTTCTCTCACGTTCTCTCACGTTCTCTGTGCTTCAAAAATATTAATACCAGTTTTTTTAACCACAGAGGCGTGAGAGAACGTGAGAGAAAATACAAAAAAGTTTGTAACAGTTCACATGCACTGACGAAGGAGGGGTATGTGAACTGTTACAAAAATTTAAGGAGCAAGTGTAACTAGTGGTCTGTCAACATTCAAATCGCTTGTGTGCTAGCGCGAAAGCAATTTGAATGTTGACAGACCACTAGCTCTTTATAGTTCGGTTGGTTTTATTGGGTGTTATGTGCTGGCGGTGGGCCCTCAGGCTCTGTAGATTGGATGACCGTATCGATGCCCTTAGTAAAGCCAGGGGTTTGTTCAGACTTCTTAAACTCTTTGCCCTGAGCATTTGTCAAGCTGTCCATCTCTTCTTCTGAGCTGACAATGTAGGGGCGAAGAAAGATCATGATGTTCGTCTTAGTCATCTCTTCAGTTGTTTCGCTAAAAGCAGCCCCAATACCGGGCATTCCTCCCAAACAAGGGAGCCCTGCTCTGACGTAACTTTTCTGCTCTTGGATCATCCCGCTAATAACCAAAAACTGTTTGTTGCGTACGTGAACGCGTGTATTTGTGGTTGTCAAGCTAATAACAGGCGTAAGACTCGCATTCTGAGCGTTTGAATTACTAGAAGCCGAACTAATTTCCTGAAGAATATCGAGGGTAATCAGATCTCCCGATCCCAAAACAGGTCTAACTACAAGGCGCGTTCCTACCTGTTGGTACTGTGTAGAGGTTGTTGTCTGGGTGCCACCGCCTACAGGAGTGACATTTGCAGAGTTCATCTGAATAGGGATACTCGTACCCACAAAGACAACCGCTTGGTGATTATCTTCGGTGATAATCTTTGGGTTCATCAAAATCTTGGTGTCTCTATCTGTCTGCAATGCCTTGACAAGCGCCCCAAGAGTCGTAAATGTATTACCACCCTTAGTGATCATAGTCCCAAGAATCCCTACGTTATAGGGATTATTAATACTTGCAGGGCTTGACAGAGTTGTCATGTTAGCAGTTGTAGCAGCTAAGTTTCCTGCTGCAAAATTCAGAGTATTTCCCCCCACCTTCCCTTGTTTCACAGCAACGCCCCAATCAACTCCATAATTCAAAGAGTTGTCCAAAGAAGTCTCGATAACCAGGACCTCGATGAACACCTGACGAAGAGGCACGTCTAAGCTCTTAACAAGTTCTTTTACCTTATCTATAACGTCTGGGGGGCCTGTAAAGATCAGAGAGTTTGAAGTGGGCACCCACTGCAGACTTGCAATGGCATTTACAAGACCAGGGTTCACCTGTCCGTTCTTAGCCATATTCGCTCCCACCGCCTGGAGAGAGGCATAAATAGCATCTCCTCTATGGTACTGCAGCTTATAAACAAAGAAACCTGTCTGATCAACAGAGCCTACAGGGGCTTGTTGAGGCTTATTTGTCACGATATCTAAGGTTCGCATGAGAGCAATCGTACGCTGCACAAGATAAGGCGTAGAAACAACATAAATCGCATCAGCAGCAGCTTGAGGCACTAATACAAGTGGGTTGTCTCCTGCAAGCGGTTTCATAATTTTTTCGGTAAGCTGGACGAGATTTTCAAGAAAAATATTTTGAGCTACATACACACCCACTTCAAATGATACGTTGGGCATATCTAGGCTTTCAAGAAGTTTAACGACCTTATCAACGTTGCCTACAATATCGGTTACAATAAGGTGTCTCGTCTCGTCTGAGGCCTCAACAGCAGCTTGAGTCGACAACATCGGCTGAATCAATGCTAACATTTTACCTGGCATGGCGTTTGCGAGGTGGAAAACGCGGGTAACAATGGTCCGCTGATCTGAGGTCAGGTTGTTTTGCTCTTTAGAAATGACCTCTGCAAGCGTTGCTAGCTGAGCGTTGCGATAGATTAAGAGGCTGTTTCCTTCTCTGGAGAACGAAAGGCCGCGAACGCGAAGCTCTTGAAGCAGAACTGTCATCACCTCTGCAACAGTCATCGGCTCTTTAGACTTAATTGTTACAGTGAATTGGAGGTCTTCTTCGTTGTAGGTGAAATTCGTCCTGCTAATGTTGCCAACAAAGCCAATGTACTCAATCATGCTGATGTTGTTAAAGTTGATTACATACCCTTGCTTGGCATTCTTTTTCTCTGCTGCAAGATTAGAAGAAGCGAAAACTTTGCCTGCAGCAGGAGTCTGTTTCTTTGGAGCTACTGGCTGGACCACAACAGAGGAACCCTCGTCTACTCGGCTTTGATCGGTTTTGACCTCTGGTTTCGCTTCTGTTTGGCCTTTTGGCGCCGCATCCACTTTGGGGGCTTGAGTAGGAGGGGGCAACGCAAGCTTATACTCAGCAGCCCCGATAAATTGAGAAATCTCCTGAGAAACCTCTAAAACAGGTTCTGGAGCGGGTTCTGGAGCGGGTTCTGGAGCAGATCCAGAAGAGCCTTGCCCAGCAATCAAAGCAGACGCGAGCGTTTCTGCTGAAGGAACAGGATCAATATCAACGTAGGAAACTTTTGCCGTCGGAACAGTGTCTGCAATCAGTGCAACTTCAGTAGTAGAAGTAGGAGCTGCGGGATTAGAAGATGGAGAAACTTTGCCTACAGCAGGAGTCTGTTTCTTTGGAGCTACTGGCTGGACCACAACAGAGGAAGCCTCGTCTACTCGGCTTTGATCGGTTTTGACCTCTGGTTTCGCTTCTGTTTGGCCTTTTGGCGCCGCATCCACTTTGAGGGCTTGAGTAGGAGGGGGCAACGGAAGCTTATACTCAGCAGCCCCGATAAATTGAGAAATCTCCTGAGAAACCTCTGAAACAGGTTCTGGAGCGCGTTCTGGAGCGGGTTCTGGAGCGGGTTCTGGAGCAGATCCAGAAGAGCCTTGCCCAGCAATTAAAGCAGACACAAGCATTTCTACTGAAGGAACAGGATCAATATCAACGTAGGAAACTTTTGCCGCTGGAACAGTGTCTGCAATCAGTGCAACTTCAGTAGTAGAAGTAGGAGCTGCGGGAGAAGGCGCTGCGGCTTTAGGATGAGTCACTATAAACTTTGGCAAAGTATAGTGAGTAGGAAGGGGCGCGCTTGTATGGCTAGCTTCATCAAGCGCTGCAATAGTGCTAACAGAAGTGCTAACAAGAACTAGATCGGCCCGAAACTTGGCTGGATCAAATTTTAAGGGAAACAAAGATCTATCGACAATAGAGAAAACTTTTACTTCGATCTTTTCCTGCGGCACCCATTTATCTGTCTTATTCTTAATGAGAGGGGGATTTGCAAGGAGCGAGGGAGTTCCTGCGCTTAGACAAAGTACGCTCAAACAAAGCACGGCCACGATCCTCAAAAAGGAGCTGATCATGTTACTTCGTTCCAACTTCATCCTGTCTTCGGCATGGAAACCCAGTGCTTTAGCTCTGGGAGGAAATGCCGCTCCTAATGTTATGTTCTCGACCAAGACATTCGCTCAGCCGAGAAACGGTTAGAGTTTTCGAACTCGAAATTTAACCTAGCTGGCAAGAAGTGTGCAGTACACAATACTGACCCGCCTAATTTGTTATCGTAATGATTCGCCTCATTTTTTTTTAGAAAAAAAATCTTCAATTTACTTTCTCTTTGCGCTAATAATTAAAAACGGCTGAGCCCCTTGGGCCAAACGCCCCTGCTTGCGTTTTACTCCGCGAGCAACAATATCCACCTGTTTTTGTGGGCTTAAATGAGCCTTCTTACTGAGAAAATCCTGTAAGAGCTCTTCTGATATTCCCATTTCAGGAACATCTTTCCCCGCTGACTTTTCTACGCTAATAAGACTTGTTAGGACAACAGTATCCCCTGGATCAAAGCGAGACGTTACATCTAAAAATTCAGTATCAATCGCTGTCCCAAGAGGTTCGTTATAAGCAGCAATCCGCCCAACCTCGCTCTTTCCTTTTGGAATATGCCATAAAGGACCATAACCACAAGAAATATAAGAGAGCATCCCCTTAGAAGGGTGCAGTATCACGCAGCAGAAATTAAAGGTCTGCTTCATGACATCTATAAGAAGCGCGTGATTTAAATGAGAAGCAAGCCCTGTTGCTGTAAGAGCGCGCTCTTGCGATAGGAACCCCGCAACCATTCCGCGAAATACAGCACTATATAAGATCCCGCCTGTAGTGTCAGGAGTGGCTGGCTGCGCAATCACGCACACATACCCTCCATCGTCTAACTCAAAGAACCCATGCCCAAGAACAGAGGTTCCTCGAGGGTCATCCAAGACAAGTCCTATTTCAGCATGCAAAAATATAGGCGCCGTTTTAGGGAATAATACTCCCTGAACTTTTTGCAACTTCTCGAAAGACTCCGAAGTAATATCCTTACCGCGCATCTCTTTATCGACATCATCCGATTCCAGATATTTCGAAATCGCTGTAGTGAAATCCACAATATCCTCATAGCGATTTTTAGGATCAGGCTGAAGGGCCTTTTCTAGAATTAGCTGCAAGCCAGGAGGCATAAGAGCGATATGGACAACGCCATAACAAGGCTTGCCAAGGACAAGCTCGTAAGTGATCAGACCAAGCGAGTAGACGTCTGTCGAATATGAAGCTTTGGAAGGGTCTTTGCGCTGCTCTGGGCTCATATAAAATGGCGTGCCCATATAAGGGGTCAGCCCCGCCATTTTCTCGTAGTCTGCTTCTGTATGAAGCTGTGCAATTCCAAAGTCGATAACCTTTACGCCGCCTGTTGAGGTGAGTAAGATATTCTCTGGCTTAAGATCGCGATGGATAACTCCGTAGGCGTGCAGATGTGTAATAGCATAAGAAACCTGGAGCATAAACTCTAAAGCGCGCCGAGTGGACATCGCCTGCTGAAGTAAAAACTGCCTCAGAGAGATCCCCTGGATGAACTCCATTGCAATATAGAGACCACCTTCCCACTTCCCGTGGCCACGAAGCTTTACGATATTAGGATGGCTCGTCATCCCGATGATCTTTGCTTCATTAAGAAACTGGTCCACAAGCTCCGGACGGGAAACGTATTCTAAAGGGAGCACCTTAACAATCACAGGCTCGTAGGTGCTTGGGTCGGTGCCTAAATAGAGAAGGCTCATTCCTCCCTTTTCAAGCAGACCTTCGATGGTGTAAGGGCCAATGCGATGAGGGAAGCCAGAAGCGCCTTTGGTTGAAGGCGCTTTGGTTGAAGGCGTTTTAGTTTGAAGATCTTTCTCGGTCATTTCAGTACTTCTCAGAAATAATTAAACGCAAAGCCGCAAAGAAATTGCAAAGAAATTAAAGATTCTCACCACAGATCAAGGCTAGCCCTGCTTCCTATTTAGGTACTTTCGTGCTTGACAACGTTTAACCCAGCGGCACTTAAGGAGCTTCGCTCCGAGCATTTTAACCAACAGGCGTTAAACACATTAAGTATTTTTCGATTTTCTCTTTCTGTTTTTTTTGCGTCTTTGCGTTGAAATGTCTTTTAAAACTTAGGGAAAAGCCTTAAGCAGAGTCTTAGCCAAGCTCGGTGATTCTCACCCCTAAGCAATCGCCCATGCGAAGCAGCTCCCCAGCCCCAACTTTGCGCCCATTAATCATGAGGTCAATACCCTTTTCAAACTGAGCATCCAGAGGCAAAGTATCCCCGGGTTTCAGCTCTAAAAGCTTCTGGACAGACATGCGCATCCGCGTAACTTCAACAACGAGCGATACAGAAAGGTCATCTACAGAGAGCTTTACAGCCTGTTTCCCCTCCGATTTGCCCTCTGGAGCGGAAGCTTCAGAAAGAGCATCCCCTTCCTCGCCAGGCAAAGTCTCTCCATCCTCCTCTTCAAGGTCTTCTTCAGAAAATTCGCCGACCATTGTTGCCAATTCCTCTTGATAAAATGGATATTCCTTGAGCTTGAGCTCCCCCTGCTTAATTCTGCCACGAAGAAGCACACGCCCCTGAACATTCAGGGTAACGCCTCCCTTGCCAGTTTCTGGATCTAGGCTACACGTATCAAGCAATACAAAATCGCCAACGGCAGCAAGAGCCCACTCTTTTCTAGTAAGGGTCGTTCTTCCCCCTTCGATATGAAGCAAAAGTTCTACTTTCTGCAAAAGATCTGAAGTAATTGTAGCGGGCTTTTTAGGCAGAAATCGAGCCCTCCAGGACTGCTGGAACGCTCTTGAAAGGCAAAGCCTCCCAAGCATTTTATGAGAAGCGATCTCCGAAGCAATTTCCACAGAGACATCATAGCAAAATGAAGCCTCCCCTTGAGGAAGGGCCTCGCCTGTTATACGTGGCGATAATTTACCGACAAAAGGGGCTTCGTCAACAAACTTCATCACCATTGCGGCGACGTAATGATAAAACCCTTGATAAAAGTCTGAGGCAACAAAGTCAGCGGTCTTAGAGTACCCAGAAAAAAGCGCCGACATTAATATCCCAATGTCTGCCTGTGACATCACCCAGCAAAGGCTCCCCTCAAGTTGAGGGATTGCAATATTTAAAGAAGCAAGATTTTCTCCCAAACCTTTGAGAAGTTGATCCTGAGCGCGCCACTGAGGAATTGAAGGGTAGAGTTCTAATGTGTCACAGAGAAAAGCTTTAGCGAGCTGCTTTTTAAGAACTTCCCATGGAAAAGAAGGGACGCCTCCGAGCAAAGGGATCTCGTTGCATGCCAAAAGCGCCGGCTCAATATGCTTTAACCATTGATAATAGGGAGTTGACGTTGTCGTTTTGTCCATGAACCCTGCTTCTAACCTTGTTCTCTTAGTTACACTTTAAAAAGCTATGGCAACCTTACAGGAAGGTAACTTTAGCCGTCTAAGGTCTGGGCTTCAACCTCACGCCTACAGCAGACGTTTGCTAATCATCAAGCTAACGCCCAGACCGAGACGGTCTGGTTACCTTCCTGTGAAGGCACCGAAAATCAAGCACAAAAATGTCCGATTAAGGACTTACTCTTTATTATCTTTGTAGAGCTCTTCCCAATCTTTAGTACGCTGTGACTGTCGCTGCCCTTCTCGCTGCTGATCTCCGCGATCTTGCTGCTGTTGTTGCTGGCCTCCGCCTTGATCATCGCTACGCCCTTGAGCAAGCGATTCTGGCTTGGGAAGGCTCTGAGGAGGGGGCCCCATAACGTTAATGACCTGCGTTCCCACCTTCACTTCTGTAAGGTTAACCCCTTTTGCGCTCATTGCAGTTGCTAAGGTCTCTAAATTTTTCGAGATCATTTCCGCTGCTTTGATAGGGTCTTTCCCATCTTGCAACATAAATTCTGCGCGCATCGTGCCATCTACACTGCGAATCACCGTCATTTTTGCACCAGCAAATTCACGCGGCATCCCATCTACTTCACCTTTTAAGGTGACATCTACCCGTATTTTGCCGTTATCCTTTCCAGCTAGCAACTCTAGAGCGTGAGCGGCAATAGTTTCTAAAAGCTGCTCTATCTTCGCATTGTCAATACCGCCTGCTTTTCCTATCGGATTTCCAGCGTTTAGTGCAGCGTTAATTGCAAAAGAGCTAGAGCCGCCAGCAACCAGGCCGGCGGCGCCCGGAGTCTCTGCTTGCTCACCCGTCTTCAGCTTTCTGATCTCACCTTTAACATATGCCGAAGCGATTCTTAGAGCTTCTTGTCTTTTAGTTTTAACGCGCGCTTTTTCAGCTTCAGTATTCCCCTGACCGTTCCCCTGGTTGTTTTTAGAAGCAAGCTTTCCTGCATCACCGAGTGGGCTTGTGCGCTGGCCCGTGCCAGCGCTCTGTTCAGTAGTATTTTCGTTATCCTCATCACTACTTGAATCTCGTTGCTGCTCATCGTCTTTCTTGTAAGCATTTTTAAAACGATCATCATACTGGCTTGACTGTGTTGGCATCTGCTCTGAATCATCAGGAGAAGGGTTTACCCCTCCAGCCCCAGCTACTGAGTTAATCATTTTTTACACCACACGTTTTAGCTACTCACTACTCGCTACTCGCTACTCGCTACTCGCTACTCGTTTTTTTCCTTTCTTTCGCCCTTGCGTAAGGAAAATAATAGAGCCCGCCTCGTCTTCTTCAATCCCCTCTTGCCTGGAGATCTCTTTGTCCATCTCCTTTTCCCACTCTTTGCGGTGCATCTCGAGCTTTTCCACTTCCTGACGCCGTTCCTTCAAAGTCTCTTTTGCTTTTTTAAGGTTTTTCTCAGCAACCTCTACCCGCTTTTCTTGTTCGGCAACCTTCTCTTTCTCTCTTTCCAGCAATTCACAGACAATCTTGAGATAATCTTTCATCCGCAAAAGCTTTGTCGTCGTCGTTATCTGAGAGGACTCTGCGCGCAGCTGCTCTCGCTTAGCGTCATACACTGCTTTAGCCTTGTCCTTCTCTTCTTTAACCTTAACAAGCTTTTCTTGCTCTTTTTCTAAATTGCGCTCTTCTTCCTGAACGACCCTTTCGGCATCCTCAACGCGCTTATTTTTGACCTCAAGAACCTGAGCCAACGGATAAACAATCTTAGCCATATACTCCTCTTAGCTTAACGAAAGAGTGCTGCTAGTTGTTTAACAGTGTCATCAAAACCAGATTTCTCATCCTTCTTTTGTTGTAAGAAGCGGTTTACTTTGTCGTAATAATCAATAGCGTAATCTGCTTCTTTATCTGAGCCCCGTTTGTATTCGCCAATCTGAACAAGCATTCTAATCTTGCTGTATGTTGCCAGAACAGTACGGGCCTTGCGAATATTTGCTCGATGATCTTCTGTCGTAATATTGTTCAGAACCCGGCTAGCTGAAGACAGAACATCCACCGCAGGATAATGACCCAATCTGGCAAGGTCTGCTGAAAGGATAATGTGACCATCCAAGATAGAGCGAACCTCGTCGGCCACAGGCTCGTTCATATCATCGCCGGCCACAAGCACTGTATAAAATGCTGTGATGGAACCTTTGTCACTATTTCCTGCACGCTCAAGAAGCTGAGGAAGTGTCGAGAACACAGAGGGTGTATACCCCCCTCGAGCAGGAGGCTCACCAGCAGCAAGCCCCACTTCCCGAAGCGCTCTAGCAAAACGGGTTACAGAGTCCATCATCAAGATGACGCTTTTCCCCTGATCGCGGAAGTATTCGGCAATTGCCGTTCCGACGTAAGCAGCATTTATACGAACCTGTGAGGGCTGATCGGATGTTGAAACAACGATTACAGAGCGCTTCATTCCCTCGGGGCCTAAATCGTGCTCAATAAATTCGCGCAGCTCTCTCCCCCGCTCACCAATGAGAGCGATGACGTTGACATCAGCCCTGGCATTACGGGCAAGCATCCCAAGAAGGGTTGACTTACCTCCCCCGGCAGCTGCAAAAACCCCTAAACGTTGCCCTTCTCCGCACGTCAAAATTCCATCCAGACATCTAATGCCTGTAGGAAGTGGCTTATCGATAATTCTACGGGTAAGAGGATCGGGAGGGGATTGAATAACAGGATAGGTCTCTTCTAGATTAAGAGGCCCCTTAATACCCTCGTCAAGAGGCTCTCCGAGACCGTTGAGAATCCGGCCTAGTAGCTGAGGACCAACTTTAATTGATAAAGGGTGGCGAAGTGGAGTGACCTCAGAGGCTGGCCCAATACCGCTCATTTCACCAAGTGGAGAGAGAATAACTTCTTGACTGTTAAAGCCGACGACGACAGTGCGTAAAGGAGCGCCTTTAGCTCTTTTGACCTCACAGACGTCCCCCATCTTAACGTTGGGGACAATGGCCTTGATGCTCATGCCAACAACTTCAGTGAGGCGCCCTTGAACGGTTGTCAGCTGGACATCTTCTAAGTCACCAAAAACGTCTTTGAACTGATCACCTGTTACCACTCTGAAACTCCCACTAACAAATCTCTTACTAAGCCCATAGTCTCACAAAACACCTATTCTAACAAAGCACCCAAAGAGCTCCTAGGAGACGCATTTTATTAGACCTGAACGTTCATGATCTGTTTAGGACCATCGATACACTTGTTCAAAATGCCGGTGAACATCTCCGTTTCTTGAGAGACGCTATTCATCTTATATTGCATCTTCATCATCAGCTCTGGAGTCATTGGATTCGTTTTAGACCCAATCGTATCCATTTCCGCATGAACGCTGTTGATCTGGTCTTGAGCAGCAACAATCAAGCTTAAGAAGTGCTGCCCTGGAGTCATCCCCTTAGGGGGCGCCCCCGGAGGCTTATATTCCCCAAGCCTATGATCGGCTATTTGTTGAGCTGCCTTAAGATGGCTCTGAATCTGGTCATATTTACTCTGTAGAAGCCCGCTATTTCGCTTACCAATTTGGGTGGTAACTTGGGTGCCTTGAGGATTAAGCCGTTCTTCTTCTACAATCTGATTCAGCTGCTTTCTACTTTCCGTGAAATTCGTGTTTATATTTTCGAAATAGGAGTCAAGAGCCTGTAGAGGCCCTGTTGGATGTCCACGCTGAGGAAGTTCCATTGGAGTAGCAAGCCCTGACCTCCCTTGCGCCTGTTCAGTAGCCTCATTCCCTCCCATGTCAAAGGGCGCTTGTCCAGGAGTCCCTGTAGGCGTACCAGTCGGGCTAGCGCCGCCGCCAACAGAAGGGCCTAGTCCACCTGCTCCACCTGTTTGTCCACCTACATTCGCGCTGGACTCATCTGTTGCGCTGTCAATTTTTTGAATTGGGCCTCTAATAGAGTCATCAGGCATTGTGCCTCCTTCCTTTCTACTTTAAACTAAGAAACGAGTTTATCATCCTGAAACATCCACCAATGGAATAATTAAACTGTGTCCCAGGGGAACCTATACTTCAGATATTTTTTACTATTTTTGCACAATTCCCATGACCATTTTCTTAGTCATTTAAACCGCGTCAAGCGGTAATTAAACGGCGAAGCCGTGGCAGATGCTAGTACAGCGTAATGTAAATAAGTTCAGATTAAACCGCGCCAAAGCCCCGGGGTTGAACGATCGTAAATAGGTCCATATAGATCTTATATTGACCTATTTACGATCGTTCAACCGCGGGCGCTTTCGCGCAGGTCTAATCCGAGCTTATTTGCATTACGCTCTACTAGCAGTAGGTAACCGAAGGGAGCCTACGGTATACCCAAATAGAAATCTGGAGCCACGACCAGTGGCGATACTATTCTGAAAGCGCTGCCGCCACTGATCGTGGCTTGTTTTTTTTACACATGTTTCCGTAGGTTCCCTTTGGTCACCTACGGCTAGCATCTGCCACGGCTTCGCCGTTTAATTACCGCTTAACGCGGTTTTCTAAAAAACTGATTATCTGCCAGATTGCAGAGGGCTGCCAGGCATGATTCCCTCTTCAAGCCATGAAAGAGAAGCGTTAGCAAGCTGCTTTACAGCTCGGTCTGAGCTCTTTTCTTTAGCTTCTTTAAGCAGGGCCATAGCAGCTTGCTTCAAGTCCTTCTCTGGAACAATGTCTTGCTTTGTCTTTTTCTTTGTCACTTTAGCAACCGCAAAGGTAAGCCCCAGTGTTAACCCAAGAAACGCTTGCGCCATGTAGTTTTCAGGCTCACGCTCCAAGAGGCGACTAAAGATTTTAGCAGCTGAAGTTAGATCCATTTTGTTCATGGCTATATACCCAAGCCCAATCTCCCAAACAGCATCCGCAGGACGGAGCACTTTTCCAGCATTGAAGAGGGCAAGCGCGCTCGCCTCGTCACCTTGATTGCAAGCGATAAAGCCACCTTCAATCAGCAGCTTATAGTCTTTACTGAAAAGATCCTGTACTCGACTCATGGCATATCCTTAAAAATAGATTAAACTTATCTGCTGATACCGCTGACGGCAGACTTAATAGTAGAGTTTTGTGCTTGCATAATGTTCGTAACAGCTTCAGCGAACTGTGAGAGCTTGTTCATTGCAAGTTGCAAATTAAACATCGCAGTGATGTCGATCCCGCCAGAACCAGCGCTACGTGCAGCGCTACTTCCCATCGTAGCAATCATATCCTGAACGCTTTGTGAGTACTTTCCAACTTCATCAATTAGTTTTTTAAAATCGAAACCTGATCCATCTCCACCAATGCCCATTTTACCACCTCAAGTTTTGTTATAACTCTAATTTTAGACTTACTTCTTTTGCGCTTATTTCTTGACCCGATCAAGAACTTTTTTAAGCGCAGTGAATCCTTTTAATAGCACTTCAGCTTCTTGAAACCCCACTGCAGAAGCGGGCTCAACTGTAAGCTTCTTTGCCTCTCGGATAAGCCCCTCAACTTCTTTGAGTTTTTGCTCTCTTTCTTTAGGAGTATTCTTCATTTCTTTTTCGAGATCAAAGGTCAAATCTAACTTTGGCCCTTCTTTTTTGTCGTGTAAACCAAACATTCCCATTTTGAACGCCCTCGTGTTTCTGCCTTTATTTGCCTTGGCCACTTAATTATTTATTATATACTCCTCTTAGCTGAAAACGGGAATTTTGGCTAGCACCAAAGCCCCCGCGGCCTTAGCGTTTGCCCTCTTCAGAAGGCAACCCTTTAATCGCTACGGGCTTCTTCTCTTTTTTCTCTTTTGTGCGCCGTCGAAAGTCCCATTTTCAGCTAAGAGGAGTGTATTCAATTTTAAATTTAAGTCCATTGTTTTCCAAGTAGATGTAATGCTTGGTGATGCCTGTAATAGTCATCCCGTCGAGGACATCTCCTCGGAACAAAATGCGCCCATTGACAACGACATTTGTGCTTACCCCATCAAAACTCGAAGAGCCAGTGATCTTCCCTCGGTAATTATCTGTGAGGTCCATAAGTGCTTGTTCAACAGCTAATTTAACAACAAGGTTCTGAACACTGCGAACCCCAAGGACTTTCGTCTTTATAACCTCTACAGCCTCAAGCCACCTGTCAAGGTTGTCTGCACTAATGTATCCGGTAAAGACAACAACTCCATTAGAAAGCTGAAGCTTAACTCCTTCAAACCCCTTCTGGATCAATATCTCTTGGATCTGTGCGTAAAGGTTCTCCTCAACAACAACCTGGTTTCTAAGGCGGTCTAAATAAGGGAAGTGCAGGTTGAGGTAATCAGAAAGGCTTTCCATCTGCTTATTAGTCAGCAAATAACCAGAAACCACGAAGAGACCAGCTTTTGGAGCGTGAATAGAAATCCCCCTCCAGTCACCATTTAAAGAGAGCACCTGGTTCATTTCCTGCCAAACGTTCTCATCCACCACAACTTTATCATCAATCCCAGTGATAAAGTTTAGCCCGTTTAAATGATAAAGAAGCTCGCTGCGGTCTACTGGAGTAACCACGTGTCCTAAGAGGAAGAGCCGGCCTGTAGCTTGATTAAAAGTGAAGGTTAGGTCTGTATACCCTTTAATCTGCTCAGCGATGAGCGCGTTAAAATCCTTCTTCTGGACTTTGACCTCTTTTGATTCAAAGAGGGTGAGGGTACTCGAAACAATAATTGCCCCAATCCCGCCAAGAACAAGAATAAGAATAAGCGCTGCTACAGTCATCTGCGGAAAGCGCTCTGATTTTTCAACGGCAACAACTCCGGTAGCCGCACCTGCATAAGCTCCAGAAGGCGCTCCTGCCGATCCTTTATGTGAATGAGCAAGCTGTGAATCACCAAATTCTTGAGAGGCCTCTTCCTCATGTTCAAGAGCGCTCTCGCCACCTTCTTCATCTTTAAGAGCCCCCTCTTCCCGCGAAGCCTTCTCTTCCTTTTCTTCAAAGACTGGCTGCTGAACGACAATCGTCTCGGCTGTCTTTTCTCTGTCGATCACAACAAAAGTGGTCGCTCCTAAAACAACAGGGCTATTTAATGGAAGAGGTTGATCCTCCTTAGGAATGGGGCGCCCTTCAATAAGAACGCCGTTACGACTGTCAAGGTCTTCTATTGTTATCGTATCTTCATCGACAACAGTAAGTCTTGCGTGCTTCGAAGAAACACCCAAATCAGATAAAATAATATCACACGCTTTAGGATCATTACCAATCGTATAAGAATGTCCTACATCAAGAGAAATCGAGGAAGAGCCCTGAGGGCCAGAAATCACGTTCAGTGAAAGGCGCCCAAGTCTTGTAAAATCAACAGTAATTGAGGGGGTGTCTTCTAAGGGTTTTCCCAAGATGGTTTCGTACGTCTCGGACTCGCTAGTGCTTTGAGGGGCTCCTTTTTTTTTAGGCGCTTTAATAGGAGTCTTTTCTTGAACATCAAAACGAAAAAGGGTCCCTCCTATCTGGAGCCTGTCCCCGTGTTTTAAAAGAAGAAGCTTCCCCTTTTCAAACTCATCACCATTTATAAGAGAAGGATTACTCTCGCCCAGGTTCTCAACCAGGTTCTCAACCAGGTTCTCAACATAAAAGCCTTCAGGAAGGCCTTTAGGGGCATATCGGATTACAAGCTGGCGAGACGATACAGCCTCATCGTTAACAAGAAGCGTACTTTCCTCGGAATCTTGGCCTATGAACACTTCTGGAACAGCTTCAAGGATTAAGTCCTCTGTCCCAACAAGGAGGCCTTCTATTGCAACAAGCTTAGCTAGCATTCCACCATCCTAAACAAATGCCTTCTTAGTAACTTCCAAATACATAACTTGCAAGTAAAATTATTTTAGCTGTTAGAACCACAGGGCGATTTTATCAATCAAAACTTAAACTCAGAACCTTCAATGAGTAGTCTGTCCTGCGGCTTGCTTTCTGTCGCTTAAGCTCGATCCCTACCTTCGCAGGTTTTTCCTTCCCCAACAGATTGAGAGCAAGTAATTGCTGACGGCCTCTTAGGGCTGCTACTCTTGAGGGTCTATAATTATGCGGGCAATGCTGTTTTTTTGTAGCTACCCTGTCTTGTCTGTTCATGGCATCTCCCCAGGGCAATCACATGAAGAAATTTTTAAGCAATCACGGCAACACCTAATAGCTTGAGTCGATATTCAGGATTTAGAGCTCTTCTTAGAACCGAAAGATTTTCGGTCCCGTGATCTTTTAAGGAGCAAGCGCGCAAGCGCGTAAGCTCTTTGGAGTGCTGGGACAAGTCCAACGCTTTTATCAGTCCTCGACATGTCGAGGACTGTACGAAACTGTTGCTTACTAAGGCTGAGTTGCTTACTAAGGCTGAATGGACAAGGCATGTCGAGTCCTAACAAGGCTAGGACAAGTCCCAGCACTCCAAAGATCGAGCTTCGCTCGATCCTACTAATAACTTACGCGTTTTTGGTCTAAAGAGCCCCTGCTTCGCGTAGATTCTTAGTTCATGCGATTGCCCTGGGCATATCCCCTTGAATGCATTTAAAAGGGAATAAACATCTCAGAATCAGCAGTCTGTTGTCAAATCTTCATTGATAAAATCGCCCTGCTGTTAGAACGGTTTTTTTTGTGGTAATCCCCTTGACGTGATCTGCGGTTTCATTTTTCCAAAACTCGAGATCATTGACAAAGTTTTCTAGGTACTCCTTAAAATCCCCATAATTCATTACAAGAGGAACTGCCAAGGCAAGAGTCAACACCTTACCTGTGTGATCTAAGCCCAAAACAGAGTCTGCCATCATCCCCTGCCCAAATAAATTGCCGAGCATGGCATGAATCAAAAATGTCTCTATTTCGTTAGTGGGAAAGGCCCCTATGCGGGCAGAAAGCAACCACCCGGGCTTTAGCTCTTTGACGCTGAGGGAAAGCTCTGGGGTGATGGTAAGAGAGTAGGCATTTTCTTTATCAAGCTCTGGCTCTGCTTCAAATTGAAGATCCAAGCTAAGTTGTTTAATAAATAGATACATGACTTAGACCGCTTCAGAAATTGTCTACTTTTTAAGCTTTTTTGGCCAGCACCGCAGCAGAATCATCGACTCGGCGAGAGCGCCACTTATAGGCCTCTAATCCAGCGCCTATCAAAGTAGCTCTTAAGGCTATTGCACGGGTGCGAACTGTATTGTAAATTTCAAGGTTCTTTCCGGCAAGCTTAATAGCCTCATCTAAAGCAAAAATCGCCTTCGACCCTTGGTTCATCTTGACCAAGCTCTCGGCTGCATAATAAGCAGGATTTGGGTTTTTCTTATCGACCTTTGCAGCCTCGACAAACTGATTTATCGCTTCTTGATGATCGCCAGTTGCTGCTAAACAGACTCCCAATCCAAAAAGATAGCGGTAGCTTTGTGGCCCTAAGAAAACAAGGAGATTAAAAATGCTTGCTCCTTCTGAAGGCTTCTTATTGTTGTACCGTGCGTGAGCACAAGAATAAAGCGACTCCATAAGCGCCTCAGGGAAATCTAAAACATCCTTCACACTCTTGCCTGAACCTAATTCTCTGATGAGATGATGGTGAAATTGCTGACAATGATCAGCATTAGATAAATCATATCCCAAGAAATCAAAACCTGACAACGCTTTTTTGGGCATGAGAAGCCTCCAATTTTACACTACTTTACTTCTTTTTGGCGGTCTTTTTTCCGGATAATGCTTTTGCAGCAGGAGACTCTTTCTTAATATAAGCCCTAACATCCTCTGAAATGGCATCTCTTAGCATTTCAGCACGCTGAGCAATCTTTTTGTACTCTGGCTTGCCCTTTGCCTTAAGAATAGCCACCTGGAATGCTTGAAGAGCAAGCCCCTTCTTTTTAAGTCTGAGAAGGCATTCCCCGCCATAATACTCAGGAAGTGGGTTGTCTTTTTCAATAAGAGCTGCCAAAGAATAGTAACGGACAGCTTCCATGTACTCTTCTATCAGCTGCATGCAAGCTGCCAGGCCGAATTGGTAACGGAAGCTCATAGGATCGAGGAACACAAGGAGCTTAAATACCGTGATGCTATCGGGGTAGCGTCCTTGCGTGTAAAGGTTGTAGGCAAGCGAGTAGAGCTGCTCGATGAGTCCATCTGACAACTGCAATGCCTCTTTAAAAGTCTTTCCCGAGCGCACTTCGTTAAATAAATGGGTCTCAAACTTCTTGAGCTGCGAGGGATCGGATAGGTTATATCCTAAAAACTGTTGACCTTTGGTGACCGCCATATAAGCCTCCTATTGTGGCAACTGCTCTTACGCTTTGCAATTAGCCTATTAAAGATAATTGAGGTACGCACTACCCCTTTCTTCAGCTATACTCCTCGTAGCTGAAAATGGGAACTTGGACGGCGCCAAAGCCCCGGGGCTGAACGATCGCAAGTGCCTTTGTATTTCTAATACTAAGGCACTTGCGATCGTTCAGCCGCGGGAGCTTTCGCGCTAGTCCAAATTCCCGTTTTCAACTACGAGGAGCATATACAGAATTTTTTAGTTTATAGCAATCCTTAAGCCTATTAGCCCATCATTGTGCGAGTTGACTCTGTTTTAGAGCGGAAGTACTCTTCCAACAGCTGAAGAACCTTTTTAAAGAGCTCTTCGGCTGCTTGCTGCTGCGCTCCGGTACGACCAGTTGTTGAGTTAAAGTAACTGTTTTTCTGCTCGGCCCCTTCTTTGAAAGAAGAATACATTGCCTGCTGCTGCTTTAGTTGAACCTCTTGAGCTTTCTGTGTAGATGCCGCAATACCCGCAGTACCACTTGCAATACCACTAGCCCCGGTACCCATTGCAGTCGATCTGTCACTTCCGGCAACACCGCCCGCAACAGAGGCCACTCCACCTACGACCTGGCCAATCCCCTGGTCCATCATCACCTGAGATTCCTTCGCTGTTGCTTGAGCGTCAAGCATCCCGACCTGAAGAGTAGCATCTACAAGAGGCCCAATCGAGCTGTTGAGCATATTAAGAGTCTGTGTCCCTGCTTGAAACTGATCCTGGGCGTTTTCTCCAGAAGTTTTGCTAAGCTCTTGCATCACCTGCATCATGGCAGCATAAATCTGTACATTGCTAAAAAGAGACTTGAGTGAGCTTTCCTGCGCAGCCGTCATGGGCTGCCCCCCCCCCTTAGAGCCTCTTAGTTTAGGCGGCGCGGCGGCTCCAGTTTTAATTCCCGCTTTACTTAAAATATTTTTTATATTTTTGTCGCCAGAGGCCACAGCTCCCATAATAATTGAGGCAGCAACCCGGGCCTGACTTTTTATTTGATCGCTACCGCCTGTGCTATCTGGAGGCAGTTTAACCTTTCCTGCTTTTGTAGCCGCAGCCCCCTGGGTTGCGCTTGCATCCTTTTTTCTCCCCATGTTTAGGTCGGCTTGAAAAGAAGATTTGTTTTGATCACCAATACCAACTTCGCCCATAGGAACACCTCTGTTATCTATTTTTGCTAGTTCTTCTCTCATTCACATTCTAACAAAACTGCAGTAATAATTCAAATTTCAACTTTATATACCAGCAGTTCCCACTAAATATTTATTTTTTAACTCCTGAGAGACAGGGCGCTTTTATCAAGAAATATTTGACGCTCACAGAGGGGTGTTTTGGCAGCCTTACGATTGAAGTGGCATTGCCCGCTTTCCTCCCTCTCTATTTCTCTCACGTTCTCTCACGCCTCTGTGTTTCAAAAATATTAATACCAGTTTTTTTAAAACACAGAGGCACAGAGGACAGAGAGAAAATACAAAAAAGTTTGTAACAGTTCGCATGCACCGACGAAGAAGGGGTATGTGAACTGTTACATTTTTATTTACATTTACCAGGGGTTCTCGTGCTTCGCACTTCACCACCTGGCTAAGTCCAGATGTCCCTCTGGGACATCCATTTTAAATATACTCCGCTTAGCTGAAAGCTGGAATTTGGACGGCGCGAAAGCTCCCACGGCCTTAGCGTTTGCCCTCTCCAGAAGGTAACCCTTTAATTGCTACGGGCTTCTTCTCTTTTTTTCTTTTGTGCGCCGTCCAAGTTCCCATTTTCAGCTAAGAGGAGTATATCATAGGCTTTTACCCTTTGAACATTGTACTAACAACGTCACTTTCTGCATCCAAAATGCTAGCCGCATCTTTCATAAGCGTTTGCGCTTGATCCATAACAGCCTTCGCCTGATCTGTTGTACGTGAGGACACTCGGCCCCACTGGTCCGAAGTCATCTGATCGCCTAAAGAAATAGAGCTAAAATCAGCTATGCCTTTTTTAAGATCCGCAATCTCACTCTGGATTTTCGCTTGAAGAATTGAAGAGACCCCGGTGTTGATCTCATTAAGACCATCCAAAACAGCACAGACAGACTTAATGCGCCTTGCCCACTTTTTGACGCTGTCAAGCTTAGAATCCTTTTTAGCTTCAGTCTTCTTCTCTTTAGCCTCACTCTTCTGAGTTTCCTGCGTCTTCTCTTGCTCTTTAACCTGCCCTTCTTCGGTTGTCTGGTCTGCTTCAATCGCGAGATCTTCCCCTGCAGCAGAAGATCCGGCGCTGTTAGGCTCATTTACTTCATCTACTTCTCCATCACCACCGTCTACACCTTCGCCTTCAACTTCTGACACTGGGTTGGCCGCACTATCTAAGGCCGCCTCCTCCGCATCCTCCGCAAGCTGCGCCCCAAGAGCTTCTTCATCTGCATCCTCAGCGCTAGTCGACGCATTACCGCCCGCCCCTTCTCCCGCTTCAGCTGTACTATCAGCAACCTCAGAACCCACCTCACCAGCTACTTCAGCTCCCTCTGCGCCCACTTCCGCAGCCAGCTCAGGCGCTGCAGCACCTCCGGTGACAACGCAAACAGCAATCATCACAGCAACCACAACCACACCCATGATGATACTTGCCGCTAAATCAGCACTTGATTTGCTTACTCCACAATCTTGAAGGATGGCGCTTATCCCTTTCTTATACTCGTCTTGAAGCCACTCACCATCTAAGTAGCTAGCTATTTTGTACTTATCTAGAAACGCGCCAATCTTAGTTGTGGCGGCATCTACTGCTTTATCAACCTCAACATCTGTAGATGCAAGCATCAAAGAGGCGTCTTTATCATTACTCCAAGACATCTCACTTGTAAAATTATTCTTCGCATCAGAAAATGGCGTGCCCATCCTTGAAGGATCTTTTGCATCAGCAATGAACTGATTAGCCATTTCTGCAGAAGCCGTAGACAGATCCACGCATTCTTTAATTATGTCTTTAAGGAGCCCTTTAAAATCTCCTTTGAGGACATCTTTGATCAAACTCGCTGTATCATCAAACTGTTTTGCGAGCGCATGACCAATAACAGGAATAGCCAACAAAACGGTATTCATAATCACTTCGATTTTATTCACCAGCTCGCAAACATCCTTTCCAAGAGTTGTCAACGCACCTGAAACCCAATCAAGCCCTTTAAGCGTGCCGACGGCAACATCCAAAGCCCCTTCAGCAATCTTAAAGCAACCCAAGCAAGCATAATATGCCGCCTCGGCAACTCCATAGGCAATCCACTGAAACGGGTCAAGCTTCTGTAAACCCTCTGGGTATAGAGAGTCTGCTGCATCTTTAAGTGGCTTCAAATCACTCTCGGCATCTTCTACTTTTTGCTTTGCAGAGTTTACTCCATCTTCAGCCTTATCCCACATGCTCGTGTCTTTTGCAGCTTCGGCAAGTTTTGCAATCTCCTGATTCGTCAAGTCTTCTGAGATGCCTAGCTGTGTAATCGAGGCGGCCATTGCAGCTTTCTGCTGCGCTGCCGAGTTAACCAGATCTGTATTTTTTCCTTGTAGAATTGAAGATTGAAGCATAGATAGTGTCGCCAAAACAGAGAGCATCTCTTTATATGCTTCAGATCTTTGAGCGTCCGTCTTGCCTGAGACGGCAACGTCATCTGAGCCACCTCCTGTCGCGCCTGATCCGCCGCCAAAATCGCCCCCTTTAGGGGGCGACTGGCCCAAACCTACTGCAGTAGCAGACACCCGACTACTATTTGTGCTTCGAGAAGTCCCTTTAGCCCTTTTTTTTCCTTTTACAGAAGGAGCCTCTCCACCCACCTTTGTAAGAGCCATTTTTTTAGGCTTAGATAGGCCAGGCCGCTCGAGACTAAGCTTCTGCAAAACCATTGTAGTACGCACAAGTTCTGCCGAGCGGCTGTACTGACCTCTCTGAACAGTGCTCGTCTGGTACGCCGCTAGATAGGCCTTTGAAGGAGCTGCAGACGGCTTTCCCTTTGACTGTTCAAAGTCACCCTGATCTGCTGATGTGCCCGTATATTGATTTGGGATTGAGCCCGACTGAAGAGGGGTATAAAGCTGTGATGAGTCACTATCTGGAGTTTTTGTTTTTATATTCATAAACGCCTTAGCAAATTTAAGAAAAGATTCCGAAAGGATTTATTTAAAAAAAACTCATGACCTAGCGTTATCGTGACTTTACTTTTTAGTCCGCGTTGCCCATTCTGCTCATTATAGCAAACTAAAATTTTTAATTGCCACACATTGCAAAATAAACATTTTTCGCTTAAATAAAACATACCCTATGCTCATAACTACCAACTAGTTATAGTCAATATATATACTCCTCGTAGCTGAAAATGGGAACTTGGACGGCGCACAAAAGAAAAAAAGAGTAACAGTTCACATGCACCGACGAAGGAGGAGTATGTGAACTGTTACAAAAAAGAGAAGAAGCCCGTAGCGATTAAAGGGTTGCCGTCTCCAGAAGGTAACGTGGGCCGCCTAAGGTCTGGGATCTAACCTGCCACCAAGCAAACGTTT
>CAMCWV010000012.1:0-61534 GCA_945882915.1 Waddlia chondrophila WSU 86-1044 | reverse complement strand
CATCAAAGGTCCAGACGGCCAAGAAGCCGGTAACCGCGTTAAAGTAAAAGTTGCGAAAAACAAACTAGCCCCCCCTTTCCGCGTTGCAGAATTTGATATTCTCTTCAACGAAGGGATCTCTCAGGCAGGGTCTGTTATCGATATTGCTGTAGAGCACAACATCATCGAGAAAAAAGGAGCCTGGTTTAGCTACAACGGCAACCGTCTTGGTCAAGGACGTGAAGCTGTACGGGAAGAACTCAAGAAAAACCCCAAGCTTCTTGCTGAAATTGAAAAGCAAGTGCTTGAGAAATGCGCGATAATGGCAGTAGCACCGCCCGCTGCTGCATGCGCAGAAAGCGAAAGCTCTGTCGAAGAGCTCGCCGACGCATAGGCGCTCCGCGTCTTAGCGCGAAAGCAACAAAGGCAAATAACAAGGCCCGGGGAAACGCTTCCTTGGGCCTTTTTTATTTTAAAATAAACTCGCGAACGCTTTGGTGTAGTCGATTAAAATTATGATTTCTGTTTAGCTTCTTTTTTCGGCTTCTCTGACGAGGGCGCTGATGAACTCTTCAATTGGAGAAGAATCTAAAGCAAGCTCTCTTAAAGAAACTCTAAGCGCTGCAATTTCAGCATTAAAACGGACCATTGCTTTTGCAGAGCCAAGGGCAATAATAAAATTAATCTCCCGCTCACCCCGCCTGTCTTGCTTGGCATCTTGAATGTCATCAACGATTTGAAAGGCCATTCCAAAGTGTTTTGCGGCTTTTTTCACCGTGGGCATCAAAGTAATATCTCCGCCGCCAAACAGCCATCCAAAAGCAAAGGCCATCTCAAACAGGGTGACGGTCTTCTTTTCTACCACCTCTTCTAAAGTTTCAAGGTGTTGATTAGGGGGGTACATGTCCAAAAACTGCCCGCCAACAGTCCCGAGGATTCCCGTGTTATATGTCGAGTTTTCTAGGGCTATGCTGCAAATTTCATAACTCTTTGCCGCAGAAAAACCAGGCATCTCTCTGAGGACTTCAGCGTTTTTATGAATACAGGCATATCCTGCAGAAACTAAAGCATAGCTTGCCAAGAGTGCCACAGACTCACCATAGACTCTATGGAGCGACGGTTTATTCCGGCGCATGTCGTCATTGTCCATGCAGGGAAGGTCATCTGCAATGAGAGAAGCGGTGTGTGCAAACTCTACAGCGAGTGCTGCGTGAGAGGCGTCTTGCCCTTTACCTAGCGAACGAGCGATCATCAAAACAATAGCCGGGCGAAACCGTTTTCCCCCATTCATAAGAGCATATTCACAAGCATCGCGAAGCGCAGTCTTCTTGCCAAAGCTTGTCAAATAAGCCGCGACCTTCAAATCAACTTCCCTTTTATACCGAAGCAAAATCTCGCTTAGATCTTCATATTCTTGAATGGAAGGCTCGTTGTTGTCGCAAACTGTTTTATCAATAGGAGGTTTCATAATTTCCTTAATGACGAGATTCTTGTCGACGACTCTAATTTAACAACGTGATAAGCGGGAATCACTCCGCCAACATTCACGCAAGGATAACAACAGGACCCTTTACCCATAACCGTTCCAGGATTGGTCACGCTATTACAGCCCAGCTGAACGTCGTCGCCAAGCATGGCGCCAAACTTTCGAAGGCCTGTATCAATTCTGTTGCCAGCTCCAAGACGGATCTCTATGCTTTTGTGGTCTAATTTGAGGTTGGCACATTTGGTTCCGGCCCCCAAATTTACACGGTTGCCTAAGATGCTATCGCCAACGTAAGCAAAATGAGCCGCTTGGGCGCCATCTAGTAAAATCGAATGTTTAATTTCTGTATCGTGTCCAATAACGCAGTTGTTGCCGGTGATGACATCGCCGCGTACATAGGCACCATGTCTAATCGTGCAATTTTTGCCGATAACGCAAGGACCTTTAATATAGGCCCCAGGTTCAACGATCGTTCCCTCACCAATAGAGATGAGCTCTGGATTTATTAAATAGGCACCAGGGCTGACCTCTCCTTCAATTACACCTAACGGAGAGTTTCTTAAATAGGGAATGATGTGGGAAAGGGCTCGCCATGCAAAATCACACTGTTTAAAAAGAGAGGCGTGTTGATAGTTAGATAAATCAAAAAGAGAGAGTGGTGACAACTCAGACATCATTAGGCCGTGGTTCTTTGCAAAAAATATTCTAGAGGACAGGTCATTTGCATAAAAGCAAAATTCAAAAGATTCCACAATCTCTAAGTATTGAATATTGAGGTATATTTATACTCTTCTTCATCTTCAGAGGGTGTGGGAATGTTGATAAGGGTGCATGTTACTCTAAAGAAATTTTCGTTCACAATTTGTTTGTGGAGTGTTGGAAACCGACCAGTTGCTGACAAAATTTTTGCGACCAAGAGTTGTCCACATATCTGTTAACAATTGTTTGCTAGGGCTGTGAACATTCTATCCACACCCTTCCGCCCCCCCCCCCGTTAGAAACACAAGATAACACAGAGAAAAGGTGCGAGATATACTGCTCGTAGCTGCTAGAAAGTGGTTTCCGTTGACGATAAAGAAAAAGGCAACATAGAATGACTTCCTTTCAAGGGGTAAATTATATGGTAGATCTTGCCGAAAACAACCTAGTTCGTTTTAAGAACATCTCCAAAAAGAAAGAGGGGATTATCGCCAACTTTAAGGTGAAGGGGATGCGCAATGGGGCTCATTTCACAGCCTCTATCGCTGTAGACCTCGCAGCTGCAGAAGTGCACGCAGGCGATCCTCTTGAAAAAATCATCGAAGAATGCGCACGCATCGGTGTACGTGAATTTCAGAAGTCTGAATTCACATACGAGGGCATTGCTGTTCTTTAAGTCTTTTTATATCTGGGTGTAGCGCAGCTGGTAGCGTACTTGCATGGGGTGCAAGGGGTCGTAGGTTCGAATCCTATCACCCAGATTCTTTTTTAAAGTCCCTTAACAGCTTCTTTTTCCCTCCTATAAGCCTTGAGTAACAATACATGCATTGAAAAAGCTGAGGCTTTTGCTCTTGAGGCGAGTTGGCAGGCCGCTCTTAAAGAAGAGCTTTCGAAGCCCTACTTATTGCAGCTTGCAGCGTTTCTTTCAGAGGAGCGCGCCCAAGAGCTTGCTGGGGGATCTCCGGTGTATCCACCAGAGCCTTTGGTGTTTAGCGCGTTTTCTCAAACGCCATTTCCTGATGTTAAAGTGGTTCTTGTAGGGCAAGATCCCTACCACGGCCCTGGGCAGGCTAATGGGATGTGCTTTAGCGTATCTCGGGGTATAAAGCCCCCTCCATCTCTAAAAAACATCTTCAAAGAACTTAAGACAGACCTCGACATTTCTCCGCCAGCGCATGGATGCTTAATATCTTGGGCAAAGCAAGGCGTTTTGTTACTTAATTCAGCCTTGACCGTAAGAAAGGCTTCTCCGCGCTCTCATAGTGGTAATGGGTGGGAACAATTTACCGACGCCGTCATTGCTCGGCTAGCTTTACGTGATGATCCGGTGATTTTCCTTCTTTGGGGGAAGTTAGCGCAGGAAAAAATAGGCAGAGTCCTCCCTAGTAAAGAAGCTTCTCGTCATTTTGTTTTAACAGCGGCGCACCCATGCCCCTACTCAGCCCGCACCGGCTTTTTTGGCTGCCGGCACTTCTCTAAAGCGAACGAAGTCCTCCAGAGGCTAGGAAAACCCCCTATCAACTGGGGTATTGGTTTAGAGCCTCTCTGTTAAGATTTTATTTCTTTGGCACGGCCTTTGCTTAGTTGAACTGTGATTCAAATGCACAGCTTCGGAGGTGACTAAAATGCTCATTGAAAAACTAGGAAACAAAAACTTCACTCTCTTAGCTAAGATGCTAGACATGGAAGCCGCCAGCATACGAGTAAACTCTCAAAACATCGCAAACGTTAATACCCCTCACTATCGCAGGCGCTCTTTTGATTTTGAATCTTCTTTGCGCCAAGCAATGAGTTTAGGGGCAAGCGAAGACTACCAGGCAATTCAAGGTCACGTCGCAATGCCTAATACGACAGCTGTAAGAAACAACGGCAACAATGTAGACATTGACCTTGAGATGTTAAATATGAAGCAGAGCTCAGCCTTATATGATATTTACGCCCAGCTCTACTCAAGACAGACAACAAATCTCAGAAACGCTATCAGAGGAACACGCTAATATGATTAATGACATGTTTCGCACCTCTTTAGTTGCAGCTTCAGGACTCCGCGCAGGTCGCGTTTGGATGAATGTCTTGTCGAACAACATCTCTAATATGAATACGGTAGACACCGGCATTAAAGACGCCAGCGGCAATTATATCCCTTATGCTAGGGAAGTGCCAGTATTTGCCAAAGTCTTGTCAGAAAAATTTAGAGAGAATAAGGTGAATAAAGATGTGCTTAATGGGGTAAAGGTCGATCAGATTGCGCTTTTAAAGGAGAGCGTTAAGAAGGTATACGACCCAACAAACCCGGCTGCACGCCTCCCTGGAACGGCAGATGCAGGATACGTTTATTATCCGGGGGTAAATCTTGCCCAAGAAATGGCAGACTTAAAAATAGCTTCAGCCTCTTATGAAGCAAATCTGACAGTCATAGGTGTAGACAGCAAAATGATGCAAGGCGCTCTAGCAATAGGCAGAAGTTCATAGAGAGTAAATAGGAGTATTGTATGCCAGACATCGAGTCACTAGGAGAAGTTCTTCCTAACTACAGCACGAAAATGAAGCCCAGCCTCTATGTTAAAGATGCTGACCTCCAAATCCATGTCCCCTATCCTGACGATGTCCCTCGCCTAGAAGAAGCACACACCTTCAAAAACGTCCTCGCCAATTACTTCGGCGATGTTAATACCCTCAAAAATGACGCCGATGCCCAAGTTCAAAGACTAGTCGCCGGAGAAACAGACAACCTCCACGAAGTCACTCTAGCCATGGATCAAGCCCAAACCGCCTTCGATCTCATGATGGAAATTCGCAGCAAACTCGTTTCAGCATATTCTGAAGTACTCCACATGCAAGTCTAGAAAAAGGGGAGCGGGAGGGCTTGTCTTTGCGGCATCCTTTCTTTCGCCTACCTGTTCAGGTATGTCAAAAGAAAGGATGCCGCAAATCCAAACCCTCCCGCCCCCTTTTTCACGCGCGCCATTCCAGCTAATACATTAATTAAGGAGCGAGCACGCGAAGCTCCTTAATAATTCGGGAATCTTTGCGCTGCTTTCTTTCGCCTACCTGTTCAGGTATGTCAAAAGAAAGGATGCCGCAAATCCAAACCCTCCCGCCCCCTTTTTCACGCGCGCCATTCCAGCTAATACATTAATTAAGGAGCGAGCACGCGAAGCTCCTTAATAGTTCGGAAATCTTTGCGCTGCTTTCTTTTAAATTTGGGGTTGATAGTTGCGGCGGAGGCGGGCGTAGAGGATGACAGCTTCATAAAGGAGCATCATCGGAATGGCGAGCATGATTTGGGAGGGCACGTCTGGCGGGGTTAAAAGTGCGGCCAGAATGAAGATGACTACAATGACATGGCGGCGGAATTTAGCCATCGTCTCTGCGGAAAGCACCCCAAAGTGCGCAAGGAAGAGAAGGATAACAAACGCTTCAAAAGCAATGGCGTGAGCAAGCATCAGCAATACCGTGTAGTTAAGGTAATGCTCAAGAGACCAGAGATTCGTTCCAATTGAGGCGTTAAAAGCGTAGAGGAACTTGTTTGAGATGGGGATGGTAACAAAATAAGAAAAGAGCACCCCAAGAGCTACCAATAGTACAGAAATGGCCACAAACGGGATTATAGAGTACCTTTTATTTTCTTGGAGCGCTGGCCGGATAAAGCTCATGATGAGAAATAGCCACAAAGGTGAGGTCCCTACCATCCCGGCTAGGCAGCAAACCTTGAGTGTTGATGTGAATCCTTGAACAGGACCTAAGATGAGTAGCCCAGGAGGGGCCTCTACAGTCTCGATGTCAAGCCAGCTCCCTACGGGTATCAAGAAGAGGCCCTCTTCTATTTGCTGCACACCCTCGTTAAGAGGAAGGTGTGCGCCAGAGCCCTCCGGAAGGGTGTAAGGGGTATTTAAGGAGCTTTGATTGGTGATTCTTTTCTTAATAAGAGTTTGATTGCTGAGAGCGCCACTAGTAGCTTCTTTTTGCGTGAGATTTTGGAAGGGGTAGGTAAGAACAGCAAAGAGCCCTTGGTAGAAAAAAAGGCAAAGCGCTGTTCCTAGCGCAATAATGATACAAACACGAACAAATGTGCTTCGCAACTCGTCAAGATGTTCCCAAAAAGAGAGGGTGGGGTCATTGCCCGAATGACCGCTTGGATTACCGGGAGCGTCAACTGTGGGTGGATTCATCACTCACATTTTGTGGTTTGGGATTTTTGTCTGCTTTTTTCTCTGTTTTCTTTTCAACGACAATAGTCACGTCAGCTTCTTCTGTCACTTCTGTGGAGGGAAGCTCCTGAGATCCCTTTTTAAACTCAGCAATCGCACGCCCTAGGCTGCGAGCAAGCTCGGGCAATTTCTTGCCGCCAAAGAGGATCAGCACGATAAAGAGAATAACAATAAGCTCCCAGCCACCGATCATTTTTTGCCTAAGTGATTAGAATAACGTCTGCGCTATAAAAAGAAGTTCTACATTTGCACGCACTTCAAAAGGAAAGTTTGGTGTCTCAAGTGCGCAGTTAAGTTCGGCTTTTGCTTCTAGAACAGGGCCCATAGAAAGTTATGGGCGCGCTTTTTCTAGGCGGGCCAGTGTAAAGCCAGCATTGATTCCTAAACACTTTCGTTATTTGTAGCTAAAAGAGTAGGGTTTTCAATGGAAGGTTCTTCCGCAGACTCAGACTCTGCAAAGAGGGCTCCTTGAAACAGGCAAAGGGTTGAAACTATGATGACGGGGCATATCCAACGGAGAAAGCAATACATAACGAACCCTTAATAATGATAGAGCATAGAACATTATGGTAAGTGGAGGATCTTCTTTTTGACAAGAGCTATTTTGACATAATTTCTTGCAGTTATTGAATTTTTAGGTGAGGAACTTGTCTGTTTTTAGGCAGTCACCTCAACTTTATGAGCGGCTGTCCTGCTCAAGCCCCTTATTTGCAATGGCTTGTAATTAAAAAATTGGTTGTTAATTTGAGGGGATTGAAAAGCCAAGCCGCCGAATGGGAACAGGGGGGCAGTAGTTCCCACTAAATATTTTTCGAGCAGATCGAGCGTAATTTTGGGCATGGAGAAAAACGCCCTCCCATTCCACCGCCTGGCTAAGTCCAAGTCTCCCTCTGGGACACAATTTAAAATGTAGGGCGCGAAAGTGTTCAGACGTCTTAAAAATTTCTTCATACGACTGCCCTGCCCTTACGCTGTTTGCATTTTCACCCGTTTTTTTCTTTCTTCACTTTTCTCTGGGGCGGAAAGCCCCGGTAGCCTTGTTATTTGAGGGAGTATTCGATGAAGCGGAAGAGGGCGTTTTGGTTGATAGCCGACTCGTTGCAAAGGGTCGCAACGGCTTGCATGCCAGTCGCGCTTGCTATCAGTCCAACCAGTGGTAGAGGAATCTTTTGTTTTGCGCAAAGAGCCGCAATACTAAAAATGGCATCTCCTGCTCCCACCCTATCCACAATAGGTCCTGTAAAAGCAGGGACTTCAAGAAAACCCTCTTCTTTGCTATAACATAGAGACCCCTCTTGCCCCCGTGTCACAATAAAGCGCTCTGCGTGGAGGGCTTCTGCAACCTCTTTAACGATTTCTCTGAGGTCTCTTTTTTTGCTTCTGACATTTAAGCGGATCTCATTTTCTGAAAGGCAGATGAAGCCGGCTTTAGCGTACTTAAAAATCGTGTTGAATCCCTGATTTCCGGCGTTTATCTGAGCGTTGACAGCGAGAAACTTGCTTTCGGTGCACAGCAAAGCTATAGCCTCTTTCGAGAGCATGCCATGGCCATAGTCGGCAACAATAACTGTGTCATAGTGAGGGAGGAGCTCTTTAAGCTTGGCTAGGAGCTTTTTCGAATCAGCATCATGCCCTTCATCATTTGTCATGACATACAATTCGAATAGTTTTTGAAATGGGTGGGCTTCGACAAAGCGCCTTTTTACGACCGTGTTACCCTCTTCTAAAGGAAGAAGATGGCGCTCTACTTGTTTGTCGAGCCGCTCCTCAATAAAGGCCCCGTAGGGGTCTGCCTTTCCTGTAAAAGAGAGCAAAGAGACGTGGTCAGAAAACTGGGTGAGGTGGTTTGCTATTGCTAAGGCACCCCCGGGGAATGTTTCTTCTTTTTGGTAGTGCAGTGCAAGCATGGGCTCTTTGCCCGATTTCCCCAAAGCTTTACAGTAGCTGTATTGATCAATAATGGACTCTCCAATGATCAGTACTTTTGTATTTTTTAGGCTCTGAAGTGTTTCTGCGACCTGTTTAGAAGAGAATTTTTTTTTGAAGTCCTCAAGATAGCGCTGCATTTTTTCGCTAAAAGGAGGCATGTTTTTATTAATGATATTAGAGGAGCTAAAGGTGAGATCGTCCGTGAAGGCTAGTCTCCCCCCAACCGAGTTGACGGTGGCCTCTTCTTTATAAATTTCACCTGTAAGATCAGCTTCTTTATTTTTATAGTCAGGCCCTTTTACATAGAAGTGGGGCCTCAAAAGTTTAATGGTTTCGACTGCCGTTGGCCAGTTGTTGATTGCGACGTAATCGACATGCTTTAGAGCGGCGATCGCTTCTGCGCGGAGCGCTTGAGGAAAAGCGGGTCTATTGAATCCTTTATTCACAAATACGTCTGGAGTGATGGTGACGATCAGAACATCGCCAAATGTCCGCGCTTCTTGGAAGTGGCGGATATGGCCAATATGAAGCAGGTCAAAAACGCCGTGACAGTGGGCGATTTTTTTTCCTTGCTTGCGAAGAGATTCGGCTGTGGAGGCAAGCTCTTCTAGCGTTTGTATGGGGGAGCGGGTCATGGGGGTTCTTTTCCAATCGATTTAGGGCCCTGTATAGTCGATTAAATCTTAAATGACAGGCTCAGACTGCTAGGAGGGTTTGTATTTGACGGAGGACGCGGGCGATGTGACTCTTTTGTTTAGACGAGAGGGTGGGAAGGTTCTTGTTTAGAGTGATCAATACTTTCTCTAAAGAGGCAATGGCAAGCTCACCGTGGTCTTGGCGTCTTTGGTCTGTGTTAGAAAGGGGGAAGTGTTCGCGGATCCTCTCAAGAAGAGCTTGTTTTGTTTCTCCTTTATAGGCTTCGACAATCTGCCTTTTCTTTTCAAAGCTCCCCTCTCTGCTGGCAAGCGTATAGATGGCCTGCCTAGGCATCGATTCTAACTGCTTGTGGAGTGTGTGGGGGATGGATGAGTGGAATTCATAGTACTGTAAGAAGTTGTAGGGCGTTTGACGGTTGCCGTAAGTGGAGAAGAGCCAAGCGGTGAAAGCACCATCGCGGTATTTTGTGAGGAGCTGCTGTACTTTTTTAATCCGCTCGCCGTGCAGAATCGCCGCTTGGTTGTTAATCGCTTTGACTTCAGATGTAAGGGCGCTAAGGGCTTTTAGATCAGCCTCTATAGTATGGTGGTCAGCACTAAACTGCTCTAGGAGGTTTCTGAGTCCAAGTTCTTCTTGGGTGCTCAGCGTGGAGGTTCCAAAAATCCCTGAAAAGCTCGTCAGTTGTCCGTTAATCGAACGTTCGGCAAGAGCTTCCATTTTTGAAGGCCTGTCGCTATGGAGCAGACGCTCGCTGAGAATTGAATTAACTTTCCCCATGGGTAGATCTCCTAAAGTCCAAGTATTGATTTTTAAGCTGTCTGTGTTGCCATTCGGGTGATGATCTCTTGAGTTAAAGATTGGTAGTCTTTAGCAGCCCTGCTTTGAGGCGCCGTTTCAAATACAGGCTTTCCGTAGATTGCTGCCTCCGAAACGGTAATGTCTCTGCGTACTTTTGCTTTTAGGATCTTTCTTGGAAAGGTTTTTTCGACAACTTCTAAAAACGTGTCGTTGCTTTTACCTCTTGGATTCCAGAATGAGAGAGCTACCCCCAGGACGTTGAGAGGGTGTCTTTGGGCGATGCTATTGATAAACAGGGAGAGTCTTTCGAGTCCTTTCACGCTGTAAAATTCAGGAGTTGCACAAACAAGGGAGTGTTGAGCGGCAATGAGGGATGATTCTGTAAGCCAGCAAAGAGAAGGGGGGGTGTCAATGATTACGTAATCATAGCGAAGCTTGGAAAGGATGTCCTTTAAACGCTCGTGGGAGTAGCGGTCTGAGGCAAGGGCGCTGGTGACCTCGATCCGCTCGAGCCAGGTGTCTGCGGGGACAATATCGAGATTGGGAGTGTAGGTTTTCTTGATGACGTTTTCTATTGATTGTGTTCCTTGGAGAACGGAGGCCATACTGTCATTGGCGTCTGGATCAAAGCCTAAACCTGTTGTTAGGTTCGCTTGAGCATCGAAGTCAATAAGCAAAACCTTGCTTCCGTGAAACTTTGTGAGAGCAGCGCCAACGTGCAGCGCTGTAGAGGTCTTTGCTGTGCCCCCTTTAAAACTGCTAATGGCTATTGTTTTCATGCAGGCACCTTTTCAAGAGAAGGATCAAAGGGTGAGTGAAGAGAACGCTCACTGCGCTCCTTAGTAATTTTTGAGAGGAACTCTTCGAGTTTCAGCTCTCCAAGCTGAGTTCCATTTCGTGTGCGCAGCGCAACACTTCCTTTTTCTAGTTCACGATCGCCGATTGTCAACATGTAGTTGACTTGATCGACCTGAGCTTCGCGGATTTTCTTCCCAAGCTTTTCGTTGGAGTCGTCAACAGAGCAAAGGAATCCCGCTTGTTTGCATTCTTTAGAAATAGAATGAGCGTAAACCTTATGAGTTTCTGCAACAGGGATGAGCCTTATTTGCTGAGGGCTTAGCCAGAAAGGGAATCTTCCTGCAAAGTGTTCGATAAGGATCCCCAGGAATCTTTCGATGGAGCCAAAGATCACCCTGTGGATCATCACAGGGCGTGGGCGACTGCCGTCAGAGGCTGTATATTCTAGTTGGAATTTTTCAGGAAGAGCCATATCGAGTTGGATTGTTCCGCACTGCCAGGTGCGCCCCAGGGCATCTCGAATGTGAATGTCAATTTTTGGACCGTAGAAGGCGCCGTCTCCTTCGTTGATTCGGTAGTCCCTGCCAAGGCTATCCAGAGCCTGTTTTAGGCCGTCTGTTGCAACCTTCCAATCCTCGTCTGAACCGATCGTGTTTTTTTCTGGGCGAGTCGAGAGTTCGAGGTGATAGCTTAGTCCAAATGTACCGTAGATCTCATCTACGAGGGCAAGAACTTTCAAAATCTCTTTTTCGATATCGCTTGGCTGCATGAAGATGTGCGCGTCATCTTGGTGGAATCCGCGTGTGCGAAATAGGCCTGAGATAGCGCCTGAAGCTTCGTTTCTGTGGACGTTTCCTATCTCGGCGATGCGGAGCGGGAGCTCTCTGTAGCTGTGGATGTCGCCTCGGTAGTAAAGCATGCATCCTGGGCAGTTCATCGGCTTGATGGCGTAGTCTTTTTCGTCGACAGACAGGGTGTACATGCTATCTCTGTAGTTCTGCCAGTGGCCGGAGGTCTCCCAAAGGTCTCTGGTGAGCATCTGAGGCGTTTTGATTTCGATGTAATCGGCTCTGCCGTGACATTCGCGCCAGTATTCCAGGAGCTTGTTCCAGATGACCATTCCGCGTGGAAGGATGAACGGAATTCCTGGGGCTTCGTCTTTAATTGTGAAGATGCCATATTTTGGACCTAGAATTTTGTGGTCTCGTTTTTTGGCTTCTTCAAGGAGAGTTAGGTACTCTTTAAGGGCTTTTGTTTCTGGGAATGTGATAGCGTAAATGCGTGTGAGCATCTCGTTTTTTTGGTCGCCGCGCCAATAGGCGCCAGCTGTTTTTAGCACTTTAACTGCTTTGATTTTCCCTACGTTTGGGATATGGGGTCCTCTGCAAAGGTCAAAGAATTCGCCCTGCTGGTACCCTGTGAGGACTGAATCGCCAAAACTTTCGATGAGCTCTATCTTGTATTTGTTATTGTGGAAACATTTTAGGGCTTCTGCTTTGCCTCCAAAAACTTTTTGTTCAGTGACGAAGTTGGCAGAGGTGATTGCTTCCATTTCTTTTTCGATCTTTTCGAAGTCGGCATCGGAAATTGTCAGGTCTGCAAAATCGTAGTAAAAGCCATTTTCGATAGGAGGGCCGATGGTTGGCTTGGCTTCAGGCCAGAGGCGTAGAATCGCTTGCGCTAGAACGTGGGCAGAGGTGTGCCAGAACATCTCTTTGCCTTCGCGGTCATTAAAGTTCCAGAAGGTGACTTGGTCTCCATCATTTAGACGCGTGCTGAGATCGCAAGTAATGCCGTTGATGCATGCTCCAAGTGCCTGATCAGGTTTAGTTAGGTGGAACTTGGCAGCGACATCTTTGGCAGAGCTTCCATCAGGGATCTCTATTTTAGAGTGATCCTTTAATTTAATATGCATGGCAATGTCTCGGGTTTTTGGGAAAGAGTTGGATTTTAGACAACCCATGAGCAAAATACAAAGATAAAAGTAATTATCTGGATGCTCATAAAAAAATTAGGCATGGTAGCGGCAGGTTATGGATTAATTTATATACTTCTCTTGGCTGAAAATAGGAACTTGGACGGCGCCAAAGCCCCGTTTTCAGCTACGAGGAGTCTATAACTAGAAGGCGTGAGTTTATGGAAGGCGTTAGGAAAATTATTAATGAGGCAGGGGGTTCCCTTGAAGATCCGCAGTTTTATCAGCGGACCTTTGGCATAGTCGCTCATGCAGAGCGCCCTACTACGCCTGTTCAGGCCGCACTTCGAGATCAAGAAGGATTTTCTCAGCGTTTAGAGAGCTCTTCTTTTCAAGAGGGGGCCGCTGTTCGCAATGTTACTAAAGCTCGCCGAATCGCCAAGCTCTTAATAGATGACGGGGGAGAGTTAGATCAGGATGTTCTTTTAAAGCTAATTAGCGAGCTCAAAGAAAGGCTCCACTCTTTGGCCAGAGAGCGAAGGCATGATGCTCAGCGTCAGCAGCATATGTTAAATGTACTCCTGCTTCTTCAAAATGAAAAAGAGTATCGTAGGGCTCTTCTTTCAGCCTCAAAACCGGTGAGCAATCAACAGGCCGAGCAAATTATAAGAGACACGCTGCAGCTCCCTTCGGGAACGATGGTCACTGATAGTCACGCAAGGCGGGCTGTTTTGTCAGCGTGGCTGACCTATTTAAGGCAAAGTGTCGGGTCTTGTTTTGCAACAGCCCTTGCGATTATCATTCAGTCAGAGCAGCCAAAATATTTTCTCGATGATATTGTTCAGTTACTCGCTACTGGAAGGCTTGTACGGACGTTTGAAGGGGTCGAATATTCTGTTCCGCTAAGTCATAGCTGGGGAATAGGGGACCTTCAAAGGCCCGTTCTTACCGGGCCTGCTGACGTGAAGGTGTGGCGCTCTCCGGGGCTTATTGCCGCTCTTGAAGCCGCCGCCCTCTTTAATAGAGAGACTCCCCTTGCCGAAAAAATCGATGCTCTTAGAAAACTAGTCATTGATTTATTGGGTCCTCAAGAGGCCGCCCAGTCATACCGAACGATTTCTGCTGATGAAATTATCCGAAAAATCTTGCTTAAACATCATGAAATAAAAGAAGAGGACCTTAAAGACTACGCTAACCGTGAAAAAGGGACGCTTCGAACAGGTTCAATTGTTCAGATCGTTACCTCTTCTGGGAGGAATAGGTCTAAAACGGAGCAATGCGAAGCCTTTCTTCAGCGGTATGAAGCAGCAAAAACGGCTTTTAAAAGTCTTTCGGACAATGCATTACTTAAGTCGTGGGAATTTACTCTCGCCTCGTTTTCTGAAACCAAGGCAGAGTTTGCTAGATGGAACCTCTACTCTAGCTTGGGGATGAACTACGACGAGCCGAATGGTATTGGCGCCTGCCTCTACGAGAAGATTCAGCGGAAGATGAGCATCCTTAATGAAGAGGTCCGTGAGCATCAAGATAAATACGAGGAGGTGTTTTCTCAGGTACAGTATTTGGAAGGGAGGATGAAGCGCGCTTTAACAGAAGAAGATTTGGGTTGGTTAAAAGTTGAGTACGCTTCCCGTATGAGTGAGATGAATCACTATCTTGACCTGCGCGGTGCAGCTAATGATAATGCCCATAAGTTTGCTGATCTTTTTAATTATCTTATTGAGACGTATACACATAAATTTCAGGACTATTTCCAAGAAGTTTATGATGCAGAGATGCACGACGTCGCCCCAAGTTTCTATGACGATAGTCCTGCAGGCTTCCGTTTGCTCTATAAGCATGGAAGAAAGAACCCGGCTCTCTGGACAATGATTTATTCTCCGACTGAATATGTTAATTGTTTGGCAGAGTTCTTTGTTGCAACAGAAATAGAGATTGCCTCAGCTCCCGAGCTTGAAGGACTGCAGCAGCCCTTTGGAGAGCTTGTCACAGCAATTGTTATCCATGTGAAAACAGAAGAGTTCATGCTGTCGGCTCTTCAACGCATGGCGGAAAGGCATGGCGGCAGGCTTGTTGCCAATCCGTTAAACAATCTGGACAAGGTCGACAAGAAACCTTGGGTTTATGTTTCTGGTGGAACAGTTGTGACTCTGATGAACTGTTACTATCGTAGATCGCAAAAGGCGATGGAAGAGGCGAAGTGGGTTGAGAATGTTCAGGAGCTAGTTGTTTTCTTTTTGGATGCCATGCGAAGCGTGCCAAGTAAGTTCATTCAACCTTTCTTAGAAATTCCGACGAAGTCAATTTTGACCTATTCTCCTACGCACGTTTTTGTTCTTAAGCCGGGCCTTTCTCCCTTTAAAGAGGGGTGGCAGACAGATGACTACCCGTATACTTGGCTTAAAGACAATCATATTACGCCTGTCTTTAAGTTCCTTGACGAGATGCTCTTAGATCAAGAGATGGTCGAACAGATCACCTCAGCTCTTTTAGAAAAACTGCCAAAGAATGCGCGTCATGACTTTAGAAGGCGTTTGGTCGAGATGCCCTCAAGGATTTCTCCTTTTGATTTTCGGCGCTATATTGCAGATGCGCTGAGGTATTTGAGTGATGGGGCTTTAGGAAACGGGGCTCTTTCTTTGGATGAAGTAGATAGCACTCTTTATTCTTTTTTGCCGATGACGCCGGCGCTGCAAGTAAGGGGAACTATTGACCAGCTTCTTAAAGAGCTTCCTGGTATTGATACGGCTACTCATCGGCGCATTTTGGATATTTTTGATGAGGCGCGCCCCTCCTCTAGTCGGATGAAATCTTTTTCTTCAGAAAATCTCCAAAATACAGTGAAGTCTCTTCTGGTTTTAGCCACGAAGTCGCCAACCTTTCCTCACGACTATCATAGCCTTGTGACTCAGGCGGCGCAGAAATTAAAACTTGCAATGCCTAGACCTATTGTCATCGCAGACACGAACTGGATGAAAGAATACTTCGCGTTTGTTGTCAATCCTGGAACTGGAAATTACGAGCTTTGGGTGACAGATGTCATAGGAAGTAATGGGCGGCCGATGAGTATGTGGAAACAGTGGATGGATGGCAGCCGCCGTGATAAGTGGGGGATCTATACGCGTCCCTACGAGTACGGTGGATAAATCAGTGGGTGTCTCTAAATAAGCTTCTGAACAGCATTGACGAAAAAGAGAATCATTTGCAAAACTATCCGCAATAAAAGAAAACTAGGCCATCTTTAAAAACGGGTGTTTACAAAAAAATAGAGCAATTGTATATATTGCCACATCTGGTTAAGAATCCCTTTTAGGTTGCTCGCTGCGCCGATGTCGACGGTATTTTTTGTCGACAGTTTTTTTCATAAAGCGCGCGGTTGCCTTAGAGGGACCATAGAATTATTGATCGTATACAATTATTAACAACAAACAAAACATGGAGAGAACTATGAAGCTCTTTAAAGGTCTCTTGTTGGCTGTCGCTCTTGTAGCGTCGTCGACAGTAGCATATGCCGGTGCTGATTATAATCAGAATCTTTTCTCACCTGATGATAGAGATACGAAGGCTCTAACTCAGCTGATCAGAGACAAAGAAGGCAAATGTCTAAAAGAGAAAATCGCAAACTTTGATATCGGTGGTGATACACGTCTTAGCTATAAAAAAATTGTTGAAAAAATCAACGGCGCAAAGCAAAGAGGGTCAGGCTCTACCACTATACCTTCTCCTGGGAACAGTAAGTATGCTGGTGGAATTGCTCCTACTCAGCTGTTTGCCGTTGATCTCCATCTCATGTTTGATTACAGAGCAGATGGCGCTTACATGTCCAGCAAACTCGGCTTCGAAAACCAAGGGGGAGTTTTCAGCGGCTCTCACGGAGATATAAAACTCGAAAGAGCATTGGTTGGTTTTAACATTCTTGAAGAAGGGACAGAGCGTCTTTACTTCGAGCTCGGCCGTGAAAAAATGGGTAACATTTTCGAGTCAACACTGCAGTTTGATGGCGTATTTGACGGGATTCTTCTTGGCTACAACACTTCTTTTGAAGGCGCTGGCGACCTCTTTGTTCACGGTGGGGCTTTCATTATTAACAGCAATGTCAGCCATTTTGGTTGGATTGGCGAAGTTGGCATGGAACACATCATGGACACAGGGCTCTATGCTCAGTATTCTTTAATCAACTGGTTAAAGCGTGGAGTAACTGGCGATGTTACATCAAAGGGTCCTCCTACTATAGCTGCTGTTAAGAACAACCAGCAATATGAGTTCACAGTATCTCAAATCGTTACTGGATATGATTTTAACCCAGAAATGCTCGGAATACCTAGCAGAATCTACGGTTCATGGCTCATCAACACAGCTGCTAAGAAGAGTGCGGCGACTAATTCTTTAAAAGCTAACACAGGCTGGAGCTTTGGTCTTGGATTAGGAGGCATCGAGAAAGCCAACGACTGGGCACTTGATGTAAACTACCAATACCTCGGCGCTCAAGCAGTGCCTGACTTTGACGTAGCAGGCATCGGCCGTGGCAACGTTAACAAAAAAAATCTTTATGATGGAGGTAAGCGTGGTGATGCGAACTTCAAAGGATGGGAAGTTGTTGGTCTGTTCGCTTTAACGAACAACTTGAACATGAAAGGTAAATATCAGTCTAGCAATGCTGCAAAAGAGAGCATTGGTGGAAAGGTTTCTTTCAAGCAAGTTGAGCTAGGCTTGATCTACATCTTCTAATTAAGACTAGAGAAGTTTTTTCAAAAAGAGGGGCCCTCGCAAGGGGGCTCCTCTTTTTTTTGCCCATCACGCCTCTCCTGCAATAGTGGTAGCTTGCTAAGGTTAAGTGGACTCGACATGTCGAGTCTTAACAAGCGTTTGCCCTCTCCAGAAGGTAACGTGAGCCGTCTAAGGTTTGGGATTCCAGATTGAGTCTACAACAAACATTCTCTTGGTTGCAGGTTAGATCCCAGACCGTCCAGGTCTGGGCGCCTTTTGGAGAGGGCAAACGCTTGTTTAGGATAATTTTTCTTTTTTGATTTTTGCGGAGACTCAAAGTCTCTGTGTCGCGTAACAGTTCACATACCCCTCCTTCATCGGAGCACAACAGTTCTAGCTAGTGGTTTGTCAATATTGACAGACCACTAGTCTCAAGCTTGTAATTTTTTTAACCACAGAGAACACAGAGCTCACAGAGAATAATCAAGCCCTCATTCGTCGAATGCCGTCCTTGAGAATTTTTACATTAAAATTAATCAGAAGGCCAATTTTACAATCAGATAGCTTTAGATAGGAAAGCAACTGTGACTCATGAATCGAACCAAAACTGGTCACAGACTTGATTTCCACAATGACTTGACCTTCAACAACTAAATCAACGCGATATCCCCAATCAAGCATCACATCTTTATAAAACAAAACACCTTACGCCGAGCTGTATTCGCTACGAAGAGTCGAGGCCAAACTCAAAGCCACTAAAGGGTGTTCCAATCACTCTAAACAGAACTGCCCAAGATGGGATTCGACTAACAGCAAAAAAGTTCCTCATCCGTTCCCACGGAGCCTTTCGAGAGCCGCATTTTTCTAAAGCTCTTTGAAATAGGCCGCATGCTGCTTTTTGGACTTGATCTATCAAAAAAGCCAGCATCATCAATGTGGCAAGAACGGTACGAAGCCGTTTTTCTCCATGCCCAAAATTAAGATCGATCTGCGCGAAAAATATTTAGTGGGAACTGCTGGTTAACTTCTTATTCGGACCGGTAGCCGTTTGAACGAGAAAAGGGCGGCGATGATCAGGTGTAGACCTGGTCTTTCGATGGTGACTTCAATAATGGAGTGGGGCGCTTCGATGCTATTGAGAAGAACGTCTAAAGTCTTCTGGTTGGCATAAACGATCTTCTCTGCTTTTAGAGCGTCGCTAATTTGTGAGGGGGTAACTAGGCCAAGCCAGCGTGATAGCTTCGGGAAGTATCTTGGAAGGGCGTCTGTGGGGCTTTTAAGAATGCAGAAAGGGCTCATTTGAGCTGTCATGAGTAGAGCAATATTTACCCATGATGAGCAGGATTTTATGACCCAAATTGTGTCTGTTGGAGCCCCTTCTATGGGCATCACGTTAAAGCAGGATTTGCATAATAGGCGTAGCCAAAATTGCCAGAGGTGCCTTGCCGTCATAAGCGCAATGATGATAGTGACGATTAAGGTGAGCCCTCCCATAATCATGAATCCCTTAGAGGCGGGAAGGCCAAGCGTCTCATTAAAGAAATATACCGCGCCAGCTGCAAGTAAAACGCCCAAGAAACTTAGGGAGTTGGCGATAGAAATGCTTTTTCCTCGTAGATGAGGGAGGCTAATGCTTTGAATGTAGGCGTCTAGTGGAACAAGAAAGAGCCCTCCGCACAGGCCGAGGGTAGCAGAAAACACTCTTGCCATAGCAAGAGAGTTGCTGTAAGTGTCGAGTAGCACAAAAGATAGTGTCATCCCAAGGGCTCCCATGGCAGACAGGGCAAGCTCATTTGGGTAGCGGCATAGCTTTCCTGCAATCACACAGCCAGCGCCAATCCCAAGAGCGGTCATAAGGAATAGGTAGCCCCCTTGGACATCGGATAGGTGTAGAGACTGCATGGCAAAGGGGATAATATTAAGTTGGGTGAATCCCCCCACAAACAAGAAAAACGCCGACCCAAACATGGCCATCAGAAGCGATTCTTGTTTAGAAGCGCTTTGGAACGTTCTGGCCAGATCCTTAAAAAAGGGGTGGTGGGGAGTATTTTCTGGTTGAGCAATAGCAGGGGTAAATGGAATTTTTAGGCTGGTGATTAGTCCTGCAACGGCAAGGACAACGCAAGCGCTAGCGCTTAATAGATAGTTTCTCCCTGTCACGTCAACGAGAAAGGAGGCTAAAAAGGTCCCAATGATGATGGCGAGATAAGTGAAGGAGGTGACCCATCCATTGGCTTTGGGGATGAGCGGTGCGCTGACAAGTTCTGGGATGATTCCATATTTTGAGGGGCCGAAAATCGCACTTTGTGTTGCCAGTAGAAAAAGCGTAGAATACCCCCAAACTGTCGAGCGCCAGGTGAAAGCAGATAAGGCGAGTAGGACGATAACAAGTTCAATAACCTTTGTCCCTACGATAATGCGCCACTTGCTGATCCTGTCAGCCAAAACTCCAGCGGGTGTTGAGAAAAGTAGAAAAGGGATAACGAAGATGGCTCCGGCTAAAGATAAAATAAAAGGGCTTCTATTAACACCATGGGTGTCGATAAGCATGTAAATGATAAGTAGTTTGAAGGTGTTATCGTTCATTCCACCAAGAAATTGAGTGGCGTTAAGATAGGTAATGGAATGAAGCGAATCGGGTTTTAATGAAGACATAGCGTTAGATTATCACTATTAAGTAAAAAGAATGAATGAGTTTCCTGCTCTTTTTTTAAGTAATCGCGTAGAAGCGCTTGTGACGAGCCTTAAGAGCAATCTGTTTCTTGAGGGCACTTCTCCCTTTGCTCGCCGGCTGATCGTCGTTCCTAGCCCGTCCATGCGCGCTTGGCTGCTGTGGCAGCTTGCGCGGCTTGGCATTGCTGCGGGCGTGCGTGTTGTTTATCTCAATCAAGGCCTTGCCACATTACTAAACAAAGAAGATTCTAAAAAAGAAGAGGGCTCTCCCCGTCCGCTCCCCAGCCTTTCCGAGCTTGCCCTGGCGATTGAAAGTAAGCTAAGAGGTGTTATTGAGAGCGCAGCGTCCTTAACAGACGAAGAGCGCCAATTATGGAAGCCTCTTCAGGGGCTGCTAGAGAAAGATCTTTCCTTTTGGAAGCAAGGGCGCCTTAGCCTTTTTTGCGTTCAAGTCGCCCACGTTTTTATGCAGTATGGCGCTTATGCTGGGGAGGCTATGTCTAAATGGGAAGAGCTCCCTCTTGATGCCTGTACCCATTGGCAGCAACCTCTTTGGATGTCTCTTTTTGGACCTTCAGGAGCTTGGGCTTACCCATACAGGCAATTAAATTCAGTCATTACAGAAGATGAGTCGGAAGGTGAGCTGCAAGTTCATCTTTTTGCCCTTAGTTATCTTTCTGGGGCGCAGCGCTCGTTTTTCTTGAGACTCGGTAAGTTGGTTCCTGTTTATTTATACGGTCTAAGTCCCTGTCAGATGTTTTGGGCGGACACTTTGTCAAAACGGGAGCAAGTCCGTTTACATGCGTTTTGGGAGAAGAAAAAGATAGCTCAAGATGAGCTCGGGGCTTTAGAAGAGCACCTCCGTGATCACAACCCACTTCTTGCTAATTTTGGAAAGCTCGGAAGGGAGCTTATGTCGTGGGTTGATAAGTATGACATAAGAAGCTTTGAGTCCTACGCGCTTCCGGTCGATGTAAAGGAGATTCCTTGCTACGAGCCCTTGTGCGATGAGGAAATGGTCTGTGCCAAAACAGGGCCCCTCACACTTCTTAAGGCCATTCAGACAGATATTCTTTTGCTTCGAAACCCCGCGCACAGCGAAAATCTTAACTTCTCCAATAATGACGCCTCTTTTCAAGTGCATGTGGCTAGCTCAAAAATGAGAGAGGTCGAAATTCTCTACGAAACTCTTTTAGGGGTTATTGACGCACACAAAGACGATGAGAGCCCTGTTTGTCCTGGAGACGTTCTTATAATGGGGCCAGATATTGCCCCTTATGCCGGAGTGATTAAGGCGGTGTTTGGGCAGGAAGGATCCCTTTTGCCATTTCATATTATGGATCTTTCCATTGCCCAGGAAAACGCTCTTGCAAAGGGGCTGTTAAGTCTTTTGGCGCTTGCAACAAGCCGTTTTGAGGTCTCTTCTCTTCTTAGGGTTTTTGATCATCTGGCCTTTCAGAGAAAGCATCATCTTTCTTCAGATGAGCTGGAGTGGATTCGTTTTTGGCTTGCGGAATCTGGGATTAGGTGGGGAATGAATTCCGAGGGTTGCCAGGATCTTCTTAAGCGGGATGGATGCTCTTCTGGTCTTACTGTAAAGGAGTCTTCGACAACATGGGAGCATGGGTTAAATCGCCTTCTGCTTGGCTTAGCAATGGATATTTCTGAAGAAGAGGTGTCTAGAAGTAGATATGCCGAGCAGCGCCCTTTTCGTGGATTGGAGTTTAGTCAGGCAGAAACGCTCGGAAAGTTAGTTGTACTTGTTCGGTCATTGTATGCAGATGTGAAGTGCTTGCAAGATGGTTCCCAGCTTTCTTTAGAGGATTGGACGGTTTATCTCACGTCGTTATTTGAGTCTTATTTTGAGGCAGATGTTGCTGACTCAGCAAGTCTTGATGAGCGGCGAGTTCTGGTTCATCATCTCCATTTGTTTAGAAGAATGAGCCTTTCTCTAGGAGGAGGGTTGTTTCCATTTTCTTCTATTGCCCATCATTTGGAGTTGACATTAGAGGGGGAGGGCTCTTCTGCTGAAGAAAATGGTCAGCAGGTGGTCCGTTTTTGTTCGATGCTCCCCATGCGAGCTGTCCCCGCAAAAGTGATTTGTTTAATTGGGATGGACGAGGAGTCTTATCCGCGCCGCAAGCTTAGGCATCCGTTGAACCTCATGGAGACGCTTGTCGGAGTTGACTACTGCCCTTCTAGCGTTGATTACGACCGCTATCTCTTCTTAGAAGCCCTCCTTTCGACCAGAGAGTGTTTCGTAGTCAGCTATCAGAGCCATTCAGCCGGCGACGAGGAACTTTCTCCTTCTCTTGTTGTTGAGGAGCTTCTTGATTATGTCGATCAGAATTATAGTGTGGAAGGAAGGTCTTCTTTGCGAGAGGCTGTGATTCGTAGGCATCCTTCCTCTCCGTTTCATAAACGTTATTTCCAAAGCGACCTTTCGGATGTGATTAGTTATTCACACTTCAATTATCAGGCGGCTCTTTCTTTTTACTCCTCTAAGAAAGAGCCTTTGCGTGAGTTTATTCCTGGAACGTTTTCAGTTCACGTTCCATTTTTTAATTCTTCAGAGGCATGTGAAGAAGTTGTTATTGATTTGAAAAGCCTCTCCGATGCTGCTAAAAACCCTTTGAAGGTCTATTTCAATAAGACGCTTGGCATTTATCTTGACGGCATTAAATCCTATGAAAATAGTGATGAGGAGTCGTTTGCGCTGAGCTCTTTAGAAAGCGGTCTTTTGAGAAAGGAGGCCTTGAGGCACTCTCTTGATCACGTTCTTGAGCTTGCTGAGGCTCGAGGGTTGATTCCGATAGGGGTTCTTGGGAAGGTGGCTCGGGACGAGCTTGCAGATGAGGTTGAGAGGTTAAAAAAGAACCTGAAGAAAATGAGTGTTACGGCTGGTGAAGAGTTTTCTGTGGAGCTTCGTCAGGGAGTCCACGAGGTAACTAGAATTGGTGAAAGAAGATGGCTTATTCCTCCTGTATCGATACTTGATGAAGGGCGGCAGGTTTTTGTTGTTGGGACTCTTCCAGATATTGCCTCACAAGGGCTTCTTGAGTATGGAGATGGGAAGGAAGAGTCTGCCGTAAAAGTATGGCCAAAGACGCTTGCCTTTTCTTGGGTGCGGAATTTATTGGGGCAAAAGATTAATGGAGAGGTGTTGTTTACAAAGTCGGGTGATGTGAAGCCTCTATTTTTTGATGAAGCTCAGTCTTCTTTTAAGAACTACCTTCGTTACCATGCAACTTGTTTAAAAGAGGCTGTTCCTGTTGACGTGAAATGGATTCCGGATATTGTAAAAAATGATCGAGCCAAACTAGAAGTGCTGCTTCAAAAGGCACTAGAGCCGGTTAAGCGTGAGGGGGGCTTTGTGAATAAATATTTAACCTGGCTCTTTAAGGGGGCTTCCCTTCCTTCTGCAGAGCGTGTGCTGAGTGACTTTGCAGCGCCGATAACAGAGGCTTTTGGCCCCGTTCTAACCGCCTGGTGCTCCAAAGACAAAGCTGAAGGTTCCTGAAAAAAACAGGATGAAGAAGGTAACGTGGGCCGCCTAAGGTCTGGAATTCAGATTAAGTTAATAACGCATGTTTGCTACAGGCTTAGAGTTGAAGCCCAGACCTTAGGCGGCCCACGCTACCTTCATGTGAGGGCAAGCGCTTGTTTAGGATGGTTTTTCCTTTTTGATTTTTGCTGGGACTCTAACGATTTATGAAGCGCTTTACTGTTCTTGATCGGGCTACATCCGTTCATCAAAACCACTTCTTAGAAGCCTCTGCTGGTACCGGAAAGACGTTTGCCATTGAGCATGTGCTTGTCCGTTTGTTAATCGAGACAGATAGTGCCCGCTGCTCTTCGCCTGCAATCCTTTCAGAGCTGCTTGTGGTGACATTTACAAGAGCTGCAACGCGGGAGCTTAGAAAGCGTATTCGCTCCTCTATCTGCTCTGCAGTGAAGTCTCTGACAGGGTTTATGGCCCCTTCGTGTCACGACTATTTGCTTGCAATCTGGGAAATAGGCCCAGAAGCCGTCCAGGTGGCTAAAAGGAGGTTAGAGCACGCTCTGTTTATTTTTGATGAAGCCCAAGTCTTTACAATACACTCCTTCTGCCACCGAATGTTGCAGGAATATCTTCAGGATAGCCCGCCCATTCCCTTTGATGGGGGCGCTAACAGTCATGTGCGCGTCGTTGCTAGGCAGGTAATAAAAGACTTCTTCAGAACGGAAGTAGGTTCTGATGTTTATAGCTCTGGACAGGTCGCTATCTCCTTAAAAGAGTACAAAGGATTCGACTCTCTTGTAGAAAAGTTGGTAGAAGCTGCTTTAAAGCCAGCAAGCATAGAAGAGCTTCCTGATGTGACATGCTCTAGAAATAGCGCACGGGAGGTTATCACTACTTTTAAAGAACGCTATAAATGCTCTGCTGCAGAGTTCCTTCATGATTTCTTGATTATTTCCAGGGGCTACAAGGGAATTAATGACAAAAAAAACAAAGAGTCCTCTTTAAAAGGGGCGGAGCTTTTGGCGGGTTTATTAGACTCTGGAGAGTGCTCCGAAGAGCAGTTCGATGGATTGCTTAAGTTCTGTATCGATCTTCTGGGCTCGTTTACCGAAGAAAATCGAAATAAGAACGTGAAGAGCATTCCTGTAGCTGAAATGCACTATCCCGAGCTCCTGCTAGAGTTATGTTCCCAGATGGGCCCTATTTTGAATAAGGCGGGAGATCCGCTTGTCATTTTTGCGAGAATGGCCAGGCAGTGTCAGGCGATGGTCAAAAAGTTCTTCGATGACAAGGCGATTGGAACGCCTGATGATATTCTTCAGTCAATGGAAAAGGCCATGCTTGAGGGCTCTTTTGTTAGTAAAGTTGCCGGGCGCTACCGGGCGGCTATCGTCGATGAGTTTCAAGACACCGACCCTGTCCAGTGGGATATCTTTCAGAAGCTGTTCCTCTCTCCATCTGAAAAGGGCCCTCTTCTGTATCTCGTCGGTGACCCCAAGCAGTCGATCTATGCGTTTCGGCAGGCAGATATTTATACCTACCTCAAGGCAGCTGAGGCAATGGGCGAGGAGTGTCTCGCCTTTTTGGATGTCAACTACCGCTCTCAAAAGAGACTTGTTGCGGCCTTAAACGGCCTTTTTAATCCTCAGGTGCTGCCTGGTTTTATGCTTCTGCCACGTATTAATAAGTCGATTGATTATATTCCTGTTACGGCAGGTATTACAGATGAAGAAGTTTTTGTTAGCGATAAGCGAGGAAGTCTTCATTTTTTTGCAGTAGAAACAGAAAGAGGGCGCTCTAGAAGCTGGCCCTCCGCTTCTGTAGAAAATACGTACCTCTTTCCGTTTATTGCACAGGAGATTCAAAGGCTTGTTTCAGTGGGGGCCTCTTCTTATAGCGGCTGTGCAGTGCTTGTGAATGACCAGTACCAAGCAAGGAGGCTGCAACAGTTCTTCAAAAAATGGGGCATTCCGGCAACGTCTCGCAAAAGTTGCAGCATCACGCAGTCGCTTGCCTATTCTTCGCTGATAGAACTTCTTGAAGCTGTGATATTTCAGGGAAGCAGCGCCATTCGATGCGCCCTTGGAGGGCTGTTTTTGGGCTGGAACCACCAAGAAATTATTGCATTAGAAGATGAAGGCAGCGAAGAGTGCGTTCTTCTTCTTTTAAGAGGGTTGCGTCAAGATTTATATGAAGGGGGCTTTGCTCGCTTCTACTTTCAGTTTATGCAGAGCCGCTGGAAGAGAGCTTCTGTTGCTGAAGATATTCTTTCCAGAGATCAGGGGGGCGAGCTTCATGCCGAGCTGCAGCAGCTGGCAGAGCTCCTCATCGATGCAGAAGCTGAGGAAGGGTACTCTCCTGAGCAGCTTTTGCTTTTCTTGAAAATGCTTGAAGAAAGCAGCCCAGATGAGAATGAAAGGTTAAAGATTAAGCAGCGCCATGACGATGAGGCAGTTCCTATTTTAACGCTCCACGTCAGTAAGGGGCTTGAGTTCGATGTGGTATTTGCTTTGGGACTTGTGACTCAACCAGGTAAAAGGCGTGATCTCGTTTCTAAGGTTGAAGATACAGGAACAACGCTATCTGCCCCTGAAGAGGGTCATGAAGATAGGAAACAGGAGCTGCTTGACCGCAACGCCGAAAAGATGCGCCTTCTTTATGTGGCAATGACCCGTGCAAAAAAGCGTTTGTATGTCCCAGTAGCCGCTTCCTTAGATAAAAATAAGATTGCAACTGGAAGGTCTCCTTCAGCCATGGAGTTCTTCCTTGCAAAGCTTGGGCGTGACGTCACAGATGAGGAAGGGCTTGAAAGAAGGATTCAGGAATTTCAGCTTTCGCACTTGAGCGCTTTTCTTTCAGAGAAATGTGCCATGCTCGACATTGGGATTTCTTTGCTTAATGAAGAGATCCCAGCTGTCGAAGTGGAAAAAAAAGCTGCTACTATTGAATTTGCTCCTCTTAAGGGAGTTTTCGTTCCTAATCTAAAGGTAAGAGTGGCGTCATTTTCTTCGCTCATGCGACCTGGTGAGTCTTCTGTGAAAGGAGCCCCCTATAATTATGAAGAGGCGGTTAAAAGTGCTCACACCTTGCCAGCTGGAGCTGATATTGGCGTGCTCCTCCATTCTGTTTTAGAAAATATCAATTACAGCACTGCAGATGCATCCTGCATTACCCCATTCATTGAAGAGACGCCGTTTAAAGAGTGGTCGAGTGTCATTGAAGGAATGGTTCTCGAGACGTTAACAATAGAGCTTCCTGGTAAAAATGGGATGTTCACACTTGCAAGTGTTCCTCAAGGAAAGATGATCCGAGAGATGGAGTTTCTATTCCCCTGCCAAAAAGAAGAGCTCTTTAAAAAGTATGATGTAGATCCGTTTGAAGGTATGATTAGGGGGTTTGTCGATTTAGTAGTAGAGCATGAAGGCTACTACTACCTTATCGACTGGAAGTCCAACTGGTTAGGCCCCGATGCCAGCTCCTATCAGCAGGAAAATTTAGCTTTAGCAATGACGCAGCACGGATATGCGTTGCAGGCCGTCATTTACAGGGAAGCCTGGAAGAAGTACATTGCTCTTGTAGACAAACGACCCTTTGAGGAGTGCTTTGGAGGTGTCTTTTATCTTTTTCTACGCGGTATTAACAATGGGCATTTGCCGGGCACTGGAATCTTCAGCTTGTAATCTAAGCCTCAAATATGACCGTCTTGTGCATTTAGAAGGCTCATTTAGAAAAGAACAGGATAGCTGTTTAAAAAAACCACGAAAGCGGTTTTTTTAATAGTGCAAGGGCCGATTTAAAGACGTTTACAGGATAATGCAAAGAGGACTGATGCAAGGACTTGCAGGGCAATTATTTCGTGAAAAGAAAAAAGAGGGGGCAAGGGCTCTTTCTTTGATAGAGAGCCTCCTTAAAGCAGGATGTGTCACCTCTATTGACTGCGCTTTTGTTGAGCAGTTATTTTTAGGAGTCTCTTCGGAAAATGAGGCGGCAAAGCTCTGCACCCTTCATCTCATCGTCTCTGCACGTTCAGGGCACCTGTGCATTCGCTGTGAAGAAGGGCGCATATATCCAAGCCCGCAAGATTTTTGGCTAAGCGGTGAAGACGAAGAGATCCTTTCTCCCGCTACGCTTAAGCGCGCGCTGTCTTTGATCATTCAGGGATTTAGCTCTTTGCCAAGCTCCATTGTCACTAACGTTTCTTTGCAGGGGGCCCCCTCGCCTGCAACGCCTCTTTGTATGTGGGAAAATCGGTTATACCTGCAGAAAAATTGGATGAATGAGACGCTATTCTTACACCATTATCATCGCCTCCTTCGAGAGGTGCCTGCTTTGAAGCCAGCGCCTTCTTTGGTGGAGGCTCATTTGCAATTCTTACAGCAAAACCGGGGGCTTTTGCCAGAGCAGGTAGCTGTTATCGCAAACGCTCTTCAGCAGAGCGTGACGATCATTGTCGGCGGGCCAGGAACTGGAAAAACAACCCTTGCCGGGCACATTGTTCGGATGTTCATGGAAGAGACGTTTTGGAAGCAAAAACATTCGCGTCAGATTATTTTAGCAGCGCCCACCGGCAAGGCAGCTGAAAGTCTTCAGGCGAGTATCAAGAAAGCTTGTGAGGGGCTGCCTGAAGCTTCTAAGCTTGTAGCGCGAACATTGCATGCCGTCTTGGGAAAGGGGGGTAAGCGTTACTACAAAAGAAGCGTGGATGTTTCTCCTCTGGCTGCCGATGTGATCATCGTCGATGAAGGGTCAATGATTGATGTGACCTTGATGTCGCAGCTTCTAGCTAGAGTAAAGCCCGGAGCGCGCTTAATTTTGCTTGGTGACGGGGATCAGCTCCCTCCAGTAGAGGCTGGGAGCGTGTTTGCTGACTTGTGTGCCATTTCTGCAGGTGAATCAGCTGCGACAGTACAATTGCTTACCACTTGCATGCGTGCAGAGCTTCAGGAGATTGTCTCCTTTTCGCGGCTAATCCAAAGAGGAGATGCCGAAGGTGTTCTTGAAGTGCTCACAAATAGCACCTCGAGCGATGCAGTAAGTCTTTTTGCATTGCCAGCAGGGGCGAAAGATGATGAGAAGGCCATTCAGAAGGCTGTTGTATCGCAGGCATGCTTCCGTTTATTTAGTGAAGAAGAGCGGCTGAAAGGAGAAAGCTTAAAAGAAGAGCATAATCCAAAACCCTATTTTACTAGATTTCAAGAATTCCGGATTCTTTCCCCGCTACGTCAGGGGGTGCTTGGCGTGGATACCCTCAACCTTTTAATTATTGAAGAGCTGCTAAGCCGCACGCGCGTTGGGGAGTGGGTGGCAATCCCCATTCTTATCGCCGTGAACGACTACCGGTTAAGACTTTTTAATGGAGAGGTGGGGGTCCTGTTCTATCGCCATAAAAAACGTGGGCTAAAAGAGTGTCTTCTAGATCGTCACGATCAAGCGTTTTTCCCTGGACGGATGAATGAAGAGGGGGGAGCGAGAGCTTTTTCTGCAATGCTTCTTCCTGTATTCGAGTATGCTTATTGCCTGTCTGTCCACAAGAGTCAAGGGAGCGAGTGCAATCACGTTTTGCTCGTGATGCCTGAGGGATCAGAGGTGTTTGGGCGAGAGGTTGTCTACACAGCAGTAACGCGCGCCAGGCGGAAGGTCGAAGTTTGTGGGAGTAGCGCAACGCTTAAGTCTGCTCTTAACCGCCACACCATCCGCGAATCCAGTATCGCCGCCCGCTGCAAAGCCCTTTGAGCATAAGCAGCAGCCCCCCTTCGTAACAGTTCACATACCCAAAGCGACTTTGTCAAGAAAGATTTGACGTTTATAGGGGGTGTTTTGGCAGCCTTACGATTGAAGTGGTATTGCCTGCTTTCCTCCCTCTCTATTTTCTCTTGTGCCTCTCATATACTCCGCTTAGCTGAAAACGGGAATTTAGGCTAGCGCCAAAGCCCCGTTTTCAGCTAAGCGGAGTATATCTCTATGCGCAGAGGAGGCTGACCCTATCGACAAGCCCTGGTATGGCCGTTGGTTGTTTTATGAGCGGCCCAAGAGAAGTGGCTAGAGGGGAGAAGTCCATTTCAGGAGCCGGTAATGTCCCCATTCCTCTTCGAAGCTCATTTGCTTTTTCTATGACAGCTTCAACAATAATGGCCCAAGCGGGCATGTCATCTATTAAAGTGGGGAACATTAAAATGCTTGGGTAAGAGGCAAGTGCGCTGCAAAGTTTTTCAAGAACAGGAAGTGTCATGAGCCTGGATGTTCTTAGCACACCAACTAAGAATTCTAGAATGTCTGCCTTAGCGCGCTCTCCGTACATCACTTGAGATCTCTCAATTGCATTAACCCATACGTTAATTTGTGAAGGATCTTTGGCGAAGATCTCCTTGATTTTTACAAGGGCTGGTTGCTTGGTCTTTTTGACAAGATTATCCCAAATGCTCACATAGCCTGGATTAAGTTGGCTTGTGAGTTGGAATACTTTTAAGTGGAGTGACATGAGCGACTCTAAGTTGCAAGCGTCAGAACCAAAAAGGTTTGATGCAGTAACTTCCATAAGAATAGGAATGAGCTGATTAGATCCCCTTCCTTGTTTGTCGTTAATGAATCTAGAAATCTGTTCAAATGCAGGCGCAAGATCTCCTAATAGAACGGCATCCATGGTTTTCCCTAGAAGTATGCCGGTAATAGTTCTTTTTTCTCTCTCAGACAAGGGGTAGGTTGTGAGCTCTATGCAGTAAGCTATAGTTTTGGATGGGTGACTTGCCTTATTTTCCGCTGCCAAAAGTAAAAGCATTTCGATTAGCTTGGGCTGCTCTTTTGGGTAATCACCGCTATTCAGCTCTCTTATAGCTGCAAGAGTTTCGGTCGGAGTCGCTGTTTCTTTGTCTCCTTCTGCAATGGCAGAGAGGGCCGCTACGAGGAGTATATTCATTTGCGTCTCTGCAATATAGCCTGCACACCTCATAAGTTTTGCCATTGCTTTAAGGTCTCGCGGTGTGGGAATGGTTCTCTTGCTAGAAGAAGGTGAGTCAGGGCCGCGTCTGGCATGTGAACGGGAAGGGCTGTCTTCTGTTGGGGAACTCATAGAAGCTTCCATAGGGCCTGGAGAAATCCCTCTAAATTGATCTCCTGAAGCGTTTTCAAAAAAGGCTCCTTGAGAGAATCCGGTGGAAGAAAGAGTTCGCGATAGCTTAGGATTCGGTGGAGAAAGAAGGGTAAGAACGGACTGCGTAATGGTTGCTTTAAGGTTTTGATTTCCTATGCACCGAGTCAGTGCCTGACAGAAATTTTCGCGTATTTGGTCGTTAAAGGATCGGTAGGAAAGGAGCCTTAAAAGTCCTGTAACGATATTTACCCTGACTGATTGGTCATTTACGCAGGATGGGGGAAGCAGGAGAAGTGTTGCAGTGGCCTCTTCTAGCCCCTCTTCGCGGAGTTGTTTTTTCTCGGAGAGGACCATTAGGTTCTGGAGGAGCTCTAAGATATAGTCAGCTGCAAAAACTTCTCGCACATTTCTTTGGACCTCGGGGGCAATCTCTTGAGAGAGGAGGTGGTCAGAAACAGTTCTTACCAAACTCTCGCCTACTAGCTTTTCGGTTGGAAAATGGATTTTTGCACTTTGACAGAGAAGGAGAGTCTCTTCTATAGGGAGGTTCATTGCCTGACTGCAAATGATTCGTTGGAGATTGTCAGTGGTTACTGGGCCAAGAGGGCGTTTTATTTCGGTAAAAAGGGACTCTATTGCAAAAGGATTACCTCTTCTTGTGAGCTCAATATCTAGATTTAAAAGAGACTGAGTGATGGGGCCTACCCAATCTTTGTGAGGATGGTAAGGGGTCTTTTTTAGAGCCTCTGTAAGAGCGTCAATGTGTTCTTGTTTGAGCGCGTCCCTTGAAAGTAGTCTTTGTGTAAGGTCAACAAGAATTGCGATCCCTTTAAGGGGGAGCGTGGTTGTGATCCCTGCGGGGACTGACCCAATAACTGAAGTATAGATGGCGGTTGCTGCCGGAAGAGTTTTATCTTCAAGGGAATCTAATTGCTTTTCTAGAACATCTACACGGTAACTAGGGATTGAAAGGCAAAACCTTAAAGGAGAAAATGGAGACACGAAGAGGCCGTAAGTAAAAGCTTCGGCTGAATGCCACGCGGGGGCAAGGTCTGTTTTAGCGGCGGCAAAGATAGAGTGAAATGAAAAGGAGCGTAAATCTGAAAGGGAGAGTTTGCGAATTCGATTCAGGAGGTTAAAGCTCCCTGTGGCTAGATTCCCTACAGTGTCTAGGCCATTACAGGTATTGGCTAAAATTGTCAGTAGAGCAGTGGGGATAGTCCGTTTTTCTGATTGCCACCGGTGAATAAGGTCTCGAAAAAATCGATCGGCACTTGAAAAAGGAGCGATCCCCCAATGAGAGTCAATTCTCAAGGTTGTCGTTTTTTCCACAAAACCCCCTTAAAATCTTAACAAAATGTTCATGGTTCCTTCGTAGGCTTACTGATCATTGCCGTCAAGTATTTCTTTAGAATCCGCGTGAAAAGAAATGTTTTGATTTCTTAAGTGCACTCTATTACATAAGGTTGCGTATCGTTATAGTCGGGCCTTGCCGCTTAGTGGGATATGCTATGAATTTAAATTTTCTTAAGGACCTCGGCAATCAACTCCTTTTGGTTTGGCACGGCATCAAGACTTATCAAAAGTTTACTGTGGTGCTTGTCGGGATTTTTCTTGTGGGGTTGGTTATATTCCTCATGGTTGGAGCTGCCTCGACTCGCTATGTCCCTTTGTACTCCCCTGAGCGCCTGGTAGTAGCCGATGCTGCGGATATTAAAACGTTCTTGGATGGCGCCAGAATCCCCTACAAGCTCAAAACAGATACGTTAATTCTCGTTCCTGAAACGCAGGTTCATAGAATTCGTATGGACTTAGCTTCGGCCGGAATCCCTAAAATACATACAGGCAAAGGCTTTGAGCTTTTTGACACCAACACGTGGATTAAAGGTGAAAAGGAGTTGCAGGTCTTAGAGATGCGCGCTTTGATGGGGCAGCTCGAGCAAGACATCTGTCAGTACGAGAACATCAAGACTTGCCGCGTCATCCTCGACATTGCTCCCCCACGCCCTTTTGGCGGCTCATTATACAAAACTAAAGCTTCAGTAATTCTAAGTCTGATGCCAGGCGCTAGGCTGAACACTTCGCAGCTTAGGGCCGTTACTTATCACGTCGCAGGTGCTGTTCGCGGACTAACACCAAACATGGTGGCTATCTCAGACACTACAGGAAGGCTCTATCAGGCGCTTGATCCCGATGGAGAGATCGACCTGATTCGAAATGATGAAATAGCCCTTGAAGAGCGCTTGAAGGCTAAAGTCGATGGAATGCTTGTCATGGTTGTCGGCGCTGACAACTTTTATTCAACGGTTCAGGTGACAATGAACCGCAACAGGTCTTCGGAAGAGAGAACCATCTACTCGGGCACTGTTAATGGAGTTAAGCTCGGTGATGCTGTTGAGATGAGCATCACGCAGTCAGGGCTTCAGGTTGCTGAAAAGCAAAGCGCTGAGCTTGGGACTCCAGGGACAAACACTGAAGCTATTGCAGGTGCTGTAAAAGGTGGAGAAGAGATCCTTAATCGCAATGAAACCAGGGATCAGTCTTATAAGACGTTAGCCGTTCCAAAAGACGTGCTTAAGGTCAACAGGCTTCCAGGCAAGATCGATAGCGTTTCTATTGGCGTGTTGATTGACAAAACCATCGCTGTTGATGCAAGTTCTGACCTACCGCCTAGCTCTATTGTAAATGGGATGCGCAATACAGAAGACATCAAAAAAGAGATCATGAGCCAGCTAGAGAAGATCACCGAAGGGTACGGCGTTCAGGCTGCCCCTGCAGTTGATTTTGTTGAGTTTGATAAGACGAAAATTACAGAAGTCAAGCGTCAAGAAACACTGGGAAACATGTTGACTGTTGCGGCGCAAACTGGAACGGTTCTCTTAGTCATTCTTATTGTTCTTGGGATGTTCTGGACGTTTAACCGTTTTTGGAAACGTCATATGCAACAGCCGCCTTCTATCGAAGAAGAGGAAGGCGAGAGCCCGGCCGAAGAGCCTTCTCTTATTGAGGTGGAGGCTATGATTGAGGCGATAAAAATGCGCCTGCAGATTGATCCTGATACTGTTATTGAGGCCTTAAGAGACTGGCTATCAGAAGAACAAGAGATCAGTTTTAAGTAGGTTAAGATATACTCCTCTTATTTGAAAACGGGACTTTGGGCTGGCGCACAAAAGAAAAAAAGAGAAGAAGCCCGTAGCAATTAAAGGGTTGCCTTCTGGAGAGGGCAAACGCCAAAGCCCCGGGGCTGAACGATCGCAATTGCCCTTTGTATTTCTAATACTAAGGCGCTTACGATCGTTCAGCCGCGGGAGCTTTCGCGCTAGTCCAAATTCCCGTTTTCAACTACGAGGAGTATATACTCCTCGCAGCTGAAAATGGGAACTTCGACGGCGCCAAAGCCCCGGGGCTGAACGATCGCAATTGCCCTTTGTATTTCTAATACTAAGGCACTTACGATCGTTCAGCCGCGGGAGCTTTCGCGCTAGTCCAAATTCCCGTTTTCAACTACGAGGAGTATATATGGTCGATTCAGATGTTGATGTTGTTTATAGAAGCCTTGTGAAGCCTCAGAAAGCTGCGCTTTTGCTTATAGCACTCGGCCAGAAATGGGCGGCAGAGGTGATGCGCCATTTGAAGGAAGAGGAAGTTAAAAAGATCTCCTATTGGATCGGCCAGATGAGTTATATCCCTCAGGAGCTTACTGAGAGAATTATTAAGGAGTTTTATTCTCGACTTACAAGGCAGAGCTCTTTGTCATCAAGTGGTGGACGTGCTTACCTTTTTGACGTGCTCACAGATATTATGGGCAAAGAGAAGGCCTCGAATGTTCTTGAGGAGCTTACCGCGCCTAAGCAGTACGAAGCTTTCCAGGTGCTAAAGAAAATCGATTCTAAACAGTTGGCTGCCTTTTTGAAGCAAGAGCAGCCTCAAACTGTTGCTCTCATGCTTTCTTTCCTTGAGCCTATGCACGCGGCAAAGATCATTGCAGCACTTCCCAAAGAGCTGCAAGCCGAAATTGTCATCAGACTTGCAAGGATGGAAGAGGCAGATCCAGAAGTTGTTGCCGAGATGGAGAAGTCTCTCACAGAGAGCTTGGGACCACTGGCTACAGGAAAGGCGATGAGCAAGATTGGCGGTGTTAAAATTGTCGCCAACATCCTCAACTCTATTGGAAGAGTATCCGAGCAGTATATTTTGGAGCAGATCACAGAAAAAGACTTCGACCTTGCCGCTTCTATTAAAGAGCTGATGTTCACATTCGATGATATGATCCTGCTGGATGATAAGTCGCTCCAGCTTGTCCTCAAAGATATTGCACAGGACGACTTGATTGTTGCTCTAAAAGGATCTACAGAAAAAGCGCGTGATAAAGTCTTCCGCAACCTTTCTAAGCGCCAGGTCGAAACAATTACAGAAGAACTTTCGTTCCTTGGCCCTGTTAAGGCCTCTGTTGTTCAGGTCGCCCAGCAGAAGATTGTCAATGTCATTCGCAAGTTAGATGAAGAGGGTAAAATCTTGATTCAGGGTAAGGGTGGTGGAGATGACATCGTCACCTGATAACGGAAAAATTATCCGTGGAATAATTGTAGAGGGAGTTGTCTTCTGCTCTCCAAAAGGACATCTTGCCAGTAGCCCGAAGAGCGAAGAAGAAAGTCATCTTCGTGCGCTTGAAGAATTTTGGCGTAACAAGGGCTTGCAAGAAGGGAAGGGCAAAGGCTTTGATGAGGGTTTTCAGGAAGGGCTCAAAGCTGGGCATGCCAAGGGACTCCATGAGGGGTCTGAAAAGGGTCTTCTCGATGGAACAGCTACTGGCCTTGATGAGGGCTTCCAAAAGGGCTACGAAAAGGGGCGCGTGGAATTTGCTGAAGGGCTAAAGCTTGTGACAGACATGGTCACAAAGTTTAAGGAAGAGCGGGGGCGTTTGCTTGAGCAGGCCCGGCCAGAGCTTATTAAGTTTTCTATGACTGTTTGCGAAACAATTATGAGACAAGAGCTTGCCGATCCAAAGGCCTATACGAGGCTCTTAGAGGCGTTGATCGTTCAGGCAAAGCCAGTTATTAAAAATGAAGCGGTCGATATTTATCTGAATCCAGAAGACAAGGCTCTTTTGCAAGGATCTTTAGATAAGATACGTGAACTGGCCCCAGAAGTTTCAGCTATAAACTACATTGCAGATACGGCAGTTCTTCGGGGGGATTGTTTTATTGAGACGCCTAGGGGGCTGCTTAATTTTGATGTTAAAAGGCAGTTGCTGGACCTTCAAGGGAGCATTTTAAGCCATTCTCATCAGGCATGACCTCTGCGCTATTGAAAATGTGTGCATTTTGAGTTGCCTATATACTCCTCTTAGCTGAAAACGGGGCTTTAGCGCCGTCCAAAGTCCCATTTCCAGCTAAGAGGAGTATATTTATGAATTTGGAACAAGAGATAGGGCACCTCAAAAGCTGGTCAGGGCTACAGATCAGCGGCAAGGTTACGCAAATTATCGGGCTCCTTATCGAGTCGGTGGGGCCGGCAGTTTCCATAGGAGAGCTTTGTCATATTTACGATAAACACGGATCTTACGTTCCTTGTGAGGTTGTCGGTTTTAAGGAAAATCGCGTTCTGCTGATGTCTCTTGGGGAGATGACGCAGATAGCTCCTGGCGCTGAGGTTTGGCCTTGCGGCGTTGTTCACCAGGTTCCTGTTTCCCCCACAATGTGTGGCCGTATTTTAGATGCATTAGGTAATCCAATTGATGATAAGGGGCCCATTCATGCAACACATGCCTACCCAGTTACAGCTCAACCCCCACATCCTCTAAAGCGCAAGCGTATTTCTGAAGTCTTTACCACTGGTGTAAAAGCAATTGATGCGACTTGTACATCAGGTAAGGGGCAGCGTTTTGGTATTTTTTCAGGATCTGGGGTTGGAAAGTCAACCCTGATTGGAATGATCGCCAAGATGTCTTCGGCTGACATCAACGTCATAGCGCTCATTGGAGAGCGGGGGCGTGAAGTTCTAGAGTTTATCGAAAGAGACCTAGGGCCTGAGGGATTAGCGCGCTCTGTTATTATCGTTGCCACTTCAGATCAGGCGGCTCTTCTGCGGGCTAAAGGGGCCAGTGTAGCGACAGCGATTGCCGAGTACTTCCGCGATCTTGGAAAAAACGTTGTCTTCATGATGGATTCTATTACACGGTATGCAATGGCTCTACGTGAAATTGGCTTAGCTGTCGGAGAGCCCCCAACAACAAAGGGGTATACTCCTTCTGTTTTTGCTCTTCTTCCTAAGCTTCTTGAGCGGACGGGAAACTCTGAAAAGGGATCAATTACAGGGATCTATTCAATTTTAATAGAAGCTGACGACATTAATGAGCCTATTGCCGATGCCGTTCGAGCTATTCTGGACGGGCATATTGTTCTTTCTCGAAAGCTTGCCAACGCAAACCACTATCCGGCTATTGATGTCTTAGGGAGTCTGTCCCGGGTTATGCCAGATATTGTGACGAAAGAGCACTTGCAGCAATCGGGAAGGCTTCGTGACTATATGCAGACCTATAAAGAGGCTGAAGATCTCATCAATATTGGCGCTTATAATATGGGCTCAAATCCTAAGATTGATAAAGCCATCAACGTGAATGAATCGATCCGCAGCTTTTTAAAGCAGGAAAGCTCGGAAGCGCTTGCTTTTGAAGAGTCGTTGAGAGAACTTAAAAAGATCACAACTTTATGAAAAAGTTCGAATTTAGTTTGGCAGCTGTTTTGAAATTGCGTCAAGAAAAAGAAGATCTTGCTCGAAAGGAGCTTGTGGCAGTTGTTGAGACGTTGCAGCGGTTGTTGGAAGAGCTGGAACGAATCAAGAAGGAAAGAGGCGAGGTGGAGGCTGAATTTCGTAAAAAACAGCAAGAGGCTGTACAAGCTGAGGACCTGCCTATTTATTTGGATTACCTGCAAATGATGCGAACTCGTATGGAGCGCAAGCAGGATGAGATCATGAAAACGCAGAATATTGTTGAACTGAAAAGGCAGGCGGTTATTAAGGCGCAGCAACAGAAGAAAATGATCGAAAACATCAAAGATAAACAATATGCTGCCTGGCAAGAGGCGATTGAGAAAAAAGAAACGGAAGCGTTGAACGATCTCGCCACGATCCGTTTTACAAGAGATAAGATGGTGAAACATGAATAACCGTTTGACTTTTCCTTTAGTCGCCTTTCTCCTTGGCGCTACGATTATGTTTGGGGTGTGGTTCTTGTGGGGAGACGTTTTAAATAGAGTGATCAAAGGGACTCCTGCGGATTTAGCTGCAAAAGTGGAGGCCCCTAAGCCGATGTTGATTACCACTCCTTCGCCTTCGCAGACTGACACGCTTGATGAGCTTTCTTCTAGATTGATGGCTGATCTGCAGGCGGAAAATCGATTAAACCTTAATATGACAGCTCAACTGCGCGCTTATCAGGACATGCTTGAGCAGGTTTCTGTTTACGCGCATAATATTGAAAAGGACATCGATGTTTACCGAATGATCTCGCAGAATGCCTTTCAAGAAGATGTCACTTTGCAAGCAGCTCTTTTTGGAGGGAAGAAGGCAGGTCTTGTTGCTAAGCATCTTGAAGAGTTTAAAGCTTACCGTGTCGGGGCGATCTTGGCAAAGATGAAAGAGAGGGAAGCGGGTAATGTGCTTGATGTTTGGGCTGTAAGTCCCGATCCGAAGGTTAGTTTGTTTTATCGTGATGTGATGGCCTCTTATCTTTCAAATAAGAGATATGACGCCAATCCTGAGTCGTTCAAGAGTGCATCACAAGAGCTCTCGCCAGCCTCTCTTACTGCTGAGCATAAGGCAATTACCTTGGCAGCGCCGCAGTCTCCAACGCCCCCAGTCAGGCCTTCAGCTGCTAATCCTGCCATTCAAGCCAAAGCCAAAGAAGCTAAAGAGGCCAAAACTAAGAACTTAACCAAAGAATAGACTGCTGAAATATATTCCTCTTAGCTGAAAATGGGACTTTGGACGGCGCACAAAAGAAAAGAAGCCCGTAGCGATTAAAGGGTTACCTTCTGGAGAGGGCAAACGCTAAGGCCGCGGGAGCTTTCGCGTTAGCCCAAATTCCCATTTTCAGCTAAGAGGAGTATATAGCTCAAAGTCTCATTGCACTTAAGTTTAGTACGTGAATTTGAAGAGGAAAGTAGAAGTTGAGCATCGAGAGCAAAAAGGAATCCGGAGTGCTGCGCTCTAAAAAAAGTGCGGCTCCTTTTAAGCCGCCAGCATCTTGTAGCCATCTTTTGGCTCATTGGGATTCTTTAACGCCTGCTCAGCAGGATCATCTCCGCTCTCAAATTGAGACGATTAACCCCGCTATGCTCTTGCGACAAAAAGAGATGCTTTCTTCTCCGCCCGTCACTCACTCTTTGATTAAGCCATTTACTGAATATTCGTTAGCCGAATCGGCTGAAAGTCTCTCCCATAAAAAGCTCGGTGAGCAGCTTATCTCTGAGGGGAAGGTGGGAGTTCTTATTATTGCTGGCGGTCAAGGCTCTCGCCTTCGTTTTGATGGGCCAAAGGGGATGTTTCCCGTTTCTGTTATAAAGCAAAAGAGCTTATTTCAGCTTTTTGCAGAGAAGACAATTGCTGCAGGAGCCCAGGCAGGGCTCCTTTTGCCGCTTGCGATCATGACGTCCCCTGTTAATCACCAAGAGACTGTGGATTTTTTCCGCGCCCACTTGTGTTTCGGCCTCCAAGAAAATCAGATCACCTTTTTTTGCCAATCAGTCTTGCCTCTTTTGGATGATCAGGGAGAGCTTTTCCTTGAATCTCCTTCGGAGATTGCTCGAGGTCCCAATGGAAACGGGAATGCGCTTGTCCATTTTTATGAATCAGGGGCGTGGGAGCAGTGGTGGAATCAGGGCGTTCGCCATCTATCGCTTCTCACTGTCGACAATCCGCTTGCCGACCCCTTTGATACGAGGTTGATAGGGTTCCATGCAAAGCAGGCCTACGATGTGACTGTTAAATGCGCAGCTAAAACTTCCCCTGAAGAAAAAGTGGGCGTTTTGGTCCGCTCTGAGGGGAAAGTGTGTGTGGTTGAATATTCAGAGATGTCAAATGAGCAGCGGCATGCTCTTCTGTCAAATGGGGAGCTTGCTTACCAGTGTGCCAATCTTAGTTTATTTTGTTTTGATATGACGTTCATTCACGATCTTGTGACAAAGCACAAAGATGAGATGCCACTTCATCTTGCGCATAAAGCGGTAAAACGTCTTTTCCAAGAGGGAGAGACGCTCTTGCCTGGCGAGCCTAATGCCTGGAAGTTCGAGTTTTTTATTTTTGATGCTCTCCCTTTTGCAAAGCGAGTAGGTGCCCTTTTATTCCCTCGGGATCAATGCTTTGCCCCCTTGAAAAATTTTTCTGGAGAGAATAGTATCCAGTCAGTGCAAATGGCACTTCGATCTCAGGATGCTTGGATATTTAGTAATATCTCCGGTAAGGCCTCGCCTTCACGTCCTTTTGAGCTTGCTCAAGAGTTCCATTATCCGACGCCTAGGCTTCTTCAAAAATGGAAGGGAAGAGATCTCCCAAATCAGACTTACATTGAAGGGTAATAGTATACTCACTCTTAGCTGAAAACGGGAATTTGGACGGCGCCAAAGCCCCGGGGCTGGACGATCGCAAGTGTCCTTTGTATTTCTAATACTAAGGCACTTACGATCGTTCAGCCGCGGGAGCTTTCCCACTAGTCCAAATTCCCGTTTTCAACTACGAGGAGTATATATGCGCATTGGTTATTTAGGTGCTGGCGCTTGGGGCGTCTGTTTGGCTTCCCTTTTAGCAAAAAAGGGGCATGACGTTGTTCTTTGGACGATTGACCCAAAAGCTGCAAAGGTGCTCACAGAAACGCGAGAGCTCCCGAGCCTTGCTGGGTATAAACTTGATCCGAGAGTGACTATTACGCTGGATCTCGCAACGGCTCTAGACAAGGTAGAGTTAATTGTTGAGGGAGTAACCTCGGCAGGGATGCGGCCTGTATTTAAGATGGTTAAGGAAATAGCCGTTCCCACGTGTCCCATTGTCCTTACCTCCAAGGGAATTGAGCAGGGCACTTGCATGCTTCTTAGCGAAGTTGTTGTTGATGTTTTAGGGAATGATTGTCGCCATCAAGTTGGGTGCCTTATCGGTCCTAGCTTAGCTGAAGAGGTGATGAAGGGTCACCCTACATCAGTAGTTTGTTCTAGTTACAGACCGGATATTAAACGGATCATCCAAGACGCTTTTTCTACGCCACTTTTACGCGTGTATCCCAATGACGATATGAATGGGGTGCAGTTTGGCGGGGCGATGAAGAATATTATTGCCTTGGGGTGTGGAATAAGTGATGGGCTTGGTTTTGGAGACAATACAAAGGCAGCGTTAATGACGCGCGGTCTTCATGAGATCCGCAAGCTGGGCGCTGTTAAAGGATGTCGTCCAGAGACACTATTCGGGCTTGCTGGAATGGGAGATTTATGTGTGACATGCATGTCGACAATGAGCCGCAATTACCGCTTTGGAAGATTAATCGGAGAGGGGGTTTCTCCTGAAGAGGCCCAGGCAAAAGTGGGCGGTGTTGTTGAGGGGGCTTATACCTGCGTTTCTGCGTTGCAGCTGGGAAAAAAAGAAGGCAAAAAAGAAGATGAAATCGAGCTTCCAATTAGCGAGGCTGTCTACAGCATTCTTTATGAAAAGAAGGATCCTCGGGAAGCTGTTCAGTGTCTTCTTCAGCGCGTTGCTAAGGAAGAGCGCCAATGAGAGCTAGCGCCAGAAATGGACACACCAAAGTCGTGAGCGCTAAGGAAATGGGACGGATCGAAGCGTGTGCCTATAAAGAAGGGGCTTCGGAAGTTCAGTTTATGGAGGCTGCGGGGCTGGGTGTTGCGGATGTTGTGAGCCGTTATCTTGAGGAGTCTTTAGAGGAGGAGGATGTTGTTACTCTTCTTTGTGGCAAGGGAAACAATGCCGGCGATGCTTATGTAGCTGGAAAGGTCCTTTTTGAAAGCGGGCTAGAAGTCACTGCCTTGCAGCTTGCTCCCCTTAGCGAATGCTCTCCTCTTTGCCGCGAGTACCATCAGCAGTTTATTGCAAGTGGAGGGAAGGTTCTCTTTCCAAAAACAGCTCAAGAAATTCAGTTTCCCCATTCTGGAGTCATCTTAGATGGTATCTTTGGAACGGGCTTTCATGGTGAAGTTGAAGGTTTATTTGCGCTAGCTATTCAAAAAGCTAATGATGCCTCTTTGACAATCTTTTCTATAGACATTCCCTCGGGGATTAATGGGTCTACTGGAGAAGTTAGTAAGAGCGCTATTTGTGCGGCAGTTACGATTTACTTAGGCCTTGCAAAGAGCGGTTTTTTTACTGAGGAGGCTTGGGAGCATGTTGGGAAGCTAGAACATGTTGATTTTGGTCTAGTAGAGAAGTACCTCCAGCTAGCCCATGCTGATTATCACCTTATAACAAGAGAGGCGGCGCTAGCTTTGCTTCCTCCTATGCATCGCAAAAGACACAAGTATACCGGAGGGTTTGTTGTTGCGCTTGCAGGGTCTGTAGGAATGCCCGGAGCTGCGGCACTTACTTGTTTAGCAGCGCTTCGTTCCGGCGCTGGTATTGTTCATTTACTCCATCCTGAAGAGATGTCGGCTGAGTTTTCAGGTAGCTTTTATGAGCTCGTTCGGCGGCCTTATGGCAAAGGTGCAGTAGAAGGGCTGCTTTCTCAGCTTAACCAGGCCTCTGCAGCGCTTATTGGACCTGGTATGGGGCAGTCTCCTGAAGCAGTTGCTCTTTTAAAAAAGATCCTTCCGGAGGTAACGGTTCCTTCTGTCATTGATGCCGATGCATTGAATATTGCAGCAAAGCTTCTGGGCGGTAACTTTTCAGGTATTAAGTTCCCAGGGCAGTCTGTTCTAACGCCCCATGTAGGAGAGATGCACCGCCTCCTCCGCATAGAAGATCGAAAGCTCTCTCAAAAAGAACTATTAGAAGCTTGTCGCACGTTCTGTGAGAAGCAACAGGTGACTCTTATTTTAAAGGGGAGCCCTTCATATCTTTTTTCTCCTGGAGAGAAGTCCTTTATTAGTCCTTACGGTGACCCTGGAATGGCGACTGCCGGTAGCGGGGATGTGCTTACAGGGATCATTGCGGCATTACTTGCGCAAGGGCTAAGCTGTTTCGATGCAGCTCTTTTGGGACTTTATCTTCATGGCAGTGCCGGTGAATATGCTGCCCAAAACCTCACTTCCTATTCCATGCTTGCATCAGACATCATTCATGCCCTCCCGCACACCTTCCATGCCATTCTTTAGTCTTTTTAGGGGACGTGAGAGGGCTTTGGCGCCGTCCAAATTCCCGTTTTCAGCTAGGAGGAGTATATGCGGCGCCCCTCACAAGTGTAGGCTTACTCAGGAAGGCCCCAGGGCGTCCCGCCCTGGGGGTTAAAGTAAATTATTTTGTTTAGTTTTTTTTGATGGTTGCTGGGGGTTTAAGAATAGTTGCCATTCTGGTACTATCTAAATCCTTAATTTTATCCTATTGGGGGTTGGTCATGAAATATTGCGAATCTATCTATCAAACAAAAAGATGGAAGAGTCGTGAAGTGATGGTTGGGAATGTGGGTGTCGGTGGCAATAATCCTGTTCGCATTCAGTCTATGACGACCTCTGATACGCGCGATGTCCAAGCAACAATTAATCAGATCATCCGGCTGGCAGACGCGGGCTGCGAAATTGCTCGTATTACGGTGCAGGGAATTAAAGAGGCGGACGCTTGTGAAGGGATCAAAAACGGCCTTATAAAGCGGGGCTACTTAATTCCTATTGTTGCCGATATCCATTTTTACCCGCCAGCTGCAATGCGCGTTATCGACTTCGTTGATAAAGTTAGAGTTAATCCCGGCAACTTCGTTGATAAGCGGGCGATTTTCAAGACGGTTGAGTATGACGATCATTCCTATGCAAAAGAGATTTTGAAAATCGAGGAAAAATTCACGCCTCTTGTTGAGAAATGCAGAAAGCTTAAGCGAGCAATGCGGATTGGGACTAACCACGGCTCTCTTTCTGACAGGATCATGAACCGCTATGGAGATACACCGAGTGGAATGGTTGAAGCAGCTCTCGAGTTTGCCCGGGTGTGCCGCAAAAATGACTATCACGACTTCATATTCTCTATGAAAGCGAGTAACCCTCAGGTAATGGTTCAGGCCTATCGCTTGCTTGTTGCTGAGATGATAAAACTAGGCTGGGACTACCCTCTTCATTTGGGCGTTACGGAGGCTGGCGAGGGTGAAGATGGGCGAATTAAGTCGGCAATGGGGATCGGATCCCTCCTGCTAGATGGTCTGGGAGACACCATTCGCGTTTCTTTGACAGAAGATCCTTGGCAAGAAATTGACCCTTGCAAGCGTCTAGTAAAGATGGGAGAAGGGTACCAAAATAAAGGTATAGAGGCTTTTAACGAGAAATTCCGCAAAAGTACAGAGATCAAAAAACGCCCTGTTACAATTCCTGCAGGGGCTCCTTTGCACCGCGATGGCTCTGTGTTGATTGCAATCAAGCCGGCAGATATTGAGCGTCCAGACTTCTTTGAAGCGCTAGGCTGTGATATGCGCGAATGGTCTCTTCAGGGGACTATTAAGACCTATCCAAAAAAACGGATTACGACAGTAGATGCCGTTATTTTGAAGGATCTTTGTGAAGGTGATATTGCTCTTGGTAAGCTCAAGGCGCTTCAAAATAGTGGCGTGGGAATTATAAGTGCTCATCCTCTTCCTGGTGTTGACTTTGTTCCTCTCCTTACTCTTGGGCAGCTTGCAAAAGAAGAGGCGAAAGAGGTTTCTGGCGTTTGCGCGACTCAGCATCTGACAGTAGTGAAAGAAGGCGGCAGCAGTTCTCATTTTGCTCTAATCATAGAGAGTGAATCTCCTGAGCAGTGGGAGGTAATTGCGCAAAAGAAACCTTCGCTCATTTTGCTTGCCCCTTCAGATAACTGCTTGCATGCTTCTCGTAGGTTTTTTGAGTGGGTGCAGCAGCGTCAACTTGATATTCCGGTGATCCTCCACTTTGCTTATACATGCGCGCAAGAGGACTTGGCGATACATGCAGGTGCCGAGGCGGGAGCTCTTCTTTGTGATGGACTTGGCGATGGGTTGTGTGTTCAGGCGCGCCTTGATATAGCTGCTTTAAAGACACTCAGCTTCAACATGCTTCAGGCAGCGCGCATGCGCTCTTCAAAGACAGAGTTTATCTCTTGTCCGGGCTGTGGGCGGACGTTATTTAACCTCCAGGAAGTGACAAAAAAGATCCATACGAAGACATCACACCTTCCAGGCGTTAAGATTGCGATCATGGGATGTATTGTTAACGGCCCTGGAGAGATGGCTGACGCTGATTTTGGCTATGTTGGCTCAAAGACAGGTATGGTAGATCTTTATGTCGGAAAAGAGTGCGTCGAGAGGAACATCCCCTTTGATGGTGCCGAAGACAGGCTTGTAGCCCTCATTAAGTCTCGTGGCAGATGGGTAGAGGTCGAAGCGTTAGCATAAGGTTTTGACAGTGCTGACAGCCTAAACAAGCATTTGCCCTCTCCAGAAGGTAACCAGACCTTAGGCGCCCTTCGTGATAAGGAAGGGTCGATTTAGCCTCTCCATTTTCAGCTAAGCGGAGTATATACTCCTCTTAGCTGAAAACTGGAATTTGGCAGTTGCCGTTTTTGTGTGCTAAAAAAAGGGGCCTTTCCCTTGACGGAAATCGGTTCATTCCCATAAGATCTCTGGTTCAAGCGAATCAACTAACCTACTAACCTATTTGTGGAGAAGGTATTATGACAAAAATTGAACCATTAGGTAGCCGTGTGCTGGTAAGACGTTCACAGGCTAAAACAACAAGCGGTGGAATTCTTCTTCCCGATAGCGCGCAAGAGAAGCCTAGAGAGGGGGAAGTTATCGCAGTAGGACCTGGAAAGAGGGATGATGAAGGGGCTCTTCAGACGATGTCACTAAGTGTAGGCGATCGTGTTCTTTTTGGCCCTTATACAGGGACCGAAGTTAAGTGTGATGATGAAGATCTCCTTATTCTGTCTGAAGAAGAGATTTATGGTGTTTTGACTACAACTAGTAAGTAATGCGTCAGGATGGAGTTAAACGTTTATGTCTAAGATATTGCGATTCAATGAAGAAGCCCTAAAGTCTTTGTCTGAAGGGGTGAAGAAGCTTGCTAAAGCTGTGATAGTAACGCTCGGTCCTAAGGGTCGTAATGTTGTGATTAAGAAGGGATTTGGCGCGCCTTTGTCGACAAAAGACGGAGTAACAGTTGCCAAAGAGATCACTCTTAAAGATAAGTTCGAGAACATGGGGGCTCAGCTTGTAAAAGAAGTCGCTTCTAAAACTTCTGAAACTGCAGGCGATGGAACAACGACAGCGATTGTTCTTGCAGAAGCTATTTATAGCGCAGGCGTGAAGAACGTTGCTGCGGGTGCTAATCCGATGGCTATAAAGCGTGGAATTGAAATAGCTGTTGAAGTGATGGTCGAAGCGCTTGCTAGCCTGGCTACTCCTGTTTCTTCTAAAGAAGAAGTGCAGCAGATCGCGACGATTTCTGCGAATAACGATAAAGACATTGGAAACATTATCAGCGAAGCAATGGATAAAGTGGGAAAAGATGGTGTAATCACTGTTTCTGAAGCTAAAGGGATCGAGACCTCTTTGGATATCGTTGAAGGGATGCAATTCGATAAGGGATACCTCTCTCCTTACTTCATCACAAATCCTGAGCACATGACAGTTGAGCTTCCGAATGCTTTAGTATTGATTGTAGACAAGAAGGTTTCTTCTGTTAAAGACTTGGTGCCTATCCTCGAAAAAGCGATGGCGAAAGGGCAGCGTCCTTTGTTGGTTATTGCTGAAGATGTTGATGGAGAAGCTCTTGCAACGCTTGTTGTTAACAAGTTGAAGGGGGGTCTTTCTGTTTGCGCGGTGAAGTCTCCTGGTTTCGGAGATCGCCGTAAAGCAATGTTGGAAGATATCGCGATTCTTACTGGAGCTACTGTTGTTACAGAAGACCTGGGCTTAATGCTTGATGAAGTCGGGATTGATGTTCTTGGCTCTGCGAAGAACATTAAGGTTAGCAAGGAAGAGACGACGATTGTAGATGGTGCAGGAAATGCCCAAAAACTTAAGCAGCGCGTCTTACAGCTTCGCAAAGAGATTGACAACACTTCATCTGATTACGACCGCGAGAAGCTTCAAGAGCGTCTTGCTAAGTTAGTCGGTGGTGTTGCTGTAATTAACGTTGGAGCGATGACCGAAATAGAGATGAAAGAGAAGAAAGCGCGTGTTGAAGACGCTCTGCATGCAACAAGAGCCGCTGTATCAGAGGGCATTGTTCCTGGTGGCGGCGTGGCTCTCTTGCGTGCTGTACGTAGCCTTGACAAGCTAAAGCTCTCTGGCGACGAAGCAGTCGGCGTAGAGATCATCCGCAAAGCAGCTTACGCTCCGGCAATTGCCATTGCTAATAACTGTGGCAAGCAGGGGAACCTTATTGCAGAGAAGACCTTCGAGGCGAAAGGCTCCTTTGGATACAACGGCCTGACAGATCAGTTCTGTGATTTAACGAAATCTGGGGTCATCGATCCTGTCCTCGTTACTAAGCAGGCGCTTATCAATGCTGCTTCTATTGGGTCTTTACTTCTGACTACTGCAGTTATGATCGCCGATAAGCCAGAAAAGAAAGGATCAGCTCCTTCTATGCAAGGCATGGGCGGCATGGGCGGCATGGGCGGCATGGGCGGCATGGGCGGCATGGGCGGTATGGACGGCATGATGTAGTTTGTGATGTGCTTTTGGACCTCAACCATTTGTTTTCGCCATTCATATACTCCTCATAGTTAAAAATGGGAATTTAGACGGCGCCAAAGCCGGGAGCTTTCGCGCTAGCCCAAATTCCCGTTTTCAGCTAAGAGGAGTATATGTAGTGGATATTCGCCCCTCGTCATTAGTACGAGGGTTTTTTTTAGGGGGAGTTAAATAAATGCCTACTTATTCTTATACATGTGATGCTTGTAACCATGCTATGGAGGCTTTTCAGAAAATTAATGACGGGCCTTTGAAGACATGTCCAGAGTGTCAGCAAAAGACTTTGCGCCGCGGTATTGGTGGTGGTTTGTCAACATTCCGCTTTCAGGGTAGTGGTTTTTATATTACTGATTACCAGACAAAGAAGGGGTCGCAGTCCGAGCCTGCAGCTGTAGCCAGTTCCTCTTCATGTGGTTGTGGCAAAAACGTCTGCGAAAAATAGACCGCAATCGCGTGCAGTACATGCAAAGAGTGCGGTAAAGAAGAGGCTCAGCTAAGCGGAGTATATTTCAATCTAAAGAGAGCTAAGCTAATCCTAAATGAGTCAACTAAACCCCCATCAAGAACTCGCAGTTCTACACCGTCAGGGACCTCTTCTCGTTTTAGCCGGCGCTGGATCAGGGAAAACGCGTATTGTCACCTCTCGCATCGCTAAAATGATCGAAGAGGGGGTCTCTCCTACAAGTATCCTCGCTCTAACCTTTACCAATAAGGCGGCAGGCGAGATGCAAGAGCGCGTTAGACGGTTAACGGCCCATTATGTGACAATTTGCACCTTCCACAGCTTGGGTGTCCGGATCCTTAGAGAGTCCATTACCCATCTTGGGTATCAAAGAGACTTCATGATCTATGATGAAGATGATAGCCGGAGCCTCTTAAGATCTTGTCTAAACACTTTGGGAATAAAGGACAAAGCTGTTGATCTCAAGGTCTTGAAAAGCATGATTTCAAATGGAAAAAACAATCTAAAAGCGCCGAAGGATTTAGATGGGCATGGGGGCGAGTCTCCTGTTGAGAAGGCGTTCCCGGCTGTCTACTCCCTTTATCAAGCAAAGCTCAAAGAGTGTAATGCTCTTGATTTTGACGACCTTCTTTTTTTGACGGTTTGCCTCCTCAGAGATCATCCTGATGTGCTAGCGTTTTATCAGCAGCGTTGGTCTTTTGTGCTTATTGATGAGTACCAAGACACCAATGGAGCGCAGTATCTGCTTGCTCAGATGCTTGTTGCTAAGAGTCGCAATTTGTTTGTTGTCGGGGACCCTGATCAGTCGATTTACTCGTGGCGTGGAGCGAATATCGCCAATATTCTCAATTTTGAAAGGGATTATCCAGGCGCTACGGTTGTCCGCTTAGAGCAGAACTATCGGAGTAGTGGCAACATCCTTAACGCAGCAAATGCTCTTATTCGGAATAATGAGCGGCGTTATGAAAAGAACTTATGGAGCGCTCTTGGCCTTGGAGAGAAGATCTCTCTTTTTATTGGAGAGGGAGAGCGGGATGAGGCCTTCTTTGTTGTGAACCGCATCTTGCACCATCAAAAAATAGATGGGATCCCCTTCAATGAGTGTGTGATTTTTTATCGAACAAACTTTCAGTCACGGGTATTTGAAGATGCCCTTTTGCGGATGCGCGTTCCTTATGTGGTTGTAGGTGGCGTTTCTTTCTATCAGAGAAGAGAGATCAAGGATGTCCTCGCCTTCTTGCGTACAGTGCACTCAGGGGCTGATTTTGTCTCTTTTGTCAGGACGATTAATCTGCCAAAACGAGGGATCGGAGATACGACGCTAGAAAATATTAGAGAGGCGGCGGCGGCTGTTGAAATGCCACTTTTTGCCTACTGTGAGCAGCTTGTAACTGGTGGGCAGCAAGGGAGCTCTGAAGGGGGCTCGATTAAGCTTTCTGCCAAGCAGCGAAAGGGGCTGGAAGAGTATATTGATCTCATTCACAAGCTTAGAGAAGTGAATAATGAAGAGTCTTTACAGGCGCTTGTGCTTGCCACAATACGGCAGTCGGGTTATTTGGAATATCTTAGAGTTGATGACAAAGAGACTTATGAAGATCGGAAGGAGAACCTTGAGCAGTTGGTCGCTAAAGCTGCAGAATGGGACGTTCAGAGTGAGGAGACTCCTCTGCAGTCGTTCCTTGAGGAACTTTCTTTAAAGTCGACACTTGATGAGGTGCACGCCTCAGATGACAGAGTCAGGTTAATGACGATCCATAACGGCAAGGGGCTAGAGTTTAAGGTCACCTTCTTGGCTGGATTGGAAGAAGATCTTTTCCCTCATGCTAATTCTAGGGGGAGTTTTGAGAGGTTGGAAGAAGAGCGTCGCCTTTGTTATGTGGGGATGACCCGTGCTAAGGAGCGTCTTTATCTTTCTGCAGTGCGCAACCGCTTTCTTTGGGGGACGCCTCGCCGGATGCGCCCTAGCCGGTTCCTTTCAGAAATCCCAACTGAACACCTCAAAAAAGCCGAAGGCACCTAAACGGTACAACCCTCACACATAGGTAGCACCAGTAGTTTTGTTCACATAGTTGACGCGGCATGACATGTAGAGATCTCCTCTTTATACTCACGTAACTCGTTTTAATGTAGTGTGTTATAGCGCGCCCGGGAGATCCTGGGTACAATTCTTACGGGGATTCAGGTGGGAACTGCTGGTTTCGCACCCGCGAGACGACGAAACTTTTCGTCATCTCGCTCTTTTACCATTTCGAATTTCATCGCGCTCTCCTTTCTTCTGGAAAGCGAGTATACTCAAAAAATTAGTTTTGAAAGAAGTCTGTTGTATTGAATAAGTTTTCGCATGAAGAGCTTCATACGAAAACGATAAATGAGGGGGATGGGGGCGGTTGGACTCGAACCAACGGAGACCGAAGTCGAGGGATTTACAGTCCCATTTGCCGCATAAACCAGAGCAAATAGGAATACGCAAGAGCAAGAACATCAACCGCATGGACTCTGCGATTTGCTTTTTTATTGACAAAGTGTTCTCTCAGAAGACGCTCCTCAAGGCGGCGACTGAGGACTATCCTTAAGAAGCGTGAGAAACGTCACGGGATGGGCAGGGGACTTCAAGATCACGTGAAATGGACCAATGCATACTTCGCGAATCTAGGACTATTCACTATGGACAAATCCAGAGAACTAGAAATAGAGCGCCGGTCTCGATGAAGAACTGTCGACTGGAGAGCCGTATGCGTTAATAACGCCGGTACGGTTCGGAGGGAGGGGTGGAGAAATCCATCCCTACCCCTATTTTCTCACAGAAAGAGTGTCGCCGCTGGCCGCGGCCTTGCCGCTTAGTTGCCTCTTCCGCGGTTTTTTTAAGCTAAGCGGAGTATATTAAGCTTGTCTCCGATTAAATTCGTCTGGAGTTGGAGCAAGTTCAAGATCTAGGCGATAGATTTTTTTTTTACATCAGCAATGACTCCTAAATGATCTAACCGCTCTACTTGTGCATGCATACCCATTCTGACTCTCCCTGTTGCAGAATTCATGGAGGATCACTATAAATCAGAATTTTATTTCTGCAAACTGCTCAAGCTGGGTCCAAAGAGCAACGCTACCGCTCGCTCCTTAAATTCTCTTTTTTTGGTGAAGTTCTTTTGGGGAGGACAAAAAGCCGTTGCTGCGATCGGGTGTAGTTAGATCGCAGGCAACGGCTTTTTTTTATTTAAGTGTGGTCTAGTTGTTAAAACTAGGCTTTTGCGGCAGCTTTTGTAGCTTTTACAACAGGGTTCGCGGCAGCTTTTGTAGCTTTTACAACAGGCTTCGCGGCGGCTTTTGCAGCTTTTACAATAGGCTTCGAGGCAGCTTTTGTAGCTTTTACTGCTTTTATAGGCTTTGCGACTTTTTCAATAGGGGCTGCATTAGCTGCAACAGTTAGGCGTGACTTAGTGCGGTTAACTGTGTTGCGTTTGAAGATCCCCTTTTTTGCCCCTTTGTCGTATAGGCTCTGAACTTCTTTAAGAAGGGCGGCTTGTGTTGTTGCATCAGCGCTTTTCAAAGCACTGACAGCTGTTTTTACGCGGGCTTTAAAAGCTCTGTTAATTACCCGAGTTATTTCTGCTAACTCGGCTCTTTTTGCCCCAGTTTTGGTCGTTGCCATGGATTCCTCTAAATGATTTTATGTGTCCAAAAAAGATTAAGTGCCTAGACTATAACGGATCTCCTTGAAATTCGTCAAAGGTTTGTCGGTTCTTTCCGCAGCTACTTCATCGATTTGATTGCTTATTGTCATTTAAACGTTATTTTATCGGTTGTTGCTACTAATCAATCTTTAGATAGTGTATGTTACTAGGTTTTTTGAACCAATAAAGCCGGTTTTATGAACGATTTGAAAAACCCACCCAAAGAAGACGCGTCTAAACAAGAGTTTGCTAAACAAGGTCCGACTCTGTTTGAGGCGCTTTTGGCAAAGCACCCCGAATGTTCCAAGAATTCACTACGTATATGGCTCAAGCATGGCCGCGTGATCGTTGCTGGGCGCGTTGTTCGCAATGGAGAATATATTGTAAAGCCCGGAGAAACCTTCTACCTCGGACAGCGAGTGAATAAGGCTTTGGGGCGCCTACCTGTTGTTTACGAAGATGCACATATTGTCGTTGTCGATAAGCCGCAAGGCCTATTAAGCGTGGCTACTGTGTTTGATACCATAAACACCGCTCATGCCATTTTAAAAGAAACCTACCGTCCCAAAAGAGTCTATGTCGTTCACCGTTTAGACCGAGAAGTTTCAGGCTTACTGGTCTTTGCTTTGACAGAAGAAGCGTGTCAGGGGCTTAAAGAGATGCTAAAAGACCATAGCTGCCATCGCGAGTACTACGCTATTGTCGAAGGGCGTGTAAAAGAGCCTAAAGGCATTTGGAAGAGTCATCTTCTAGAGGACGCTAACTATGTGGTGGCAAGTGTAGAAGACCCAGAAGCTGGGCAGCTGGCTATAACACATTATACTGCATTAAAAACTTTTGACAGGCACACTCATCTTAGCATTGAGCTAGAAACCGGACGAAAAAACCAAATTCGAGTTCATTGCAAAGAAGCGGGTCACCCTATTGTTGGCGATGTTAAGTATGGCGCTAGAGGAAATCTCATCAAGCGTCTCTGTTTGCATGCTTGCAAGTTGAGCTTCACCCACCCGGTCACCGGCAAGCCCATGGTTTTCACTTCTCCTCTTCCAGAGAGCTTCGCCCGCATTAAGTAATACGCTTTTTAGGTAATATACTCCTCGTAGCTGAAAATGGGAATTTGGGCGGCGCACAAAAGAAAAAAAGAGAAGAAGCCCGTAGCAATTAAAGAGTTACCTTCTGGAGAGGGCAAACGCTAAGGCCCCGGGGCTTTGGCGCCGTCCAAGTTCCCATTTTCAGCTACGAGGAGTATACCTCCCAATGGGGATCTTTTATGTATCGCAATAGCTACTGGCTTGCTTTTCTCGTTGTGGTGCTTGGGGTTGTTGTGTGGTTTGTTGGCGGCGCGTCCTATAGCCTATATCGCTACTGGAGCCTTGGCAGCCAGGCCCCTGCAACTATCACTACGTGGTCGATTGATAAGCTGGATGACAGCATATACATGGCCTCTGCCACCTATACTTTTTCTGTTGAGGGCGTTGAATATCAAGGAAAAACAAGCTTTGATGAGCAGCCCTATCGCAATGTTTGGGCAGCTGAAGAGACTGTGCGCCCAATGACAGAGCTGTCTTGGGTTGTGTGGTACAGCAAATCGACTCCTCAAGACTCCTCACTTCAACACTCCTTTCCTACTAGGCAAACCATTTCTGCCTTGATCCTTCTGGGGATTCTCCTTTATCTTGCGGGCCTTGGGTATTATGTTAAGAGGAGGAGTTCTTAAGATGGAAATAATTGTCCTAAAAAGCCATACTCCTGACGGGCTCCCGCTTGTTGCTACCTTTGCCCCAGAAAAGGGGATGAACCTTATAAGTTATCGTTGCTCTGATGTAGAGGTGATTGATCAGTCTACGCTTCCTTTATTTGAAGAGCGCTATGCAGGCCTTGGCGCGTTGATAGGGCCTCATTTTCACCGCAGAAGAAAAGAGATTCTACCTTTAATAAAAGACGAAAGCCTCTTTCCTCACATCGCGCGCGTTAAGGCAGGGGGGGTCTCAGAGCCGTTCTCTCATGGAATTGCGAGGTATGCTCCTTGGAAAGCAGAGGCTACAGAGAGCAGGGTGTCGGCCGTGTTGTCTGGCAAAGATGAGTGGAACGGGGTGACGCTTGCTTCTTTAGAAGGGCAGCAGTTTGAGATGCGTTTTGATGCAGAGCTTAGCCCACAAGGGTTAAAGATTGATTTTTCAATCACAAGTGATGGGGATTCGCTTGTTGGCCTTCATTATTACTACGCCTTAACAGGGGGCCTTGGGGTTGTCAGTGCACATGTAAAGCCGCATTACAATGATAAGGGTGTCCATAAAGATATCCCTCCTACATGGAAGTACAGCCCTGAGCAGCTTCTTAGTTATGATTTAAAGGAAGAGGCAGACTGGGGTTTCCAGCCAGCAACGCCTACCGGAAAAGGGGAGATCGCGCTAGATACAGAGGCCTACGCCCTGCGTGTCCAGTATGGGTGCGGTAATGATGAAAATCAATGGCAGCTTTATCATCCTAAGGGATCGTCATTTGTGTGCATTGAGCCAATGAGCGCCGCTGATCCGAGGCGCCCACAACTTTCTGCAAGTTCTTTACATGTTTTAATAACCATACTCCGCTTAGCTGAAAACGGGAATTTGGACGGCGCCAAAGCCCCGGGCTGAACGATCGCAAGTACCCTTTGTATTTCTAATACTAAGGCACTTGCGATCGTTCAGCCGCTGGAGCTTTCGCGCTAGTCCAAATTTCCGTTTTCAACTACGAGGAGTATATGTCAAACAGTCAAAGATCCTTCCGTCTATTTGTGGCTGTCATCTACCTTCTGCCGATTTTGGCCCTACTAGGGGTGTTTTTTCGCTTCATACCTGCTTCTGAAAGGTACATGCTCGTGCTGCTTGAGGTGGCTCTTACTGTCGGTGGTTTGGTTTTATTGATGTTTTTGATGCGTCAACGCGAGGCGCATATGAAACATGCCGTTAGCGTTCTTGTTGAGGGGAAAGTGAGCGCTCTTTCTACAAAGCTTGAGAAAGAGTGTTTTGAGCTTCAAAATGACAACAAGCTCTTAAAAGAGGCCTTAGAGAATGGGATGTCTTTCCAGGACGGTTCAAAAGGCCTTTCAGGTGGGCATTTAAGTGAGGATTTATCTGCTGCCATTCCGCCAGCCACCCCACAAGTGCTTACAGAGGCTTATCAGAAGATTCAAGGGCTGCAGCAGCTTCTTGCAGAAAATAACGAGAAGAGTTCTCGGCTAACAGAAGAGCTAGACACCAAGGGGGCCGAATTGGTTAAGCAGGCTTTAGAGGTCAGCGCCTTTACTCAGAAGGTTCAGTCTTTAGAGCAAGGACTTACTGCAGCTAAAGACAAGGGGATTGAAGAGACGAAAGAAAGGGAAGGAATCCTTCAAAAGTACCAGAAGGTCATTGAAGAGCAGCGGATCATCATCGATAAGAAACAACATTATAGCGCCAAGCTCGAAGCAAAAATTCAGGACCTCTCTTACGAAGTCCGGACGTTATTGCAGCTTGATGGAACGGGGAGAAGGTCTTCTTCTGCAGAAGGCTCGGCTCACAAAGAGTTAATGGGTGGAGACTCTCCAGAAGATGCAGCGGCAGCTCTTGTTGGAGATACGCTCGAAAAAGAGCTCTCTTATGAAATGCCGGTCATGCCGGTTGAGGGGGACACATTTAAGCAGTATGATGCGGTCTCTCAGCTTCGCAGGCTCGTTCATACAGCTGAAGAGATGACGGGGGCAGCTCACCTTGGGGGGCGCGCTTCTAGATTTACAGGGCTTGCCTCAGATAGTTACGCCATTGATCTTAGAAGGTTGTTTGAGGTATTGAGTAAAGAGACCTCTTTGGTGCTGTTTGTTCTCTCTCCTGCCGAAAATAAATTGGTCTTCGCCAATTTTCAGTTGCGTGGCCTTTTGGGGTGGAGCTCAGATAAGTTTGTTAAAGATTTCCGCGAGCTTGTTTACAAGAGTGCAGATGACTGGCTTAAGGTTATCGACGATCTTACGCGAGCTCAAGAGAGCCAAGCAAATCTTCTTATAAGAGCCAAGTCGGGACACGAAATTTCACTTAGATGCTATTTAGGAATCATCACAAGTGGCGCTTTTAAGGGTTACGCTTTAGGGCTCCTCTATCCCGGCTAGCTTCCAGAGACTAGGCAATGGTTTTGCTGATGGACGAGAGTGGATAGAAGTGGACGTTAATGGACATTGGGTTAGTCCTCTCTAGAAGGTAAACATTATCAAGCGTGAAGGTGTGTAAATAGAGCCCAGTCATTAACAAGCGCCTGCTTAGCGGCAGGCCCTTTCTAGGAGGAGCTGGAAGGCGAGCTTGTAGGGGCGGATAAGCCATTGATGCAGGCGCTGATTGAGCGTCTTATTTGTTTTGTTGATTTTCGTTTTATTAGCTTTTGTGTTTTCGAAAAGAGCTTCGAGACGCGCATCTCTTGCCCCAGACAAAAAAAGATCGAGCAGGTCGCCAGAAAAGTGAAGCGGCCAGCTTTTAAGCCGTTTTTGAAAGAAAGAGTGGGCCTGTTCTTTTCGGAAAGAGATTTGTTTTGGCTTATTAAGCTCGACAGCAAAGGGCTTAATTGTTTTGTGCCGGACTCCTTTTTCACACAGGTCCCATTGGTCGTAGATAATTCCGCGCCCTTCGCCGTTAATATTTGTGTAGTAGGCCAAAGATCCCCGCAAATAGTCCTCTGCAGCAGAGAGCCTCCTTTTATTATAGCGATTGTCGTGAAGAATCCAAACCACCGTAAGACCCAGAGATTCATAATCTTTATTTCGGCAGGCGACTTCTTCAGCAGAGATCGGAGAGCACTGAACCTCAAAGACGAGCTGTTTTTCTGGCCAGTAGAGGTCGGCTATCCGGCCAATTTCAGGAAAAGGCCTTTCGAGCTGACAGCTCTCTTTGGAAATAAGGGCCTCTAGGTGACACTGCACTTGCAGGTGGGCCATGCTCTTGCCGTTTTGCCGGCAAGTAGGGGCTAGGTTGAGGTGGTAGAAGTGGGCTTGCCTATGCGCCCCTGCTCTCACACGGACAATTCCTTCACATTCTAAGCAAAAATAGTTTTGTTGCTTTACGGCTTTTTTTGCTGCAATGGATGATTTATTGTTATTGAGAGCATGTAGTTGCATCTATACTCTAAAAAGTTTTTTCTGGGGATAAAAAGGGGAGTTCTTGACAAGAAGAGTCGCGCTGTTGGAAAATGTTTTCCACTGTTTTTGGCTTTTCTTCTTTATGGGAACATAACCTCCTGAATGGTGATTGACAAGGATTGCATGAAAAAAACTCATTATAGCACGGCATTTCAGCAACAGCACCAACAAAAAGTTGATGAGCTTGTTGCCCTCTCTAAAGAACAAGGGCATCTCACATACGAGGAGATCAATGAAATCCTCCCGATGACCTTTGACTCCGCAGAGCAAATTGACCAGGTCTTGATCTTCCTTAGTGGGATGGATATCCAAGTCCTCAACCAATCAGAAGTTGAGAGGCAAAAGGAGCGCAAGAAAGAGGTCAAGGAGCTTGAGGACCTTCCTAGAAGGTCAGAAGGGGTTCCTGATGACCCTGTGAGGATGTATCTTAAAGAGATGGGGTCCGTTCCCCTTCTTTCTCGTGAGGAAGAAGTAGAGATCTCTAAACGGATCGAGAAAGCACAGGTGCAGATTGAGCGCACAATCATGTGCTTCAGATACTCTGCCCGTGAAGCAATGTCCATTAGTCAGTATGTCCGCCAAGGCCGCGAGCGCTTTGACAAGGTCGTTTCTGAAAAAGAAGTTCCAGATAAGAAGGTCTATCACGACCTTCTTCCTAAGCTCTGTGAGCGTCTTAAGACAGAGGATGGCTATCTTGAAACGTTGCTCGTTGCTTTGCTAAATCCTGGACTAAAGAAAACTGAGCAAGTTCAGTTTCAAGAAGAGCTCAAGAAGTGCCGTATCCGCACGCAGGCCTATTTAAGACGCTGTTGCTGTCGTCACAATATCATCGAAGATTTTGGCGAGGTCATCTTTCGAGCTTACGAGTGTTTCTTGACCCTGGAAAAAGAGATTCAAGATTTAACTCCGCGCGCTGAAAGAGGCAACAAATTCGCTGCTGCCAAATTAGAGTCTGTAAAGCGCAAGCTTTATAAGAGAGAGATGGCTGCTGGTCATACCCTCGAAGAGTTTAAGCGCGATGTGCGCACTCTTCAGAAGTGGATGGATAAGAGCCAAGAAGCCAAGCGTGAGATGGTTGAGTCGAACCTCCGTTTGGTGATCTCGATTGCTAAAAAGTACACTAACCGTGGCCTTTCATTCTTGGATCTTATTCAAGAAGGGAATATGGGGCTTATGAAAGCTGTAGAGAAGTTCGAGTACCGTCGTGGGTACAAGTTCTCTACCTATGCTACATGGTGGATCCGTCAGGCCGTTACCCGCGCAATTGCCGATCAGGCCCGTACGATTCGTATTCCTGTCCACATGATCGAGACGATTAATAAGGTGCTTCGCGCTGCTAAGAAGCTGATGATGGAGACAGGGCGGGAGCCTACTCCTGAAGAGCTTGCAACTGAGCTGGGAATGACTTCTGAGCGTGTTCGTGAGATCTATAAGATTGCGCAGCACCCGATCTCGCTTCAGGCGGAAGTGGGCGATGGAGGCGAGAGCCAGTTTGGTGACTTCCTTGAAGATACGACCGTAGAGTCTCCTTCAGAAGCGACTGGGTATGCTATTCTCAAAGACAAAATGAAGCTGGTGCTTGACTCTCTCACCGACAGAGAGAGCCGGGTGCTTAGTCAGCGCTTTGGTTTAGTGGATGGGAAGCCTAAGACACTTGAAGAGGTGGGCTTGGAGTTTAACGTCACGCGCGAGCGTATTCGTCAAATCGAGGCTAAAGCTTTGCGTAAGATGCGCCATCCTACTAGATCCAAGCAGCTAAGAGCCTTCATGGATAGCGTTGAAGAGGGCAAATAATCCACTAAAAATAATAGGGAAGCCTTTTTTTTGTATTTTCTCTGTGTTCTCTTTGTTTCAAAAAACAGGTATTAATATTCTGGAACATATACTCCTCTTAGCTGAAAATGGGACTTTGGACGGCGCCAAAGCCCCGGGAGCTTTCGCGCTAGCCCAAATTCCCGTTTTCAGCTAAGAGGAGTATATTCACCAGGGGGTGCATGTCTTCGGGCTAATGCCCTCTCATTCCACCAGCTGGCCAAGTCCAGGTGTCCCTCTGGGACACAACAACGCCACGGTGTGCTAGCATCTGCCATGGCTTTGCCGCTTAATTACCTCTGCCGCGTTTTTTAACAAACGTCAATAAAGGCGTTCCTTTTAGACATTGGTTAGCGCTTTTAGGTTAGCGCTTTTAGGTTAGCGCTTTTTCAGACAAGAGTTTCTACAAGAAAGGTTCGGCATGACGTCAGTTGTGGGCTTGGATAAGGCTCCTGGCAGCAAAAGCTCCAAACAAACAAGCCTTGATTCTCAAAAAGTCGAGGGGGTCCTTGCTAAAGATGGCCTTCTTGGCAGGACCGTTCCTGGCTATGAAGAGCGTCCGCAGCAAAAAGAGATGCTCCGCGATGTAATCGAAGCCTATAACGAGCAAAAAATCCTTCTTGTCGAAGCGGGCACAGGCACAGGAAAAAGCCTTGCCTATCTTATCCCTGCTATGCTCTGGGCGCTTTATAACCAAGAGCGGACAGTCATCTCGACAAATACGATCACCTTGCAAGAACAGCTCCTCAACAAGGACATCCCCTTCCTCATCAAGACGTTAAATATTGATCTGAAAGTCGCCCTTGTCAAAGGGATGAACAATTACCTTTGCCTTCGCAAGCTTCAAGATGTCGGAGAAGAGAGGCGTTTGCTTTTTGAAAATGAAGCGCAGGAGCTGGAGAAGATTGAGCAGTGGTCTCAAAATACAAAGGAGGGCTCTAGATCAGACCTCCCATTTGTTCCGACAGCCGCTACTTGGGAGCGTGTGGGCGCAGAGAGCGATGCGTGCAGCCGTAGCAGGTGCCCTCACTACAAAGAGTGTTTCTTTTTTAAGGCGCGCCGCCAGGCCGATGATGCCCAGATTATCGTTGCTAACCACCATCTTCTTTTTGCTGATATCGTCGCGCGTGCGGAATCTGAGGGGGGTGAAAAGGGGGAAGGGATCCTCCCTTCTTATACCCGGATCGTCCTTGACGAAGCGCACCACCTCGAAGATGTAGCAACAGAGTACTTTGCTAGCAGGGCAACCCGTTTGTATATGATGCGGCTAATGCATCGTCTGATGGCAGAGAAGCGCTTGACAGAGGCGGGCGGCGGAAAGTTGAATCTTCTAAAGGAGAAGATTGTCCAACATTTTTCGGGAGGGGGTTCTTCAGGAAAAGGTTCTTCGGAGAGTAGCGAGAATGTTCAAGCTATTTTGGGAAGGTTAGACCTCGATCTTCCCGGAGAAAAACTCCAGTTGATGACCAAGATTCATGAGGCCTTTCAGGCAGTGACCTCGTTCTTTGAAGAGGGGCATTTTGCTGTTGCTCCTGCAGAAGGAAGTGATGGAACCGAAAGCAAAAAATGGCGGCTGCGAGCAGAACATTTTGATAGTGAACAGTGGAAGATGGGCGTTCAGCCGCTGGTAAAGAGGCTCGCTCAGGGGGTCCAACAGCACATTCAGGGGCTTCGCGGTCTTGAAGAAGACATCTCAAATCTTGGCAATGATGGTTTGGATGAAAAGACGCGCAACTTGCGGTTAGATATTAAAGCGCTTGGAGGACGTTTAGAAGAGATTAGCACGGCCTTTTATGAGTTCGCTTTTGCGGCGGATGCTGTAGATAGAGTTCGTTGGATAGAGGCAAAGCCTCTTCGGACAACGGTCAATATTGAGTGCATTAGCGCTGTTTTGGATATAGCGCCTCTTTTGGCAAAGCATCTGTTTAATAAGTTCTCAACAATTGTTCTTTGCAGCGCTACTTTGACAACGCAAAAGAACTTTTCTTTCATTCGGCAAAGATTAGGGATCCTTCCAGAATTTTGCCCTGAGAAGCTTGTTGAGGAACGAATTTACGATTCTCCTTTTAATTATGCGCAGCAGGCAATGCTTGTTGTTCCATCCGATATGCCCTCTCCGTATGACTTAGGGTACATGAAGCGGATTGAAGAGCAGGTCTGGCAGGCAATTCAGGCAAGCCGCGGCAATGCTTTTGTTCTATTCACCTCCTTTCAGATGTTAAAAACCTGTTACGAGGGTTTATTTGAGCGTTTGAAGGTAAATCGCTTTCATGTGTTTAAGCAAGGGGATGATAACCGGCAGGCGCTTTTGAATAAGTTCCGAACAACCGAATACTCAGTCCTTTTTGGAACCGATTCTTTTTGGGAAGGTGTCGATGTTGTGGGTGATGCCCTGAGGTGTGTGATTATTGTTAAGCTCCCGTTCAAAGTCCCTAGCGAGCCGTTAATTCAGGCTCGTTGTGAAAGGATCACAGCGCGTGGAGGGAATCCGTTTATGGATTACACTGTTCCTCAGGCTATTGTGAAGTTTAAGCAGGGGTTTGGAAGGTTAATCCGCAATCAGCGCGACCGTGGGTGTGTCGTCTGTTTAGATTCCCGTCTCTTGACCAAAGGGTATGGCAAGGCTTTTATTAACAGCCTACCTAAGTGCCAGCAGCTCATAGATAAGGGCGCTGACTTGCAAGCGGCTATGCAAGAGTTTTATAGGAAAACCTACTATCTGACGAAGAAAGAGTAGGGGGTTGGAGCGTAGCGGGATCGAACCGCTGACCTCGACAATGCCATCGTCGCGCTCTACCAATTGAGCTAACGCCCCCTGAAGAAGTCGCTAACTATAATATCCCCCACCATTTTTTTGCAAAGAAAGAGAAGGCTCTTTCGAGACTGGTAAAACCGTCTCTTTTGAGGACATTTTCACGATTTAATCAACTATACTCCGCTTAGCTGAAAACGGGAATTTGGACGGCGCACAAAAGAAAAAAAAGAGAAGAAGCCCGTAGCGATTAAACCCATATTGAGCAATTCGCGTTGAGACTATGCTGTCAACAGGTTGGAGCAGGTTCAAGATCTAGGCGCTAGATTTTTTCATCACTTGACTGTTCTTTTTTTGTATTTTCTCTCACGTTCTCTCACGCCTCTGTGGTTAAAAAAAACTGGTATTA
>CAMCWV010000011.1 GCA_945882915.1 Waddlia chondrophila WSU 86-1044 | reverse complement strand
CGGGGCTTTGGCGCCGTCCAAGTTTCCATTTTCAACTACGAGGAGTATATACCACCGAGAGCCTCGCCCTGCAAGAAGAAGCTTACTTACTCGTAGTAGACTTTAACCAAGAAGAGCCCTTGCGGAGGAGCTGCCATGCTTGCCTCGCGCCTGTCTTTAGAGTCTAGAACCTTCTTAATGTCTGTTAAGGGGCGCGCTTCTGAGGCAACATCAAGGAGGATCCCTGTCATATTTCGCACCATCTTATAAAGAAAGCCGTCACCTTCAAATTCCAAGCGGATTTGCTCATCACCCTCTTCAACAACATCGAGTCTTCGGATGGTGCGGACGGGGTTTCTTGAAGCGCTTCCCTTCTCTCCAGAGTTGGCAAAAGAGAGGAAGTTGTGGGTTCCGACAAGCACGGCAGCTCCCTTTTTAAGAAGAGAAAGATCGATCTTTTTTTTGACGTGGTAGCTGTAAAAACGGCGAGAGGGGTCTTGAAACTGCCCTAGACAGCAGTGGTAATGATAAATCTTTCCTGTAGCACTGTAACAGGCATGAAAATCTGACTCTGCGAGGGTGATCTCTTTAACTCTAATATCATAGGGAAGAAGGCCGTTGATTGAGACGAGGGCTTTAAAGGGGTCTATTTTATGAGTGGATTGGAAGTGGGCAACTTGGTTGTGGGCATGCACCCCCGCATCGGTGCGTCCCGAGCCAATAACTCTTACTGGCTCTTTTGTCAGAACAGCAATAGCCTCTTCGAGTTTCTGCTGAATCGACATCGAGTGGGGCTGTGTCTGCCAACCACTATAGTTGGTTCCATCGTAGGCGATGAGGAGTCTATATTTAAAAACGGGCTTAGTCATGATGGGGTATATACTCCTCTTAGCTGAAAACGGGAATTTGGGCTAGCGCGAAAGCTCCCCCGGCTGAACGATCGCAAGTCGCCCTATACTTCTAATATTGGGCGATTTGCGATCGTTCAGCCCCGGGGCTTTGGCGCCGTCCAAATTCCCGTTTTCAGCTAAGAGGAGTATAGAGCTTTTCAGCGATTGCGACATCTTCAGGTGTCGTGATTTTAAGGTTTCCATAACTCCCTTCCACAAGTTTAACTGGCCGGCCAAGAAGCTCGACTAGGGCGACATCGTCTGTGACATCGATATTGTGTGCAAGAGCCTTTTCAAAGCCTTTGCGAAGGAGTTCTGGGGTGGTAACCTGCGGAGTTTGAATTTCCCAAATAAGAGACCTGTCGAGGGTTTGCTTGACAAATCCCTCAGGGGTCCTCTCTTTTACTGTGAATCTGATGGGCATTCCAACTGTGGCAGCTCCATGAACGCGCCCTTCCTGAAGGACTCTTAGCACCATTTCACGGGTGATGAAGGGCCTTGCAGAGTCGTGTACGCATACGAGGGTAGAATTTTGCGAAATCTGTTGTAGCCCTTTAAAAAGAGAGTCTTGCCTGCGAGGTCCTGGCTCTGCAAATTTTATGTTTGGAGAGGCATTCGTTGTTTTGAAAAGATCTTGGTAGCGCGTTTCACACACGACAATAACCTCTAAGACCTCAGGGATCGTCAAAAAGAGATCAAAGCTGTACTGCGCGATGGGTTTCCCGCGCAAAGAGAGGTATTGTTTTGGGATTAAGGCTTTCATTCTTGTCCCAATACCACCTGCTAGCAGGATCACGCTGGTTGTTCTGGCGGCTTGTTGTTGAGACATGAATTTGTAATGCTCGCTCTCATTGAATAGATTAAACGCAAAGGCGCAAAGAAATACAAAACAGGATAGGCAGGATAGCCTTCGGCTGCAGGATAAAAACCAGGATAGATAGGGAGGTAGGAGCAAGTAAGTATTTGGCCTCTCTAGAAGGTAACGTGGGCCGGCCCGGTCTGGGATTTTAGGTTAAGCCGAAGCAAACGTTTGCTTGGCAGCGAGCTTAAATCCCAGACCTTAGACGGCCCACGTTACCTTCTAGAGAGGGCCTCCGCTTATAGAGGAATCTATCTATCTATCTATCTATCTATCTATCTATCTATCTATCTATCTATCTATCTATCTATCTATCCTGTTTTTTCTCTCTTGTATTTCTTTGCGTTGAATGTATTTCCCAGTTTGCTCTGTTTGCTCAGTGTGAATAGGGTGATTTCTGGACTAGAGAACCACCGGAATTTGTCAGGGCTCCCAACACCCCTGCTTACATACACTGTTTTCTTAGAACTTAGCTTTACAAGGCCGCGTCTGAGGTGGGGGCTTTCCATCGGCGTGAAGAGCTTCCAGATGCCAAGGAGGTTCACTTGTCCACCATGCGTGTGTCCACAAAGAATGAGCTCCCCGGGATGGTGCTCCAGATGGGATGCAGCATCAGGATTGTGGGCTAAAATCAGGCCTGGCGCTAGAGAATTATACCCTTCAAAAGCGATTTGGGGCAAGCTGCGCTGCAGCCAGTAGTCACCAAGCCCTACGATGTTGAGGTCGCTTCCGTTAATGGAAATAACTTTAGTTTTGTTTTCGAGGAGCTCAAAAGGGGTTCTTTTAATAAGCGCCACAAGCTCTTCATGCATTGGGATGGTTTTTACTGTCGCTAGCATGTTTTGAGTAAGCCTGGGCTCTTTCATGAGATTGAATTCAATAAGAAGCTTCCGTAGCCCCTTTACAACGAGCGGGCGGGTAGCGGGGAGTCCAATCTCATACTTCTTCGCCTTGTTATGGAAGGTGACGTAGGTTTCGTAGTCGTGGTTGCCAAGGACGCAGTAGCAGCCGTAGCGAGCCGAAAGAGAGTTTAAAAACGTTTCTAGCCGCTTCTGGTCGTTCAGCTCGGAGTAGCAAATAAAGTCTCCTGTAAAGACGATGATGTCTGGGGCTAGCCTTTGAATCCGGCGGGTCATCTTTTTTAGGAAGGTGTCAGATGTCTTTGGGTTGATGTGAAGATCGCTAAAGTGGAGGATCTTTAGTTTTTCCAAAGCAGGATCTAGGTTTTTAATCGGGTGATTAAGGTGGATTGTTTCTAAAAGGCGCGGCTCAATGAAGCGTGGCCATATCCCGATAATGGATGCTGCACACCAGATGTCCCAGGCAAAATCTACCATGCGATCTAAAGGATTTTTATCGGACACGGCAAAGTTCCATTTAAACAGCTAGTGGTCTGGGAAAATAGAAAGAACGCGGCAAGGGGCCGCGTTCACTGTGAGTCTTAAACGACTGTAAAGGATGTAAACTACCCAGAGATGTGAGCAGCAACGAGGCTAGTCATTTTGAACATATTTACAGCGCTGGAAGTCCCGAAAACAGCTTTTAGATGTTCATCAGGAACGATATTGCGCTTGTCAGTAGTATCTTGTCTCTGATTTTTTTTGATGTATTCCCAGAGTTTTTTTGTAACTTCTGTACGAGCCATTGGGCCTGCGCCAACAATCTTTGCGAGAGCCGCGCTAACTGTTACAGGCTTGTTGAATGCAGAATTTTTTGCAGCAGCAGCTTTAGCTGGGCTTGCTTTTACAGCAGCAGCGTTAGCTGGCTTTGCTTTTGTCGTCGACATGCGTATACTCCTTTTCATTGTATCATAAGCGTGTAGCAATACATCGTTTTGCTTCACAGTTGACCACTTTTAGCTCTGTCGCGATTTTCAGTCAAAGCAATTCCCCTGGGCATTTTTCTAGGAAGGACAAGCGCTGACGGGTGTTGAGAAGGTAAAAAGGCTCTTCAGGTGCTCTAGGGGTTTGTGTTAGAGGGTTTTTGTGTGAAATTTCGGCGGGAGATTAAAAATTTTACTTGTTGAATGAATAGTATTGTTTTTTTAAGATTAAGCCCTTTATCCTTTATTCTATATCCTTTATCTTTATTCCGAAGTAAGCCTTTTCCGGCCTGGACAATCCTCTGTATAATCTCAGGCAATCCGGGCATTTAGCTAATTCGATAAAACGAGAGAGAGAATGAGCATTCTAACGGCACCAAGCCTTCGAGAATTGAGCCTTGATGAACAAATTACTTCCCTAGAAGAGCTACAAAAGCGCCTAGGGGCGCTTCATCATGTTTATGACAAATTAGAAGTGCTTAATCAGCTCCCACAGGTCGAGGGGTTTCTAAAAGAAACCCCTCCTGTTCGGGTGTTTTTAGCCGGGCTAACGCCTGAATGTGACTATGCAATTAAGGCAATACTGGCGATTGGTCAAGGCTCCGTCGTCTTTCGGATCCCCGCAGAATTAGACGACAAGTTCGAGCGTCTAAGGCTTTTATTGCAGGAGCTTCTCGTTATAGAGAAGTTTTATGGGTGCATCGGCGGGATTATTGGTTACCACTTGACTGTTTTGCGCCTTATTAATGAGTCGGCAGTAGTTAAGCCGCTGCAAGCGACTTCGCAAGATTCAAATCGGAGCTACCTGATGCCCGAAGGGTTGGATATTTCTAAGAACACCCCCGAAGTGCACGAAGCTGTGGCAAGTGGAATCAAGAGCCTTGCAGACCTAGCAGAAATCTATCCTGTTGGCGGCGCTGGCGACAGATTAAGTCTCATAGACCCCCTTACCGACGAGCCCCTTCCCACCGCCAGGTTAGAGTTTAGTGGGAAAACATTGTTAGAAGGGCTAATTCGTGATTTGCAAGGGAGAGAATATCTCCATTATAAGCTCTTTGGAAAGCAGGTGACGGTTCCTGTTGCGATGATGACCTCGACAGAAAAAAACAATCATCAACACGTATTGGATATTTGCAAGACAGCAGACTGGTTTGGTAGGTCGGAAAAGAGCTTTTACTTTTTCGAGCAGCCTTTAGTGCCTGTGATTACCGTTGATGGCGATTGGGTACTTAAGAGCTCGCTGCAACTTGTTTTGAAGCCCGGCGGACATGGTGTTTTGTGGAAGCTTGCAAAAGAACGCGGCGCTTTAGATTGGATTGCAGGGCAGGGACGCCGTAAGCTGCTTGTTAGGCAAATCAACAACCCAATAGCCGGAACCGACAATAATCTACTAGCCTTTTGTGGACTCGGCTCAGGCAATGCCGCGGCAAACGAGACCAAAATTTTCGGCTTTGCTTCTTGCCAGCGAAGGGTGAACGCCGCAGAGGGGATGAACGTCCTTGTCGAGAAGAAAGCAGCCCTAGGCTACGACTACGGAACCACCTGCATAGAGTACACCGCCTTTTCTAAAGCGGGTGTTGAAGATGCCCCTGTTAAGCCCGGCAGCCTCTATTCACAGTTTCCGTGCAACACGAACCTTCTTTTTGCGGACTTAGCTGCAATTCAATCGGTCGTTCAGCCTTCAAATCCTCAGGAAGGGGCTCTTGCAGTTTTTTCCGGCCTCCTAGTCAATATGAAGAACATTTTTTCATTCATTGACCCCTCAGGAAGCGTTTCAAAGAAGCAAGCGGGGCGGCTTGAATGCACAATGCAAAACATTGCAGAGGTCTTCATGGAAAGACGCTGTCGCCTGTTGAAAGAAGGAGAGAGAGGAACTCTAAAGACATTCCTCACCTACAACACCCGCCGCAAGACAATTTCTGTGACAAAGAAGTCTCACGCGCCTGGGATGCCTTTGTTAGAAACCCCAGAAGGGTGTTTCTATGAACATCTCGAAAACTGCCGAGAGCTACTTGTGGAGCATTGCCGTGTTGATGTGCCAGCTTTGGGAAGTCAGACCCAATACATGAAACGGGGCCCAGCTTTCTTTTTCCTTTACCACCCAGCTCTTGGTCCTTTGTATTCTGTGATTGGTCAGAAGATTCGTGGCGGAAAGTTTTATCAAGGCTCTGAGCTGCAGCTCGAGATTTCTGAGCTTAATATGGAAAACCTCTCTTTAAAGGGGAGTCTTCTTATTGAAACAGATCTTGCTTGCGGGCATCTTACAAAAGAGCAGCGTCTTCAGTATAGCGAGTGGTCTGGAAAGTGCAGTCTCCGAGATGTGACTGTTGTAAATAAAGGAATTGACCACACGATTGATCAAGGATACTGGAAAAATCAGCTTCTTAGAGAAGAGGCTCTACGTATTATTATTCGCGGGTCAGGGGAGTTTGAGGCAGAAGGGGTTACCTTTATAGGCAAGCAGACTTTTGTTGTTCCAGACGGCCAACGGATGATTGCTTTCATGGAAAATAATGAATTAAAAACATGTTTAGAGCCAATCTCTCAGCCAACATGGTACTGGCATTACGTGCTCTCTTCTGATAATAAGATTGTACTGGAGCGGCGGCATGGACAGCAGCTGTAGTGATAAGAACAGAGCCTGGAAACGGGTGTTTTTTTTAACCGCGCTTCTTGCCTTGGTGTTTCTTTTTTATTTTATTTGGGGAGCTGAGTTTGTTTCTCTGGATAACTTAAAAGTCCATTGGCGTACAGTTGAGGGGTTTGTTGAGGCTCACCCATTTCTTGCTCCACTTGCGTTTCTTGCCATCTATATTTTGTATGCAGGGCTCTTGATTCCTGGCTCTTTCGTTCTTTCGATTATCGCTGGTGCCCTCTTTCCGCAGCCGTGGTGTTCTTTTTACGCAATTATGGGGGCCACACTTGCCGCTCTTTTTACTTTTGGGTTTGCCCGTTCTGTTTTTGGCGATGTTATCCAGCGCATTGCCGGCCCTATTTTGCTTAAAGTGGAAAAGGACTTTCAGCAAAATGCCTGGAGCTACCTTCTTTTTCTTCGCATAACCCACGTCTTGCCTTATTCGGCCACTAACTTGGCGTGTGCTTTCTTTGAGGTTCCTTTTTGGAGGTTTCTTTGGACGACAGTTGTTGGCATAATTCCTGGCACTTATATCTTCACCATGGCGGGCGTCGAGCTTGATAGGGCCCTGCAGTCAAGCGAGAAGTTTTCCTTTATGACACTTCTTAACACGAAGCTTGAAATCGCTGCTGCCCTAATGGGCGTCCTCATTCTTCTACCTGTTATCATCAAAAAGCTCCGCCACAAAGCCTTAAAATGTGGTAGCGATACATTTTAACGCAAAGAAAAGAAAGAGGCGCAAAGGCGCAGAGAAATACAAGAATAGGACAGCCTTCGGCTTATGGTGGAATCTATCTATCCTGTTCTTGTTTTTCTTTCTTTGTATTAGAGCCCGTATTAGAGCCATTTGCGGTTCTTGAAGTATTTATAGGGGAGCCAGGAGGAAAGGAGCATGAGGGCAACAGCTGCAAGGTACCCCCATTCCCACGAGAGCTCTGGCATATTGTGGAAGTTCATGCCGTAAATGCTTGCAATGAGCGTTGGGGGAAGGAATACGACTGCGGCGACAGAAAAGATTTTAATGATGTTGTTTTGTTCGATGTTCACCATTCCCAAAGTGGCGTTGAGCAGGAAGTTAACCTCGCCAGAGAGGAAGTGGGCATGATCGCTTAGCGAGGCAATATCTTTGCTTAAATTAGTCAGGCGTTGCTGCCCTTCAGTATTAATCCGTGATCCAGCGTTTTGTTCAAAGAAGGTGGTTAGTCTGTTGAATGTAGAGAGGCTTTCTCTGGCCTTTGTGTTAAGATCGCCATTTGCCCCAATTTCTTGCAAAAGCTCTCGGTAGTCGAGTTTGTCTGTGTAGGTCGCTGACTGGGGTCTAAAGATTTTTTTTGAACAGTCATCTAGCCTCCGCCCTATAAGCTCCAGAATGTCTGCGAGCCGGTCAATGCTTGCGTCTAGCAGGTCTGTAAGCAGTACAGTAGCGTCATGATGGGTGAGGTCCAGCCTTGGGAGCTGAAGGGAGAATAACTTAAAAGCCTGGGGCTCGATGTAGCGTATTGTAATGAGCTGTTTCTGAGTTAAAACAAAGGTGACAGGGTCTAGCTTCGGGCTAGACGAGCCGGAATGGGCGATCATTGCCGCTGTCATGAATAGGGTTTCGTTTTCTTTATAAAGGCGGCTCGAAATCTCAATTTCCCTCATCTCTTCAAGCGTAGGAACGTCAAGACTAAGGCAAGCCTCAACCAGGGTCTCTTCCTCTTTTGAGGGGGCAAGAAGATCAATCCAAAGGGCCTCTCTAAGTAGCGTGGGATCAGCGATGCTGATTTCTTGAGGCTCGAGCTTTTTTCGATTCAAACAGGCGCTAATCATTTTCTTGAACTCTGTGCTGTAGGTAAAACAGATGAAGGTAAAGTTAGGTGAAATAGTGCAAAAAGGGGCTTGTTGTCAATCACTTTGACTTTTTTTGACTTCTCAAGATAACCTACAGGGGGATCGAAGACAAAGGAAATGGTTATGAATGAAGAGCTTCAAAAGCGTGTAAGCGAAATGAGAGAAGGTCTCCTTCAAATGCAGGGGTATCTTTAACTTAGAGGTCAAAGATAAAGAAGTAAAGCAGCTCGAAAGTAAGATGGAGACCTCAGATTTCTGGGACGACCCACATGGCGCAAAGAAGGTCATTGCCGATTGTAACCTCCTGCGCGCATGGACTGTTCCCTATCACAGCCTTTGCAGCCGTTTTGAGGTAGTAGAGACCTTTATCGAGGATGAGTCCCTTTTTGACGAGATGGTCGCCGAATTGACTTCTCTAGAAAAAGCGTTAAGCGAGATGGAAACGCGTAAGATGCTTTCTGGAGCCATGGATAGCAAGAACTGTTACCTCACCATCAACTCAGGTGCTGGCGGCACAGAAGCGTGTGATTGGGCGCTGATGCTCTCTCGCATGTATCAGCGCTGGGCAGCTAGCCGGAAGTGGAAGGTTGAAGTTGTCGATACTGTGGATGGTGAAGTTGCCGGGATTAAAAGTGTGACTCTTCGCTTTCAGGGTGACTTTGCTTATGGATATACTAAAGCCGAGAAAGGGGTTCACCGCTTGGTACGCATTTCTCCGTTTGACTCCAACGACAGAAGACATACGAGCTTTGCCTCTGTTGATGCCTCGCCTGAAATTACCGATGACATTGAAATAGAGATCAGGCCGGAAGATATTCGGGTTGATACTTTCAGAGCCTCCGGCGCAGGTGGCCAGCACGTTAACAGAACAGATTCCGCCGTCCGAATCACCCATTTGGCTACAAATATTGTTGTGACGTGTCAGGCTCAACGGAGCCAGCTGCAAAATAAAGAAGAATGTTTTAAGATGTTGAAATCGAAGCTCTACGAAAAAGAAGTCACAGAGCGGGAAAATGCTATACGGGCAATGAGCGAAGATAAAAAAGACATCTCCTGGGGCAGTCAGATTCGCAATTATGTGTTCCAGCCGTATACATTAGTAAAAGACACGCGCACAGGCTTTGAAGTGGGTAATATCCAGGCAATGATGGACGGGGACCTCCTTGATGGCTTTGTGACTGAATACCTTAAAAAATTTGGGTGATCCTATCTTTAAACAAAGACCAGAAATTCATATCCGCTTTACCGAAATGTCAGACGACATTCATCTCCAATCATGGCTTTCTGAACCTGGGGTTCTTCGCAATTTCGCTATGGGAGACCCTCCTGAGATAAACGACTCGGTTGCTCGTTGGGTGGCATTCTCCAGATACCGTTGTAGCCTTACTGGAGACTGGAAAGACCCCGCAACGGGCGCTGTTACTCCTTGCGCCATCGGCACGCTATGGCTCTGCCCTTATCGCAAGCTTGCTCACCAGTGTCAGTTTGGGATGATTGTTTCGAAAGAATTCCGCCGTAAAGGAGTGGGCTCTGCAATTCTCAATCAGCTTTGCCATCTTGCTAAGGAATACTTCAACATAGAGCTGATACACCTTGAGATGTACGAAGGCAACCCTGCAGAGGCGTTGTACAAGAAGTTTGGGTTCAGGGAATTTGGCCGCCAGGCCGGATTTCTCAAGGACCATGGTGAATATTATGGACGTATCCTCATGGAAAGGAATCTTTAGTCATGGCGGGACATAGTAAGTGGGCGAATATCAAGCATCAAAAGGCAAAGTCAGATGCTAAGAAAGGGAAGGCCTTTACCCGCGTTACAAAAGAAATTATTACCGCAGTTAAGTTGGGTGGCTCGGATCCTAGATCAAATCCGCGCCTTCGGATGGCTATTCAAAAGGCTAGAGAGGCAAACCTCCCCAACGATAACATTGACCGCAACATTAAAAAGGCTGCAGGTGCTGACCAGGGCGATATTTTTGAGCTTACTTACGAAATCTTCGGCCCCGGCGGCGTGGGGATTATCGTTGAAACAGTAACCGACAATAAAAATCGCACAGCAACCGATCTCAGCATTGCTGCAACGGGAAAGAAGCGGGGAGGGAACGTTGCAAGGCCGGGTAGCGTCACCCATAACTTTGATAGGCAAGGGCTTATTCAGATTGCTAGAGACTCGATCACCGAAGAAGCTCTCTTAGAACTCGTTCTTGACGCCGGTGCTACTGACCTTGAAGTCGAAGAAGAGGTCTACATTGTTGTTACAGAGCCTTCTGGTCTGTATGCCGTTAAAGATGTGATTGATAATAAAGGACTCCGCTGCCTTGAGTCGGGCTTTGATTGGATCCCTAAAGTCTCTGTTCCCTATAACGAAGAAGTTTTTAAAGCCAATAAAGCAATCATCGACTTTTTAGAAGAGCTTGACGACGTCAACACCGTCTACCACAACATGGAGCTCCCTGAAGATGAGGAGTAGTTCAGTCGTGTGGTAGGTGGTGTTTGTGGTAGCTTTTCATCAATTTTTTAATGGTGAAAGGCATCAAAGCAAACACTGCTAGTACCACCAGAGCAACTTCCACATCTCCATTGAAGATGTTGTAAATGGTGATTTTCCCATCGCTATCCAAAATCTCCCCTAGCCCTGCACCTGTTTGTGTGTAGACAAATGAAATGGGAATAATTCCTAAAAAAGTTGTCCACACAAATGTCCGGAGCCGAATTCCAAAAAATGCTGGGGCCAAATTCACTATCCAAAAGGGAAATAAGGGAATAAAACGGAGAAAGAACAGGTAACTGATCGCATTCTTCTGAAAGCCCCTCTCCATTTTCTTCAAGAAAGGGCCGGTTCTTTGTCTTAAATACTCACCAATCGTCGTCTTAGCAAGAGAGAAGATCACCGTCGCCCCAATCGTTGCCGAAATTACCACATATAGCGTGCACCAGGGCTGCGGAAATAAAAACCCACCCAAAATAGAGAGCAATAGCGAGCTTGGTATCGACAGCGATGCAAAAATAATAAAGACGCAAACATACAAGACTGGTGAGAGCGCAGGGTGATGTGTCACCAGGTCATTCAGTTCTTGCCTGTACTTATGGAAGATGTCGAACGTTAGGTAATCCTTTGCGAGGAAATACACTGCTGTCGCCATCACCAAAAAACAACCTACTAGCAACCATCGCTTGCTCATTCCTTAATTAATGCCACCTACCGCAATAAGCGTCAAATACAACTGTCTTTAGCCGGCAGCTCCCGCAAAAAGTTTATTTTTTAACTCCTGTAGATCCGTCCAGAGCTTGAATGTTTATTTGCATTTAATCGACCCTCCCAGGGGTTCTCGTGCTTCGCACTTCACCACCTGGCTAAGTCCAGATGTCCCTCTGGGACATCCATTTTAAATATCTCACCTCTTTATCCTACCTTTCGGAGGAGGCATGCTTCGGGTCAAAGCGGCAGCTTTGAGCTGAAAATATAAGCATTTGCTAACTCATACTTACCACTTCAAGACTGCTAGTAGGGGATTGCAAAGGGGCCAAACCCCTTTGCCGGGGTGCAGGGGCAGAGTCCCTGCCTGCCTTGATCGCATGCTTGCCCTTGGCTTGCTACTGCTTGCTGAAGAGTCCCTTTGCCCACTGCGCGGCTTGGCTGCGTGGGAGGATGAGTTTTTCGCCGGTGCGGGGTTCGATTTCGAGATTGCCGTCTGCGATACCTTTGCCGACGATGATTTTGAAGGGGATGCCGAGGAGGTCGCTGTCTTTGAGTTTGACGCCCATGCGCTCATTGCGGTCATCGAGGAGCACTTCGACGCCGAGGGCTGAGAGTTCTTTATAAAGCTCTTCAGCGGCCTGGACTTGGGGCTCTTCTTTAAGGACGGCGGCTGTGATGAGGACTTGGTAGGGGGCGATAGATAGGGGCCAGATGATGCCGTCTGCGTCGTGTTTTTGTTCGACGCAGGCGGCGGCGACTCTGCCGATTCCGATGCCGTAGCAGCCCATCCAGAAGGGCTGGGCTTTTCCATTTTCATCTTGAAAGAGTGCTTTCATTGACTCACTGTACTTCGTGCCGAGGTTGAAGATGTGGCCAACTTCGATGCCGCGCTGGGCTTTGTAGACGCCGCCGGGAACTTCTGGGCAGCCATCGCCTGCCTCTGCGAGTAGGAGGTCGGTAAATTCTGGCTGGGCGCAGTCGCGCTTCCAGTTTACATCTATGTTATGAAGGTCATCTTTGTTGCCGCCGCAGAGGAAGTTGGTTAGCCCTTTGCAGGTGTTGTCGGCGTAGTATTTTATTGCCATGTTGATGGGGCCGGCAAACCCTGTGCGGGTACCAGTTATGCGCTTGATTTCGTCGTCGGAGGCGAGTGTCATGTCGACGGGGGAAAATTTGCGCATGAGTTTGGCTTCGTTGAGCTGGCGGTCGCCTCGAATGCCGATGGCAACGAACTCTTCTCTGTCGGTGTAGGTTAGTTTGTAGATGACTGTTTTGACCATCTTATGGGCGGGGATCTTGGTCAGGGCAACGAGCTCATTGATAGAGGAGACGTTAGGCGTTGCAAGGGGCTGCATGGGTCTTAGTTCGGCATCGAATGGGTAGACTTGGGGAGCTGACACAGTAGCTTCGACGTTTGAGGCGTGGCCTTCGCAGGTGAGGATGAGGTCTTCGCCGATTTCTGCTGTTACTTGGAACTCTTCAGACTTTCCTTTTCCGATTTTACCGCTGTCGGCGCTTACGATGACGAAGTCGAGCCCTAGGCGGCGGAAGATGTTGATGTAGGCCTGGCGCATCAGTTGGTACTGCTCGTCCATGGATTCGGGGTTAGCGCAGAAGGCGTAGGCATCTTTCATGATGAATTCTTTAGCGCGCATGAGGCCGAAGCGTGGGCGAATTTCGTCGCGGAACTTATTCGTAATTTGGTAGAGGTTAACGGGGAGCTGCTTGTAGCTTGTGAGCCAGTTATTGACGAGGGCGGTGACAGCTTCTTCGTGTGTGGGTCCGAGGCAGAGTTCGTTCTCTTCACGGTCGGTTAGCGTGTAGAGTAGGTCTGCGCATTTGAATTCTTCCCAGCGGCCGGACTGCTCCCAAAGTTCTTTTGGTTGAAGCTGGGGCATGTTGATTTCTTGAGCCCCTACTTTGTCTAGCTCTTCGCGGACAATATTCATCACTTTTTTGAGTACGCGCCACATGAGGGGGGTGTAGGTGTAAAGACCTCTGCCTAGTTTGCGAATGTAACCAGCGCGCTCTAGAAGTTGGTGTGAGATGACATCGGCTCCGGAAGGAGCTTCTTTAAATGTTTTGAAGAAGAGTTTTGAGACGCGCATACACTTAATTAGGGTTGGGTGAATGTGTGGGAAACAAAAATCCTAACAATTTGCCCTTGCGAATGCAAGCGCAAAACACCTATCATATACTCCTCGTAGCTGAAAATGGGAACTTGGAAGGCGCCAAAGCCCCGTTTTCAACTACGAGGAGTATATACTCCTCATAGCTGAAAATGGGAACTTGGACGGCGCCAAAACCCCGGGGCTGAACGATCGCAAGTGCCCTTTGTATTTCTAATACTAAGGCACTTACGATCGTTCAGCCGCGGGAGCTTTCGCGCTAGCCCACGTTCCCGTTTTCAACTACGAGGAGTATATATTCGCAGAAGCTCTTTTTTAATGTTTAACCTGCTGAGATTGGCGATATGACTAAAAGCACTTTACGACTGCAGAATACCGAAACACGTAGGAAGGAGCCGCTTGTTCCGCTCCAGGCAGGCCATGTGCGGATGTATACGTGCGGCCCAACTGTTTATAATTTTGCTCATATTGGCAACTTCCGCACCTATGTTTTTGAGGATCTGCTCCGCCGCACCATCAAATTTTTTGGGATGAAGATCACGCATGTGATGAACCTTACGGATGTCGATGACAAGACCATACGCGGGGCCGTCCAGGAGGGGACTACTTTAGACGCCTTCACGCAGAAGTACAAAGATGCTTTTTTTGAGGATTGTAAGGTTCTTAATATTGAACGTGCCGAGCACTATCCTGCAGCAACGGATTACATTCCTCAAATGATTAAGATGGTTGAGCTCCTTATCACAAAAGGGCTGGCGTATGTTGCTTCTGATGGGAGCGTTTACTACTCTATTTCAAAGTTCCCTCGCTATGGGTGCTTGTCACATCTTAAGCTGGAAGATCTCCAGGCGGGTGCTTCGGAGCGGGTAAGTAGGGATGAGTATGATAAAGAGCATGTTTCTGATTTTGTTTTATGGAAGAAGTACGACCCTGAGCGTGATGGGAAAATCTTTTGGGAGAGCCCTTTTGGGCAAGGGCGTCCAGGGTGGCATTTGGAGTGCTCGGCAATGGCTACAGAGCTGCTTGGGGAGACTCTTGATATTCACGTTGGGGCTGTTGATAACATATTCCCTCACCATGAAAACGAGATTGCGCAGTCGGAAGGGTGCACGGGGAAGCGTTTTGCGGGGATGTGGCTTCATTCAGAGCATTTGATTGTTGATCACAAGAAGATGTCTAAGAGTTTGGGGAACTTCTACACGTTGCGCGATCTTTTGGCCCGCAACTATACGGGGGCGCAGATTAGGTATATGCTTTTGCAAACCCACTATAGGACGCAGCTTAACTTCTCTTTTAAGGGGCTTGAGGCTGCAAAGACCTCTCTGCGCCGCTTGGGTGATTTTACCGCGCGTATGCAGGGAATTGCCAAGGAAAAGAGTGCTGGCACAGTTAGTGATGCCGTTCAGGCTGTGCTTAAGAGTGCGTTTAGTAGGTTTGAGGAGGCAATTGCAGATGACCTCAATATCTCGCCGGCGCTGGCCTCTCTTTTTGATATGCTAGGTGTCCTTCACGGCCTTGCAGATAAGGGGATGATTGCTTCAAAAGATGCCCAAGAGGTGCTGGCCTTCCTTCACAAGGTTGATGCTGTTCTTGGGGTATTGCCATTTGAGCCTCAGGTGGAGGTTGTTCCGCAGAAGCTGCAGGAGGCTTTGGAGCGGCGCGTTCAGGCGCGCAAAGATAAGAACTGGGCCCTTTCGGATGAGCTACGTGATTATATTGCCTCGGATGGTTACATCATCGAAGACACTCCCGCTGGCGCTAGACTTAAGAAGAGGTAGGTAGTTGTAGCCCTTCAGGCTGCGGGAGCTTTCGCGCTAGCCCACGTTCCCATTTTCAACCACGAGGAGTATATAAACAGGGCACGTCCTTAAAAAGCTCTGTTGCCCTATCCTGTGACATAGCTTTTTAAGGACGTGCGTTTTGAACCACCCCACTTTTTGAGGGCGTACGTTCTCCTGCTAACGAGCCTGCGTGCCGAGCTGAAGAGCAGTGACTTCACCAGCCAGCCAAGCAGCTCTAAGTTGGGGGTTACACACGCGACCCAAAGCGCGCATCCCTACAGCAAGAATAGTACCTTCCAAAGCCCCAAAGATCACCCCTTTGATCATCCAAACCTCTATGTTAGCGAGCAATGGCAACACGGTAGTCATCAGCCCAATCATCTGTGCGGGGTAAAACGCGACGGAAATCAAAGCGATAGTCATCACCGTACATGCAAGAATCATCACTGGACTCTTGATGTTCTCAAGGAGAAAATTAGCAGGAGCTAGCAGTGGTCGAGCAACAATATGTCCTACCCGCTCCAGAAAATTTCTGTTTTTATAGGGCAGCTTCGATGCAGAATCGACAAACTCACGCGCCAAGGCAAACTGAAAATAATTACTCCACGAACGAAATCCTGTAGGTGCTGTCATAACTAAGCCCTGGCAGTTTGTGCTGGTAGCTTATAGAATCTTTCCATTAACTCAGCGTTACAGAAGCGCCCTTGGGCACGCGCAGCTAGCGATACAACGGCGGCACAGCTCCATAGATAAACGGCAAACTTCACCGCCCCAAAAGAGGGAAGCGGCATAGCTGCCCAAGCGGCTTGCAGATATAAAGCTGTGGTGATCGGATAGAAGGCTAAAGAGATGGTTATCAGCGCTAACGCCGTTAATGCAACGGTTACGACTCGAGGATCTTTCAAACACCCAGAAATCGCGTTAGGAATCGCATTTTTCGTGATGTAAACACTGCGGTCGCCAAATTTTTCACACCAGTTTTTTGTGTTCTCCTCATGCTTGAGCTCTTCTGCTACTTCATCCCGCAGTCCAAAAACAGCATGATTCCAAAAACGTACAGGTAAAGAACTAGTTGGTTGAGCCATTTACAATCCTCAGTTAGGGTTTAACAAAAATTATTACATATATTGATTTTTAATTCAATAAAAAACAGGGATAGTAAAAAAATGTTACCCAACTTTGACGCAGGGACTCAAAATATTTATGAGGTGCGGCTGCGGCTGGTTAAAAATCCTGCGTATATACTCCTCGTAGCTGAAAATGGGAACTTGGACGGCGCGAAAGCCCCGGGGCTTTGGCGCTAGCCCAAATTCCCGTTTTCAACTAAGAGGAGTATAGACTCCTCTTAGTCCGATTTCTTCCCCTCGGCTTTCTCTGTTTTCATGAGAGGGAAGAATAAAATATCGCGGATGGAGGCAACGTTAGTGAAGAACATCACAAGACGGTCAATGCCGATGCCAAGACCGCCTGTTGGAGGCATCCCCTGGCAGATGGCTTCAATGAACTCTTCGTCCATTGGGCAGGCCTCTACATCGCCAGCATCCCGTCTGCTAGCTTGCTGCTCAAGGAGCTCTCGTTGGAGCTCAGGATCGTTTAGCTCGCTATAGGCGTTGCAAATTTCCTTTCCACACACAAAGCTTTCAAAACGCTCGACAAGTCTTTCTGCCTTTTCTTTTGCGTTTCTGTGCAGTTTGCAAAGAGGTGTTGTTTCGATAGGGTGGTCGGTGATGTGAGTGGGCTGAACCAACCCTTTTTCTGCTTTTTCTTCGAAGAGCATGGAGATAAGGAGGCCGCGAGGTGCACTGGCAATTACTTTTGGGTCGAGCTCGGTTTCTCTTAGGATCTTTCTCATTTCGTCATCTGAGAGAGCATCGACATCAATACGCCCGTTTTTCTTGATCGCTTCTTTCATTGTAAGTCGCTTCCAAGGGGCTTTGAAGTCGATTGTGGTGATGCCACCTGTTTCTTCTGAGCCGATGTCAACAGTTGTTTTGTTGAACAGTTTGAGAGCGATGGTTTCAAACAGTTGCTCTGTGAAGACCATCATGTCGTTATAGTCCCAATAAGCGGCGTAGGTCTCAAGCTCTGTGAACTCAGGATTATGGAACTTGCTGAGCCCTTCATTGCGGAAGACTCTTCCGATCTCGTAGATTCTTTCCATGCCGCCAACGATGAGCTTCTTAAGAGGGATCTCGAGGGAGATCCGGAGGAACATGTCTTGGTCGAGGGCGTTGAGGTGGGTTGTAAATGGACGCGCTGCAGCTCCGCCGTAGACGCTTTGTAAAACAGGTGTTTCAACTTCAATAAAGTGCTGTGCGTTAAAGAAGTCGCGGATGATGTGAAGGATGCGGCTGCGCATAAGGAATGTTTTGCGAACATCTTCGTGGTCGATGAGGTCGAGCCAACGTTTGCGGTAGCGTACTTCTTTGTCGGAGAGGCCGTGGTATTTTTCGGGAAGGGGAAGGAGCGATTTGCAAAGGAGCGTTACCTTTTTAGCGTATACGGTAAGCTCTCCTGTGCGTGTGCGGAAGAGGTGCCCTTCTATGCCGACCCAGTCACCAAGGTCAAGCTTCTTCTCGATAAATTTAAATGCGTTGGGGAGGTTCTCTGCAGCGTCGATCTTTGTTGGGTCAAACCCAGTTACGTGAGTGTGGTCCCGGTCGAACATAATTTGGATTTTTCCAGAGGAGTCCAAAATCTGACCGAAGGCAAGCTTTCCCATGCTCCGAAAGAGGACAAGGCGACCAGCGACTGTGACGTGTTTTGTTTTTCCCGCCTGGCCATCTTCGCTGGAGCCAACCAGCTGATCTTCGAAATCTTTAGAAAGAGCCTCGGCTAGGATACTTGGAGTGAATTTGTGGGGGTAGGGATCAACGCCTATGTTTCGTATAGAGACGAGCTTTTGACTGCGAGTGCGGAAATCGTGAGTTGTGTGGTAGCCTGGCTTGTTGACTGTTGTAGGAAGCGTCATGGGGCGTCTCTTAAATAGGTGTCTCTTTAGGAATCTTTTAAATGAGTTGGGAGCTCCGCTCGTTGAGGAGGGAGCCCCACTTCTTACTGAGTCTAGTGGTCTGTCAACATTCAAACTGCTTTCGCACTAGCACACAAGCAATTTCAATATTGACACACCACTAGCCGCCAATAAGGATAAGCTGACAAGCCGATAATCATGAGTGTGAAGAGGATTGTACACAAGACGAAAAGTTTTATTGAAACGTCCGCCTGAAAGAAGCTTTTCAGCATACTATTTCTTTTTTCCTGTCTGGTTTTTCTGTGATTCGGGGTCAAGTAAGTCCATGAGCTTGCTTTCGATGTCTGGGTAGTAATCGGTTAGGATTTTGCACGCTTCAGCCAAAGAGTCTTTTTGGCCTAATTGGTAGTAACAAATGATTCTGTAGATGAGGTTGTTTTTGACATTGGCAAGTTCAATTTGTGTTTGTAGGTAAGCGGCTTGATAGGTGGGGATATAAGCCACATCTTCATTTTTAACATCTAGAGCGCCGCCCTCACTTTTTGGTCTGGAAGCTCTGTGGACTTTTCTTTCTATTTCTACAAGGCTGTTTTCAAGAAGGTTAAACTGGACAGTGAAATATTTTAAGTCTGAACCGGCCATAATTTTTTCTAGAACAGCCAAAGAAGCGGTCCAATCTTCTGCAATCATATCCGTTTCAGCTTCAGCAAGTTGAATGCGGTGGATTTGCCCTTTTAGCCTTGAGATATTGAACTGTTCAGAGGCGGTCTTTCCTTGTTTTTCTTTAAGCTCAGCAATCCAATCTGAGTAAGCAAGCGCTGCGAGCGCGTACTCTTTTGAAGCCTCTTTTGCAGTGTCTTTGTTGAGGCGGAGGATGTCGCCCATGCTGGCGTGAGCAGCCGCATTTTGCTCGTGAGAAAGGGGCTCTTTGTTTGAGAAAACCGCCTGGACATCTTCTCTTGCGCTTACGATGTAAGGGTCATAGAGAAGGTAATCTTTCATTGAGGGCAGCGGAACTAGGCTTTTGGGGAGGAGTTTAGTTTTTTCTATGACTACAATGTTATTGGCGATGAAAAGGGTAATATTGGCCCGGGCGCGCAGCAGGCGGAAGATCGCTTTGTTAGGGTTTGCTTTGATTAGCGGAGTAAGGCTTCCGATTGTTTGCTGGCAGAGCTCTTCGGCCTTTTTGAATTCGCGGCGCCCAACGAGCATGTCTGCTTGGTCAAGGGCGTCTTGGGTTAAGATGGCCTCCTTTTCCATTTTATTGCCGCAGCTAGAAGTAAGAAGTAAGAGAGCTACGGTGCAAAGAAACAAGATTTTTCGCATAAGAGTCCTTAAAAAAAAAGGTAACAGTTCACATACCAGGGTAATTTATCAAGAAAGATTTGATGCTTACAGAGGGGTGTTTTGGCGGCCTTACGATTGAAGTGGCATTGCCCGCTTTCCTCCCTCTCTATTTCTCTCTTTGTTTCAAAAATATTAATACCAGTTTTTTTGAAACACAGAGGCGTGAGAGAACGTGAGAGAAAATACAAAAAAAGAACGGTTTATTTCTTATTACGCTACTCCACGTTTTTATTCCACAAGCAAGCAGAGCTCCTCTAATGATTGAGAATTAATCGGGCGCGTGCCCGTGCCCGATTAATAATTCCAGATCTTTTGCGCTTTTCCTTAGAAGAAAGTAGAGAGTGGGTCAACATCAACGTTCAAATGGATCCCTGAGGGGAGGTGAATGCCCTGCTGGATAGCCTCGACTTGGCGGTTGATAAAGTAAACGCTTGGCCCACGAATAATGAACTGCAGGCGGTGGCGATTTTTGATTTTGGCATGACCTGAGGGAGCTAAGGGGTGCAGCTGATAGGGCTCAGGGATCCGAGGGCGGAGGGATTGGTGAAAGTGGGTGGCAATGTCAATGGTTTTCTGGTGATTCTCTCCACTAAAGGTGAGCTTGACCATGTGGGTGTAGGGGGGATAGTTAAAAGCACTTCGAATGGCGATTTCTTCTTCGTAGAAACCTAAAAAGTTTTGCTGAGAAGCGTAAAGGATGGTGGCGTTCTCTGGCATGGCTGTTTGAATGATCACCTCTCCGTGAATTTCACCCCGTCCTGACCTGCCAGCGACTTGTGTAATGAGCTGAAAGACCTGTTCAGAGGCTCTGAAGTCGGGGATGTTGAGGCTGTTGTCACTATTGAGGATTCCGACAAGCGTGACGTTTGGGAAGTGGAGCCCTTTTGCGATCATTTGAGTCCCGATAAGTACGTCAGATTTCCCAGTGCGGAAGTCGCGGAAGAGCCGTTCGTGGCTTCCTTTATGGCGCGTTGTGTCTCCATCAATGCGTGTTGTTCTGATGCTGGGGAGCACAGCGTGCAGCGCCTTTTCAATTTGCTCGGTTCCAACGCCTCGGAATTTCAGCGTCTCGCCGCCGCAGTGGGAGCATTGCCGTGGCGGAGGAGAGAGGGTATAGCCGCAGAGGTGGCAAGCAAGGATATTTGCCCCTTTATGGAAGGTGAGGGCGGTGTCACATTGGGTGCACTTAGAGACCTCTTGGCAGTCGCTGCAGAGGTGCGTTGTGTGGTAGCCGCGCCTATTTAGGAAGAGAATGGACTGTTCTCCTTTAGAGTGCCGTTTGTCCAGCTGAGAAAGAAGTGCCTCTGAAAAAGAGGTGTATCCTTTTGCTTTTTCGAACTCCTTTTTCATATCGACAATAGTTACAGAGGGCATGTTTGCCGCATCTGCACGTTCGTGAAGGGTGCTTAATGTGTATTTGCCAAGGATTGTGTTATAGAAGCTCTCTAGGCAAGGAGTAGCGCTTCCTAAGATAACAGCGCAGGAAGCCATCTTTGCGCGCATAACGGCAACGTCACGCGCGTGGTAGCAGGGCTCAGTGTCGTTTTGTTTATAGCTCTGCTCGTGCTCTTCATCGACAATAATCAGCCCAAGATTAAGCACGGGGCTAAAGACGGCCGAACGGGCGCCAATAATGATTTTTGCATCGCCACGGTAGATCCGGTGCCACTCATCGAATCGCTCGCCAAGGCTTAGTCTACAATGCAAAACGGCAATCTGCCCTTCGAAGCGACTCCGAAAGCGCTCGATGGTTTGTGGGGTGAGGGAGATCTCGGGGACGAGCATAATCGTCCCTTTCCCGGCTTTTAAGGCATTGTCGATTGCTTGAAGGTAAACTTCTGTTTTGCCGCTTCCTGTAACTCCGTAAAGAAGGTGTGTTTCAAAGCGCTTTTCATCAAGCGTGGTGACTATCTTTTTGAGGGCGCTCTCTTGCGCTGGATTAAGTTTTTTTGCCTCTGTTTGGAAGTACTGCTCGTTGATGAGGGGTGATCTGTCGATTCGCATGTTCTCGAGGACTAGATACCCCTTTTTGGCAAGGGTGTTAACGGGGCTGCGTGAGACGTCTGCAAGCTCCAGTAGCTCGGAGAGGAGAATCCCTGTTTTAACTTTGAGCATGACATCTAAAACATCAGCCTGAGCAGAGTCTTTTTGACGCAAACTCTCACAGATTTCGCAGAGCTGCTCACGTGTTTTTCCGCGCATGACAAAGAGCTGCTCTTTGGCCTTGCCATCTTGCCGTACGATCCCAGGGAGCATCGTCTTAAAGACCGAGCGCAAGGGTGTGTGGTAGTACTTTGCGATCCACAGAGCAAGCTCAAAAAGGTCGGTTGTGATGAGTTCGTGTGCAGATAGAATCTCTGCAATGGGCTGGACTCTAGCAACTGCAGGTGTATCTTTGATCTCTGCAATATAGCCGCGAGTCAACCTTCCGCGCACAGGAACAGAAATGCGCATGCCACGTGTGAGCAGGGGGAGTTGGGCTTCTGTGATGCCATAGTCGAGCGTCTTGTCAATGGCGACATCTAGAATAACTGAAGCGTATTTTATAAATGGAGATGAGGTCATTGGGATGTTTATTCTTATTTTATCGTAGCCACGCAGTTTAACTCAAAGGAGGAAAGGCGCAAAGAAAAACAGGATAATGGGTTTTTTTGGAACACAGAGAACACAGAGGAGAATAAGAGAAATGGAGTGGAATATTTAAGATGTCCCAGAGAGACGTCTGGACTTAGCCAGGTGGTGAAGTGTGAAGCACGAGAACCCCTGTTCAGTATGAAGGTAACCAGACCGTCCCGGTCTGGGCTTATTTTTTTGGTGAGAGCCTTCCGCGGAGAGTTTTCCATAACAGAGCTTTGAGCTTGGGCTCTTCGATGTAACGCTCTAAATTCTCAAGGAGTAGAAGGGGCGTTTTTCCTAAAAAGGTTAAACTACCATCCCAATTGCCCTCTTCTTCTGAATTGTGATATATCTGATCTGATAATTTGGGGTGGGCGCGCAAAGAACGCTCTTCAGCAATGATCAGTTTTAGCCTCGGAGAGGTGTTAAAGGGCTCTTTGGAATGATGCAGCCGTGCAGAGGCGAGTTGGTCGGAAATGGCAGCTGTTACTTTTTCTAGAAAAGTCAGAAGGGGAAGCTGTTCGTTAAAGGAGAGGACGAGCACCTCTGGCGAGGTGACATCGGGGACTTCGTCATGCAAAGTCAACAGAGGAGAGGTTTCTAGCAGAACTTTTTTGATGTCATCCAAAGAATCTGAAATGGTAGGGGTGACCTTCTGAAGGATAAAGTGAGCGTGTTTTTCTTTATGGCTGGGAGCTTCTGGTTTTGAGAGGTTTTCAGGAGGGGTAAGGGTTTTTGGGGGTCTTGAGTGTTGCTTTGCAAGGGCTGCTTTTAAAAGTGGGGTTTTTGTTAATGAGAAAGTAGTCTGTGTTGCAGTGGGTTGCAACTGTGCTGGCGCTTCTTTGGTAGTATTTAAAGAGGGGCGTTCTAATTGACGCTCCGGAGAGCCCCCTGGAGGGCGCCCTGTCGGTCTTGCTGCTGGAGGTGACTGATTTAGACCTTGGCACAGACTTTGGTAGAACAGGTAGTCTTGGGCTCCTACGGTGACCCATTTGGTGTTGTGAAGGGAGTGCTCAGTGTACTCTTTGGTCAGCTTTATAAGCGCTTGAAGGTCATTTAAAGTAGCGCTCATCACTTAGCACCTATTAGCTGGTCGAGCTTTTTTGAAATGGAGCTTACAATGTGGTGAAAGCCGCGCTTTGAGTAGTTGTTAAGAAGGGTGTTTTGGGCCTTTGCAATCCCAGAGGAGCACATTTTGTTCAACAGCTCTATAAAGAAGCCCTCATGAAATAGAGCGTTGATCTTTTTCTCTTCTGTTAACAAAAAATAGAGGACATTTTCATTCTCTTTATAAGAGACTATAAGAGGGACTAGAATGCAGAGCGATTTTTCGAAGCGAAGAATGATTTTATCAAGAAGGAGGAAAAGAGGAGTATAGTCCGAAAGTTGAACCTCTGACGAATGATCAAAACCGTGGCGAAGGGCGAGCGTCTCTTCTTTTATTTGCAAAGCAGTGTGAAAGGCTTGGTGAATGCAGATATTTAGCGCCGAAGTCTCTTTCTTCCCTTCAATGGCTAGTTGGGCGTATAGACGTCCGTAATGTTTGAGTTTGTTAAGGCTTCCTCTTAGTGCATACCAGGGGAAATGCTCTTCATGCGCTCCAGCTGTTCCTGTTGTTGTTGCGATGACAACATGCAAGCCTGTAAGGAGTTCTTTGATCTCAGAAGGAGGAGCCTCTTTTGCTAGAGTTTGTTTTATTGTGCTGCGGAAGCTGTGGATTTGTTTAATATCCTCGTCAACTCTGAAGAGCTCGGCAAGCAGAAATTGAAATAGCAAGGGCTGGCTTTGACAGTAAACATGTAAAGGAGAGGCAGCGCACATAAGGTATCCTTTTCAGCTACGAGGAGTATATACTCCTCGTAGCTGAAAATGGGAATTTGGGCTAGCGCGAAAGCTCCCGCGGCCGAACGATCGTAAGTGCCTTAGTATTAGAAATACAAAGGGCACTTGCGATCGTTCAGACCCGGGGCTTTGGCGCCGTCCAAGCTCCCATTTTCAGCTACGAGGAGTATATTTATTATGCTGACAGTCAACGGTACCAAATCGGGGCCAAAAGTCAAATAGAAAAGAACGTTTACGAATCAAATGGATTGGTATATACTCCTCGTAGCTGAAAATGGGAAGTTGAACGGCGCCAAAGCCCCGGGGCTGAACGATCGCAAGTACCCTTTGTATTTCTAATACTAGGGCACTTGCGATCGTTCAGCCGCGGGAGCTTTCGCGCTAGTCCAAATTCCCGTTTTCAACTACGAGGAGTATATACTCCTCGTAGTTGAAAATGGTGTGATAAAAATAATGTGGCGGTTTGGAACTAGAGAGGAAAAATTCATGTTGTTACGTCTTATTGTTTGTTTCGGTGTTGTTTTATTCGGTGCGGGGTGTGGCGAGAGACATCCTAAAGGGGCACGTGTTCAGGAAAATGGACAGGTCAATTCTAAAGTAGCTATTATGGCTGCGACAAACAGCTCTTCTTTTGAATGTCCATGGGGAATTGGCAAGGAGCTGACTGCTGGGGTAAAACAACGCCTTATTCAGGATGGGAAAATATATATTGCAGCGTCATCGGATAATGAATCTGCAACGAAGTTAGAGGCTGCAGCGCCAAAGAACGAGTCTGACGCTATTGCAAAAGCTGGGGATAGCAAGTTTGTAGTGCTTATGGAGATCTTGGATCACAAAGAAGTTCCTTATCAGTGGCAGAAACTTAAGCCCCTCTACACTACCGCTGGAACCCCTAAGAGCGTTTTAATGATCACAATGCGCTTAAAAGTGCTTGATCTTCGCCAATCGACACCACGCGTTGTTCTTCAGGAGATTGTTCATAGCAACCACCTGATTTCTAAGAACGCCCGTTCTGTTGATTATACAGAGATTTCTTGGGGGTCTCCTGGCTACCTCTCGACTCCGATAGGGGTAGCACATGCCCGTTTGGCTAAAGATGTTGCCGCTCGCGTTGAGCATTACGTAGCCATGGCAAGCACCTACCAATAAGGTAGGGTATATACTCCGCTTAGCTGAAAACGGAAATTTGGGCTAGCGCGAAAACTCCCGCGGCTGAACGATCGCGGGCTTCGCGCTGCTCATGGAGAAGGTAGACAAAAATGGACAAAAGACTATGGACAATTGCAACGTCTGCTATTAATTTCTTATGAGAGGTTACTTTTGTCCATTAGTTGTTCATTTGGTCCATAAGCAGAGCGAAAGCTCTGGTCGTCCACATCGTCCATTAGTAGGGCGAAGCCCATTTCTACCTTCATCTCCTTCGTCATCTTTTTCCATACGCTTTATTGACATCGCCTTTGCCTTCTTGGTCTATTTGGGGACGGGGCTGTTTGTGCAGCTTTTGTGTGAGGCTGCCAGGCTCTTTGGTGGGGTAGCTTTTGAGCCGTTGCACCATCCCTATTCGCCGCAGGTGAGGGGGTGGGTTACTCTTTTTGCTATTACTTGCACTGGGCTTGCTCTGAGTTGTTATTTTTGGTTTTTGGGAAGGGAGAAGGTGGAGTATGTTTTTTGGCGATTGACTAAGCCTTCTAAGCGGCTCTTTCAGCGGGGGTTAAAAGACTTTTCTTTTGGGGTTTTAGCGTGGCTCATTACCTTTCCTTGTGTTACATTAATTGCTCTGGCAGTTTCTTTGTCTCTCCATTACTTTATTCATGTTCCTGGAATTGAGCAGGTAGCAGTGCAGTACTTGAGGAGCGTTCAGGGCTATCCTCTCCTTTTTAAGATGATGGTGGTCGCAATGGTCGCGCTCGTACCTGTAATGGAAGAGGTTCTCTTTCGGGGGCTGCTCCAAAACTGGTTGCTGAGGCGTTTAAAGAGGCTTTGGGCTATTTTGTTGACGGCATTGGTATTTGCTCTCTGTCATTTTTCCCTGAGTCAGGGTTGGAGCAATATAGAGCTTTTAATTCCGCTGTTTTTTTTAGGAGCTGTTCTTGGCTTTCTTTATGAGAAAAAACAGTCTCTTTGGGCGCCTGTGGGGCTACATATGACCTTCAATGGTATTAGCATTATGGTGCTGTCGTTTACTTCGCCTGCGTGATTTCAGTCAGTTTTTTACAAAACAGCATTGATTTTTTCTTGCTACTTTGTTAGGAACGCAAATGTGCCTATTTTTAATTCATTGTAAGTTTTTTCATTCAATCGATACTCGGAGGTATTTATGAGCCGTCTAGGACAGATCACTCGTTTAGCATTATGTTTATTAAGCGTTGGTGCATTGACATTTGCTTGCGGTAGACAAGACTCAAAAGAAGAGTCAAAAGAGGAGTCAAAGGCAGCCGCACTTAAAGCGGGCGCTACAGAAGCCTCTTCAGCTGAAAAGAAAGCGAACGCAACTCCAGCAGCTGACAAGAAGGGAGCCCAAGCTGACAAGAAGGGAGCCCCAGCAACTCCTGAAGCGGCTCAATCTGCAGCTCAAGCCTCAAAAGCAGCAGCGCCAGCAGCTCCTGCAGCAGCTAACGCTCAGCCGTCATCTCAGCCAACAACACAGGCCGGAACTCAAACTGGAATGCAAGCTGGATCTCAGCCTGCTAACCAGGCTGCTAACCAGTCTGCTAACCAGCCTGCTAACCAGCCTGGCAATCAAGCAGAGCGTACACATTCTGCTCAAACAGAAACTGCGTCAGTGGCAGATACAGAGTAATTGCCTTTCGGCTTTTTTTCTGAAAAAGCCCCGTTCAAAAAGCGGGGCTTTTTTTTACTTTTTTAATTAAAATATTTACCTTTCGATTGCTAATATTGAGAAGTTGCCTATGAAGCAGTTTGGATTCATTGTTTGGTTGACTGTTTGTTTGTTGGGGGTCTCTGCCTTAACATTTGGCTGCGATGGTGATGATTCATCACAAGGAAAAGAGACCTCAAAAGCCGAAGTTCCTGCCGCCAACGACCCAGAAGTTAAAGTAGTAGCCTCAACTGATGCCTTAGAAATAAGATTAACCGAGTTCAAAGGACGCGGCGTCTTTGCAAAGCGGAACTTTGCTGTTGGAGACATCATTGAAATCTGCCCTGTGATTATTATCCCAGAGTCAGAATGGAAACCTATTGAGTCTATGCATATTATTAGCAACTACCCCTATGAATGGGGAGCCGATGCCGCTTTAGCTCTTGGATATGGAGGCCTTTACAATCATTCATATACCCCTAATGCTAAGCACATCAGAAATACCGATGACCAGACCATCTCTTTCTTCGCCATAAAGCCCATTGAGGCTAGCACTGAAATCACATTTAACTACAATGGTAAGCCAGACAATAACGCCGCTATCGTATTTGAAGGCCCTACTTGGTACCGCCCAGAATAACTTTAAAAGAAAATAATCCCTATGAATCCTGCCGCTGGAGCAGCTAAAGCGGCGCCGAAATACGCTTTATTGACCTTGCCTTTGCCTTCTTAGTCTATTTGGGGACGGGGGCTCTTTGGTGTAGCTTTTGAGCCGTGGCACCATCCTTATTCGCCGCAGGTGAGGGGGTGGGTTACTCTTTTTGCTATTACTTGCAATGGGCTTGCTCTGAGTTGTTATTTTTGGTTTTTGGGAAGGGAGAAGGTGGAGTATGTTTTTTGGCGATTGACTAAGCCTTCTAAGCAGCTCTTTCAGAGGGGTTAAAAGACTTTTCTTTTGGGGTTTTAGCGTGGCTCATTACCTTTCCTTGTGTTGCATTAATTGCTCTGGCAGTTTCTTTGTCTCTCCATTACTTTATTCATGTTCCTGGAATTGAGCAGGTAGCAGTGCAGTACTTCAGGAGCGTTCAGGGCTATCCTCTCCTTTTTAAGATGATGGTGGTCGCACTTGGTCGCGCTCGTACCTGTAATGGAAGAGGTTCTCTTTCGGGGGCTGCTCCAAAACTGGTTGCTGAGGCGTTTAAAGAGGCTTTGGGCTATTTTGTTGACGGCATTGGTATTTGCTCTCTGTCATTTTTCCCTGAGTCAGGGGTGGAGCAATATAGAGCTTTTAATTCCGCTGTTTTTTTTAAGAGCTGTTCTTGGCTTTCTTTATGAGAAAAAACAGTCTCTTTGGGCGCCTTTGGGGCTACATATGACCTTCAATGGTATTAGCATTATGGTGCTGTCGTTTACTTCGCCTGCGTGATTTCAGTCAGTTTTTTACAAAACAGCATTGATTTTTCTTGCTACTTTGTTAGGAACGCAAATGTATCTATTTTTAATTCATTGTAAGTTTTTTCATTCAATCGATACTCGGAGGTATTTATGAGCCGTCTAGGACAGATCACTCGTTTAGCATTATGTTTATTAAGCGTTGGTGCATTGACATTTGCTTGCGCTAAAGAAGAGTCAAAAGAGGAGTCAAAGGCAGCCGCACTTAAAGCGGGCGCTACAGAAGCCTCTTCAGCTGAAAAGAAGGGAGCCCAAGCAGTCCCAGCAACTCCTGAAGCGCCTCAATCTGCAGCTCAAGCCTCAAAAGCGGCGGCGCCAGCAGCTCCTGCAGCAGCTAACGCTCAGCCGTCAGCTCAGCCAACAACACAGGCCGGAACTCAAACTGGAATGCAAGCTGGATCTCAGCCTGCTAACCAGCCTGCTAACCAGTCTGCTAACCAGGCTGGCAACCAAGCAGAGCATGCAAATTCTGCTCAAACAGAAACTGCGTCAGTGGCAGATACAGAATAATTGCCTTTCGGCTTTTTTTTACTTTTCGCCTTTTCAACGTCGAAGTGCAAAAATTGAGTTAAAAAAAGAATAGTCGGGTGATGAAAAAATCTATTGCCTAGATCTTGAACCTGCTCCAACCTGTTGACAGTATAGTCTCAATGCGAATTGCTCAATCTGGGTTTAAACCGCGGCAGCGGTAATTAAGCTATACTCCTCGTAGCTGAAAACGGGAATTTAAACGGCGCCAAAGCCCCGGGGCTTAACGATCGCAAGTGCCCTTTGGATTTCTAATACTAAGGCACTTACGACCGTTTAGCCGCGGGAGCTTTCGCGCTAGCCTAAATTCCCGTTTTCAGCTACGAGGAGTATATATTGAGGGAACTGCTGCACTTATTTGATTTTTTCTGTTTACCTCTGGCAAGGCCTTTCGTTAGAATAGATCCTTTGAACAACCGAATCTCCTCTATTTTACAAGGCTAAAGTACATGCAGTTCTATGGATTATCAGATATTGGACGAGTACGAGAAGCCAACGAAGATGTTTGGATGGCGATTCCCGAGTGCAATTGCTTTCTGCTTGCAGATGGAATGGGCGGCCACCAGGCAGGGGAGGTCGCTGCTGCAGAGGCTGTCAAGTTTATGGTAGAATTTGTTAAGAAGAATCTTCTTTCCAGTAAAAACAGCTCTTCATTGACTGCCGAAAAGGCTAGTGAAGTCATTAAGCAAGGAATTATCAACGCAAACAAGCATTTGCGTCAGCTGGGCAAAAAAGATGGCCATTTGGCGGGGATGGGGACAACTTTATGCCTCCTTTACTTTCAGGGAGATGATGTCATTTGCGCTCATGTTGGAGATAGCAGGGTCTATTTATTTCGTGACGATGAGCTTATTCAACTAACTGAAGATCATTCGCTTGCGGTTACTTTGTTTTCTTCAAAAGAGCTTGAAGGGGTCAGGCGTTCGAAGTTGCAACACATATTAACCAAGGCTTTGGGAACGCAAAGCTCTGTTGACCCATCAGTAGATACAAGAAAAGCTGCTGTTAACGACCTTTATCTTATTTGTTCAGATGGGCTCCATGGTTATGTGTCGAAAGAGAAGATGCAAGATGTGCTTACTCACGCCCCCTCTTTAAAAGAGGCTGGGAGTGAACTTGTTAATGCAGCAAATGAGGAAGGGGGGCAAGATAATGTCACTGTATTCCTTGTAAAGTATAGCGAGACCTAATAATGAATAATCGAATTTACCTCGACAATAACGCTGCAACCGCTTTGGACCCAGAGGTTCTTGAAGTAATGATCAAAGAGCTTTCAGGCGGCCCTTCTAATCCATCAAGCGTTCATGCTTTTGGGCAGGCAGCACGTGGAAAGTTAATTAAGGCTCGTAAATACCTCTCGGACCTTTTTAAGGTTTGTCCCAGCGAGGTGATCTTTACCTCTGGGGCGACAGAGGCCTTAAATATGGTGATTCGTGGACTTCTCGAAGGTGATTCGAAAGGGCATGTCATCACATCTAATGTTGAACATCTTGCAGTTTTTAATACCCTCCAGGCCATGCAAAAGCGTGGATTAGAAGTAGAGTTCCTGCCCGCGGGGCTTTGGGGGGCTGTTCGTCCAGAGGCGGTGGAAAAGGCTATCCGCCCAAATACTCGCGCAATTGTCCTTATGGCGACTAACAATGAGACAGGAGTGCTTACAGATATCAAGGCGATTGCCACTATCGCTGAAAAAGCAAAGGTCCCTTTTATTGTAGATGGAGTTGCTTGGCTGGGCAAAATTGGAATAGAAAATTTAGAGCTTCCAGCAGGTGTGTCGGCTATTTGTTTTAGCGCGCCTAAGTTTCATGGCCCCCATGGGACGGGCTTTGCTATTGTGAGGTCTGCACTTAAGCTTGTAGCTCAGGTAACGGGCGGCGTGCAGGAGTTTGAGCGGCGTGGAGGGACAGAAAATTTAGCGGGCATTATTGGCCTTGTAGAGGCCCTAAGGGTCATGGGCAACGCTCTTCCCGAAACTCTTGACCGGATCGAACAGTTGCGAAATTGCCTCGAGAAAGGGATTTGCAGTCAACTACAAGGGGTTTTTGTAAATGGCGAAGGTCCGCGCGTTGCTAACACGGCAAACCTCGCATTTGATGGGGTTGAAGGGGAGTCTCTCTTGATGAACCTAGACCTTCAACGGGTTGCTGTAAGTCATGGGTCGGCTTGTTCTTCTGGCGCCCTTGAGCCTTCACGCATCTTGACTAACATGGGGCTTGCCTATGCACGTGCACGCTCTTCTATTCGCTTTTCTTTAAGTCGTTTTACTACTCAAGAGGAAATCGACGCAACCATCAAAATTGTCACTCAGCTTGTCAATAAGCTTAAAATCTAACAACGACAGTTAGACCGGCGTAGGGAGCTGGCCGAAGCTTAAAGATCTGCCCGTTTCTTCCAAGTTTATCCGTTATTTTTAAACGCCCACCTGTTGTGCTTCCTACAAAAAGTTTGGTTTCACAGGCAAGAGAAGGTGCCCATTTTAAGGCGACCTCTGTTCCATTTGTACTGTATTCATAGACGCCAAAAGGGACCGCTTCTGTCCGCTTTAAACGGTGTCTATCAAGAATAGGGCGCAGGGTCGCAATTGCTGACCATTCGGGAGTGATTGTGTAAGTAAGTGAGATGTCTGTCGGGTAGATAAGGCTTAGCTTCCATTCTTTGTTCGGGATATAGTCAAAGCCCAAAACGGGGTAAACCATGTCTTTATTGAGACCCGTGTACATATTAAAACCGATGTAGATCCCAACATTTTTGGTGTAGGTGTAGCGCCCAAAGAAGAAGCCATTATACCAGGTGGTTGTATCAAGCCTGCTGCTGTGGGGATCGAGGCTCACGATAAGCTTGCCTTCCCAGAGCCAGTTTTCGACTTCGCGACTTGTTCCACCAAGTAAGAGGTTAACGTAGCTGTAGGTTTTGTGTTTGAATGCTGGGTTCTGGTCCCATGTGAGCTTTGCTGAAGAGTAGCCGATACCGCCAAATAGCGAATTTTTCTCGCTAAGGGGTTGAAGAATCAGGAAGTTTGCTGATTCTTGAGCGTAAGAAAACCGCTCATTTTTAGGCCTGTTATTTTTTGCGAATTTTGTCTTGGCCATCATTTTATAGTTTAGTGTCATCTCATAGTGGCGCTCTAGAGAAGTTGGAGGAGTGGTAGCTGCAACATCGGCTTTTTCTTGAGCAGTGACAGCGCTAAAGGGAAGTAGTCCAATAAGGCAGGCACAAAGTTTGCAAGCCAGGGAGGAGTTAAATAAACGAGGGCTAAACATCAGAGATCACCTCAAAACTAATTTTGTAGCTCTTATATTAGGTCTAACCTTTGCCTGGCAAGCTCTTCTTTATAGCAGACGTAGTAAGTTGTTTTGAGCTTAAAAGATTTAAAGATTTTCACCACAGAGACGTGAGAGAGGGGTTTTCAGAAAACCGCGGAAGCGGCCATTATTATGTAGGAAGGCGATTTTGGTTATTTCTGTCTGGGTATGGGCTTAACTTTTAGCTAACGGCACTTAAGTGGGATTGCAAAGGGGCTATTGCTCCTTTGCTGGGGTGCAGGGGCGAAGCCCCTGCCATGCGGGCGAGTTCTTTTTCACGGGCTTTTTTGTTGAGCACAGTGACTCCGGTGCGAGTTCTGCCGTTTTCTTCCCTTTTTGCGATGTGTAGGTGGTGGTGGGCTTCGATGGCTACTTGTGGGAGGTGGGTGATGCAGATGAGTTGGTGCTTGCCGCCGATGTCGCGCAGTTTTTTGCCTACAATCGTCCCTGTTTCTCCGCCGATGTTGGCGTCAACTTCATCGAAGATGAGGGTGTGGGAGGCTTCGGAGTCTGCAAGAACGCTTTTTAGGGCCAAGAGGACGCGTGAGAGCTCGCCTCCGCTGGCGCAGTTTTTAAGGGGGAGAGGATCATAGCCTAGGTTGGGGGCGATGAAGAATTCGATCCGGTCATCGCCTGTCGGGCCTCTTGGTTGAGGAGTGATGTTGACTTTGAAGATGGCGTGAGGGAGGTTGAGGGGGCGGAGGCGTCCGATGATTTCTTTTTCTAAAGCGGCGGCGGCTTTTTTTCGTTTTTCAGAGAGAGTGCTTGCTAGAGTAGAGCAGGTTTCTGTAGAAGCCTCAAGGGCTGTTTTTAGCTCTTCAATGCGAGTGTCGCTGTTTTCGAGCTCTTTGAGCCGCAGGGCTGTTTTCTTTTGGTAGTCTTGTATTTCGCCAAAGGTGGTTCCGTATTTGCGCTTAAGCTGGTTGATGAGCTTTAGGCGCTGGTCAATTTCTGAGAGGCGGGAGGGGTCGTGCTCGAGCTTGCTGTAGTAGTTGCGTAGTGTGTAGGTGGCCTCTTCAAGCTCAAGGGTTAGACTGTGGAGGGTTTTCGCGATGGAGTCTAAGCCTGGATCTAGTGAAGAGAGTCTTTGAAGGATGGCGTGGGATTTGTGCAGTGAGGGGAGGATGGGCTGGGTCCCTTCGGAGAAGGTTTTCTGAACAGTGCCAAGGCCTTGTGTAAGCTCTTCTGTGTGAGAAAGTCTGCTGTATTCAGCAAAAATCTCTTCCTCTTCTCCTTCGGAGAGGTTTGCCTCTACGAGCTCTTCGAGCTCCATTTGACATCTGTCAATATCGCGCAGACGCTGGGACTCGTTGCTCAGTAGTGACTGAAGCTGTGCGCGTAAACTTTGTTCGCGGTTCCAGCTCTCTAACATTGCTTGCGCTTGGCCGTTTAGTCTGCCATAGGTGTCGATGACCTCTCGGTGGTAACTAAGAGAAAGGAGTTTTTGGCTGGCGTGCTGCCCTACTATGTCTACTAAGTAGCTGCCAACTTTTTGGATGAATTGGAGGCTGGCCATTTGTTGGTTGATAAACGATCTGTTTTTTCCTCCGGCAGAGATCTCTCTTTTTATGACTAAGTATTCGTCTTGGTCGTGTTCGATGCCGGCTTCTGTGAGGATTGAATGGATAGGGGAGTTTTTTGCGGGGTCAAAGATGGCTTCGATGAAGGCTTTTGAGGTTCCTTGGCGAATGACTGTGTTGTCCGCTCTGGCCCCTAAAACAAGGCTAAGAGCGGTCATGATGGCTGACTTTCCTGATCCGCTGTCTCCAGAAAGGACGTTGAGGCCGGGTTCAAAAGGGATTTCCGCTGAGTCGATGAGGATCAAATTTTCGATGCGCAGGTGACGGAGCATGGGGGGTTCCTTGCTAGTATATTGATAGACCACTAGTTAACGATATCGAAAAAAAGCTTTTTCAGCTCTCCTGGAGTTTGCTCTACGAGGAAGCTTTCGTTCCCATTTTGTTGAACAGACACAACCGTGCAGCTTTCTGCTTGCTCACGTTCGGTAATGCTTACTTGGGAGAGATTGAATCTGTAGAGCGTGCAAATACGAGGCGATGGGGTAGAAGAAGTGGGCTGGCTTGGACTCTTTAGCGTTTTAATCGGGTGGGCGTTATTCAGAATGGAGAGGAGCCTGTTTTGCTGAGCAAAGCCTAGCGTTGTGGTGACGTTTGGAGAGGAGCTTTCAATAGAAGCTCCCTCGATGGTGTTTGGGTCAAACAGGAAGGTGTTTTTATTTTTTTCGGCATGTTTATCGGTATATGGGAAGAGGTTGAGAAAAAAAAGGCCGGCGAGAAAAACTACAACAACAGGAACAACAACACGCATAATCATCTGCAAAAATCCTTGTTATAGTCGATAAAGTCTTAAATGATAGGCTGAGACAACGCGAAAGCCGCGCCATTAAACGATCGTAAACAGGCCTATATTTCTAATATTGACCTGCTTACGATCGTTTAATCGCGCGAGCTTTGGCGCTGCTTGAGCCTGTCATTTGAGATTTTATCGACTATAAAGACGTGTGCCTACGATGTCGTTAAATGTCTTAAAGTGAAGCTTTCCGACTTTGCCGAGAGCCTCTGCGCCGAAATTCGCCACAATTGTCTTGCCAGCTGCAATGGTGAGCTTAGAGGCGCCTTTTGGTAGAATAATCTCGACCTCTTTGCCGAGCTTTTCTAGCCCCAAGACAAAGGCGGCTCTTGCAAGAATTGAGGCTGCGGCGATGACGACGTCAGCCTCCCCTTTATGCTGCTGTCTGAGCTCTGCCTGGAAGTTTTTCTTTTTTAATGCATTTTCTACGACATGTTTTCCGGCGAACTGGTCAATTGTGACAAGCGCGCACTGCGGCACGCGGTCAATGAGGTTTGTTGCGACTGTCGCATGTCCCCAGGCAAGGAGATGGTTTAGGTTGCCGAATTTTTGGTAGAGCTCATTGTAGCGAAGGGGGCTAATGGCGATAATTTCGTGTTTGAAATGATCCCGTATTTGCTCTGCAAGCTTCAGTATTTTGGGGTCGCCAAGTGTTTTGGAGTCCCGCACGCCTAAAGAGACGAGCTTTCGGACCTCTTCATTACCGGCATAGACGCCTGCGATACAGAGGGGGCCAAAGAAGTCCCCTTTGCCTGATTCGTCAATTCCGATGCGAGGGGTGAGGTCGACCTCTTTTATTTCGGCGTAGGTGAAGTCAAAGGATTTAAGGATCTCTGTCTCTAAATGGAACTCAATAAATTGAGCCATTTCTTTCCCTTGGACGGTGAGTTTGCCAGATTCATAGAGGGTGCAAGAGACTCCTTTCTTTTTTCCAGAAAAGAGGGTGTAGAGAGGTTTGTCTAATATAAATCCTTGCTCTTCAAGAATTTGCTTAAGTTTGCCTGCCAAGGCAGGGTCTAACTTAAGGTCTAACTTTGCGACAAAACAAGAGGATCTGGGTTGAGAAGAAGATTCGGACATGCCTAAATTTTAGTTTTCAGCTAAGAGGAGTATCGATAAAAATAAAGCCTCTTCACAATATCGAGCCTCCCTGTTAAAAGTAAAGGTCGCAGCAAGAATCGCCAAGGATCGAAAGGGGACTAGCAAAGAGGATTATGAATACAAAAGTAACCAGCCATCTCGGAGAAGCTTTCAGACTAAAGCGCAAAGAGCTCAATTTCACTCTTAAAGAGGTTGAAAACGCAACCTCAATACGGACGAGCTATCTTCAGGCAATTGAAGATGGGGAAGTTAGCAAATTAATTTCTCCTATCTATGCAAAGGGTTTTATGAAGCAATATGCAACCTATTTAGGTTTGGATGGAGATCGCATTATTCGGGAAAACATCCAGGCCTTTAAGGTCCTTCCTGGTCAGCAAGAATGCACTTATGGCATAGGTTCACTAGAAATGCGTGGAAGCCCTGGTAGCGGCGTGAAATGGCTTCCCAATGTCATGTGGGTGGCGGCTTCTGTTGTTATTATTCTTGTAGCGTGGACTTTTGCTCGCTACCTCGACGTCATCTAAAACAAGAGAAAGAACAGGATAGCCTTCGGCTGCAGGATAAAAAATAGGATAAAAGTAAAAAATAAGGTAACAGTTCACATGCCCGGGGCGATTTTATCAAGAAATATTTGACGCTTATAGGGGGTGTTTTGGCAGCCTTACGATTGAAGTGGCATTGTCCGCTTTCCTCCCTCTCTATTTTCTCTCACGTTCCCTGTGTTTCAAAAATATTAATACCGGTTTCTTGAAACACAGAGGCGTGAGAGAACGTGAGAGAAAATACAAAATAAGTTAATTAAGAGTTTGGCCTTCCCAAAAGGTAACGTGGGCCGCCTAAGGTCTGGGATCTAAGCCTGCAGCAAAGCAAACGTTTGCTGCAGGATTAAGTCTGAAACCCTAGACTGGGATGGCCCACGTTATCTTCTGGAGAGGCCAAATTCTTGCTTATCCTTCTCTCTTGTTTTGTTTTTCTCTTGTTTTTTGTGGCTTCCGCGTTGAAAGTTTTTAGCGGAAGTCTTATTAATGGAAGTCTAGGATGTCCTTCATTTTTTGTGTATTGCATGGTCTGACCGACAGCCCTCTTGAGGACCTTGAGGGGCTCACTCCGCTTCAAATGGCGAGCCATCCAACACTTGATTATCTGGCCCAGCAGGGCAATTTTCTTTCTCTATCTCCCCCGGTCTTAGGTGGCCTTGCGGGCGCCTTTTTTGCTCTTTTTGGAATTGATCGAGATGCCGAAAAGGTTGCACAAGGGCCTATGGAGGCCTATAGTTTGGGGTATGATTTAAAGCCGGAGCAGGTGGCTTTTTCTGTTCGCTTTGTCTCGACAAGCGGCGGTCTTATTGTCGATGTCTCTGATGCGGTCTTAAACGAAGGTGAAGGGCGCGAAATGTGTAGGTCTCTTAATGAGGCAGCGGGCTCTCTTGGGCTTCAGTTTTTGCATGTTCAGGGGCCTCAGGCAGTTTTGATTGCAACTCACCCGGCTCTTAAGAAGATCGCTAGTCATCAAAGCGCAACTCCTGTACAAACTGTGGGCCGTTTTTGGCTAGATCTGCTTGGTGAAGGCCTCGAAGTGCGAAATCTTATGGGTCAGGTGCAAAGAGTGATGGCAGGTCACGAGATCAACCATCTTCATGCAGAGCTGGAGGAGCCCCTTGCTAATGGGCTTATTCTTTCTCATGGAGGGTATGCGCTGCCGGCTTCGTTCTGGGATTCACTCAATGGGGTTAAAGAGACTGCGCTTGGAAATTCAGCTGACATTGTTTGGATGACAGGTTCAGTTCTTTCTATGGGGATTGCAAGCTTGCTTGGCATTGAGGTGATCCAGCTTCCGAAGGAGCAGCGCAAGTATGAAAGGCTCTCATTTATCAGACGTGTTCTGCCAGAGCTTATTCAAGAGAAGCGGGCAGTTGTCATTGAGATTGATTATCTCTGGGACAGCACTCTTCATGGGGAATTGTTAAACAAAATCAAGGGGATCGAGTTTCTGGATAAGAATCTTATTCGCCCTTTGCTAGAGCTGTCTCAAAGTTCGGGGTGCCATCTTGCTGTGCTTCCTCTTAAGCATTCAGATATCAGAACAGGGCAGCTGATGCCAGGCGCTGTTCCTGCAGTTGTGTTTCCTTGTGCAGAGAGCGGCTGCGGTGTTGTCCGTTTCGATGAGGGGCCCCTCTCTGCGATCGTCTCCCGCCCACTCTACTCCCACAACCTCTGCAAAAGAGACGTGGGAGAAAGGACAGGATAAAATATACTCCTCTTAGCTGAAAACGGGAGCTTTCGCGCTAGCCCAAATTCCCGTTTTCAGCTAAGAGGAGTATGTAAGATAAATTTTTGGCATTTATCGAGAAGTCTCATGACCCGGCATCGTTTTACTAATAGACTCATCAAAGAGCAGTCGCCTCACCTCCTTCAGCATGCTCATAACCCCGTGGATTGGTATCCGTGGGGAGAGGAGGCTTTTGCTCAGGCGCTCGCACAGGGTAGGCCTATTTTTCTTTCTATTGGCTATTCGACATGCCACTTGTGCCACATGATGGAAAGGGAGTCTTTTAACGACGAGGAGATTGCGAAGGTTCTAAACGAAACGTTTGTGAACATCAAAGTCGATCGAGAGGAAATGCCTGAAGTTGACGGGCTATATATGGAGTTTGCTCAGCTGATGATGCCAGGCGGCGTTGGGTGGCCACTCAGCCTCGTTCTTTCTTCAGATAGGCGTCCTTTTTTTGCGGCGACGTACATGCCTGCAAAGGGGCGCACCTGGAGCCTCGGGTTAAAGGAGATTGTCGAACGGATTCGCAAGCTCTGGAATAGCCCAGACAGAGAAAAGGTGCTAGAGCAAGCTGTGCAGATTACTGAAATTCTTGCGGGGAACAAGCCTGTTGTGGGCTCCGAGCTTCCCAATGAGGGGCTCATCAATCATGCAGCCGCTCTTTTATATAAAACGATTGACCCCATTCACGGGGGGCTCAAGGGGCTTCCTAAATTTCCGATTGCTCACTTGACAAGCTTTCTACTTCGGCATGCGCATCTTTCCCAGGACAGTAGAGCTCTTTTTTGTGCAGAGCTTACGCTGAATCATTTGGAAAGAGGGGGGATCCACGACCATCTTGGAGGGGGATTTTCTCGCTACAGCATAGATGATGATTGGGTGATCCCTCATTTTGAAAAGATGCTTTATGATAACGCACTTTTAGCAGCGACCTATCTTGAGGCGTGGCAACTCACAAACGAGCCTTTTTATAAGGAGAGGTGTGAGTCGACCCTCCATTATTTATTACGAGACATGGCAGATCCCGAAGGGGGGTTTTATTCTGGGGAAGACGCTGAGCTCGATGGGCAAGAGGGGCTTTATTATACTTGGACTGTGGAAGAGATTCGCCATGTGCTAGGCGCTAAAGAGTCGGCGCTTTTCTGCAGTTACTATGAAGTGACAGAGCAGGGGAATTTTCATGATCGCAACGTCCTTCACATCAAAAGCTCACTTAAAGAGTTTTCCGAAAAGAGAAATTTGCGGATGGAGGATCTTGAAGATCTTGAAACCTACTTTAAGAGGTGTTGCGATCTTCTTTATAAGGAGCGGTGCGCTAGAGCGAGCCCTTTAAAAGATGATCAGGTCGTCACAGGTTGGAATGGTTTGATGATTCATGCGCTTGCCAATGCAAGTAGTGTTTTAGAAGAGCCCCGTTATTTGGAAATGGCTTGCAAGGCGGCGCAGTTTATCAAAACAAATATGTGGAAAGAGGGGAAGCTTCTCAGATGCTGGCGGCTTGGCAAGGCGATTCATCCCGCCTGTTTAGAGGATTACGCTTTTCTGATTCATGGACTGCTTAGTCTTTTTGAGGCAGATGGGGGAACTAAGTGGCTCGAGTGGGCAGTGCAGCTGACAAGCATCTTAGAAAAGGAGTTCAAGGCGGAAGGTGGGGCTTTTTATACGACCGATGGAAAGGACTCGGCATTGATTTTTAGACGGTGCTCCTATTACGATGGGGCAGAACCCTCCGGCAATGGAGTTCACTGCGAAAATCTACTTCGGCTTTATCAGATGACCCTCGAGATGCGCTACTTAAAACAGGCAGAAGATGTTTTAAGGGCTGTGCAAGATCATCTTGAGCAGTACTCTGTTGGGCATTCGTATCATCTACTGGCTCTTCAGCGTTATTATGACGAAAAGGGGTGTAGCCTCGTGATTGCTCTTAATGAGAAGGAAGAGATGAAAGAAGAGATTCGAGAGATGCTTCGCCACGAATTGCTTCCTCATAAGACGGTAGTTTGGCGTAGAGCGGGTGATGAGAAGCTGTTTGAGCTGTTTCCATTTTCTCGTAAACAGGTGGCAATTAATGGGAAGACGACCATTTATGTTTGCAAGCATGCACAGTGCTTAGAGCCGATGACGGACCTTGCCGAGGTCAGAAAGGCTCTCCTTAAAAAAAGGCACACCCCTTCAGCTTATTAAGAAGGATTAGCCTGCGGCGGCGAGGGGGGCATTGCTTAAGTGGACGATAAAGCCGTTCATGAGCTGTTTGGCAAATGCCGACAGTAGCATTAGCACAAAAAAAAAGACGTAAGCCGTAAAGCTTTTGAATCGCGTGTTAGCTATTAGCGTTTTTTCAAAAATGAAGTGCAAAAATTGAGTTAAAAAAAGAATAATTAGGTGATGAAAAATCTATCGCCTAGATCTTGAACCTGCTCCAACCTGTTTTCGGCTAAGAGGAGTATAAACCAAAGCAGCGTCTCATAACTTTGCTTTGGCGCTTGCGCGTTGTTCGTGATGCTCGATTTCTCTGAAGATTGTCCTCAAAGGACTCTGGGCATACTTTTTGGCTCTATGCGGAGAGGCCGTACTACACTCCCTGTAGCAGCTAATGGTTTTTTCGTAAGGGTGCTTGCTGAGCCACGCAGCAACAGCTTTGTATTCTGTTGGAGAGTCTGGTGCCAACCCGCTTTCACGGTAGATGGCGTCTGCAGCAAAGAAGTGACATTGCGTGATCAAAGTCAGAAAACGCTCACTTGCTTGCTCTTCTTCTGTGAAGCTGTTTTTTCCCCACTCATCAATCTTCCTGGCGCGGATCGAGTAGTGCCCAATTTTTGTGCCACTTCCATCAAGTCTGCCTCTGTCTTCTTGAAGCAGCTTTTTCACGATGTCGTCTTTGTCTTGAGCGTCACATAAAACCAGCTTCCACTCCTTTTTATCAGGATTATAGACGACAAGAACGTCGTGGATGGGTTTTCTTGGATTTGTCAAAGGTTTCCCTTTTTGAAAAACGGGCATGAGGTTGTGGGTCACCCGAATGTCCCGATCAAAAAGGCCCCTGAACCTGTCTGGAACCATGCTGTCTAGAGAAGGGAGAACAGCGTTAATTGCTTTGCTAAAGAAGAGCTCGGCGCGCGTTGTGACTTCGATATTTGCAAGGTCACGGTTTGAGATAGTCGAGTGAAGTGCGGGTTTGGGCCTTCTTTTCCCGCTAGTAGTTAAAAAGACAGATGAACTAGCGAGGTCAAGAGCGCTTAGATCTGAAGATTGCGGGCGAGAAGAGGCGGTTTGTGCAATGTCTCTAGGGACTTCCAAAGGCCGAATCCAAGCCGACGACCAGGCACCCTTAAATCCTGAAGGGCCAGAAGTTTTAAGAGGAGGCAGCGAGAGCTCTTCTTCTTGCTCTTCTTCTTGTTCTTGCTGCTGCTCGACAGTCATTTCTGTCTGGACAGTTTCAGATTTGCGCACCGCTACTTTTGTTGGGTAGTAGGCTGGAGGGAGGATCCCTTTATCTGGATTAGTGGTGTTTAGAGTGCTATAGGCTTCGAGCTCTAGCAAAACTCCCTTGAGTTTCTTAGTTTGCAAGGTGATGGCCGCACTATCTAGGTCTGCAGTTGGGTCCAAAGCTTCCAAATCTAGAAGCAGTTTAGTGACCCGCGCTTTCTCAGCTTCGATTAGAAGGCAAAGTGCCTCTTTGGGCTCTTTCATCTCGTCGATATCGGCAAGGGCTACAATGTTGTCGCTGCTAATCTTAAAGAGTGCTGTCCTATAGACTTCAAGCAGCTCACTTCTAGCAGCCATATTCTTTGCTCCTTGCATGAGCTCAATAAGCTGGTTGCGAACGATGTTCGTGATCTTCTGTCGACTGCCTTTATAAACAGCTTTTGCAGCGCCATCAGCTTGATTCTTGATGAGGTGGCCAAGGTATTCTTTTGTAAGGAGGGGACCTTCTTCACCTCCCTTGATTAGCTTTTTGGTTTCCTCAGAGACGAGGTGTCTTGGCTTTTGTTTTTGCGTCCAGAGACCGCGGGCACGCGCCCAGCTTTGAGCGGCATCTTCAAAGTCGGTTGCGGCGTCACCTGTGCAAGGGAACTCGGCATCAAAGGCTTGTGGCCTATCAGCTCCAATCCGGTGGGCGTGGTCGTATAAGGTGAAGAGCTGCTTGAGCGAGATGTCCCCAAGTTTTTCAACAGGCACCGGCTCTTTTTGCCCAATAAACTGGGCGACCCAGCGATCTTCTTTATTAAAATAAACAACGCCGAGAATAGCCTTTTCTTTAGCGCGCGGATCAAGAATTTCTATTCTTGCCTGCCTTTCAGCTTCAGCGGTGTTGTAGATTGAAGCAAACTCCTGTGGATTGGTGAAGTCTAGAGCCGCACCCCCATCGACGAAGAAGTTTGCCCCTTCACATTTTTGTAGAAGCTCTTTAATCCGCTCTTCAGCAGATCCTGCGGAGTAGACCTGAACCTCTTCTGCGCCGACCTCACCCCCCTCAGGCGTTGCTTTGCGGAGGATCGCTTCTAACGTTCTGCCGTCTGTTCCGCGGTTTGCTGTATGGAGCTTGTCATTGATCTTATCGCTGAGGGCAAAGGCTTTTCCTGTTGTTCCCGAGAAGCCGCAGACGAATTTTACAGCTGAGGAGAAGTTCTGAGAGTTGCTTTCTAGAGTGTCTGTATGTTTTTCAATCTCAGGAAGAAGAATCTTTTCAAGGAACTGGAAGATGGGCTCATCAACAAGGCCGTTATCTTCTGTAGGGGCTGTTAGATCTGAGACAATCGTTTCGAGGTCTTTTTCTGTGACATCAAGAAGAGGGACATCTGTCCAGCCATAGCTTGCCCATGTTTGTTCTGGAGTGGTGCTCCCTTTGGGCTTCTTCTCATGTTTGCGAAGCTCCAGAGCCTCTTGAAGGAGGATGTCGCGCCTTGCTCTGATTTGATCCAAAGAGATTTTGTCTTGAATGTAGTTGATGATGTGAAAGACAGTCCTTTCTAGATCATTGCCATGGACGCTACCGGGCTTTGGCTTGCCGCAAGAGATGAAGGGGACGACCCACTGCCCTTTCTTCATTTCTTTTGTTTTTTTGTCTTCGACAAGCTCTCTTCCAAAGTTAACGTTCCCCTTTTTCTTCAATGCTCCAGGAAGAATTCCGGTAAGGAGGTCTTTGATAACCCCAACCTCTTCAAGAAGCTCTTTTGGCTCTTTAAGGAATTCTGGGATGTCTGTGATAGTGGGATCGCCAGTCACGTATCTTGCAAAGACATCAGAGTGTTCTTGTTTAAGGAGTCCTTTTGGTTTAAGAGAGGCAAAGAAGCGAGTTGCCAGGAACTGCTTCAAGTCAGCATACCCTTCTTCCGAGAGGTTGTGCTGGAAGTTTGCACTAATTTTTAGCCGTTCTCTCCAGGTGGGGTCGTTTAGAATGAATCTAAAGGCGTTCACGCACGTTTGAATCTTGATGGGCTCTGTTCCAAGGAGCTTTGTAGCTCCGCTAGCAAAGATGTACTGCTGGGCGGGGTCATGAACGCTATCAATCTCGTCGTTGAGGATGTAGCCTCTTCCGCGCAGGAGTCTCAGGAGCTTTGTGAGGTATTCGTCTTGCAAGGCAAGCTCTTTTCTTTGGCTGTCGCTTGTTGCTACTTTGTAGTCAGCGATATTCTGAAGGTATTTAAGCTCACAGGCCTGGATGCTCTCCCTCGTCGACATCATGAAGCCCTGTTGATTAACAGTGCGCTGAGCGTTAAGGAGTATGTTTTGCAAAGAAACGGAGTCCATCGGCATGTTCCGCTCAAACGAGAACTTGAACGGCTCCCTTCCAAAATGCTCGCGGCAAATGGTGTCGAGGTAGTTGCTGTTTTCTGCAAACAGTGCCTTTGGTCCAACCCAGATGGGGAGGTTGTGTCCCGTAGCAAGCATGAGGACAATCACGACGTTTCCAACCGAAGTCTTGCCGGCACCCATGATGAGCTGGATGGCTTTTGTGGGGTCTTTGCAAATCTCGAAGAAGGCAAGCACTTGGTCGGGCCTTACCATGAAGCCGTTGATATTTTCGATCATCAAGCAGGCGCGTGAGTAAAGATGGTTGCTGTCGATGGTGTAGGCACGCTTTGACTTGATCATGTCAGCAAGTAGTTGTTTGCTAGCGCTTATTTTTCCGAGTAATTGTTTGTATTCTGTAGAGTGTGTGTCATCAATTTTTAGGAGGGCTGATAGGTTTTCCTCTAGCTCTTCGGTTGTTTTTCTCATCCGCTGGACAACGGTGACCTTGCTGTTTTCTGATAGGTGGGAGGTGAGTAGAGTGTCAAGCTGGGCTAACATCTCATTTGCTAGGTGGGGGTGTTTAGCGCGCAGTTCATAGAGTCTGCCTTGGAGCCAGAGCCTCTTGAGCTCGGGGAAGTAGGTCTCTTCTTCTTTTTCAACCGTAATGCGCATTTGTTTGTAGGCCTGCGCAACAGGATCGAGAGGGGGATTGTTAACAAGACTTAGCGCTTCAGCGCGAGCCTTTTCACTAATAGAAGAGGCCTTATAAAACTCTTTGACGAGACTGTTTTTTAGCTGAGAAAATTCGGCTAGTTGCTTTTGGACTTCAAGGAAGTCTTTTGGCTCTCCGAGCTTAAAGACCTCGGAGGTGCCCCCTTTGCCTGCTTGAGAAATCGCGTATAAAGTATCTGCTCTGTAGTGATCAAGCCAGTATTTTCGGTGGGCGGGGATCTCTGAGCCATCTTTTGTGGCATCTGCGCTCCAACGGACAGTGAGGTCATCAAAGAAAGCGTTAACTTGGTCTGCGCTCAAAGTCTCAGAGACGCTAGCTGTCGTTTGGAGGTAGCGCTCTTTAAGAGCAGAAAAGAGCTCGGGCCCTTCTAGAAGGTGGGCAGGTGGGGCTTCGGTGAGGAAGTGGGGGAGTCTCTCTACAAGCTGCCCGCGGAGGAAAGAGAGCTCTCGCAGAGCATTTTCTTGTCCTGGCTCATACAAAAATTCGGGCGGGAACTTCTCTGCGGGGTCATTGCAAAGATAGGAAACAAGCCGCGCTGGCTGCGCTTCTTTAAAGTCTGGAAGCTGTGCTACAAAGGATGTAGCCAAAAAGCGCTGAAGGCCATAGTTAGGATCGGCAAGAGAGTAGTCTTTGGAAGAAAGAGTTACGCCGCGTGTTTCGTAAATCCCTGTCCACTCTGGAAGCTTTGCTTGCCAGTAAGAAGATCCGCTAATAAAACCGTCTATCGCGAGCTGAACCCGTTCTAGTCTTGCTGTAGAGGCTTCGGCCGCATCAATGAGCCTATCGGCGATCTCTTTGAGGTGCTTGCGAATGGCTTCAGGCGAGCGGGTGTCAAGTGCTAGAAGGATCCCGTCGGCAATTGACTTGCTGTGGGAGGTAAGGAGTAGGCAGAAGGTGTCGAGGTCAAGATCAAGATGTTTGGTTAATTCGAAGAGGGCTATGACGTTATCGTTTTGCTTTAGTAACTTGATTTTTTCGATGATCCAGTTGACAAGCAGCGCCCTTTTTTCTTCGCGAGTCCCTTCAAGGGTTTGAAGATGGGTCTTTGCTAATTGGAGTGTTGTCTCTAGTAGATCTTCGATTTTAGTGAGGATGCCGACTGTGTTTAAAGCAAGGGCTAGGGCAGGCTTCATTTTCTTTCGAAGAAGTGTTGCCCCTTCTGTTCCTTTGCTGATCATTTGGCGGATGAGAGGCCCAAGTTCTGTCAGGTCTCCTAGGGACTCCTTCATAAGTGTCAGTGCTTTGTTTTGCGGCGTTTTTAGAGCTAGCTCTGTAGCGGCAAGAGAGCTTGCATCTGGAGGTCTTGAAGAGGAGGATAGTGAAGAGGTTAGGCTAGAAGACCCGCTGGAAAGCAGACCAGAACTTAAATCAGCTGAAGAATGAAGACGCAGCCGCTGCGGGGCATCTTCTTTTAGACGGCCCTCTGCATAGAGATCCAAGACTTTAAAGAGCTCTTCAAAGTCTTGGATGATCTCATCTTGTTTTTTGTTTCGAAGCGCCTGGCTGTTAAAAAGGCTGACAACAGGCAAGTAGGTGTAGCGCTTTACCTTTGTCCAGGTGTATTTGGCAAAGCCTGTAAGCGACGAGAATCTTTTTGCAGCAATAGCCCCTTCTCCCTCAGCTTCATAGGTAAAGCTGGGTTTTGGCCAAGAGGTTAGTGCCGTGTTGCTTTCGCGTATCTTCATCGCAATGTAGAGATACCAACGAGCCATCTTCACATCAGGGTCTTTGTCCCCGAGTAAAGGAAGTCTCTTCTGCAGGTCTTTAAATGCTGCTGAATTAGGGTCTCCAGATGCAATGGCATAGTAGTCGTCAAAGTTCCGGACAAGGTCTCTTCCGGACCTTAGCACAAACCCCTTGTCACTTGCTCGGAGCCTTGCTGGCACCCACGTTTGCCCTGCGAATTTACTTTCTATTGCGTAGTACAGATTATTGCTAAATGCATGGACCTGCGATTCACTAGCCCTGCCATCGACGTTGAGGTGGGGGGGAGTAATGATGCGGGGGTCTTGCTTTTTAGCCTTAACCATTTCCTCTGGGCGGGGTTTTGTCTCTTCTTTTGTGACGTCAGAAACTTTTGAAAAGAGTTCTAAAAAGAGGAGCTCATGCTCTGAAGTTACTTTGAGAGGCTCATCAATGCGCTTTGTAAACTCTTGGAGCTTCTCATAGTCTTCCTGGAGGCCGAGAAGGGTCGTGTAGCAACGCATTCCAGAAAACGAAAGGGTTTGTTTTTTTAGATCTTCTCCTAAAAGGCTTGTCTGGTTTTGGCAATACATCAAGTTGAGGTGAAATTTTAGTGCCAGTGCGTTTGGATGGGGGTCGTTCCATTCTAAAAGCTGTGCAATGGTCTTCTTTGCTTTATCAGACCAGGGGAGCGAGGTCTTTGCCTGGCTTAGGTAGTACATTGCCTCTTTGTACTGTTTTAAGCTGAGGAAGAGGTAGGTAAGGTAGAGGTGTCCTTCTTTGCTCTTGGAGCTGAGCCTTCTTTCTTGAGGGTCAATCTCAAAAGAGAGAAGTTCGGAGTCTTGTGTGTACTTAAAACCAATGGTTGTGGCGACTGGTTTTGAATAGTTGTCATCGGGAAAGAATGCGCTAAGGCGCAGGCGGAAGTAGCTTCTAAACCATCCAATAAAACCGCTTTTTAAGAGCTCTACTTTAGATTTGCTTTTCATGGAGGTGGTGATGTCGTTTAGCGCCTCTTCAGCCGTTTTTGTCCCCATGGCAACGGCTTCAAGTGCCTCTGTCCCTTCTTGGAATTCTGCTGAAAGGGAGTGAGGCGAGATTTGGATGATCTCGTTGGCGGCGATCAGCACTTGCTCTCTGTGGTCTTGGTCGTGTTCAAGAATCTGGAACTGCTGGAATTTAGGATCCATTCCTTTGATGTTGAGCTCCTCTTTTTTAGAGAGGATGAAGTGTTTGTCTTTGGCACTTCTGGCCCTGCCTCTGGCATCAACGATAAATGTTTCGTTGTAGTTGTGGTAGGTGATGCTCTTTGCTTTTCCTTCAGCTGTTCCAAGAAGTTCGATGTACTCAGGAGGGGCTAGGCGGGTGAGGTTAGCAAGAGGGGCGGAGCCGGTCCATTTTTTCCCCCATACATGGAGTTTGTAGTTTTCACCTTCTTTGCCTTGAGCGTTTTGCATCTGGTAGAGGCAAGAGCCGCGGAGTTTTCCTGTGTAGAGAACAGTTCCTTTCTCATCGCAGATCCGGAAGTTGGAGGGTTTATCGCAGTTCACCCAGCAGATATTGTCGACGGCAAGTTGGGGGAGAGGGTCCTTGCTTGCACGGACAGTGGGAGTTTCTACCCGCTTTTCGGCTTGCCCTGGCTTTTGTTTTAAGGGCATCCATTGATGGAAAGACTCTTCTCCAGTTTCTTCATCAAGGATCTGTTTGTAAATCTCTAGATGCTCGGTTCCTTCCTGGCCGCTATCTTGGTAGACAGTGCGGTATTTGGCGCCGTCCCTTTCAAAGGAATAGATGGTTGCCTGGAGGTTGTTGTGAGTGCGCTTTGCGTGTTGGATCTGGCAGGTGAAGTTTTCTTCTCCGAAGAGGCGGCGGAATGAAGGTGTGTGAGTAACTGCGTAGGGAAGGAGGGCTGTTTGTTGCTGCTCTTTATAGATGAGCCCTTTCGCTAGGTCAATTTCCCAACCTTTGGGCTGCCCATCTTTGGTTTCTTCTCCTGAGGAATAAAGAGCTCCGCTTCCTTTTTCGCCGCTCTCATTCCAGAAATGGTTTCTTTCATGCGGAAAGCGCTCTTTAAGAAGGGCATTAAGAATAGTGCCGCGCGCAGAGCTCTCTTTTAAGCGCTCTTTAAGTGCCGCGAGCATTTTTAAAACAACGTCTTGGACCTCTTCATTTAAAGTGGCGTCTTCATATTGGGGCTCTTCAGAAGAGTCTTTTATGGCAAAGTAGCTTTGAAGTGCAGCTTGAAGCTCAGGGGGTGAGAGTTGTTGCCACTCTTCGGCGGTGTATTCGCTATAAGAGGCCAAAAGGTGGCGATGGATGCTTGTGCGGTGTTTTTGGTAAGCAGTGGTTCCTTCGCTTAGCTGTTTGGTGCACTGCTGGAGAGTGGTGGTAACAATAGTGGGGTCGGGAACGTTTTCTCCGAACTGCTCAAGGAGTTTGCAAAAGGCCCCCAGTTCTTTTAGAGCCGTAGATTTAGAAGAGTCTATGAGTTCTTCGTCAAGGGTTTTAGAAAGCTCCTGTCTAAGAGCCGAGCAATTAGAGATGTCGTTTTCTAGATTAAATTTATTAAAAACCTCTTTGAGATCCAGGGTGTTTTCGTGTGTTTGGTATGTCTTAAAGGATGAAATTACTTCGGAATAGAGATCAGTAGGGTTCCGTGCAAAGTATTCGCCGACCAGCTCTTTTGGAATGTAGGTGTAGAGGCGGGTGGATAAGCGCGACAGAAAAAGGAGAGTGGGCACTTTATGGGCGGCGCTTGCCATCATTATGTTTTGATGGATGAAGCGGTTTAACTTGATGATGAGCGCGGGATTTTCTTTTACACGTTTGGACAGGGCGTTGTAGTGGAAAAGTCCAAGTTCAAGGATCCGCTGGTGCTCACCGCGTTCAAGGAGGGGGGCGTTTTCTGTGTAGTAATCAAGAGTTTCTTCGATTGAGGTGGAGCGGAGCTTCGTTCTTTTTAGGTCGCTCGACTGGCTAACACTTAAATCACCGATAGTTTGGCCATCCATGACCGTTCCAATTTCGGTCCGTTTGTTTTCGCCATGCTTGATGTGGTCAACATCATCCTTACCGACGTCGAATTCAACAACCTCTTGGCATAAAGCCTCTGCGTCCTTACCTAAAGGCTTGCCAATGCCTTGAGCGTCCCGTGTTTCGGTGAATTGATACTGGCTTCCTTTTGCCGATGCCCAGCCGATGTTTGTTGGGTTTGAGCCGTGTGATTCTAGTGAAAGGCCATAGGGCTCGCAGACGATTTCTGAGCCGGTAAAGGCGTCTTTAATTACAAAGCGTGACCTAATAAGCCACGTAGCAATCATCCCTATGAACTGGAGGGCGGCTACAGGTGCTGTGACAAGGGCGAGAAGGGCGTATTTGGCTTTTGCAAGGTCTCCGGACATGACCTTGGCAACAGCAGCGGCAGCGCCCACAATAAACAAAAGAATGGCCCCTCTTCCAGACCCGAAGAGATCAAGCAGTTGAGCCGCTCCCGTTTCTCTTCTAAAAGTAAATCTGGGATCTCCTGGTTGAGAGAGGAGCTCTGAGGTGTATTTGCTGCGGGCTCTGTCAACATCTTTGAAGAAGTTTCGATCAAAACGAACATCTCCCTTGATGGCTGCCGAGATGATGTAGCCAAGCTCTTTTACCATTCCTTCAATACCTCTGCCGTAGTAGCAGTTGCGGTTTGAAAATAGCGTGGTCATCTGTAAGGTAGCAAGTCGGAGGTGGGTTACTTGGGGAGCATTGTAGCCCTCTTTTCTAAGGTCCCCGAGGATTTCCATCTTCTGTTGATGCTTGGTAAATTCACGGGCACCTGCGCCAAATAGTTCTGTGGGGCCGCGAGAGTACATTTTTCCAATTTCTGTGAGGGGGATCTCTCTTTTTTGAGCCAGCTGTGCATCGAGAGTCCTAAGCCTTTCGGCCAGCTCAGCCAGGCGCTCTTTTGCCGCCCCTGCTCCGGTTAGTTTTTCGTGCTTCTGAAGGAACTTTTCGATCTCTTTTCGCAAGGGGGCTACGTCAGATGGAAATTTAGGAGGGATCTTCTTTTTTAGCACTTTGAGGCTGGGTAGGAGCATCTCTAAACCAGCAAGCCAGAAGGTGGGGAGCTTTAAGACATCCTCTAGAGAGTCCACAAGCTGTTTTACAGAAGGGTTTTTGTCTGGAGAGAGCTCGTCGACACTTACAAGCTTTTGGTAGACTTGCTCTGCGTAGCCAAAGGCCCCCTTGACATCGGATGGGTTGCGTGCGAGGAGGCCCGTTCTTGAATCGACAGAGGTTCTGCCGGCGGCGAGTGGATAGTTAAGTTCTTTTATCTCTAGCCCATTTTGATTTCGCTTTTGAAGGTAGTCCAAGCACTGCTTGTAATCATCTTCTTGCTCTTTGTTTGCAAAATAGAAGTAGCGGCTATTTTGGATGGACAAGAGGGGCTCTAGGTCAATGTTGAAGTTGTCTCCAATAAAGGTCCCTTCAGAGTTTCTTTCAGCAAGGCGAACTAAAACACCCATGCTGCGTGCAAGGGCTACAACGTGGGCGCCGGGCAGTCCGTTTGCTTGCTGGACGTGGTTGGCCTTCCATAAATATTCCCGCAGCAATGTGACTTGGTCACTCCACTCGGTAATTTCTTGCGGGGGCATCGCTTCTGTATTCCAGAAGTTGCCTGCGTTAGTGATGACAGCGCCAGAGGTTGGGATGGGGAGCTTGTTGAGCAGCGAAACGGCTGCCGCATCCATCATCGCCCATTTTTTTTCGTCACTTGTTTTGTAGAGAGCAGTAAGTCCCGCCATATTTTGCTTGAAGGCTTCGAGGGCTTCCTGTGGAGACCCCTCCCAGTCGATGGGGATTTCTTCAATAATGACAGACGTTGAAGGGGTGATAATCGGATTGTAATTATCGAGGTGGTCTAGCCTGTTTAGGCTGAGGTTACCGTGGTTCGTTGTGGGGTTGTTTCTTGGGACAAGAAGTTCTTGAGGTTTCTTTTTAAGTTTAGCAGCCAGCTCTGAGACTTCTTTGTCGCTCATCTTGTCTAGAGCGTCTGCATCGATATTGAGGACAGTAAGATCTGTAGAGGGGCTTTTTAACCTAGCCTCAAGTTTTTCGATGTCTTTATAGATCGCCGAAAGCTTAGCTTTCATCTCAAGAATTTCTCTTTCGTGGACTACAGGATTGACTCCTGCATCCGTTCCAAAACAGGCTGTCGCGTGTTTTTTAAAGGACTCTGTCCACTCTCTTAGGCAGTCCTTGAGCATGAGTCGCTCATTTTCGCCCTGAGGGGTAGCTAGGAACTGTTTTTCATTTTCATAAAGTTGTCTAATGACAGTAAATTGAATCTCAAGCTTAAGATGGGAAGCTTCGCTTGCAAAGTGGGTCTTTAGGAGTATCCAGGCTGTTTTAAAATGTATTTTCCCTCTGCTTGCAAGCGCCCTTGTGGTTGGCTCATCAGAAACGCCAGCAGGGGAAAGCTCATGTGCTTGTAGCTCGGGGATGATCTTGATTAGGGTGTCTTCGTTGATGTCAGCCGTGCCGTATAAGACTAGGTTTGCAATGATCTTGACTGGGCCGTGAAGTTGCCTTTCAAGGAGCGGGGCTGCATAGGGGCCAATGCTGCGCAGGGCCCAGTGGTCTTGCAAAGAGGCGGCTTTGTCTGTAAGTCCCGCAATATTTTTGGGGACCTTTGAAGAGACACGCTCAAGCACTTCGCTAAATTGTAGCTCTTTGTAAACAGCGGGGAGCTGCAGCTCTAAAAGGGGCTGAAGAAGAAGGGCGGCGTCTGTAGCACGCTCGAGAGGAAGGTCGAGCTCTATGGGGCGGGGTGCTTCAGCTCCCGTTTCTTGCGCAGAGGGGGAGGTGCTCATTCCAATGATGCGGAGCTTGATCTTCTCTTCGCCTTTAATCTTTTCAAATTCGTAGAGGAGGGGGAGGAGCTTCCCTTCTTTGATGTAGCCGCCGGGCAGTAGATGTTTGTCACCATCTTTTAGTTTTTTAATGCTTTGGCTGGCCCTTTCGGCAAGGCGTGTGATGCCGGTGAGCTGATAAGGTGTTGACCAGGTTTTAATCTTTTCGATCTCAAGGGCAGCTCCACGACACTGCTCATATTCGCGGATGAGCTTGTCAAAGGCTTCTGTCTTAGAGGTTTTAGTTTTCAGAAACTGGATGAGCCCTTCTAAGGTTTCGGCTAGCGAAAGGGGGACTGTGCCGCGGTTGAATAGCCAGAGGGCAAAGTCCCGTTTTAGCTGGGGGAAGGGAGTCCTGATGGAATGTGCCAGGGCAAAGGTTGCGTTAGCTAGGAGGTTTATGCCCATGATTCCGAAGTGGAGGACGCGCCATGGGATGCTGAGCATGTGCCAGATGACCGTTGATTCGAAGACCCCTTGCCAGATGTCATCGATAAAATCCATTAAGTAGTAGCTGCGGTAGGTGTCGAGGATGCAGTCCTTCATGTAGCGAAGGCGTGCGGAGGGGGTATGCGGGAGGTTGTATGCGAGTGATTTGGAGAGGGATTCGAAGGTGATTTCTGGGTAGACTTCACCGTTTTCAGAGACTGTGAGATTTCCCTCTACATCGAGGAGCAGTCCTAGTTGTTGGAAGGTCCATTTTTTTACGACGTTTCCGGAAGAAAACACGCGGACTTGTTGTCCTGTTTCGTTGATGACGAGTTTAAGGTCTTTTGGGGGAGGGAGATTTGCTTGGGTGGCAAGGGTTCGAAGAGCAACCTCCGTAATTTTTTTTAGCATGACGGAGGGGATCCCTTTGGCATCTCCGTGGACCCCTGTTTTATGAACATGAAGAACTTGCAGGTAGTGAAGGGATGGGGGCCCGGCTTCTGCTGGGCCTTTTTGTTTGTAGGATCCTACAAAAAACTGTTCAGGCATAAACACACCGTTTTTAAACGAGTAACTATTACGACAACAACCCCAATAATTATATTACATAATTTTTATTTAATCAACCGGGACTTAAAGCTTGTTATTACCCATATTTTGGGATAGCCGATTTGCTCAAAAACATGACTGCCTTCTGGAGAGGGCAAACGCTTGTTTAGGGCAAATTGGTTGTTTTAAGATGTGGATAATGACAAGCCATAGAGGTCTTTAACGAGTGTAAATCGAAGTCTTCACTTGACGCACTTCGAAGTTGAAAAGGCGTAAATAAATTACAATCCAAATTTGCCAGTGAATACGCCGAAACCCTCAATAACGAATAAAATCCCCCACACTAATCGCAAAGGGCTTCAACCGAGCCTTCTCTGCAGAGCGGCGAGTGGGATCGATAGAGTTCCTGGATTTTTTTGGCTTTTTTGAAGTTTTAGATAATTTTCTTGTTCTTGTCATATAGTTTATGGTAATAGGAACTATTATGGACAGCAATACAATAAAGTTATTTTCTTACAGGGGGAGCTTGAAATGATTAAATACCCATTATTTTTTGAATCCCAAACGGCCGCCCAATCTGGCACCCGCGGCACCTGGGTGACCCAGAGTCAACAGCACTCCTCTGAGTGCTGTGTTCCTAAAGAATTTTTGGGTTCAGGCGGCGCCTTGAGCCCGGAGGATCTATTTAATCACGCGCTCACAAATTGTTTTATCGCAACCTTTAAAGTCTACGCTGAAAACTCAAAATTGAGTTTTGATTCGGTCAAGGCCCATTCTCAGCTGGTTGTTGAAAAGGATCAAACTAATCATAAAGTGACTATGAAAAGCATAAAAATTCATGTCAAAATATTTAAGCCATCAGATCGTGAAAAGGCTCTTAAGCTAGCAGAAAGAGCATCTAATGATGGTTTTATTTTAAATTCTGTAAAAACGGATCGATATTTCACATTTGAAATCGAATAAAAAAATCATTGTTCTTACAGGTGGAACTGGCTTTGTTGGAACAGCTTTGACCGTCTCTCTTTTAAAACGTGGCTACCTAGTTAGAATTCTAACTAGGGACAAAAATAGCTATGAAGATAAAAAATCTTTACCGGTAGAATATTTCTCGTGGGATCCGATATCTGGTCTGCCTCCATCGGAGGCGCTAGAGGGGGCCTTTGGTGTGATTCATTTAGCCGGAGAGCCGGTAGCAGGATCGCGTTGGACCCAAAATCGAAAAAGCGCAATATTGAAATCGAGAGTCCTTGGAACCCAAAATTTAGTGCTTGGTTTGGAAAGACTTACGCAAAAACCTTCGGTTCTTATCGGCACATCTGCGATCGGTTATTACGGGGACCGCGAAAATGAAGAGCTCAGTGAATCATCAGAGCTGGGTCGGGGCTTTTTACCCGAGGTGTGCCGGCAATGGGAAGAGGAAACACTGAAGGCGCAGTTACTTTTGCGTGTAGCGGTGATACGCGTAGGGATAGTATTAGGAACCGATTCCGGTGCCTTGGGGCAGATGCTCCCCATTTTCAGAATGGGTCTGGGAGGCCCGCTAGGTTCTGGCACCCAATGGATGAGCTGGATTCACCTGCAGGATCTTTTGGATCTGTATATTTTTGTACTGGAAAATAATACGGCTGGAATTATCAATGGGGTCGCGCCAAATCCAGTTAGTAACAAGATATTTACCCGTGCCCTATCCCAATCGATAGGCCGTCCCGCCTTTTTTCAGGTGCCTAAAGCTGCGATTAAATTTGCATTCGGTGAAATGGCTACAATTATTTTATCGTCACAAAAAGTCAGTTCCGCCAAGGCCCTTAATATTGGTTTTAAATTTAATTTTCCAAATATCGAAAACGCGCTCAATGATCTTCTTTCGCCCCTTGGGATTAAAGGTGCCTATACTTTGAAGGCCTATCAATGGGTTAAGGCGCCAAGAGAGAGGGTCTTTGATTTCTTCTCAGAGGCCGGAAACTTGGAAACCCTCACCCCCGATTGGTTAAACTTTAAAATCGAAAAGGTTTCCGACCCTAAAATCACCAAGAACACTCTTATTTATTATAAACTCAAAGTGCGAGGAATTCCGATTCGTTGGAAAACCCTGATTGAGGAATTCAATAGCGGAAACTTTTTCGTCGATCGCATGCTCAAGGGGCCTTATAAAAACTGGCATCACACCCATACCTTCAGTGAGCTAGAGGGCGGAACCTTAATTCACGACCAGGTTTACTATACGCTGCCTGGTGGAATCATCGGGAATTTTGTCGCTTTAGTCTGGGTGACATCTGATGTTTTAAAAATATTTAATTTTCGGAAAACAAAAATATCGGAAATTTTTAACCCAGATTGAGCAGTTTGCAAAAATAAAATTTTGATTTATCGTCACCCTCCATGAATTCTGCAAGAGAGAGGGTCACTGTAAATCAGAATTTTATTTCTGCAAACTGCTCAATCTGGGGTTTATTGGAGTAAACAACCCCTTCCTTTAGGGAGGAGTTGTTTACGACCTTTTGTTCGCTTTGTCCATTGGATCCCATCCATTTCCCTAGGAGAAGCCTTAATTATTTTTCACAGCTTTTCCTCCCTTTTCCAATTGTGGGAAATCCCTGAGAGGTTTAGCATCTTTAGTATATGACCAATTTCACCCCTTTTGACACATTCTTCCGTGAAGCTCAGGAGCTCACCAGTTTGGGGGCATCATCCAGCGACACCGACTGCTTCCGAAAGGCGGACGAGTTGTTCTCAAAAGCTGAGGCAATTTGCCCTGTTGGAAACAATCCTCTTGAAAACACAGCCATTGTTAATCTTTACTGGCAGTGGGGACTTTCCTGGTCGGGATTACATCAAGTATCTGGCGAGGCCTTGGATCTCCAATGCGCCCTCAAAAAATTTCAAAAAGTTTTGCCGTTCGATTGCCGTGAAGCGACATTCTGGCGAGATTATGGAGATGCGACACTTCAACTTGGCCGCCTTATTAATGATCAGGCGTTTTTTTTCCAAGCGGTCAATTCTTATGAAAAAAGCTGCAAGTTTGATCCTACAAACGCCCAAGGGTGGTACCACTTAGCGGCGGTGTCTCGCGAGCTCTATGCATTGAGCGCTCTCCAAGAACACCTCAATAGGGCGATTGCTTCTTTTGAAAAGCTTGAAGCGATTAACAGGGATTCGAAATTTCAAGATACTGAAGTTTGGGTTGAGTGGTCTAGGCTTCTTATTGAAGCTGGCCGGCAGACGCACGACTGGAAGTTCTTAGAAGAAGCTCTCGAAAAGTTAATTATTGCCGAAGGGCATAGAGCAGCAGACGGCTCTTTTGATGATTCTTTAGCCGCTTGCAGAGCTGAAGCGCTCCTTCTTTTGGGCTCTTCTACCGAGCAGTTAGATTTGATCAAGCAGGCAGAAGCCCTAGCACTTGAAGTGCTTAAAATGGATCCTGAGAATCCTGAGTATTGGTGTTTATACAGTAACTGCTTAAATGAACTTGGCTATTATTTCGACGAGCTGGATTACTACCAAAGAGCAATCGATCGATTTGAATACGCGATTTCTTTAGACAGTTCTTCTCACTGGGCATGGTACGGGCTTTCTCTTTCTTACTTCCTGATAGGGGATGCTGAAGGTTCTATTGAGTGGATTAGTAAAGCCGAATTTGCGTGTCACCAAGCGGTGATTTTGCAAGGGACTTTCTATCCTCAGTTTTGGAACCGTTGGGGTGAGTGTCTCCTTAAAAAAGGGGAGCTTACATACGAGAGCGCCTCTCTCGAGCTTGCTGTTGAGAAGTTTGAGCAGTCGATTGCTATGCGTGGTGGCTTGCAAGGGTGCGGTGAAGTCGAGTGGCTCTATAATCTTGGCTGTGCGCTAGATTTTCTTGGCGACTTCCACGATAGCGAAGAGACCTATATAAGGGCTGTAGAAGTGCTAAAGGTTGCCGTAGAGCTTGACCCGACGTTCTTTGAAGGGCGTCATGCGCTAGCTGTTTCAATGACTCATCTTGGCGAGCTTTCTGCAGATATTGACTGCTTTCACAAGGCAATTGCTCTTTTTGAAACGCTTGCCGGAGAACAAGAGGAGAACGAACAGCTTTGGAATGACTGGGGCTTTACACTCCTTCATCTGAGTCAGTTGCTTGTAGATCCTTCGCAGCCTAATTTAGGACAAGACTTCATCAGACAAGCCGAGCAGAAACTCTTGCGAGGGGCCTCCCTTGGAAGCACTGAAGTTTACTACACGCTCGTCTGTCTTTACTCATTAACGGGGCACTGTAACGCTGCAATGCATTTCTTGCGCAAAGCAGAAGTGAGCGATGCTCTTCCCCCATTAGATGAGATGATGATCGACCCTTGGCTTGACACCCTCCGCACAACCATCCTTTTTCGACGCTTCTTCGACGCGCTAAAGCTCAGCCTCGGCTACATCGACGAACAGCCCTAAGCTGGCGATAGAGAAATACAAGAACAGGATGGGCAGATGCTAACTAACAAGTCCGGAGCGAGCGAAGCGAACTCTTTGGAGTGCTGGGACCTGTCCAACGCTTTCATTAGCCGGGACTTGTCACGGCTATATAAGCTTTTGTGTAACAGTTCACATACCCCTCCTTCGTCGGCGCATATGAACTATTACGCTTTTTCCAGCATTTGCATTGCAATCTTCCGTACAGACCTCGCCAAGTCGAGGTCTGATGAAAGCGTTGGACTTGTCCCAGCACTCCAAAGAGCAACGCTACCGCTCACTCCGGACTTGCCACCTTCCCCTTTATCCTTGCCTTTTCCCCCCGAGAAGTGGTATTCTAATTTGGCACTTCTGCAAGTGCACTTTTTCTCCCAGAGAAATTCTTAAATCACTTAATAGACCAGACTATACGTTAGGAGGGCCACATGGAATCGAGTCATGACGATGATATGGGGGTTCGCGAAACTGAAGATTCTCCAGCCGTTGGTAATTTGATGGAGTCCAAAACAAGTCAACTAGACGACTTGTTGAGTCGCCAGCTTGTCGAAGCTTTTCACAAACAAACCTCTAGTGTCATGCTTCATGACGTAGCCAAGATTGCTAGCGAACACACGGCTATTGACCTTGCCTACGCAGTTAGCCGCTTGCCTGTAAGCGCCCGTCCTGTCGTTTATCAGAACCTTCCCGGTCTCGAAGCAAAAATCGAGTTCATGCTGAATACCGACAAAAACACGCGGATGGAAATTTTTCGCATTTTAGGCGACAAGGAAATTACAGAGCTTATTGCCAACATGCCCACTGACGAAGCTGTTTGGGTTTTCGATGACATGTCTGATAGGTGCTTTCGCCGTGTTTTGGAGTTGCTAGACGAAGAAAAAGTCTCGCGTATTCGCTCGTTGCAAAAGCACGGACGTAATACAGCTGGCCGTTTGATGACTAATGAGTTTTTTGCTTTTACGATGGATGTGACCATTGGTGAGGCAGCAGGTTATATTCGCGACAATCCAGGTATTGATCCGCGGCTCATTTTTGTTCTTAACCAAGCTGGGGAGCTGCAAGGCTTTGTTCCTGCGCGTAATTTTATTGTTAACCCACACCATCTTCCGCTGCGTCAAGTAATGCAATTGGTGCAGCATAAAGTTCTGCCAGATGCCACGCGTGATGAGGTTGTTGATATTGTTGAGCGTTATAAGGTTCCTACACTTCCTGTTGTGGATGGGGATAATTACCTTTTAGGGGTGATTACCTACGAAGATGTCGTTGAGTTAATAGAAGATATTGCCGATGAAACGATCACGCGGATGGCGGGTACTAGTGAAGATCTTGGTGCGTACGAGCCTGGAATCAAAAGGTTCTTGGCTAGAGCTCCTTGGCTGCTTGTGATTGTTCTTGGGGGGTTCATCAGTGCGACGATGATGTCTTTCTTTGGAAACGTCATTGGCCAATTTTTCACTTTGGTAATTTTCTTCGTTCCACTTGTGACAGGAATGTCGGGTGCTGTTGGAATTCAGTGTAGCACGGTTCTTGTGCGTAGTATGGCTACGGGGATGCTCTCTTCTGGAGGACGTGCGGCTGCAATTACTCAAGAGATGGCTGTGGGGCTTTTCATTGGTATTGCCTTTGGCGGTCTTTGCGGAGTCATTGTCTTTGTTCTTAACCTTGCAGGGCTGCACAACTTTGGTGATAACCCGCTGGCTGTTGGCGTTGTGGTAAGCGTGGGCCTTTGCGGCGCTTGTTTAACAGCTACTCTTTTAGGGGTATTCTCACCTCTTATTTTTGCCCGCATGCGCATTGATCCCGCCATTGCCTCGGGTCCTATTATCACTGCTTTCAATGACGTTTTGTCAATGCTTATGTACTTCCTGCTTGCCCAAGTCGTCGGCCACTTCTTCCTCTAGCGCGAAGCGCAGGTTTAGTGGAGGGTGCCGTCTCTGAGCCAAGCAGTGCTAGCGCAGAGCGAGGCGAGCTCTTTGTCATGCGTAGCGACAATAAGAGCTTTGCCACCCACGCGGGCGCAATCAAGAAGAAGATTGTGGATTTTTTCTGAGGTGTGGCTGTCGAGGTTCCCTGAGGGTTCATCAGCAAGGATGATGTCAGGGTCGTTGCACAAAGCTCTTGCAATAGCAACACGTTGACGCTCGCCACCAGAAAGTTGCTTGGTGTGAAAGGATTGCCTATCTATTAGGCCTACGCTTTCAAGGAGATGTTCTGCTCTTAAATAGGCATCAGAGCCCTTGCTGACGTCTTTGCCAGCAATGCGTGCGGGCATCAAAACGTTTTGGATGGCTGAGTAGTGATCGAGTAGATGGTAGGCCTGAAAGACGAACCCGATGTGTTGGTTGCGTAAGATGTGGCGGTTTTTGCCTGTAACAAGCTTGCCGTTGATCTCTAATACTCCAGAGCAGGCCTCTTCTAATGTCCCCAGGATGTGCAGAAGAGTTGTTTTTCCTTCACCAGATCTTCCCATAATAGCTAGGCTTTGACCAGAGATAAGCTCTAGGTTGACTCCATTTAAGATACTTACTTTGCAGGGATGAGAGAACGACTTGCAAAGGTGTGCTGCTCGCAAAATAGGCGCTTTGGAAATCAGTGATGGCTCAGACATTTTGTTACTCCGACCGTAAGATGGCTGCCGGGCGCATGAGGCTTGCCTTGATGGCGGGGACAAGGCCGGCAAGCACCGAGAAGGCTATCGTTGTGATGAGGACAAAGCCAAGAGCGCCGTAGCTTAGTTCGTTGGGGAGTGTGTCTCCATAAAAGGAGGCCTGAAAGGCGTCGTGCCCTTGTATAGCACTCAAGAAGTGGACAAGGGACTGAAGGTTATGTAGCGTGAAGATGGCGGCAACAGTCCCGAGAGCGCTGCTTAAGATCCCCATTGTAAATCCACAGATTCCAAAGATGGCTCCAATATTCCAAGGAGAAGCGCCCATTGACTGCAAGATGCCAATGTCCATTTTCTTGTCATTGACGAGCAGGATGAGCATCGAAATGATGTTTGAGCAGGCAACGATAATGATGATGATGGCAATCAAAACAAAGAGCATTTTGTCGCTTTGGAGTTGCTGAAGGATGTCTTTAGAGAACTCGTATTCGCGGAATGTCTGTACTTGCCAGTAGCTTGCGAGTCCTTTCTTCTCCAGGTTTTCTTCGATGAGTTTTTTTGCATTTTCGGCTTGATTGAAGTCGTCGATCCATATCTGGAACCCATTGCCCATTGTTTTGTCTTTGTCGCTCACGGTAGCTCTTATGAGAGAGGTGATGCTTTTGTTGACGAGGACAAACCGGCCGCCTAAAGGGGTGATTCCTGGGTCGTAAAACCCTGCGACGTAAATGGGAATGCGCAGCTCTTGTACAGAGCTTGCTGTGGGGGCGTAGTAAGAGAGGTACCCGCGGTCTCCGACCAGTACGCCGTGGCTTTTAAAGTTTTTGGCGACGAGGACGCCTTGCCCGGCACCTAGGTCAGAGGGGAGGATGATCTCTTTTTTGTTGTTAGGAGAAGAGAGTACATAGCTCCAGAGCGGTGGGGTATCGGGAGGTGATGAGAAGGTTAAGGTGGGGGCCCCGTCGATAACATTTGAGTAAAAGCGCTGAAGGCCCTGGTCGATGACTGCTTGAGGGCGTCTGTTGTCGCTATTAGGAGCATCTTCTTGGGCGCTCTTTCCAGATAGGGGCGCCTGCGTGAGGATGTTGCTTAGGTCTTTTGACGTTGGGGGGATGAGTGTGCTTTGCAGCTTGGGGTTGAGGGCGTCGAGGGAGGTTAAGTAGGAGGCTTGGGTGATAAAGGTTTGTGCGGCGCCTCTAACGAGTCTTAAGCGCATGTTACTGAAGGCGACCTCGAAGTCGTTGATCCGCAGGTCTGAGGCTGCCATCTTTGAGATGTCTGGCAGAGAGGTGATGACGGCGTAAGTTTCTTTGACGATGTCTTTGGGAGGGGTGCCTTCAGTAGTCGCCCAAAAAGTGGGGACTTCGACGTCTGAGTTTGGATCGTAAGGGTCGGTAACGGGGGAGGCGAGCTTCTCGCCTAGGCTTTTGTGGCTGTACTGAGAGGCCTGACTGATGGAGTCGACTTGGTAGTAGTAGGAGTTGTAATACGCGTCTGTTGGTGTGAGTTGTAGGGGGGCGTTGAAGGCGATGAGTTTTTCTATCCACCCCTTTTCGATTCCATTTGTCACAGAGAGGAAGACGAGGACTAGCCATACCACCAGAGCAACGACAAAGATTGAAACCACAGAAATGACAGAGACTGACAGCTGCCGCCATCTAGGGATCAAATATTTGAAAGCGACCGAAAAGGCAAATTTCATAACTTTCACAGGGGGTTTAAGAGGAGTAAACCCACATCTTTATACACATCTTTTTTAGAATAGAAAACTATAAGTTATAGTCAATTAAATCTCAGCCTGTCATTTGAGATTTAATCGACTATAGCAGGAGAAGCTCGCAAGCTCGCTCCTTAAACACTCACCTTAAAATACTTTTTTACGCTTTGAGTTACTTCACTTCTTTGTAAAGAACATGCTTACGGATACCAGGAGTTGGGTCGAATTTATTCATTTCGAGTCTTTCTGTGCTTGTCTTTCTGTTTTTAATTGTGAAGTAGTAGTGGTGGCTCTCTGGGTGAGTGCTTTTTAGTTTAATGTTTTCGCGGGCGCTTGCCATGGGAAATCTCCTAGTTTCGTAGCTTATAAAAACGAAAATTCTATGATACTCTTACTTAAAAGACAAGTGTCAGTTGAGATATACTCCTCGTAGCTGAAAATGGGAACTTGGACGGCGCCAAAGCCCCG
>CAMCWV010000010.1 GCA_945882915.1 Waddlia chondrophila WSU 86-1044 | reverse complement strand
CGGCTTCGCCGCTTAGTTACCGCTTCCGCGGTTTTTTTTTAAGCTATCAAGCCTGTGTCCGATTAAATTCGTCTGGAGTTGGAGCAGGTTCGTGATGCCATATGTACCCTATACCATTCGTTGAAGGCATATAAGACAGATCCCAAGGGCATTGCCCTTGGCCATAACATCAAGGTAACGACATAGGGCGACTGCAAATCTTTGCTATAGACTCAATCTAAAATCCCAGACCTTAGGCGGCCCACGTTACCTTCTGGGGAGGGGCTTTGGAGTACTGGGACAAGTCCCAGCACTCCAAAGAGCGCGCACTGCGCAAGCTTCCTGGATGTGTTAGTGAACGGCGATTTCGGCAGGGCGGGATTCTAGGTTTCTTGCTAAGTTTATGACGTTTTGCAAGAAGCTCTGGTTCCCTGCTCTTACAGCAGCTTCATCCTGTGTATGAGCGAAGATAGCCTCTGGATGATCCTTTGCCATATCCTCCCTTACAACGTGAGCATAATCAGGCAAGACCCCTCCAATTGTAGCCGTCACTGGGGCATTCCACCCATCAAAGCCGGCTAAGTTAAAGCGATCAAAAAGTTCATTATCTCGAGACAGTTGAATCCCATTTGCTTGCAAGTTTTGTTCAATGGCATACTGGGCATCGGCTGCTTTATCCATAGCTTCCTTAGCTTCTGGCAAGCCTGCAATCAACAGCATAATCGCATCAATCTCTGCCTGAATAGCCGCCTTTTGCGCTTCTATGGCCTCTACTTGTACAATTGCTCCTTTTAAAACTCCGACAGCAGCAATTAGCTGAGGTAAAGTTTCCTTAAACATACATGCGCAATCTGGCTGGCCACAACCAGCAGCGTTGGTTACATCTGCAAGGTGAATCGCATATAAAATACGACCATAAACAAGTTCAAGCGGACGCAAAGTCCCCGTAGCAACATGGGCAGCATTTGCATAGGTCTTTTTCTGGGCTATAATTGCACCCCACTCAGCATCGTTAACAAGTTTTGCCCCTAAACCCAAATCCCTTCCACGCTGAATCGTTTGTGGCAAAACAAATTGATCAAAAGCGTCTGATAGGTGACGAAGAGCTCCTACAGACTTAGTCGCATTAAAGTCCGCACGCGCCGCTCCCACTGCTTCTAAAGCCTCCGTGAATAAGACCCCGTAATTCTGCATATATTGGGGCTTGTCAGAACCGGATGCACCAACAAATTGTGAAATACGATTCGCAAAACCGGCATCCATAGATGCATTTCTCTCAAACTTTCCAATGTTTGGGTTGCTTAAAAGGGTCTGTTGCTGGGTTTCCTGAACTGCCAGAAGCACTTTTTTGCCTTCAAGGGCAGCTAGTTTGCCGGCGTGCTTGGCAAACTCTGCTGCAATCAGCGCCTGAACCTGGGTGATTTTTCCTGGGCCGGCTTTAGCATATGCCTGAGGAATGAACTGATCTAACCAACGGTTCCCCTTAGGAATTGTTACGCGCCCGTCAACGCCTCCACATCCAATAACAATCTCGAGATCTCCTGGAGGTGTTCCAAAAGCCGGAGCTGGAGGCGGAACAATGGAAATGTCTACTTGAGCTGGCTTGTTAAGGCCAAATGCATCCAAGTTGACGTAAGCCGCGAAAGTGGGGATGTTGCGGGTGGTGACATCGACATCGAGATATGGGAGCAGCTGCGCACTCGCAACGTTTGTAAGCGTTGTAGTCCTCAATACAGCTGTCGTTGGAACGCGCCCAGCAGGCAGGCCATTTGCACCGAGAATTGCGCACTGGATTTGCTGAATTTCCGGGGCGGCTAGGTTGAGATTCCAACCAGCAGGACCTCCTGCAAGAGTCTGTCTATCCCCTTTAGCTACTTTCCGAGCATCATGAAGAGCATACCCGTTTAAATAGGCTCCGGCTGCATGCCCAACCTTAAAGGCTTCGGCCTCTTCTTGAGACACGAAAATACAATCGAATCCATCTTTAACAAGAACAAACTGGCAAGCCATTGGCGGGTTAGCCATAAGATAAGGGCTTACCTTAAAGCGGGCGCGCAAATCGGGTCTGATGAGGTTTTTCATCGGAGGGTAGTCTGTAATATCAGATCGCAGGTGAGCGTTTGCATCATCCACAAAGTCGAGAGAAACCGGGTCGTGGTGGTGGTGTGTCATCACGAGCAGTGGTGGGACAACTCGATCTTCAACCTCAACTTCACTTTCTGCAAGCTTCTCAGCAAGGCCTTCAGCTTCAGCTTCAGCAAGGGCAAGCGCTTCGGCAAGTGCCTCAGCAACAGCCATAGCCTCAGCATTAACTGTAGAGGTCTGAACAGGCGTGTCTTCTCCATAGCGTTTCTTAAAGAATGAGACCGACCGCTCGATGTGATCGTCATAGAACTCTCTTGTGACGCCGAACTCTTCGAGCCCCATATCCACATTAACTTCAGGACTAGCAGCAAACTCCTTTGCTGCTACGAACAATTCACCTAGGGACACTGCCGCTTTATCTCTTTGCTCCTGAATGAACTCATCTCTTTCTTTATCCATAGTCGCTGCGCCGTATTTTCCACTTAACGTCGCAATCGAAGTCTCAACAAAGCCGGTAATGACTGCTCGTTTTGTTAAGAACGTCTTGTAATCATCGGCTTGAGCTGGGGTCAGTACTTCATCTGGAATTTGAGCCAAAATCCCTTGTTCAAGGTGAGCGGCTGCCTGTTTGACATGGGCGGCCATCTCTTTTCTAAAGATCGTAAGAGCTCCTTTTTCTTCCAAGTCCTTCTCCCTGAAGCGGAGGAAGTTTGCTACTTCTTTAGCCTCTACTGGCGTAGCCGCAATCCTCGCTGCTAGGTTAGTAAGCTTTCCAACCTGAACTTCAAGCGCTACACACTCGTTTAGAGCTTGGAGCTTGGCAACATCATCAGGGTTACGTGACACTCTGAGTTTTGCTCTGAAAGCCTCCCTGCCCTTCCTATCTGCAGCTAGTGGTAAATCGTTAGCTTCTATCAAAGTAACAATTTCATTTTGCACTTTGGCAGCCCCTTCAGTTGCACCAGCCTTGAGTCTTTGCTTCAAGATTGTCTCAAACATAGGCATCAAGGCAAACGAGAATGTTTGCTGCGAATCTCTATTAACCAAGTTACGGAAACGAAGAACAGCCTGCTTTGCATCACTATTCAAAACGTTCTCATCCATCGTTACAAGAGCGTGAGCCCCGTTGGCCTGTTTAATATCAGAACCACGCGTATTCTTCTGTCCATAGAACGAGAAGTACTTTTTCCCGTCCATGTTCTTGCCCATAGCGTCGAGTTCCATCTTCGTCGTACAAGGGATGGGGAGGTGCTCAGGGCCACGGTAAAGCCTTTTGACCCCATCTTTCCCATAGTAAACGATCCCTTCAACTCCGATAATCGTTGAGTGAGCCTGAATTTGCGTCCACAACTCGGCCACAACAGATTCAGGTGTACCATCTCTGCTTTTGCACATCCCAGCAGCATCGATAACTGCCCTGGTATTTGCATTAGCCCCTTCCAAAATTGTCCCAAGAATTTCTTGCAGATAGCCCTTAGCTGGATCTGGAGGAGTAAGCGTGACAATGGCTGAGTTGTTCGCCCTTCCCATAATTTCCAAGCTTAATTTACCATCAGCAGCGGCATCGGTCTCTTGCTTAACAAAGTAAGAGGAGGTTCCGCCAACTGTTCCAGAGCATCCTTTCTCGATGTTCTTTGGAGACCCCTTCTCGTAGCGATCACTCTTAGCACACGCTGCGTCTGAGCGAATCTGGGTAGAAACAACCGCCATTCCAAAGAACTTTCTAAATCCCTTTGTAGGGACCCTCATAAAGTCATTATAGAACTTCTCTTTAGCTTGCTTGAGCTCCTCTGCATCCAATAGCACAGAAATCTCTTTGAGCTGCTCAAGAGGAGTGCGTCCTTCTGGATTGTTTAATGGAGCGCCCGCATCATCCACTAAATAGTGAGCTGCTAAATCAGGTGGGATCGCATCTTTACGCGCCTGCGTGATCAAGAAATCAAGGTGGGGTTTAATGTTAAGAAGTGTTTCTTGCGAGAGGTAGTAACGGATCGTTGTGATCGCCGCAACCTCTGTATTATCAAAAATAGAGAGCCCTTTAGGCGTGTTAGTCCCCTCATAAGGAACAGCTATTAAAAGCGAAGCTCCAGAATCAGGATCTTGGAAATAGACCCTCTCGCCATCACGCTCGACAAACCGAGCCCCAAAGTGAGTACTAGGCTGCTTGCTTTGTGCAAGGGCAAGAATATTTGAATCAAGCAAGAGCCCTCGAATCAGGAATAGCATTGAATCCTGTTCTGTGTGGACACTGGTCCCTCCCGCGACGCCTTCAAGGTAATTTACAAGGCCTGTGCTTAAGAAAGGGTGCACATCTGGACCAATCTCTATATTTCGATCTGTAAGGTACTCTAAAAGCTCTGACGTAATCGCTATAGGAGGAGTGCCTCGAGCCTGCTGGTCAACAGGCATCATAACCTCTTGAAGCATTCTTGTGGCAGCTCCTTTTAGGTTTCTCCAGTCGATAGCAGTCCCCTCTTTCTCAATGAAAGAGATGAGCTTCTCTAAGGGACGAATTGTCGACTTAGGGATAGCTGTTTTATCACCCCTTGTATAGTTCACCTCTCGTGACTTGATGTCTTGCGTATCATCAAGCTCATCAAATACCGTGTAGGTGGCGATGCTACGCACCTGCCCAAGCAGCCGCTTTGCTTGCATACAAAGCACTTTTTGGGCATCAGCAAGGTTATCTTTGATAAGTTTTTCACCAAACTCCAAATCCTGCGCTTCCATACTACCGCGAATCTCTGGCCACTGAATAAGCACATCTCCCCGTTTCTGAGCATCTTTGTAGAACGCAAGGCGGGCATTAAGGTCCCTAATAATCAACTCATAAGAATGTTCTGGATCATCCTTATCGATCTGATAACGAGAGAACTCCCAATCTTTTACCACGTTGCTTCCCAAGACATTCGAGAGCCTTTGGTTAAAGGAGCTTGTGTTATCTTCGATCACAGCTCTAGGAACGACATAGCGAACTAGGTGCCTATCTGCTTCTTCATACTCCCTTTCAAGAGCCACTCTGACAATCGCCATTAAAGGAAGCAGGGCTGTTTTCCCGAATCCCATACGTGCCTGCGCAGCGTCAATTGCTTCCAAGTCATTAGAAAGCAAAAGCGAGTGGAACATCTTAATTTGCATCGCATTGCAACGGTACCCGTAATCTTCTTCGAAGACGAGGAACGCTCTTTGGATGATCTGCTCTTCTCTTTCTGCCCCCTTAAGACCCTCTTGAAGAAGGAAATCTACTGAATAATTCCTTCTTGTTTGAAGCAGTTCGATCTTGTTACGCTCACCTAGTGCCGGCGCTTTAGCGATGTTTTCGATGTGTTGCACTTCCGTTTTGTGGAAGAGGTAGCGAGTCAGTGCGTTGCGCAAAGCTGGCAGATCTGTAGGCTCGAGACCTTTAAACTTTCTGTAATCTCCAGAAAAAACGGCGTACTTTAGATCAACCATTAAAATACCTGCAGGGTCTAATTTCCGCTTCAGGAACGCTTCTGCATCAAGACACTTCTGTAGATGCTTCTCTTTTTCTTTCTCGAGCTTTGCGTTAAGCTCTGTTTCAGCCTTAACACTTTTAAACGAGTACTTAAAGCTCGACTGCATCGCCTTGAAAAGGAACGCCTGAAGACGCTCCGCAATCCTCTCCATCTGCTCTTCAGAAAGAGGACGATCGGTAAGCAGCGCGCGGACCTGATCTTTTTGGAATAACGTCATCGCCTCATCAGCAGAGGTAAGGGAGTAGTAAGATTCACTCCCCTTTAAAGCGCACTTCCCTTCCTTTACGAGGAAGTTAAAGAGCTTATTCACATCGTTTCTTTGCAAGCCGAAAAGACCTTGATCCTCACCGTCAGGTTGCTGCGCGATTCTAAACTCTCCGTAAAGCCCATCCAAATTAAAGCGACCTAATTCTTCCAAGAAGAAGCCGGCGACTTGATCAGGACTGTGTATCTGGAATGACCCAATCAAAGACCTTTGTTGCGTAGAGAGTTCTTTGTCTGCATCTTTAGCAACGGCATTAATGCTCTCTGTTGCAAAAAGCCTTTCGAGGAGTGTTTCTCGGCATAAGTTAACAAGCTCACCGGTGACAACAGACTTCCCGACTCTCTTGTCCGAATCTTCAGAAAAAAGCTTAGGCTCTGCTGCATCAAGCGCTGCAGGTGCTATAGAAGCCATTCTTCTCCAAAGCGCGATCACTTCTGGGAATACAGGAGCAGGCAAAGAGGTTACTACAGTTTCGCAACGAGGGGCCGTCTCTGCAAATGCGGCTTCTATTTCAGCCACTTTGTCTGCTTTATCTGAAAGAGGCTGGTGAGCGAGCCACTCCATTTGATAAGAGAGCTGCTGGAACTCTAAGAGACTTAAATAAGCAAGAAGCTGCTTCAGATCCCTCTCTAAATTTGGCAGATCGGCTGGTGGAGCAATTCCACTAAGCGGATCTCGTAAATCATCTATTGTCTTTTGAGCCCGCTCTTGAGCTCTCTTTAATAAAGTAAACTGGAACTCTGCCAAAGGCTGCACAATAGCGTACCTCGCCAATTCTCGAATGAGCTTTAAAGGAGGTACTGTCTCCTCATCCCGATGCTTAGCACCTTCTGCTGCAAGTGACAAGGATCCCGACAAATCACGGGAAGAGAGAGATTCGTCAGTAAATCTCGAAAATAGAGCGCTGTCTGCTGGCCTGTCGCAGCTCTTTTCTCCTATGGTCTGAACTTCTCTGTAGGCCTTTTCTATTTCCAAATAACGCACTTGGATATCCTCAAGATCCGCTGGAAGCAGACCTACAGCAAGAGACTCCTGGTAACACTCCTGAAGTTTAGCTGGTAAGAACTGTAACGTCTCTTTGTAGACCTCAAAGGAAAATCCGGTCCCTGATGCCACAACGGGAAGCGTTTTCCACTCCACCGCCAAGCCCGGAGGGATTAAATCTTCAACTTTATCAAGCACCAGGTCTGTAGCGCGCTCAAACCCCGCCTCTGGGAAGGTCATTAGGTTCACTCGCCCTTCAGCCTCATCTATAGCACTCTCCAGATGAGAGACCTCTCGCTTTAAGTCAAAGATCTCCTGTTTTTCCATCATAGAAAGATGGTGCAAACGGTCATGCGCCTCGACTTGCCCTAGGTGCTTCTTAGCTAAGATCAACTCTTTCCTAAGCTTATAGACCTTTTGGCTTCCCGTCTCATTTTTAAGGGTCACATAAGAAGCGGCCTCTGCAGATGGGTCGAGGATCATTCCCCCAATCCCCTTCCTTTCACACTTCCAGACAGCCTCTTTCCCTTCCCCTTGCTTTGTGAATTTTAATCCAACAGAAGGAATCCAGAAAGACTCGTCTTTCCAGTTAAGAAGGATGTCATTTGGATTAAAGGCTTGAAGAAGCCTACTTAAAGCCGGGTGAGCCTCCTTTTCGTCAGCCTTATTTGCATCGACATCGGCCTGCGAGACGAAGTAGTATATAGCGACTTTTTTTGTGAGCGGATCCTTTACCTCAACTTGCCATTGTCCTTTAGCATCTGTAGGCTCTGGCCTGCGAAGAGCAACGGCAAGATCTCCCTTTCCATCGTATCCATAAACATCCCCCGCTTCATCTTGCCAGAAGTTCTTGACCTCCATTCGGTGAGCGACTGCATAAGGCAAGGAAACCTTCTCTTTCGAGATAAACTGCAAAACATGCAACTTTGGCTTCAAACCTTCTAAAGCAAACTGAGTAGGCAACCTTTTGTGGATGATCGGCTGACCACCTTTTTCAGTAACTGTAACCTGAGGAATCTTTTTCCCACCCTCTTCTGTTAAATAGTGGAAAGGGCCCCCTGCGACGTCTTGAATGTAAGGGAGTGTGTGAATCTGCAAGGAACGCATGTCTGGGTGGTTTTGCAAGTGAGCAGGAAGGCTGACTTTTTGGCGTCCATCATAGTAAAGAACGCCAAGCACTCCATCGATTTGGATCTTGATCCCTAAAGAGAAGAACCCTGGGACATCTGGATCTGCGACAAGCAGCTGGGCGTCTTTGTCTTTGAATGCATCCTTAAGAATGCGATCTGCATAAGTTTCTATTGGTCTAGCAGGGAATAATTTGGCAAGAAGCAGGGGGCGAAGAGTATCTTGTAAGTACCCTAGAGTTACTAGCTTTTCTTGCATACCAGACGCAGTAGAAACCATCGCCTCTTCTGCGGCGTCGACCTCAGTTTTTAAGAATCCACCAATCTCCCGCTTTTCATGGAAATGGTCTAATTTTATTGATTGGTAGGCAACTTTGTATTTAATGAGTCTTGCAAAATCTTCATCAGAAATAGGAGCGCCCCCAGCAGCTCCTGCTGCCAATAAGCCACTTAAACGAGTAACCTCACGAGAGAACCCCATCAACATTTGATTTACATCATTGGATAGGATTAATGCCTCGTTAAACGGTTGAATTTCTGCGGCTACAGCGGGATCAATAGGATCCTCTGGGAAGTGCCTGCAAAGCAAATCGAGGAAGAACATCCGCACAGGAGGCGCTAATGAGCTCGGATCAACAGCAGCTACTCCCCCGCCGCCACCTGGAGCAGGATGCGCTGCAAGCAGTCCTTGCACATAGGCACGTCCCCCTACCGGGTCGCCTTTAAACGCGTGGAATATAGCACGGCTAATCTCCTCACGCCCTTGAGCGCGATCATCGTCCCGGCCATTAACCGTATAGTCAAAAAGATCTTTTAGAAGAGCCTCTCCACTGCGACCGCGCCAGTAGTCGAGCCAAGTTCTAGTATCAGAAGTCCTTGGAAGAGTCGATGTCTGAAACGACTTTTGAAGGGCGCTCTCTTCCAATCCTTCTAAACCTATGTCATGAGCCTGGAGCTCACGCCCCACTTCATTAAATAATAGCTGGTCGACAAAGAATGTAGGAGCTGCAGGATTAACAAGAGCGCGGTCCACCATAGCTTTAGCCTGCGCTGCAGTGAGGTTGCTCAATGCACAGAACTGAACGAGGTAATAACGCTCTGCTTCTGTTACATTTACAACGTCTCCATCTCGCCCTGCAAATGTCATCTGAACAAAAGTCGTTAAAAAGTTTTTGCGCTCAAAGTTATTTATCTTCGAGAGATCAAGCGGCTTGCGAGGATTGTCGAGATTTCGATATTGGCTAACAAAAATTATTTGGATATCGAGAGGAACGCCCTCTCCAGCTAGCAAGCTTGCCTCGGCAAGCTCTTTGCACTCTGCTATGATCGTTAACCTAAGATCTCTTAGCCCCTGGAGCTGTGGGTTTGTGTGCAATTCTTTAATCCACTGACAGCGGACAGCATTTGTCATTAGCACTGCTGGATCGACAATCCTCCTACGCGCCTCTTGAAGGGCGCGAACAGGATTGGTAAGATCCAATACAGCCCCCGCAACTACCTCATAAAGATCTGCAGGAGCAACAACAGCCTCAACAGCAAAATTAATGAGTCCGCGCTCAATTAAAGAAGAGGCAAATCCTTTAGAACTCGGGGCAGAAGCGGGCACCTCTGCACGGGGCTCGGGCCTCTTAATCCCGATTCTTGGATCTAGATTGCCATCCGCCCCTACTCGATTTTGAAGAGCTTGGTTGTGTCTATGAATCTGCCCAATAGCGGCTGTTCTTTCGGCAGATAGGTCGCGAATTTGGATCCCTTCAAACGAAAGGAGATCCATGATCTGAGGCGCAAGCTTGGTACTTGTTTTTGCAAGCATCCAAGCAGTAAAACACTCCTTCATTTTCTTTTGGCGGAGCGTCTTATTAGAAATCGCTAAAATCGCCTCCTCATCTTCCCTTGAAATGTGCTCTACCCAAATCTTCTGCAACTCAAGGTGCCAATTATGTAGCGCTTCTGAAACATCAAGTCTCCGCGCGAACGTCTCAAAGTTAAGGCCCCGTTTGGCCTCTTTATCGCTATCACTTTCCGCACCTGCAAGAATAGGGAAGTCGCCCCCTTTCTTAGTGTCTCCAACGAACTCTCCTAAACTTTCTAGCTTTGCTACAAATGTGCGAAGGTGCTTTTCTTGAACGGCCTGAACAAACCGAATCCCCCACTCTTTAAGTTTAGCCTCTAACTCACTGACTCTTTTGTTTTTATCAACCGTTGCAGGGTTGAAGCGAGCATCTTTCCCGGCAAGTAATAAAGGCAACTGACACTCAGAATTTTTCTCTAAGCTCAGACAAATAACATCCTTAGCAAAGGCCTCTTTACGCTCCTTGTCGCGTTCAAGATGGGTTTTCATCTCTGCGAGATTACTCCAAGGAGGAGACGTCCTATGAACAGCATCTAAATGCGTTTTCTTGACTTCAAGTTCTGTAAGAGCCGCCTTTATCTGCTCAAGATAGCCGCTCTTATCAGAGACCTGTGTGAGCAACTGCTTTTCTAATTTCTGAAGAGCTCCCGTAAACGTAGCAATCTCTTTAAGGTGCTTTTCATCATCTCTGGCCTCCGCAGGAAGCTTTTTGAGCTTATTAAATTCAGCCAACAGTTTAACACCCTCTTGCTGCCACACGCTAAGAGCCGCTGCTGGCAACTTGCGATCAAGCTCGCTAAGCGCTGCTGTCCTGCGTAAAAAGAGCGCTTGAACCTCTTCTAAATTGCTATTGCGAACATCATTACCCTGAGAAATAATAGCTTCGCTATTAGCTCTAAATTCCTCTAGCCTATCGTAATTATTCTGCATTGAAATTTTCTGCGTCTCTAAATGGGAAAGCTCCAGCTCTAGCACCCTCTCATCAAAGCCTTTTTCTGTTTGATCTTTTGCACCTCTAGCAGCTGCCATATCAGCAATTTGATTACTAACCTCTTGAATACGCTTGCCTAAATACGCTCTCTCGCCGTCGTCGCTATATTTATCAGATATTTCTCTAAAAGAGAGCTGTCTCAGCATTGTGGGAAGATCTGCTAAAATCTTTTGCTCTTCAGCGTGGATTTTAGCTAGGGCGCGCTGCTGAACATCATTCATCTTCTGAATGACTTTCTCACGCAGCGGAGTGGGTGGCAGTGCCTGAACGGCAGCTGCAACGCCTGGATTTTTCAAAGCATTAGGATGCTCAAGCAGCTTCCCAAGATCTGCCGCTGTGGTAGGAATCTTAAGAGCATCTTCTTGTTTTTTCTCATCTCGGAAGATGTCTATAAAAGAAGAAACCAATGAGGGCAGATAGCGCACTTGTTCCTTAAGCACTCTCGTTTGAGAGAGCTCTTTAACCGCTAGCTTCATTGTATGACTAATGTCTTCCGAAACATCTCCATCTGCCAGCTCATTCATCAAAAAGCGGAACATGCCTGTTCCAGACTCGCAAGCGAGCGCTTCGATCCGAGCTTTCGTCTCATCACGAGGAGTCTCATCCAGGCAATTTGGGCCGGAATTTGGAATTGCCAACTCTTCAGCTAACTGATAAAGCGCGCTTAAGTTCTTTCTTTGAAGGGCCTCTGAATCGGTTTTTTTTAGGGCCGCACTAGCAGGCGAGCTAGCAGCATCTCTTTTTAGATGGGCATCCATCCATGAATTAAGCAGCTCTTTCTTTGCATCGTGAGGAAGCTCTTTTCCCCCTTCCATTACAAGTGACTTAGCTGTTGGTCTTTTCTTCTCTTTAAAGGCCTGGTCTAAATTGCCAACTCTCTGATCAATCAGCTCTGCTTGAGCGGGGAAAAATCTTCTTCGTGCAGCCATAGGGGTTCTAGCAGCCATAAGAGCGACCCTTCCGCCAAGGGACCCTGCATAACTTGCCAATCTACCAATCTGCCAAAGACCTGCCAGAGGCAGTGCCAATATAATCTGCAGGCCGATAGCAAGAGCTCGCGTTAAATGATAACCCACTCTGGCTAGTACCTGGAGCTTTTTATTATCTATAATTCCCGCTGTCGTCTTGTCGTCGAGCTTACTAAAAAGATTGTCTAAGAGAGGAACATTAAGATACTGAAACGTGTGGTGACGGACATGTGGCATAAAGCGATCCTCAGTGATAGCAAGCTAGAATGGAAACCTAGCCCGCTATAATTAGAATTATTTTTTTATTACAAATAGAGAGTTCTTATTTAAAAAATAATATACTTATAATTAATTTTTTTGCAATTGCGATAAATTGTAATTAGTTTTTTTAGGTCGGGAGAGAGGGAGAAGGGACAGGGGGGCCGAAAATTTGGAGTCCTGCTGCTTGATGCCCCTTTCTTAAGCCATCGGCGTGGAGGATGGCCTAAAAGGGTCCTGTGCCAAGTTATAATTGGCCTCGCCTATGCCGAGGCCTTTTAAAGCGGCGTCAAGCCGCCGCACTCCAAATTTTTACCACATCTATTTTAGGTTCTTTTTAGGAGGGTGGGGAGTTTTTCTAGCATAGGCTTTGTAAGTTCAATGGTAGTTGGGAGAACTGACATGTCAACTCCATGAGTTGCAATGATTTCCATAATACGAAGCATCACTTCTTGCTTCAAGCGGGCAAAAGCCAAAAACTCCTTCCCTCTTATGCAAGCTTTAATTTTAAGACTGACCATATTAAGCCCAAACTCTGACAAATAAACTTGAGGCGCAAATACGGTCTCCACATGAGGCGAGCCCGCCAAAAAAGAGTCAATATCTCTAATAATTCCAGGCACAGCCCCTAAATACTGATACCCAATCTTCAAAACCTCATGAATTTGCAAATGGGTGATTCGCGATAAATTAATAACAACTAACGTGGAGAAAATAGAATTAGGAGCATACAAAGGCTTCTTATCCAGACCTCTAATAAGCGTCAGATACCAACCCACTTCCTCAACAGTCCCCTCAATATTACGCTCCGGAATTTTAATTGACTCCCCAACAGAAAAGGGGCGCGTCAAGTAAATCATTAGCCCGCCAAAGAAATTAGCCAAAGCATCCTTTCCAGCGTATCCCACAATAAAACCTCCAACACCCGTTATGGCAAGCAGCCCATGCCACTCGACACCCACCAACTCCAAAACAATTAAAATGGTAAAGAAAATGACCAGTAAAGAGACAAGCTTACAAACAATATCGACCCTTCTCCAATCTTCTCCTTCAACAAGACCCTGTTTTTTAGCAAAATTCTTAGTCACAGCCCTCTGCCAACGATAGGCAAGCCAGCTAATGCAAAGCGGCGCCGCGAGGTACCCAATATTGCCAGCTCCCGATAGGAATCCAGAAATCCATAGATGAGCGCTCAAGTGAACAAGGGCATAAGAAATGCCAATAACCCAGACGAACAGCGAAAACGGCTTAAGAAAAACCTCTAAAAGCGCCTCAACCCATAGGTTATCGATCCCCTCAAGCTTGCGGCAGAAATGAGCAATAACAACCCTCCCTGCAATATTTGCCAGGATGATAATGGCCAAAAGAACCAGCCCCTCGATTATCCAGGCAGGTTCTGTCCCCAAAAATTTAAGACGGTTTGCAATCTGATCCATGTAACCCACTAAAGTTATAGAAAAACATCGTAATAACGAATTCCCCTTAAATTGACCACTCTGGGATATATACTCCCCTTAGCTGAAAACGGGAAAAATTATCCTAAACAAGCGCTTGCCCTTTCTAGAAGGTAACGTGGGCCGCCTAAGGTCTGGGATTTCAGACCCAAGCCTACAACAAACGTTTGCTTGGTGGCAGGTTAAGACCCCAGACCGGGACGGTCTGGTTACCTTCTGGAGAGGGCAAACGCTAAGGCAGCGGGAGCTTTGGCGTCGTCCAAGTTCCCATTTTCAGCTACGAGGAGTATATACTCCGCTTAGCTGAAAACGGGAATTTGTCTTTAGTGAGCAGGGAAGGATTTACACGGGGGAGGCTTTGCGTTTAATTGGGCGCTTATTTACATTGCGCTGCACTAGCTTTCTAAACCTTTCAATAGGACTTCCATGCAACTTACTCACGAATCGATTTTCGCCTCCTCTATTCGCAGCTTCTTCGTCTCTTTCTCTGCTATAATAGGGTTCTTTGTCGCCTTTATTCCCATCGTCATCATCCTCATCTCACTTGCCTTTTCTAGCGGACAAGACCTAAACGGCGGCCCCTACACCATCCTTCCTGATGCTAAAGGAAACCGCGCCCTCATTCCAAAGGCCCCTGTAATTTTAACCATCGACATCAACGGCCTTATCGGCGCCGGCGAAATGACAACCAACAAGGTTCGCGACCTGCTGATGGATTCACGCGAGGGGACCTTCGAAGGAGGGCGCGTTAAAGGAATCTTGCTTCACATGAACACAGGCGGCGGAACAGTTTTTGATAGCTACGGCATTTACCGCGTCATCAACGAGTACAAAGAACAATACAGTGTTCCCGTATACGTCTTTGTAGATGGGATCTGTGCCTCCGGAGGACTCTACATCGCCTCTGCAGCAAACAAAATCTACGCTTCCGAGACAAGTCTTGTCGGCTCTGTTGGGGTTCTCATGCAGCTTTTTAACGTCTCAGATGCCCTCAACACCATCGGCGTCAAAACAAAAGCCATCACCATGGGCAAAGACAAAGACCTCATGAGTCCTCTGCGTCCTTGGAGGCCCGAAGAAGAAGCTAGCCTTCAAAAAATTGCGCAGTACTACTACACGCAATTCGTTGATATCTTCACAGCCTCACGCCAAGGCCTCATGAACAAAGATCTCTTAAAAAATGAATATGGAGCTCAGGTCTTTACTCCACCAGACGCCCTATCCCGTGGATATATCGACGGGGCCAATAGAACTCTAAGAGGCACGCTAGAAGAGCTTGTAGAAGCTTCTGGGATTGGCAAAGACGAGGAGTATCAAGTCGTACGCCTCGAAACGAAAAAGTGGTTTACCGATGCTTTTGCAATGGAGTCCTCCTTGCTAACAGGAAAGCTCACCCACGAAGTTTCTTTTGGAAAGAGCTTTGGCACTGGCTTTGAACCTGAAGCGATGAATTCCTTCCTCTACCTCTACAGTCCTTAATATACAGTCCTCAAAAAATAATGAAGAATATCTACATCATTGACGCCTCGAACTACCTCTACCGCTCCTATTACGCCATCCGGAATATGAGCAACAGCAGAGGAGAGGCTACGAACGCCCTTTTTGGGTTCATCCGCTTTGTACAAAGGCTTAGGAAAGACTTCCATCCCGATCACTTAGTCGTCGTCTTTGACGGCCCCGATAACAAAAAAAAACGTGCAGAACTGTATCCTGCCTACAAAGGGAAGCGGCAGTCTACTCCAGAAGACCTCCCCCAACAGATTGACTGGGCCTCAACATTTTGCGACCTCGCAGGAATCCCCAAGTTAACAATTACAGGCGTCGAGGCCGACGACACCATGGGCGCTGTTGCCGTCTGGGCTGCTAAACAAGGAGCCCACGCGTTCTTGTGCTCTTCCGACAAAGACCTCTGTCAACTCGTTGGGGAGGGGATTTCTGTCCTTCATGCTCACAACGAAAACCGATTAATAAACGCTCCTGAAGTCGAAGCTCTTTACGGAGTCCCTCCTCACCAGATCATCGATTTCCTTGCTATTGCCGGAGACGCCTCGGACAACGTCCCCGGGCTTTCTGGCTTCGGAGCCAAGACTGCTGCTGCGATGCTTAAACAGTTTGGCTCTCTAGAAAACCTCCTTGCTCGCCCCGAAGAGGTCAAAGGAGAAAAGAAACAACAGGTCGTGCGGACAGAAGGAGACAAAGCGCTTCTCAGCAAAACGCTTGTGACCATTGATCTCGATGTCCCCTTTCCGAAAGACCCCCAGTTCCTCCGCATTAAAGAGCCCCAATACGCAAAGCTTAAGAGCTTCTATCAAAACCACAACTTCGGCTCCCTCCTCAAAGACCTAGAGGCAAGCCCTAGTGCCCCTTCACCTGCGACAGGAGCGGAACAAACAGAAACAGAGCCCAAAGAACTCGATCAAGACATTCACTACCAACTTGTAGACGACGAAGCCTCTCTTCACGCTCTAGTCGAAAAACTCAAAGCAGCACGTGAGATCTGCTTTAACACAGAAACAACAGCCCTTGACCCGCTAGAAACGGGCCTTGTAGGCCTCGGGTTTTGCATCGCAGCCAAAACCGCCTGGTACGTCCCTGTAAATGGGAAGTTAGGCTTAAAGCTCGTCCTTGACACTCTGAAACCCCTCTTCGAAAGCCCCGACCTACACTTCTTCGGTCACAACGTCAAGTACGACCTCCACCTCCTACTCAATCATCAAATTGTCGTTGCAAATGTCTCCTACGATACCATGCTCGCCTCGTATTTGCTAAATTCCCACAGCCACAGACACTCCTTAGATCACCTAGCAGCTCATTATTTTAACAAAACCAAAATTCCCATCAAAGAGCTCATCGGATCAGGACAAAAAGAGATCACGATGGACCAAGTGCCCATCGAAAAGGTCTGCACCTACTGCTGCGAAGATGTCGACTACACCTTCCGCTTAAAAGAGCTTATGGCCCCCGAGCTCATCTCCAGGGGGCTTGATGGCCTCTTAAATAACTTAGAGATGCCTCTGCTAAGCATTCTCATGAAAATGGAAAGGCATGGCATCTACCTGAATGTCGACGCACTAAAAACCCTTGGAAACGGGGTTATTGCCCAGCTAAAAACGTTGGAAGAAGAAATCCACGCGCTTGCTGGAGAGCCTTTTACAATCAACTCCCCCAAGCAGCTCAGCGTGATCCTTTTTGAAAAAATGGGCATCGCCCCTCCAAAGAAGATTGCAACCGGCTTTTCTACAAGCGCAGACGTGCTAGAAGAGCTTCAAGACAGAGTCCCCTTGGCAGCTAAAGTTCTTGAATACCGTTCTCTCGAGAAGCTCCGCTCGACCTACATCGAGACGCTTCCCCTACAGATCAACCCCGCATCAGGGCGCATTCATTGCACGTTTAATCAGTCAGTAGCTGCTACCGGAAGACTTTCCTGCCAAGACCCTAACCTCCAAAACATTCCCATCCGAAGCGAGCTGGGAAGGGAGATTAGAGAAGCATTCCTCCCAGAACGCGCCGGATGGAGCTACCTCTCTGCCGACTACTCGCAAGTCGAACTCCGCCTACTGGCCCATCTGAGTGAAGACCCCAATTTACTAGCTGCCTTTAACAATAACGAAGACATCCACACCTACACCGCTTCTTTGATGTTCGCCGTCCACCTTGCCCTTGTCACCAAAGAAATGAGGCAACAGGCCAAGGCGATTAACTTTGGGATCCTCTATGGCCAGCAAGCCTTTGGCCTTGCCCGCGAGCTAGGAATCCCTGTCCCCAAAGCCTCTGCATTCATTAAAGCTTATTTTAATCGTTATGGCAAAGTTCAGTCCTTCCTGGAAGAATGCAAAGAAAAAGCACGTCAAACAGGAAAAGCAACAACCTTAAGTGGCCGCGAAAGGATTATTGCTGATATTAACAGTAAAAACGGCATTTTGCGCTCGGCAGCAGAACGGCTAGCTATCAATACCCCCATTCAAGGAACGGCGGCTGACCTCATTAAGTTCGCCATGATCGAGGTAGACAAAAACCTGACCCGTGATAAATATGAGAGTTTCATGGTATTACAAATCCATGACGAACTTCTTTTTGAGTGCCCTGATTCTGAACTTCTAGCAATGCAATCTATGGTGCGGAAGGCTATGGAAGGGGCCATGAAACTGGAGTCCCCGTTGAAAGTTTCCTTGGCTGTTGATATCACTGTTGGCAAAAATTGGAAGGAATGTTAAACTTGAAAATAAGCAAAGTCGCCATCACCGGTGGACTCGCGTGCGGCAAGTCATTAGTATGCCGGATCTTTCAAAGATTAGGCGCCCATGTCGTCAGCGCTGACGACATCATTCACCAGCTGCTATCCCATGACACTCATCTCACTCAAGAAATCATAACCCTCCTGGGAAATGATGTTGTCACCGATAACCAGCTAGACCGAAAGAAAATTGCGCAGAAGGTCTTCTCAAATCCCGAACTTTTAAAGGCGCTAGAGCGTCTATTACATCCAAAAGTCAAAGAAATCATCGAAAAGCAGTACCAAGAACTAGAACAGCAAAAAACAGAAAAGCACGGACACCCCCGCCTATTCATCGCGGAAATTCCCCTGTTATTTGAAATAGGAGAAGAAAAATCTTACGACTTTGTCATTGCGGTCATTGCAGATGAAAACATCTGTCGAAGCAGATTCTCAGAAGCTACCGGCTATAGCGACGAAGAATACACCCGTCGAATATCCAGGCAACTGAGCCAAGCGGACAAAGCAAAGAGAGCAAACGCCGTCATCCCAAACAACTTCATTTCAAAAGAAGAGCTTGAATACCCTGTAAAGCAGCTTTTCAACAAGCTAACAATTACATGAAAAATTCAGCTTACTTGCAGCCCTACAGGCTGCAAGTATAATTATGCAACAATGCCCCTGACAATTCGAGGAGCGGTAAGTTAATTTAAATTATTTTTCTAATATCTTGCGCCCTGGCGGTAATTACGCGGTTTAAAAAAACCGCGAATATAGTCATAAAAATTAATCCGGCTTAACGTAAATCAAACTAAATAAATACTCACACAAACACAAAGAAGGAGCTTCGCTCTTGATGTCTCAAGACTCTCATCCAATAAAAGAACAACCTATCAATCAAGGTACAGAACAAGACAAAAGTTCGCACCCCCACACAGCTTCTCACAGCGTCGCCCGCAAAGAAGAAAAAATCTGCGACAACAGGGCCCGCGAAGAGCAGCCACGTGAAGGGAGAGACATCGAGTCCAGAGAATCCCAACTCAAAGATCCTCAAGACGCCTCAGATCAGCAGAGAACTAGCGAATCAAACAACCACTCTCGCCCTCACCGTCAATCTCAAAGAAACAGACACTCTGCCGAACAACAAGCCCCAGCAGATGACTCTTTTCAGCAAAGAAATGACTCCGAGCTCATCTCACAAGACCAAATCACCAAGATCTCTGAACTTCAAAGCATGAAGATCACAGAGCTGACCCAATATGCACGCACGCTTGGGCTAGAAAATGTAAACTCGATGACAAAATCCCATCTTGTTTTCAAGATTGTCCAAACCAAAGCCCAAAAAGGACACGCCGTTCTTTACGGTGAAGGGGTCATGGAAGTCCTTCCTGATGGGTTTGGCTTCCTCCGCTCACCCATGTACAACTACCTAACTTCTGCAGAAGACATCTACGTCTCTCCAACACAAATCCGCCGCTTTGATCTAAAAAAAGGAGACACCGTCTCTGGAACAATTCGGGCCCCAAAAGATAAAGAAAAATACTTCGCCCTTACACGCGTTGACACAATCAACGGCAGATCTCACGAAAAAGCCCAAGAAAGGGTGCTTTTTGAAAACCTAACCCCCTGCTATCCAGACCAGCGACTTCTGATGGAGACCTCTAAAGAAAATGTCTCTATGCGCGTCTTAGACCTTACAACCCCGATCGGAAAAGGGCAGCGCGCACTTATTGTTGCCCCTCCAAGAACAGGGAAAACAGTTATTCTTCAACACATCGCTAAGTCACTTGCGACCAACAATCCTGAAATCATGCTCATGGTTTTGTTGATTGACGAGCGTCCTGAAGAAGTAACCGACATGATCAGTCAGGTCAAAGGAGAGGTGATCTCTTCAACATTTGACGAACCACCTGAAAGACACGTTCAAATCGCCGAGATGTGCATTGAGAAGGCTAAACGCCATGTTGAGCATGGTCACGACGTTGTTATCTTGCTCGACTCGCTAACGCGTCTAGCCAGAGCCTACAACACCGTACAGCCCCACTCAGGCAAGATCCTCACAGGTGGTGTCGATGCTAATGCTCTTCACAAACCCAAGCGTTTCTTTGGAGCTGCCCGTAACATCCAAAATGGGGGCTCTCTTACCATCATCGCAACAGCCCTAATCGAGACAGGCTCTCGTATGGATGAGGTGATTTTTGAGGAATTTAAAGGAACTGGCAACTTAGAGTTAGTTCTAGACAGACGCCTTGCAGACCGCCGCATCTACCCTGCAATCGACCTGATTAAGAGTGGAACACGTAAAGAAGAGCTTCTCTATCATAAAGAAGAGCTAGACAAAGTGATTAAGCTCCGTCAGGCTACTGCAGAATTAACGCCTATCGATGGGATGAACCTCTTGCTACGCCTGCTAAAAAACACAAAGAACAATATTGAATTCCTTTTGACGTTGAAAGACTTAAAGTAGGAGCCTACTGTGCGATTCATTGGGACGTTGATTTTTTTAGGCGCGTTTGCCTTCGGTGGATGGTGGGTATGGAACCACTACCCGGGAGTCAGAACGTTCGTTTATAAACAAATCGAAACGGGCGAGTTTCAGACTCTAGAGATCAGGCACACAGCCCAGCAGATCATGAACGAGCACAAAAACTCGCTGCTCAAGAACAGCCAGCACAGCTTTCTTGAGCCAACACTCCTTTACTACCCCTACCTTCTTCTTGAAGTGAAGTATAACGTTAATGAGAGGGAGACAAGTGAAGGGGTGATGCTTTGGGGGCTTCTTGATGGAGAGGTGGTCATCAATAGCGATACGTGGGAAAAGAGCCACGGCTTTGAAGACTGCATCAACGGGGATGCATCACGCGAGGACTTTAAGGTCATTAACGCCCTGGCGAAAAACAAAGGGACAATGGACAGAAAGCAGCTACTCGAGGCCCTACATGTTGAGCCTGAAATGCTTGACGGGTGGCTAGACAGTGCTCGCCGAAAGAAGCTGATCGTTCAAAATGGCAACTCCTACCGGCTCCATTTTAACAATCCCCGTATGCAAGTCGTCCCAGAAACTAAAATGAGCGAGTCTTTGGTAGCCAAACCAGCCGAAGAAGCAAAGCGCATTCCAAGGCGCTACAGCCCCTCTCAGATCGAAAGCATCGCAAAGGTCGCTTTTTCTAACAACTTCACCATCCGCAATAGTACAACTGTATACCTTCCGGTTTACAGCATTCAGGTAAAAAACCCTGATGGGTCAACTCTGACCAGCTACTGGAATGCCTTAACAAGCCAGAGAATGAAAGACGTCTTTTTTCAATAATATACTCCTCGTAGCTGAAAATGGGAACTTGGGCTAGCGCGAAAGCTCCCGGGGCTTTGGCACCGTCCAAATTCCCGTTTTCAGCTACGAGGAGTATATACTCCTCGTAGCTGAAAATGGGAACTTGGGCTAGCGCGAAAGCTCCCGCGGCTGAACGATCGCAAGTGCCTTAGTATTAGAAATACAAAGGGCACTTGCAATCGTTCAGCCCCGGGGCTTTGGCACCGTCCAAATTCCCGTTTTCAGCTACGAGGAGTATATCTTATTAGCACAAAAAAAAGGACCTAGGGAAATACCCAAGGTCCTTGTTTATGACGGAGAGAATGGGATTTGAACCCATGGTACCCTTTTAGGGGTACGCGTCCTTAGCAGGGACGTGCCTTCGGCCACTCAGCCATCTCTCCATACGAAGCGGAGATCTTAACGGTGTTGGCCTTTTTGGACAACCGAAAACAAAAATGCCCCGAATAAGGTTTCGTAGATGTTGAACTCGCCGATTCCACCTATCGCCTTTTTTTTGTCCATCTGATACGGTGTTCCACTTATACTTCATCCGCTGCGAAGGAAGCACATGACCGAGTCACACATAAAAGTAAAAGTTGCCCCTAACTCCAAAGAATCAGAAATGATGGTACTCGGCTGCATGCTCACAAGCATCAATAGCCTTAATATCGCAGCTGATGGACTCGATGACACCGACTTCTACTACACAGAGCACAAGATCATCTTTCAGGTGCTCAAGACGCTCTATAGAACAGATAGACCCGCAGACGTTCACCTGGTTTGCGAAGAGCTCAAGCGGCAAGACAAACTAAAAGCCGTTGGCGGTGCTGCTTATGTCACCACTTTGGCCCAGTACGCCGGAACCTCTGCCTACATCGAAGAGTACACCGAACTTGTCCGGAACAAGTCCGTCCTTAGAAAGATGATCCATGCAGCGCAACTCGTCGAGAAAAAAGCCCTCGAAGAGCCAGATGATGTGCCCGCCTCTCTTGATGATGCGCAGCAGATGTTCTTCCAAATCAGCCAGCACGCTAACCCTCTTGCTGGGACGTTAATCAGCGAACTCCTAAGCGGGACCAAGTCGATCTCCAAACAGCCCTTCCTTAAAGAGCTAGAAGAAAAACAAGAGCTCTACCAAGCACGTGGCCCGCAAGATCTAGGCATCACCGGCATACCGACATACTTTAACGACCTAGACAAGCTCATTCACGGACTTAACCGCTCTCATCTCATGATCCTGGCAGCTCGTCCTGCAATGGGAAAAACGGCACTAGCACTCAACATCGCAGAAAACGTCTGCTTTAGAAACAACACTCCTGTGGGCATCTTCTCTTTAGAAATGAGCGCCGAGCAGCTCCTTCACAGGGTTGTCTGCTCACATTCTGAAGTGGAGTCTGAAAAAATCAAAACAGGCTCTCTTAACGGAATGGACTACCAAAAGATTGTTGCTAGCGTAAACGAGATGCAAAAGCACACAATGATCATCGACGACCAACCGGGGCTTAAAATCACAGACCTCAGAGCAAGAGCGCGCCGCATGAAAGAGACCTATCAAATCGGCTTTCTGGTTATTGACTACCTCCAGCTCCTTTCAGGCTCTGGCTCCTCTCGCAACACCGACAACCGTCAAGGTGAAATTTCCGAGATTTCCCGAATGTTAAAGACCTTGGCCAGGGAATTAGACCTCCCTATTTTATGCCTGTCACAGCTCTCCCGAAAGGTTGAAGACCGTACAGGGCACAGACCGCTTATGAGTGACTTGAGAGAAAGTGGAAGTATTGAGCAGGATGCTGATATCGTCATGTTCTTGCTAAGACGGGAATATTACGACCCATTAGACAAGCCTGGAATGGCAGAATTGATTATTGCAAAGAACCGTCATGGCGGCGTTGGAAGCGTTAACCTAACCTTCCGCAAAGGGCTTGCCCAATTTGCCAACTACGCGCCTCTCTATGCAGGCCAAGGCGGCCCTGGCCAGAATGGCCAGCAGAGCTCTGACGACCCCTTCGAGGCCCTCAGCAACATCTAAATACGTCTCAATCTGGGAGTATATACTTCTCTTAGCTGAAAATGGGAATTTGGACGGCGCCAAAGCTCCCGCTAAAAAAAAACATCCTAACAATCAATCACTTAGCGACTATAGCAGTATACTAGAAACGCTCAATACGCCTTGATACTATATTGTAAGTCGTTTTAATTAATTTTCAACGCAAAGGCGCAGAAACACAAAGATATACAAGAATTTTATTTAATTTCATGCTTTTACCACGAAAAAACCTCTTTGCGTCTCTGCGCCTTGGCGTTGAAAATTAATTAGTGGGAGCTGCTGCTTTGGCGCCGTCCAAATTCCCATTTTCAGCTACGAGGAGTATGTAAATTCATCTATATATAAGATCTCCAAGGTGTAAAACTTTGCGATAAACTCCCCTTCATCTAGGCGTTTCCACAATGGAAATTGCGTACTAACGGTCTCTCTATCTGAATCTCTGCATGTGTAAAAAATTTCATCACCCTCCTTTATGAATGGCACTTGCAACACATGTCTATACCATTTTAAAACGCTTGCATCGTCTTTGAGCATTTCCTCACAGAGTAGGTGAAAGTCTATCCCGTTGCACATCATTGGCGTAGAGGCCACCAGGTTTTGCGTGTGAAATACCTCGTGGGGAGGGATGTATTCAGTTGCGATTTGACAGCATACTGAAAGGATCGAGTCTTCGAACAGTCTCTTCGTGCTCATATCGAATACTCGGTATCTTCCGCCAACCATGACTTCGAGCACCGTGTGTCCGTTGTCGTAATCGTTGTAGTCGCCTATTGCCACACCTCCACACAGTCTGGACTTAACACCTTGTTCTGCAAGAACTGCTTGAGCAAATTGAGCGGCGGATCCGCATGTCATGGATAGCTTGGACGTGAGAGCCATTATTTTGGCATCAGTCGAGTCTAGCCCGTCGTGTACGTTTCCGTGACTAGTTAGCAGAGATAATGCAGCCAAGAGCGATTTAACATCATCCTTGAAGGTTATTCTCTGCATTATGCAAGTCGGGGGGGTTAGGATGCGATGCAATCCCTCTTTGGACAAGTCCAGGCTTCCGCCTTGGTATTCATACACCGCAGGGGAGATGACCAGATCATCGGGAATCTCAGTTGCCTCAATGCTGCTAAACAGGAATACTATTGATATCAGCATTGCTTTCAATGGTATCGCCTCCTTTCCTTAACAACCATTACTATACTCCTCTTTTCTCTTGTTTTTCTCTGTGTTCTCTCACACCTCTGTGAGCGTCAAATATTTCTTGATAAAATCGCCCTGTCTCTGAGGAGTTAAAAAATAAACTTTTAGTGGGAGCTGCTGTCAGCGCAACTAGCTGTTTGCTTTTTATTCACAATCTCCCCTAAAATCATCAGGCGTTGCACTCAAAAATTTAATTAAAAACCATTACCGGAGCTCCCATGACGTCGACTAAACGAAAGCGTCGCTTGAAAATCAATAAGCACAAAAGAAAGAAGCGCCTTAAAGCACTAAGACATAAGCCTAATAAGTAGTCCTAGTTTGGGCCGCTTATTCAGCTCTCTTAATATTTAGTACTCTTGTAAAAAGAGTTGGGCTCAGATTCGAGTTCGGACGCTATATATACCGCTCTTAGCTGAAAACGGGAATAGTGTCTATCGCCAAAGTTCCCATTTTCAGCTACGAAGAGTATAATTATATCCGATCCCGCTCTGTATCTGAGCCCGATTCTTTTTTAAGCGGTATTTATTTTATTATGTGGAATTACCCTGAATCATTCGATGTCATCGTCATAGGTGCCGGCCACGCTGGTTGTGAAGCAGCTCTTGCTGCTGCCCGCATGGGCGCGCGCACCCTCATGCTTACAATGAACCTCGACACCATCGGCAAGATGAGCTGCAATCCAGCAATTGGAGGCACAGCAAAAGGGCAAATGGTTCGAGAGATCGACGCCCTTGGGGGAGAGATGGGAAAGGTCGCCGATAAAACGGGGATTCAATTCCGCATGCTCAATGGGACGAAAGGGCCTGCTGTGTGGGCTCCCAGGGCACAAGCAGACAAAGCGCTCTACCAAACAGAAATCAAGAACCGCTTAGAGCTGCAACCCAACCTTTTCATCAAACAAGGGACCACCCAGTCGCTTATCGTTAAAAATGACGCAATTGATGGAGTGACAACGCTTGAAGGAATTGCCTACTACGGCAAATCGGTCATCCTCTCTGCTGGCACTTTCATGCGCGGACTCCTTCATATTGGGGAGACGAACTTCTCTGGAGGCAGAGCCGGTGACAAGCCATCGATTGGTCTTTCTGCAAACCTCGAAGAGCTCGGCTTTGTTCTTGGACGCTTAAAGACAGGGACTCCCCCTCGCGTGAATATGCGCTCGGTCGACCTGAGCCAAACAGAAGAACAAAAAGGCGACCCCGGCGTCCGCTTTTCGTATGACGACGAAGAGTGCCCTAGGCTCCCTCAAGTCTCTTGCTACATCACCTACACAACAGAGCTCACAAAAGAGATCATCCTAGCCAACATCCACAGATCTCCAATGTATTCAGGAAAGATCAAAGGGATTGGCCCTCGCTATTGCCCTTCAATCGAAGATAAAATCGTCCGCTTTGCCGACAAAGACCGCCATCAACTCTTTTTAGAGCCTGAAGGGCTCAACACTCAAGAGGTCTATGTCAATGGCATCTCCTCATCGCTCCCCTTCGACGTACAGCTCGCACTCATTCACAGCGTACCAGGACTTGAAAAAGCCGAAATCATGCGGCCTGCTTACGCCATCGAATACGACTTTGTTCAGACAGGTCAAATTTATCCCTCTTTAGAAACAAAGAAGATCTCGGGGCTCTACCTCGCAGGCCAGGTGAATGGGACTTCAGGTTATGAAGAGGCCGCAGCTCAAGGGCTCATGGCAGGGATCAATGCCGCAAACAAGATTGCAGGCAGGCCCCCCCTTGTCCTCAAGCGCTCTGAGGCTTATATCGGTGTAATGATCGACGACCTCGTCACAAAGGGATTTGACGAACCTTACCGGATGTTCACAAGCAGGGCCGAGCATCGCCTCCTCCTTCGCCAAGACAACGCAGATTTACGCCTACGCGAATATGGCTACCAGCAAGGGCTCATAAACCACGCCAGATACGCAAAGCTCTGCGAGAAAAAACAAACCATCGAAAAAGAAACAGCGCGTCTTTCTAAGAACTTCAGACAAGTAAACGGAAAGAACGCTTCGTTAGGACAGCTCCTTTGCCGTCCAGAGTACACCTACGAGCTCCTTAGAAACGAATACCCAACTGATATTATCGATCACGGCCACGAGATCAACACCCAGATCGAGCTCTACCTCAAGTACGCAGGTTACATCTCTCGTCAGGCAAGTGATGTGACAAAACTTGAAAACGTAGAGAACATTGTAATCCCCACCACATTCGACTTTGCCCCTATTAACGGCCTTCGCAGAGAAGCTCAGGAAAAGCTGATTAAATGGAAACCTGTTAACCTCGGTCAAGCCTCCCGCATCGCCGGCGTTTCCCCATCAGACATCTTAGTCCTTATGGTCGCCCTAAAAGCACGCTCAGTCTGCGCCAAGCCGCTGGAAAATGCTCTATAACCTCCTATTTAAAACCCGCGTAAGCGGTTAAAGAATGGCTGAAGTATAAAAAAAACCGCGTAAGCGGTAATTAAACAGCAAAACCTCTATTTTCAGGAGATTGGATTACGCCAAACACTACTTCTCTAAATATTCTCCGCCTTCAGGATATTCCGATTTTTGAGCAGCTAGAGCTAGAAGAAGCGCTGCTAAGGAGCGACAACCGCAACTGGTGCATTCTCAATATGGGAAGCCCCCCTGCTGTTGTTATGGGAATATCGGGCAAACACGAGCAACTCGTCGATATCACAGCCCTTCAAAAGCGTAAGCTCCCCTTGATTCGCCGTTTTAGTGGCGGTGGCACCATTATCGCCGACGAAAACACCCTGTTTGTCACTTTCATCTTTAACGAAGCAAGCGTTGCTATCCCCACCTATCCCGAACCCATCATGCGCTGGACTGAAAGGCTTTATAAAGAAGCAATCCCCCACCCAGACTTTCATCTTCGCGACAACGACTACGTTCTGGGGCAAAGGAAATGTGGAGGGAATGCCCAATACATCCGCAAAGAGCGATGGCTCCACCACTCGTCACTTCTTTGGGATTATGACAGTGAAAAGATGTCCTGCCTCTACATCCCACAGAAAATGCCAGCTTACCGGCAAGGTCGTCCTCACGAAGAGTTCCTTTGCAAGCTGAAAGACTACCTTCCAACAAAAGAAACACTGCATAGCCGGCTAGAAGCTGCTTTGGACAAACGTTTTGAAATAAAAAAGCGCTCTGTGCAGGAGCTCTCTGAGATTTTGAAGGCTCCCCATCGGAGAGCACTAGAGTACGTGGACGTAAAAAAAGTCCGCCAATAAGGGTCTATGACCGCACTGTCAACCAGTGTTAAAAGGTGGGACCGCTTCCTTAAGGATCTATCTCTTGAGCAGCTAAGCCACTTAGAGGCTATTTCTTTAAGCGTCGTGATCCCCTAAAAATTACTTATCGCTGAAGCGCATTGGTCGCTAGGGTGTCCTTATCGGCAGACAAAACTTGTTCTGTAGTCGATATATACTCCTCTTAGCTGAAAACGGGAATTTGGAGGGCGCCAAAGCCCTGTTTTCAGCTAAGAGGAGTATAGTCAATCATATCCCTTACCCTATTTCTGTCACCACCGTTTTTAGCCTAATAAATGTCGGGATCTGGAGGGGAAGTGCCGTTGTAACCTTCGCATTTGAAGATGAGCGCTCCCTTAACGGTTTGGCCATAGGCAGAAAAGAGAGGAGCTGCCCTAACAAATATAACTGTATGAAAATAAGGCTTAAGGACTTGCTGGTAGTACGCGACTTTTTTATCCTGCGCAGCAAGAAAGTCTGAAGTATTTTCCGTGTAAACGAAATAGCCTGTGCGGTTTAGCCCTTCTTTAGCAAGACCCGGCCAATAAGAAAATTGATTCTTTCTAGAGCTATGTAAATTAAGGAAATAAGCCCTATTTTGCCCTTCCCCATAAAAACTAAGAATACTTGCCATTTGGTAGGAATCCCCAAAAAGGAAGTCCTTCGTTGAATCGTAACCACTTTCTTGCAGAGCAGGCTTAAGATTTTGCCAGCCTAAACTTTGACGAAATGCATTGAGCTTATAGGGGATGGGATTTGCAGGGAAGAGGCTATGACTTTGAATATACGGCACAGCAATTACAAGAAGCGAGAGGATGACCGAAGAATAGGCTCCAACATGCATCCATACGCGCGCTCTGGCCCGGTACTCAAGCGCCCACCAACACAAAACAACAATAGCTGTAGGGTAAACCCATACCGCCCAATTCGCCTGGATCTTATTGAAACACGAAGCGATAAAATAAGGGATGATTGAAAGGAAAATAGCGCCGCAAAAAACAAGCGCTGGAGAGGCGCTCTTCCGATATCTTGCTAAGCCCCCAATCCCACAGCAAAGCAAAATGAAATAAACCGGCGAAAGCAAGCCAATTTGAGCGCCTAGGAAATCAAAGAAGTTGCTTTGTGAAACATGCTTGGCAACTGGCCCTACAGCCTTAAAAATTGTGTAGTAGACATGCTTAAATGTTGGCCAGTCGTGCCGCCCATTCCACACTATGCTAGGAAGCAGTGCAAGCAGCGAAAGGATCAGCCCGTCCATCACATGCCTCATGCGTGGGCGCGGATAGTAAGAGATAAACAAGACTGCCCAAATCCAGAAGAAATAGGTGGTCCACTTGAAAAGGGCGCCGCAGAGAATAAAGAAGCCAACCATTAAGAAGCGTGGCCCTTCTCCGCGATCAAGCGCGCTTGCAACAACGGCTGCTGCCAGCGTAAAAAAGAGAATAGACCCGCCATCTGTAGTTGCAGCAAAAGAGGCCATGATCCCAATTGGGCAGAAACTCATGACAACGCCAGCCCAGAAAGCTGTCGAAGACTTTAGGCGGCAGCAGCGAGCCAGTGCGTAAATGGCAAAAGCAAGTAATGCCGAAATGAGAATAGCTCCAAAGCGAACGCCTAGCTCAGTATTTCCAAACAGCTGGCAACCCGCCCAGATCTCCCAAGCAATCCCTGGCGGCTTGCTATAGTAGCCCCAGTCTAAATTTTGACTCCACGTCCAGTACTGCGCCTCGTCTGGAGACAGCCCAATACCGTAGTAGGAAACCATACCAACAGCCCAGATTGTCTTCAGAATTACAAGGAAAACAAGCTGGGAAAACCTGGGGCTAGTAGTCATTAAATCTCACCATACAGACTAGAAAACCAATGAAAATATTAAACACAAAGACGCTAAGAAATTCAGAAAAGTCATTATTCGACGGCATTGCCCGCATAATTCTTTGCGTCTTTGCGTTTAAATTACACTCTCTTAGGCCTGTGCTTACTATTTTAGTCACGGTCAGGAAGGCTGAAAAGATCGCGCAGCGCCTGTAAGGTCACATCCCTTCCTATTGCCGCAATAGAATCTGTGAGAGGAATTCCCTTGGGACACACCTGAACGCAGTTTTGAGAATTTCCACAATCATTAATGCCCCCCTCTTCCATCAAAGGGCGCAAGCGATCTTCTTGCGTCAGCTTCCCTACTGGATGGGCATTAAACAACCGAGCCTGAGAAATTGCTGCAGGGCCAATGAATTTAGAATGCTTACCGACTTGAGGACAGGCCTCTGAACAGCACCCACAGGTCATACATGTAGAAAGCGAATACATCACATCCTGCTTTGCCTGGCTAATGCGCAAAGGGGGAGACGCCCTGTCATATGTATCATCGACCTCTATCCACCCGTGCACCTTCTTCAACCCCTCAAACATCGGTTCCCTGTCGACAATAAGATCACGAACAAGAGGGAACTTCGTAAACGGGGCCAGAGTGATCACATTGTGCTTTGTCTGCTCTAGAATAGAACGAATGAGCGCTGTACAAGCCTGTCTTGGCTGCCCATTGATGAGCATCGAACACGACCCACACACCTCTTCTAAGCACCCCCCTTCCCAAACAACAGGAGCAACACTCTCTCCCTTTATATTCTTAGGATGCTTTTCGATTGCCATAAGCGCAGAAATAATGTTCATCCTAGGATGGAGCGCGATCTCAAAGTCCTCCCAATGCTGCTCACCCGTAGTCCCTCGATAAACTCTCAGCGTAAATGTTTCAGACATATACTCCTCTTAGATAGGTAGAAGGATATTCGCGGGGATATTCTCCAATGTAGGCTTAACCTTTTCTGCATGCGTGTAGTCACGCAAAAAAGGCTTCAAGTGGCGCAGATCTACAGGCTCATAAGAGATGACAGGCTCGTCCTTAGTAGGATCATACTGGGCAAGTGTTGTTTTGAGCCACTGCTCATCATTCCGTTTAGGAAATTCGGGCTTAAAATGAACGCCACGAAACTCATTACGAAGGAGCGCCCCCTTCGTGATCACTAAGGCAAGCTCTAGCATTGAGCGGAACTGATTAGCAAAAATAAAGGTTTTGTTCGCCGTAGAACTTCGATCCCCAAGAGAGATCTGCTTGTACCTTTCTCGCAACTCTTTAATTTTATCAATGGCCAGAGCAAGGTCGCCGTTGTTTCTCTTAACAGTGACATGCTTAACCATAACCTCTGCCAGCTCATCGTGGAGGAGATGGACGTTTTCCGGACCATTTCTACTTAAAAGGTCTTGCTTAAACTCCTCTTCGAGCTTAAGGGCCCCTTCAAATGCCTGTGAAGGGGTAGATCCAAATCCTGAAGACAAATTGTCAATATAGCGACCAACTTCTCCCGCAGTAACAAGCCCTCCATAGATACATGAAAGAAGAGAGTTAGCTCCTAAACGATTGGCGCCATGATACTGGTAATCGGACTCTCCTACGTTAAAGCACCCTTGAAGATTCGTCATCTGTCTGTACTTCTTCCAACGGTCGGCATCATCCGCTGCAGGCCAATCGACCCAAGCGCCTCCCATTGAGTAGTGAACAGCAGGGAAGATCTTCATAGGAGTTTTGCGCGGATCTTCACCTGTAAATTTGCGATAGATCTCAAGGACAGACTCAAACTTATGTAACTTTTCTTCCGAAAGGTGCCTCACATCCAAATAGACTTGATTTTCACCGTCGACACCAAGCCCAAGCTCACACACCTCAAGAACCGCTCGAGAAGCAATGTCTCGAGGGACAAGATTCCCATACTTTGGATAAAGCTCTTCGAGAAAGTACCAAGGCTCCCCTGTCTTGCCACAAAGGATTGTCTCTCCCTTTGCATTTTTAACGCTCTTGGAGGAGTCTCCATAGACCCACATCCTCCCCCCCTCTCCACGTACCGATTCAGAAATTAACCGGAGCTTATCAGCCCCTGGAATTGCTGTGGGGTGCACCTGAACAAACTCCCCGTTGGCATAATACATCCCCTGCATGTAGAGGCGGCCATTAGCAGCTCCAGTGCAGAAAGTCGAGTTCGTCGACCACTTAAAAATAACTCCGGGGCCACCTGTAGCGATAACAACGGCATTTCCCTTCAGAATGTGGAGCTTCTGATTCAGAAGATCCATAGCGACAATGCCGCGGGCCACTCCATGCTCATCCATTACAAGACGCATAAACTCATAAAATTCGTACTTCTCTACCTGCCCTTGAACCTCATATCGACGCACCTGCTCATCAAGAGCGTAAAGGAGCTGCTGACCCGTTGACGCCCCAGCGAATGCTGTCCGATTGTAGAGGGTCCCGCCAAAACGTCTGAAGTCCATAAACCCCTCGGGAGTCCGGCTAAACGGGCACCCCAAACGCTCCATAAGCCTAATAATTCCAGGAGCTGCCAAACACATTTCTAAAATAGGAGGCTGGTTTGCAAGAAAGTCTCCCCCTTTGATTGTGTCGTAGGCGTGGATACTTGGCGAGTCATCCTCACCTTTGAGGTTCATGGCGGCGTTAATGCCCCCTTGAGCACATACAGAGTGAGACCGCTTCACTTTGGTAACTGACACAAGCTTGATGTTGTATCCATTTTCTGCAAGGCGCATCGCAGTTGAAAGGCCAGCGAGCCCTCCTCCTACAACAATAACTGTTTTTTCTGCATGCGTTTTAGTCATTAATTTCTAATTACTATTAGTAGAGAGTGAGTTCAGAAAGGTAGGTAGCCCAAATTGCTGCCAATCCCATGAGGGAGAGAAGGACAAACATCCCCTTCGCAACAAGAGCCATTTGCGTTTGAGCCCTGGAAGAGAGAAGCGCTCCCCAAGTAATCAAAGCCGTCCAAAGTCCATTGAAAGCATGGAAGCAGGCCGCTATGACAAAGATTGTGTACAAGATGCGCATCCAGACGCTCTTGAATGTATCGCGAATTTTTAAGAGCCACACAACCCCTGGCTGCGTTGAGACAGCAAGCACTTCCCCTTCATCCAAAGAATGAGCCTCTAGCGCCTGGACCCACTGCTGCAACTGCCCTATATTTACTGCCTGGCTTACAACTTCCAAGAAGCTCTCGCTAAAAGGGGCATTTGGGGTGGCTCCCCGCTGCCTAACAAGCTCTTTCAGTCGCTCTATTGAAGGGAGCAGCTGAGGGTGCTCTGCCAAATGTTGAGCTACAAAACCGCGCTGCTCATTGATTGCAGCTGCATCATAGAGCTGAACATCTTGCCTTACAGCTAAAGGATAGAGGCCACTATCTAAAGAAAGCTCGATCATGTAGTATTTTTCGCTTCCAAGCTGTGCTGTAGCAGGACTTTCGATAAAGCGCATTTGCGCAACATGCAAGATAATCCCCACCAAAAGTATCCAAGAGGTGATTCGCTGCAAAGTATAGGCACGGTTCCGCCGGTACTGTGGAAGAGCAGGGCGCGAGCCATCGTTTGAAAAAGAGTTGGGACGGGAGGTCAGCGCGTATTTAATCCCCCAGATCATGTGCACCAGGAGCGGGACGCCAATAAGGGCGACTTCAACCGCCACCAGTCCAGGTATATTATAGATCCCGTTGATAAGAGTAATGAACCCGCTCCCTTCATTGCCGAAGTAGAGGGCTGCCTGCGAATTTGTAAAAAGATGCTCAAGAAGAAAAAGGACGAGGCCAAGCCCCATTAAGGAGTGGAGCCTACGCCACACGAATGCTGAAGGAAGAGGGTGAGCGACAACAGCCATAACTATGTACGTACATGGTGCAATAACGATAGACGTAGACTAGCAATAGCACCCCTCTTTTTACAACAAAAAATTATTTAGAGCATACGAGTGGGCAAGCATTACGTGGGCGATACAATCTGAATCCCAGACAGGGATGAGAGCCTTGTCATTACCCACATCTTAAAACAACCAAAACGAACGTTTGTTGTAGACTCAATCTGGAATCCCAGACCTTAGGCGGCCCACGTTACCTTCCTGCATAAGGCAGTCATGTTTTTGAGCAAATCGGCTATCCCAAAATATGGGTAATGACAGGGATGAGAGCCAGGGCAATCGCATGAAGAATTTTCTTGACTCTGTATATACTCCTCGTAGCTGAAAATGGGGCTTTTATAGGCGGAAGAGAGTGCGGGCGTTTTGAGAAGTAACGGCGGCAAGAGATTCGATGGAAATTCCACGGAGATCTGCAATAACAGCAGCTATCTCTGGAAGGTATGCTGGCTCATTTGGTTTGCCCCTACGACTCTGCGGAGCTAAATAAGGAGTGTCTGTCTCGATGAGAAGCTTTTCAAGAGGGACCACCCTTGCCACTTCTCGAAGAGATTCGCTCTTTTTAAATGTCACAATTCCACTAAGCGACAAATACCATCCGCGCGCAATCACTCCTTCAGCTTCTGCTACTGTCCCAGTAAAGCAATGCAACACACCCGGAGCGTGCTTATCCCCTACCACATACTCCTCATCTAAAATTGCAAATAGATCCACAAACGCCTCTCTGCAGTGAATAATCACAGGCAGCTTGCACTCCAATGCCAGCCTCAGGTAGCGACGCAAAAACTTTTTCTGCTCTTTTTTTGGAGCGCGCTCATAATAATAATCTAAACCAGTCTCGCCAATAGCAACCAAAGCTCCTCTACGGGCAGCTTGAGCAATTACCGGAAATACAACCTCACCTTCCTTGACAACATCATGAGGCGTTGTCGATGCTGCATTATGGATCCATGAATAAAGGCTAGCAAGAATAAGGCCTTCTTCAAGCGTAGCAATATCGGTACAAATATTGATGATATGAGAAATGTGTGCTTGCTGGGCTCTGTTGATTAAGGCCTTTACCCCTTCTTTCAGGCCGCTAATATGCGCATGTGAATCAATGTACTCTGGTTTGTTTTCTAGTTGCATAACACCCTCCAAGCAGCTATTTTATCCTCGCCTCGCATCTTTTTACTCCACAAAAATGATCAGAAGAGGGATAAAACAATCCTTTTACAATCTACTACCGTAAGGAGCTCTTCCATGGCTCAGAAAAAACGTCTCCTTCTCATTGAAGATGAAGAAGACATCCGCTCAATGATCAAAATACAAGCAGATATCTCCTCTCAGTACAAACTCCTCTGGGAAGAAGATGGACTGAATGGTTACCGGGCTGTCGACAGAGAACGCCCTGACCTGGTGATTTTAGATCTTATGCTACCAGGGCTTAACGGGTTAGATGTCTGCCGCAAAATGAAGCAACATCCTGAACTAAAAAGCATTCCCATCATCATCCTCTCTGCCAAAAATGAAGAAGTGGATATGATGCTTGGCCTTGAACTCGGCGCTGATGACTACGTCGCAAAACCTTTCTCGCCAAAAGTGCTCTTCTCGCGGATTAAAGCAATTCTGCGCAGAGGCGGCAGCAAAGAGACAGAAAAAGGCTCTAAAACAATGTCGTTTGGAGATTTTACGCTAGAGGTAGACCGTCACCTCATGCGCAAAAAAAATAAGTACATCCAGCTCACCTTATCAGAATTTGGCATTCTTAAAAGGCTGCTAGTCAATCGCGGCCAAGTCCTCTCACGCGATAACCTTCTTGATGACGTTCAAAATGAAGACCATTATATTTTGGATCGAAACATTGACGTGCACATCGCCTCTTTACGCAAGAAACTTGGCCCTCAAGACCCGAGAGAAAGCCCCTTTACCTGGATTGAAACCGTCCGCGGCGTAGGTTACCGGCTAAAAGAAGAAGAGACCGCTACCAAGTAGGTGGCTCTCCTTACTGACACCCTACTTTATATACTCCGCTTAGCTGAAAATGGGAATTTGGACTAGCGCGAAAGCTCCCGCGGCTGAATGATCGCAAGTGCCTTAGTATTAGAAATACAAAGTAACAGTTCACATGCACCGACGAAGGAAGGGTATGTGAACTGTTACCGATTTTACGGTTATTTTTCGGTCCACTGGAGGAGGGCGGTATCATCATTTTGGATGAACCGAAGCTCTTGAACGCCGCCAGCCATTTGCTCAAGCCGGCTAAGAACGTTTAATTCCGTAGCAAAATAAGTCCACGCAAGCTCCACAGGAACTGTTCTGCTCCCACGCTTAAGCGCCGTAAACTCTGCAACAACTTGTCCAGAGGGCATTTCGCGAAAATGAATTTCTAAGGAAAGAAGAATTGACAGCGGCCAAAAAGAGGACTGATACTTAGAGAGGATGAGTGTCGTCGTGACATCACTTGTGGCCATCGGGTCGCTTTTAGGATAAAAGGCGATATCATCAGCAGCTTCAATAAAGTGAAGGTCTTTAAGTAAAAACGAAAGAGCTACCTCCATCGGCACCTCTCGAAGAAAAAGATGTGAAGGGCTCATATTATTTACTGAGCGCTTCGTTTGTATTGCTTGAAGAACCTGACTCTTCTGCGTATCCCACGTCGCAGCATTCTCTAAATAGCTCGCCTTCAAATCAGCATAATCCATCCGAGAGTACTTCACAACTTCAGGAACCGTTAAAAGATCTCGCATAAGGACCCAAGGTCCAGCTACTGCAACAATAGCGCAAACCCATAAAGCAAGCTTAAAGAAGCTAACTCCTCTACCCGCACCATTGACCGTGTCGAGAATCACCTGCCCCTTTCCTTTCTTCTTTTCTGAAGAAAAGCGTGGCAGGTCTGTATCACAGACCTCGCACCCGTGAGCCTTAAAGTCATTTTCTGCACCGCAGAGAGGACACTGCATATTGAGAACTCAAGCTGTTATTACTAAATAATTACTGTTTTTAAGGCCCTGATCAGATTCTCTTTGCGCAGGCTTTTGCCTTTTGAAGCTCCTGCTCTACAGCCCGCTGCAAGGCAGGGACGCGGTCTAGCCGCTCCCAAGTAAACACATTCTCATCCTTTAACACATCTCTTCCAAAATGACCTCCATAGGCAGTTTGGCGGTATATTGGACGCTTTAGATCAAGCATTCGAATAATCCCCTTCGGCGAGAGATCAAAGACCTTCTCGATAGCGCCCTTAAGAAGGGCGTCATCAACAGTTCCCGTTCCAAAGGTGTCGATAGAAATAGAAACCGGCTGAGAATACCCAATTGCATAGGCCACTTGGACTTCACATCTCTTAGCAAGCTTGGCTGCAACAATTGTTTTGGCAACATATCTTGTTGCATATCCAGCCGAACGGTCTACCTTGCTAGGATCTTTTCCCGAAAAGCACCCTCCACCGTGTCGCCCCATACCGCCGTATGTATCTACAATAATTTTTCTTCCCGTTAAGCCACAATCTCCGTGCGGGCCTCCAATGACAAAACGCCCTGTAGGGTTGATGTAGTAGCGCGTGCTTTGATCTAAAAGATGCCCAGGGATAACCCTTTTAATCATTACCATCATATCGGCAACAATCGTGGCATGGTCTACATCTTCAGCATGCTGCGTAGAAATAACGACCGCAGGTGCGCGCAGAGGCTTTTTCTGCTCGTCATACTCTATCGTCACCTGAACTTTCCCATCGGGTCTTAAGTAAGGAAGCACTTGTTCTTTGCGAAGCCTTAAAAGCTCAGCTACTAGTTGATGGGCAAGCATAATCGGCATCGGCATAAACTGAGGGGTCTCATCACAAGCAAACCCAAACATCATCCCCTGATCGCCAGCACCCTGCTCTTTATGAAATCCTTGCCCTTCTAATACCCCTTGAGCAATATCTGCAGATTGCTGATGCATCGTATTGATCACAGCGCATGAATGGGAATCAAACCCTAAACCGGGGCTATCGTACCCAATGTCTCTGACCGCATCGCGCACAATTTTTTGGAAATCGAGATGCGCTTTTGTACTCACTTCCCCTGCAAGAATAACAAGCCCTGTCGTCACTACCGTTTCGCAGGCAACATAGGAATCGGGATCTTGTGCTAAACAAGCATCGAGAATAGCATCCGATATCTGATCAGCCACTTTATCAGGATGCCCAACCGCAACCGACTCTGAAGTAAAAAAAGTGTGGTGTGACATAATGTCCCCAAATAGTAAACGCTGAACTAAACGTGCCTTAATAGTCGATAAAGCCTCAAATAATAGGATAAGAGGAGTGTATACTCCTCTTATCCTAAAACAGGAATTTGGACGGCGCCAAAGCCCCGGGGCTGAACGATCGCAAGTCTCCCAATATTAGAAATATAGGGCGACTTGCGATCGTTCAGCCGCGGGAGCTTTCGCGCTAGTCCAAATTTCCATTTTCAGATAAGAGGAGTATATGCATCGCGATATCGCCATCCGAATCATAAGCAACGTCTAAGAAAATTTGCAAAACAAACCTAATCGACTATACCTTTCCTATGAATCTAAAAATCACGCTCGTTATTTTATCGCTCATTTTAGTCCCCCTCTGTTTTGCAGAAGAGATGCCGCTTCTCTCTTTCGATAAGATCGCTGCGACCGCCGCCGCCCTCCCCTTTCACGAGCAAAACGTGCGTGTCCGAGGCTTCTTGCACCGCTCTGATACCGGAAAGTGGGTCCTTGCAAGCCTGCCCAACGTCAAAAACTGCTGCGTTGCAGCTCCCCAAAACGCCCTAAATCACATCGTTTTGGAAGGAGAAGCTCTTGAGGAAATCTCTAAAAGGCGAGCGGTAACGCTCGAAGGGGTTTTTATAGTTACCCCTCCACTTGCAGGCGGTGACCCCCCCACGCACATTTATCACCTAAACCAAGCAAAAGCAGTAAGATGAGGGATTATTCGGGCTTTTTGAGGTAGACGGTGTCTATGGGGCTGTCGAGAAACTGCGTGGCAGTCTCGCGGAATCTTTGAGGGTCATCTGAAACAAAGAACTGAAGCTTTCCTCGGTATCCATTTTGAGCAGGCACCGGGTTATGCAGATCGTTACTTGTCAATATCTCTTGCACCCTTTGAGCACATGTCGAGCCTGAATCAATCAAAGAAACTGTATTTCCAACAGCCTTTTGAATCACCTTGTGCAGAAGCGGATAATGGGTGCAGCCAAGAAGAAGTGTATCAATCCCATGCCCTAGTAATGGCTTAAGGTACTGCTGGACGACCATATCGGTTACAGGATCATTTAACAGTCCCTCTTCAACAAGGGGAACAAATAAAGGGCAAGGAACAGCGAAAATTAAGGCGTCAGGAAGCCGCCCCTTTAGCTTATTCTGATAGGCTCCAGAGGCAATCGTTCCTCTTGTCCCTAAGACAGCAATTCGTTGGTTTTTTGTCGTCTGGACAGCTTTATCCACACCAGGATCGATCACGCCTACTACTGGGATATTGAAGATCTTTTGCAGCTTCCCGATCGCACAAGCTGAGGCCGTATTGCAGGCCACAACTAAAATCTTAATATCTTGCTCGAGAAGAAAGATTGCATTTTCTACAGAATATCTGATGACGGTTTCTCGCCCTTTGGGGCCATAGGGGACTCTAGCCGTGTCTCCAAAATAGACGAGATCCTCTTGGGGCATCTGACGAGCGATTTCCCTAAGAACTGTAAGCCCGCCTACTCCAGAGTCGAAGATGCCAATGGGGTGGCGGGCTTTATTATGAGGGTTTTGTAGGGGCATGTTAGTCCTATCTCTCCTCCCTTATAGGCGGGTTAGTCGCTGGAGTGCCCGCTCCAGCGACTAACCCGCCTATAAGGGAGGAGCCCACGTTAGGGATTTCGCCTATACGAGCTGGATTAGCTTCGGCAAGCGTGGCGCTCGCCATAAAGAAGACAGAAAGCGATAGTGCAGTAAATTTTATAGTTAAGCCCATAAATAAATAATCCATGCAACAGTTCACATGCACCGACGAAGGAGGGGTATGTGAACTGTTATTAATCCATTAGACTCATTTCAAAGAGGCCTATTATTTTTAGGGCAGTTTAAGCTCCTGCCCAGCAACGATCTTACTGCTCTTCAATCCATTTAAGGATTTAATAGCATCTACCGTCGTTTGATTCGCCCTAGCAATACGCTCCAGAGAATCACCTGACTTTACTCGATAAGAGCTCGTGGAGCTTCCAGAAGAGGAAGAAGGATCCCTTGCCTGGAGAGCCTGCGTAAGTGTTTCTATCGCTGATTTCAATGAACCAATTTTAGCATTAAGATCTTGCTCTAGAGAGCTCATCTTTATCTTAAACTGTCCAAGAGAGGATGTGGAATCGTTTGCATGTGTTTTAAGCTGACGGACATCAGCAACAAGGCTGTCTGTTGTCTTGTCGATTGTGTCTAGCTTCCTTTCAAGTACAACTAACTTTGCCTTCATGGCATCTTGATCGCTCTGCACTGCCTCTGAAACCTGCCGACGAATGCCTGTAGTAATCGATTCTTGACTCTGCGTTTTCCCTTCTAGAATCTGAATATCTACCTTTAAGCTCTTGACGTCATGTTTAAGCTCGTCAATATTCGCACTAACATCTCTCATGGCAATAGTCATCGAAGAGTCTTGTGGATGACCTGAAGAGGTCGTAGCCATTCCACACCCTGTGACCAAAATAGGAAGTAAAATGGAAAGAAAAACAATCAAGGGGAGCGAGCCCATTAAGGGCTCGCAACTCCTCTTTAACCATTCACGAATAGGCGACATCTAAACCTCTACTACTTGGTATAGGTTTTAAATTGGGCCCTTCGGTTTTGACCTATATCATCAGGGCTGCTGCCAAAGGCTAGAGGACGCTCTTTTCCATAAGAGATCGTAAGCAATCTGTCCTTAAAGTCATTGCCCCGAGCCCCCCCCTCGCTAATCAGGAGATTACGAACGCTATTACTTCTGCGTGAACCCAAAGCTAAGTTGTAGACAGTTGTTCCTCTTTCATCGCAATGCCCTTCAACCCAAACATATAGATTAGGATGACTTCCCATGTATTCAGCAATCTGACTAATGATTTGCATGTTCTCTTGACCTTTGATCTCATCTCTATCTGTTTCGAAGTGTATAAGACCAAATAGTCTTTTTAGCTCTCCGGTTGGCTCTAAAAAGCTCTCAATTCCAGGAAGTGAACTGCCAGGATCGCCAGGATTTTCTCTTGACTGAGGCACAGAAGAGCCTTGATTAACCTGAGCAAGAGCAGCCGGATCACCCGCTGCAATACGTCTTGAGAGGTCATCATCTCTTAAAGGAACGTAATCTTCATCAACAGGCCCGCCAAGACTCTGGCCGCCAGCAAGTGGCTCTGAGTCTTCGTGAACTCCAGCAAGAGACTTCAGCCCCTTCCCTAAGTACCTTCCGCCAGATTTAAAATCTTCTCCGATATCGGATGGCTTTCGCTGACATCCCACTTGGAGTACTGTTGTTAACAGCAAACAAGTCATGGCAAACACTAGAGATCTTCTGTTCATAATTTCCCCATCAAATAAACAAGTAAGGTTATATACTCCTCTTAGCTGAAAATGGGACTTTGGACGGCGCCAAAGCCCGGGGGCTGAACGATCGCAAGTGCCCTTTGTATTTCTAATACTAAGGGTATTTCTAATACTAAGGGTATTTCTAATACTAAGGGTATTTCTAATGCTAAGGCACTTACGATCGTTCAGCCGCGGAAGCTTTCGCGCTAGCCCAAATTCCCATTTTCAGCTAAGAGGGGTATATTTTAAATATCTGTCTTTTAATACCAGACTGAGGAAATAAATGGAAAAGGCAATATTGCACAAGACCTGTTACATCACTCTATTTCGCCTGACCAGGAAGGTCTAGCGGTCTGTGAAGGCAAACGTTAGCGAGGTTCCCACATGGGGCAGCGCTTTTCGCCAACGCCGGAACTAATCTTCACAGCTTCTGGCTGATTAAGGTTTACTAAATAAAGCTCTGAAGAGTTAGCGCTGGCTGAGTTAAAAATTAGATGCAAGCTATTAGGCGCCCAGGTTGGGTTTTCTTTATTTCCAGGACCCATAGTCACTTGCCTCTCTTCTTTAGTAGCAAAATCATAAATCCAAATCTGTCTTACACCATTAGTCATAGCGCTATAGGCAAGCTTTGTCCCATCAGAAGACCAACAAGGTGCTGTGTTTTCTTTGTTCTGTCTGGAAAGAAGAGTTGCTGTGGCAGGCTCTTTAGCGCCCGGCTGTGGCAGATACATGAGGTAGATACGAGGTGAACCATCTTTATTAGAAACAAAAGCAATTCGATTTCCATCAGGACTTAATGTTGGGGAACCTTGAGTCCCTCTTTCAACAGCAAAAATTTGCCTAGGCTTGCCTGCAGTCCCCCCTTCAGGGCTAAACTCCTGAAGAAAAATATCTGGGTTACCCCCAGCATCACTAATAAAAACGACTTTATCTCTTTGCCTTGAAACGGCAGGCATCTGCTGATCGCCTCTTAAAAATGAAAACCGCTTGCCAACACCATCGCGTAAAGAGGCAACATAGATCTTAGGTGAACCTTGTTGATAAGAAACATAAAAAAAGCTGCCAGGAGCAAATCCTTTTCTTGGAGGAACGTAGGTAGGAGAAACGCAGAGCTTATCTTCGTGAGTGACTTGTCTTGGGTTTGCTCCATCATAATCTGCTTCCCAAACCTCAGCAATCCATGTATCAGAACTGCGACGGTTCACTTGCGTGCGAACAGTGTAAAGCAAGTGAGTAGAAGCGATGCCAGGCTTGCCAAAAAACGTTTCGTGAATAGCATCTGCAAGTTGATGTATCCGAACGCGATCTTCTCGAAGATTGCCAGATAATGCAACTTCTGGGAATCGCTTCGTTGAGCTATTTGTCACCGATAACACTGAAACTGTAAGCGTCTTATCGGCAAGCACAGGCTTAACTGCATAAAGAACACTAAACCCTTTCCAAGCGGCAAGCTGCTTCATCCAATCGGCCTGCTTAGCAAGCTTTTCCATAGACGAGCTAGACGGGACTACTTGCGTTATACCATTGTGGGCAAGGTCAAATTGAAGAACCTCAAAGATCCGTCTTTGATAGTCGGCGCCAAGGCCGCCGTTTTGATCAACAACAGGCGAGAGGTAAAGAGGAAGCCGTTGAGATTGGGTCGAAAGGCGAACGACGATTTCTCCGCCCTGATCTTTAGAAGACTCTTTGGCTGCACTTTTGTTTGGCGCTGCAAAGGCGCTGCTACTTTGAAAGATAACAGCTGTAAAAAGACAGGCCGCGATGACTCTATAATTGAGCTTCTTGCAATTGATTTTGTTAAAGATATATACTCCTCTTAGTTGAAAACGGGAGTTTGGGCTAGCGCGAAAGCTCCCGGGGCTTTGGCGCCGTCCAAATTCCCGTTTTCAGCTAAGGGGAGTATATACTCCTCTTGCTCCTATAGATCATTGCTTAACGTCAATGGGAACGTCTTTTCCTGCTGTCCAGCAAAATGGGAACCAAAATTTGGAAATGTGACATGAGTTAAACGCTCTTCAACGTACTTCCGATTTTTCTCACTCTGAGAGCTGATGACCTCTACTCGAACAACTCTGCCATCTCGCTTGATGACAAGGCGCACCTTTACCCTTCCATATTCAGGAAGTCGAAGCACTAACTTTAGCCTCTGAACGAGTTCGTCACTGTATTGAACTTCTTCTGATTGAGCCCCGCCTGGATCGCCACCACCACCTCTTGAATCACCTCTAGAGGAGGTTGGCGCTTCTATGTGCAATTTTCCAATAGATTGAGGCACAGAAATCGCCTGACCATAAGAATCTTTATGGTCACTTTGGTCAATTTTTGCAATGCTTTCTTTCACCTTATCTAGCAGCTGTTTTTGCTTAGCTGCGGCAGCTTCTTTCCGCTGTTTTTCTTTTTGTTTTTTTACAGCAGCCTCTTTGGTTTCTTTAGCAGCTCGCTTTTCTTTTGCTAAGTCTTTGGCGACCTGCTCTGCTTTAGCGGCTTTGGACTGGGGCTCCTTTGCTTTTGGAGGGACCTTGGCTAGAGGATTTTTTTTCTTTTCCGGCTCAGGTTCTAGTTTTGGCTTTGCTTTTTCGACTTTGGTTATTTGTTTTGGCTTAGCATGTTCTGTTTTTGGCTCTGGGGTTTTCTCTTCTACTGGAGGCGCAGCGGGTTCTGGAGAGGGTTCTGCCTTAGCAGGCTCTGGTTTAGGCTCTGGTTTAGGCTCTGGTTTAGGCTCTGGTTTAGGCTCTGGAGCCGCTGCTACAATGGGCTCTAATGCAAAATCTGTAGAAGACTCACTCTTGAACTCTTCAGCAGCCTCAGAAGGAACCTCAGGCGTTGGCAGAGCTTGTGGCTCGAGCTGAGCGATTAAGGTGGAATCCGGAAGGCCCGGCAAGGCAAGCCTTGGGGAGCGCTTAGAATCGCGCACTTGTACAGTCTGAACAAGTAAACGCTTGGGCTGAACAAAATCCTCTGGCATATGCCATGTCACAACACTCCCTGCAATAGTTACAATGTGTCCCAAAAGAACAAAGACAATGACCTTTGTCAATAAAGAAACACGAGAAGGAGGGCGAGGGACTAAAGCATCATCCATTGTAGTATACACTCCTCGTAGCTGAAAATGGGAACTTGGACGGCGCCAAAGCCCCGGGGCTGAACGATCGCAAGTGCCCTTTGTATTTCTAATAATAAGGCACTTACGATCGTTCAGCCGCGGGAGCTTTCACGCTAGTCCAAATTCCCGTTTTCAGCTACGAGGAGTATAGACTATTAAGAAGGCCTAAGAACGACATCAAGCTCATTAAAACCAGCTATTTCTACAGCATTTTTTACGCTTTGGTAAGTACCAAACTGAGCGCGTCTGTCATGAAATAACTGTGGGCGAGTGTTTGGATAGCGCTGATGAGCCGCTCGTAACAAAAGAACCAACTGGTCGGTAGTCACAGGTCTTTTATTAAACCAAACGGTATTATCTTCGTGCACGTGAATGCTAATAGGGCTTTCCTGCACGGTCGCAACATCGGCAGCTTGCGGATTTGCCCCCGCAAGCTGCACCTCGTCGAGCTCGAGCATAGGCGCAATGATGATGAAGATAATCAACACTACAAGAACTACATCAATCAAAGGCGTAAGATTGAGTTGTGGATCTTCCAGCATTTGGTGGTTTGAAGAGAAAAAACGACCTTTGCGCATAGATTAATTTGCATCCACTTTAACTTACATCCACTTTTCGATACTGCATCTCAACACTAGCAAGCATCAAAACAGAAAAACCGGTTATCTCCGTCTCGTAATTATTGATTACAGCCTTAAGATAGTTGTACCCAATAAGAGCTGGAATGGCAACAACAAGCCCTAGTACAGTTGTGGCCAGTGCCGTTGAAAGCCCCGCAAGGACCAGCTGATTAGTCCCTCCAACAGCTTGAGATTGAAGCCCAGAAAAGCTGATAAGAATCCCCCACACAGTCCCAAGAAGACCCAAGAAAGGAGCCAAACTGACCATTGTCAAAAGAACAAAAAGGTTTTTTTCTAACTTCTTCGTCTGTGTGCATATGGCACTCATCATATGAGAGCTAACAAGATCAACATCACTCGATGAGAGGTAGACCTTTTTAGCTGGAAGAGCGTTTCCTTCTGCTTGTCCAAACGCACGGTTTTTATTAAGCATCTCGAGAGTGTACGTCTTAAGAATATGGTACACTTCCACGTAAGGATTAGGAATCTCATTAGACGACATAAATAGAGACCCTTCAACACTTAAAGAAAGCGGATGCTGCCTCTTTTCTTGGAAAACGTCATGGAACTGTTGAGAGCGTTGCCTGACAAGACGGATGACCCATATTTTATGGACAAGGACAATCCACCCAACAATAGAAAGGAGAATCAGAGAGATGATCACCCCTTTGCCAAAATAGTCAGACTGGTCGTAGGCAGAAAAAAAGGGATTGATCCCTAAAAAAAAGCAGGGGGAAATAAAGGGGGTCATAATTCAGGCCTTTTACAAGGTGATGAAAATAGAAATAACGTCGCATGCATAACGCACAAGAGGGCTATTTGTCAATAAACAGAAAGGCCTTGTGAGAAGCTCCCTTAATCCCCTATAAGTTCCTAAAACTAATGGCCTGGTAAACTACTCGTGTACTCCTTTTTTATTCGCTCCCTCCTTTTTATCGCGCTACTCCTTCCCCTTTCTGGTACAGGACAGCTCACTTCGCTTTCTCAACAAGGGGTCAACTTCTTTGAGTTCCTACAGGAACCAACGCCCGTTCATGCTGAACTACTTGCAGAAGATAATGGGATTGAAGCGGGCAGACCCTTTTGGGTTGGGGTCCACCTAAAAATAGCCCCCAGCTGGCATCTTTACTGGAAGAACCCCGGAGATGCAGGGGCCCCTCCTAAAGTACAATGGACTTTGCCCGAAAACTTCTCGGTAGGCCCACTGCAGTGGCCTTTTCCTTCTCGATTTGTAGCCGGTGACCTTGTTGGCTTTGGCTATGACCAAGACGTTCTTTTGCTTGCCAAAATCACTCCGCCAGCGCAGCTGCCAACTGACCCAGTCATCATTAAAGCAGAAGTAAAGTGGGTTGGCTGCAAAGACTCCTGCATTCCAGGGAACACAACGGTCACCCTCACTCTGCCTCTTATTAAAAAGGAGGCGTTAACCACAAACCCTGTTTCTAGCAACCTCTTTGCTAAAGCTAGAGCTGCTCTCCCTCAACCTTCTTGGCAAGTCTCAGCAGAAAAAAGCAAGGACGACGTAATCTTGCTCATGCAACGTCCCGAAGGAACGCATGTTACTCTTCAAGAGGTCACCTTCTTTCCTAGCGAAGAGGGGGTGATCAACTACTTCGCTCCGCAAGTACTTAAGGTGGCAAGCAACGGCTACATCCTGACGATGAAGAGAGACCGTGACTTTCTCCATCCAAACACCTCTCCAAAAAGCCTCTTACTCCAAGGAGTGCTGGTTGCAAAACCGGGCTGGACCGACGAAGAGGTCCCTGGAGCTCTAGATATCAGTATTCTTTTTAAAAAGCTTCCTCAAGGCCTTACACAAACAGGGCCAAACCAAACAGGAACAACGCAGTTAGAAGCTGCTCAGAAAAATGGCACATCCAAAGAGCTCGCAGCAGTTAAGCCCCAGACACCCTTAATCATAACGCCTTCAACCCCCGGTCATTCTTACACCTACCTCATCACAGTTTTTGGCCTAGCCTTTCTAGGGGGAATTGTCCTAAACTTCATGCCCTGCGTCCTCCCAGTAATCGCATTCAAAGTTATGAGCTTTATCCAACTAGGCGGCGAGAAGCGATCGAAAATCTTAAAACACGGACTTCTCTTTACTCTCGGCATGCTCATCTCTTTCTGGATGCTAGCTCTAATAACCATCATCGCTCAAAGCTCAGGACAAGCGCTTGGATGGGGATTCCAGCTTCAAAATCCTCTATTTGTAGGCATTTTAGCCGCGCTCCTTTTCTTCCTTGGCCTCTCTCTTTTAGGCGTCCTTGAAATCGGCCTTTCCCTCGTCTCTCTTGGAGGAAAAATTCAAGGAGAAGCTCTTCAAAAAGCGCCAGGAGGACTAAGCGCCTTCTTCAGCGGCTTCTTAGCAACACTTCTTGCCACCCCCTGCACAGGCCCCTTCCTTGGATCGGTTCTTGGCCTTGCCTTCACCTTGCCCGCAAGTACAGTTCTAGGTCTTTTCACTGCAATGGGCTTAGGAATGGCCCTTCCTTACATCCTCTGCTCTCTATTTCCCGCTACGCTTCGCCTCCTTCCAAAACCTGGAGCTTGGATGAAAACGTTTAAGCAAGGAATGGGACTTCTCATGATCGGGAGCGTTATCTGGCTTCTCTGGGTATTCCAAGCCCAAACCTCTTCTAATAGCCTTATGACCCTTATCTGTGCTCTTTTCCTTCTTGCTATTGGTTGCTGGATAATAGGCTCTTGGGGCGCTCTTAACCATAAACGTGGAGTGCGCGCCATTGCTTACCTTCTCGGCCTTGCTCTTTTTGCCTGCTCTATTGGGATCATCATTCTGGCAACAAATTTTTCTAAGGAAGTGCCTCCTTTGTCAACAGAGTCTCCTCAACATGAAAGCATTCAAGAATGGGAGCCCTATTCTTCAGACCGCCTAGCCGCACTCAGAAAGAAAGGAATTCCCATCTTCATAGATGTTACTGCTAAGTGGTGCTTGCTTTGCCAAGCAAACAAAGCCCCCCTCTATTCGCAAGAGGTCTCTAAACGCTTTGCAGAACTTGGCGTGGTGAAAATGGAAGCTGATTGGACAACAAAAGATGCAGAAGTATCGAGATTGCTCCACGGACTTGGGCGCAGTGGCGTGCCAGCCTATGCTCTATACACCAATAACGACTCTACAGATGACCCTGTAATGCTCCCCTCACTACTTACCCCCGGCATCATTCTCGACGCCCTAAGCAAGCTCGAATACAACCGCATCTAGTGGTTTGTCAATATTGACAAGCCACTAGTCCTGATAAGAATTTAAACGCAAAGACGAGAAAAATGCAAAGAGTAGTGGGTAACCAGACCGGGACGGTCTGGTTACCTTCTGGAGATGCAAACACTTATTTAACTTATTTTTATCCTGACAGCCGAAGGCTGATCCTGCCCATCCTGTTCTTGTATTTCTCTGTTGCTGGCTCTATAGTTCAAGGGGTTAGCTGGTGAAGGCAATAAGCTTTGCTTGAGATGGGAAGAAGTGGCAATAAGCCTCTTTCCACTTCCCTTTCCAAGACTCAAGACCCTTATTTCCATCTAAATAAAGCTCTCTGATAGCCGTTGCAGGCGCAACTACACCCCCTGCAGCCTCTTGCATGACGCTCTCCATAAAAATATCTGCGGTTGCTGCATCAAGATTCATGTGTCTCATTGAAACAACTTCCAGATTCTTATTCTGAGGTCTCTTCTTGACATCTGTCTTCAAAGCAGCAGAGAACTCCTTCACCCTCTTACGTGCCTGAAGGCCATCATTGATCTCTGGATGGGCCGGATCCCTTATCTTTGAACGGAGGTAATCAAGCACTAGCGTTTTCACTTTGTCAGCGCGAAGAAGTGTTACAATGTATTCACTGCTTTTCTGGCAAGGGAAAGGCTTCTTTCCCGCAAGCTCTAACCCTACAGCGCTAATATCTTTAGGATCGACAGTCTCTGTATGATGCGCTGCAAATAGCCATGACTGATGGACAGCCTCTGAAATATGCCGCTTTGCAGACATCCTATCACGAACCCAAACCATATTCGTTCCAGGATCATTCCCCTCAAGCCCCACATATTTAAGCTCCGGATTGCCGGCAGCTGCCCTTGTAAGCATATAAATCTGATCCTTTAAGAGCCCTAAGCCTCCCATTGCAAGCGCCTGCAAATTCCTCACCCTTCTATCTCCATGCAAGGCGGTAGCCACCCCCTCAGCAAGAAGCTTCTTCATCGCCTTGGCTACTGCGTCCTCTGTGCCAAAATTCGCGCCATGAAGATTGAGCTCTTTCAGCTTATCGTGGGCGAGTAATTCTAAAATGACAAGCACTTCATCCTTTCCAATTGGACAATTTTTTAAATTCAATATAACAGAAGAGGTTGCCCCCTGCTCGAGCAATGCCGTTACCGCAATATTCATCATTAATGACAAACGGCAATGGAAAACCGCATCTAAAAGATCGAGTTCTCTATTCTCTTCAGTAGTCCCCATAGGAAGCTCAAGAGTTCTAACCGTACGATTTTGCAATAAACCCCGCATCAACGCATGTCCATTTGCCACGACCTGCCCTGCCCCTTTAAGCTTCAGCACCGACACTGAAGTGTTAGCTTCAAGTGCATGAAGAATGCGTGTTAGATAACCTGGAGGTTGCTGTACATTGCTGTCAGGGCTCCCCGTCTGATCAAGATCCAATGTAAGCGACACAACTTTATTGTCTCGGATTATCTGCACTAGCTGTTTAAGGCCGTCTGCAGAAATAGGATTGCCCTTGTAGTCTATAACCTGCCGAGCTCCAGCCACTTCATCTGCATGTTTGATATGCGCGGGGAGTACATGAGAGATCTTACTTGCCTTAACCGCAGGAGACAAATGCAATACCGCCGCGAGACGGTCACCATCACCATCTGGCATGACAAGCTTAATTTTATCCCCACGCATCAGCTCTCCAAGAGCTGCAAAATGGGCATCATGCTCATCTCCAGGGAAAACAGAACCTGCAAGCTCTATGGTGATCGCCTTTGGATTTTCTAGCGTTGATCCAGGAATCCTAATGTCCTTGAGTGCATTCAAGAGGCAAAGAGATAATGGACGCTCTTTTAAAAGAAAAAGCAGCTGGTCATGATCTACAGCTTCATCCACAAGCACCTGCAGCCTTTCGGCTAAATTCGGGTCATTGACATCCCCTAAGAACGGAAGTACATCACGGAAGAAATTCCCTTCTGGCCGTTTATCAAATAGCCGATGCAAAACCTCCCGCAAGCTATCTCTAAGTAGGTCGTACTGGTTAGCCGCATCATCTTCTGATGGTTGGTAAGCAGGGATCTTAAGCTGATCTTCTATTACATCATCAATCGGAAGAAATTCTTGGAGGAAATCATCTCGTTTCTGAAGTCTATCACCTATAACCTCTCCTGGACGGGCTTCTCGTGAAGTCACACCGCTCACTGGTCCTCGTGCTGAAACAGGATCTTTTAAAGCGGCAATTGCTCTCATCGCAGCTGGAGAACTACTGACTTTATCGATCAAATAGCCTGTAGCCGCATAAATTCTGCTCAGCCGACTAAAACGCTCTTTGTACAAATCAAAGCGCATAGCAGTAAGTGTCTCTTCCGGTTCAGCAAGAGAAAGAATATTTTTTCCGATAAGAAAGCCTAAGACCGCCCAGGCTGTTGCTGCAACAGAAAGGACCACGCACTGAAAAGCAGTCACAACGCCGTGAACTAACCACTTGGTCGCTAAAATGGGGCTTAAGTGTTTAAGTTGCCTTCCAAATTCAGTAACTCCCTGGGCTATATATCCAACGGAAGAAAGGACTAACGTGACAGGAACTGCAAGCGCATGGACCCGTGGGGCAACAAGGCGATAGATCGCCCAGTGCTCTTTTGAAAAATCGAGAGTAGCTGCGCTATGCATGTAACTTCTTGATATTGCTGCATCTTGTGGAACCCACTGAGAAACACGACTTAAACTCGCCATGGTTGGATCTGTCGCAAGCGTCATAAACCACTCCATTGTAAAGAAAAAAATCTTAAGCAAACCGCAATATAAACTTTATATTTTACTCATAAAACTTCAAGCAAAAAAAACGCCCGAGTTTTTTTACTCGGGCGTCTTACTTTACAAAATAACTGACACTTACTTAGTCGAAGCTGCCGCCCCATCCGCATGGCGCAAATCAGCACTTGAACCACCAACAACATCGCCAACCAAACTCGACACCCTAGAAGGATCAGAATTTTCGGCTCCAGTAGTTGAAGAAGCCGGTGACGACTTAAACGTAATCCGTCCCGCCTGGTCAGGAAAAAGAGTGCAATACGCATCTTTCCAGCCGCCTACCCAACCTTCGAGCATAGGATTCCCTTCAAGATGAAGCTCTTTAACAGCCCCTTTCTTTATGAAGCTAGCTTCAGTACTATGCGCTGCCACTTGCTGCATAACACTATCTGCTAACTGAGGGGTAATTCCTATTCCTCTTAGCGAGATAACAGCAAGATTCTTATTGTCAGGACTGATTTTCTTGACTATCTCTTCAATGCGTCTTAAAGCTTGCCCAGGCTTATCCTCCTTTGACTTCATGTAATCAAGACGAAGATCCTGCACCTTGTCAGTAGCAATCAATAGCAAAAGTCCTTCGACGCCATCCCTGCCCATATTCAACTGAAGCCCTACAGCATCAATATGAATAGCTTCTGCTTTAAACTTCGCCTGTTGTAATCTAGCGACTAAAGCGGCTGGATTACGTTTTACTAAAAGCGCCTTCTGAAGTACCCCTAAATCAAAATCTGGAGCGTTATTTGCAAACTCTCCATGACGAATGGTTAGATTTCGAACAAATGAATCGGTAATCTTTTCAAGATCAGCCTTACTCAACTTGCAACCACTCATTATCACCACCTGAAGCTCTTTTGTTTTTAGCAGAGCAGCTGCAAAAACAGCGACGAGCTCATCTTTAGCAGTCCCTTGGAACGTTGCATTGCTGAGGTCGATCTCTCTCAAATTATCCCGGCTGAGCAACTCTCGTATGACATTAACCTCATCAGATCCAATAGGCATCCCTCTCAGGCCGAACGTCATCAGAGGCTCATCCTTGAAAACGAGCTGTCTGGCCGCCCTATTCATAGACCTTTGCGCTGGATTCAAATGACACTGGAACATAGACTGTAGCAAGCCTAGCAATCTGTTTTGCTCTTCAATGCTGATCGGCGATGCCGCTACTGGAGCTGACCCCATAGCAACACCTCTGCCCTCTTTGTCCTCTAGCTCTACTATGCCACTAGCAGACAGCTTCGCCTCAGGAAGGTTTAACGTTGTAATCGTCACGTTTGCGCAGAACATATCAAGCAGCGCCCTATCATTTGCAAGCACTGCAGAAGCACCTCTAAGTGTAAGAGTCGTTACAGAAGTGTTGTTCTTTAACGCCCCAAAGAGCTGCTCCACGTACCCTTCTGGCTGAAGGACATCAAGCTCAAGAGCAAGTTTTTCAACTTTTCCTTCACTAAGCAAATGAATGAGTTGACTAAGCCCCTCTGCAGAAATAGCCTTTCCTTGATAATCAATCACATCGGTCGGATACGCAGGAAGGTCATGCATAGACCCTGAACGGCCCCCGCCTTCTAAAGCAGCCCCAGCAGGTGCTCGAGTAAAGGGAATAAAGTGAGCCCTGTCAGAGAGAGGACAGTTAGAAAGACCTACTGTTACCGCTACCCTGCTATTACCCATCAGCTCTGCTATCACAGGGTTGTCTTGCTCCGTCCTAAGGCTCCCTGTAAAGTCAACAGGCAGAGACGCAGATCCTGGGATATTTATTTTGTGAAGCGCTTTAATAAATACAGACGAGACCGGACGCTTTGCGAAAGAAAACTTAAGGACCCCACCACACCGAGCGGCTTCATCTGCCAAAATCTGCAAACTTTTTTGTACACTTTCTTGCAAATCATCATCACTTGCAGCTCCCAAGAAAGGAACGACATCATCAAGAGGCCCATTTCCATTTTTAGGGAAAAGTTTCTCTACAGATTGTTGCAAAGCGCCCTTAAGCGCTAAGTATTCAGCACCGATCCCTGCAGAACTTTTCCCTTTTATGTGGGCTTCATACGCCCCTACATCAAGACCAAGCACCCCTTGAAGCTCTGGAGTAAATTCAGGAAGAACATGCTTTAAGAAAGGTTCCTTATCTTTCAATAGTTCGCCCAAAGTTTTAGCAGGCTCTGACGAGATGCTAGATAAACTAAAGGCAGGCTCGCTAGAAGGGGGCAATGCTGCAGGAACAGGGCCTGGAGTTGAAGGAGCTGAACTGCCAATATTTTCCCTGCAAGGAGTCGCAACAGCGCGCATAGCCTCAGGAGAGCTTACAATTTTATCGACAAGCGCATTAATCGCTCGATTAAGATCGGCCAATCTTGTCTGATAAAGGGCGCACGAATCTGCAAGGCTTTCTTTAGGGTCTGCAAGAGTGAGCAGTCCCTGACCAATAAGAGCGCTCATCACAGCCCAGCCAGAAGCGGCAACTGCAAACACAGCGCACTGAAGAGCAATTCCCACATTAGAGGCCAGTCCTTTAGCTGCCTGAGAAAATTGCCTGTCTTTAAGAGACGAGCACCCCTCTTTAAAGCCATCAATCAAATATCCAGCAGAAGAAAACGCCAATATAAAAGGGGTCGCAAAGGCGTGAATCCGGGGGACGCCAAAACGATATATACCGCTACTTGTTGCTGGGTCAGCATTCCCCAAAGTGGCCGCTTTGTGCATACAGTTCCTTACCATCCATGCATCTTGTGGAAGGAAGCGGGAAACCGTATTTAGGTGAGGCGTCATCAAATTTACTTGTACCATGAAAAAATATCTCCTTTAATTTTACGCAAAGAAACACTTGTCAAATCATAACGCAATATTAATATCTCTAGTACAAAAACTTTACAAACCACACTAAGACCAATCGCCGCTTAGAACAACCAATTCTCCCTAAAATGTGGGTAATGACAAGGGCGCTGCCCTTATGCAAACTGGGTAATACAGGGGTTGAATTCAAACAGGGAACTGGGCAAAATGCCAATTTGCAAACGTGGATAAATGGTTAATTAACAATGCTGAAAAAATATAACGGCATAGACGCCCTATCTGGACAAAAGCTAAATGTTGGTGACAACATCTATGTCGTCACCAAAAAAGGAGTAATTCTTGAAGGGTTCTTGGTCGAGAGTATTCTGATGGATATGATCTCCCTCAACAGATCGCCTCTTGATGAAGGAACTAAACAAGGGTTTGTCTTGAACGGCGAGTGGCTTTTACCTAATTGGTGTGAAGGAAAACGTGCTGTAGCTGCCGCTTGTACAAGCCGCGAGCAGGCCGAGCTTATATCCGAAAAAGTAAAACGGAAAGAGACTCTCCCCTGGGAATAGCAATTGGGAACACATAAAAAATGCTCACGTATCTAAAGACAACCATCATCGTTATAGCCGTGCTCCTCGGCTCTTTAGCTACCTATATTTACTTTGCCTTCGACAAAGACTATCAAATCGAACTAGCTCTAGATGAGATGCTCAAAGAAGAGTACTCCTCTGCAAGCAAAACTCTTCAAGACCTCAACGGCGAAATCCCAACAGCCCAAATTTACCTATACCAAGCCTATATCGACCGCGAACAAGAGAACCTGATCTCCTCCAACAAGCACCTACAACTTGCACTAGAAGAGACCGTTAAAACGCGCACTAAACCCGAAGTTGTCTTAGAAATCCACCTCAACCGCGCATTAAACGCCTACCTTCTACAAGATGATGCAAAGCTCTTTGATCCCCTACAAAGCAGCAGAGGCCTTGCAACCTCCGATGCCTATATGCAGCAGCTTTTAGGACTCGAAAGATCGGTAACAGGTCACTACGAAGAGGCTCTAGCACTATGGAAAGACCTTCCAGCAAAAAGACCGCTATCTCCCTGGATGACGAAAGCCTTTGACAAACGGCTCACCATAAGCTGGCAAACCCTTGCAACAGCAAGATGCCTTATTGAAACAGGGAAATACCTTCAAGGACGCGAGCTCGTCGAAAAAGCAAAAGACACGCTCCCTGAAGAGAGCAAAAGTGAAGCCGCCTTTCTTTTGGGTCTCAGCTATGTAAATGAAGCTTCTGAAAAACCTGAAACAGCGGCCCTTCCCTACTACAGACTAGCCATCTCCTACTTCCAGCAAGTCCCCGCTTCGAAAGAGAGCTTTAGCCGTGAAAGACGCAGAATCATCGAGCTTATGCAGCAGCGTGCATCGCTACTTATTCAACAACGCCTCTTCGATGACCTGTCGCTATTTACAGATGAGCTTGAAGCTTGTAATGCCCATGAAGCGCTAAACACTCTTTCCCAACAACTGGTAACTGTCTTCAACGAAGAGCTCTCTAAAGACCGCTGGGAACTCGTCCAACAACTTAGCGCAGTTTTAAGTACTCAGCTCAAACCTGGCTATTTGCTCCAAGACCTCAGCACTCGATTGGAAAGTTTTGTGAAAGTATTCTTAAATAAAGGGGACCTTGCTCGCCTCTCACACTACTGGGAAGTCATCTGTCTTTTCAGCAAAGATCAATCAGCCTTCACTGAACGCTTTGCTGTAACAACAACAAAAAAAGCGCTCGAAACCATTGCAAGCGATGATGACAGCCTCAGTCAAACAGCACGCTACATCTCCTTCTGGGACAAACTCGAAAAAAACAAAGAGCGCCGCAATCACTTTGCAAGTCAGCTCATCTCCGAAGCAGAAACTCTTTGGGAGATGCCTGGAAAAGAACTGCAAGGCTTGCAATTGATGAAACTTGCCGCGCCGCTGCCTCTTCTCTCTGACCAAGACGGACTTCAAGAAGCCATATCCGACACATTAAACAAGGTCTACACCATTGCTTACAGAGAAAACGCTGTCGACAAACTGAAAGCCATTACTGAGGCTGTCCACTACTTCCACATCGTAATGCCAGTCGTTCAAGAAAAATCGGAACTTGCCAACCAGCTCGCAGATGCCCAATACCTCCTTCTTCTAGGGCGCTATGTCGAAGCGCAAAAGCGGGCAGAACTTGCTCTTAGCTTAGATGCAACCAATCAACAAGCGATGAAAATTGCCGGCCTTGCTTACTACCAGCTCGGCCAAAACGCTAAGGCGATCGAAGTATTAAGTGCCATCACAAAGCCAGATGCCTCCACACAAGAAGCGATAGGCCTCAGCTTTCTTGCATTAGGAAAAACAGAACAGGGTGAAGAAATCCTTCTTAAGCTAGCCAATCAAGAACCCGTTTCAGACAGCGCCTACGAAGCTTTAGGTTACCTTGCAGAAGAAGAAGGCAACTTCTCTCAAGGCTTTAACTGGTTCAGCCAAATTCGAAAGCCAAGCGCAGAAGTAAAAGCAAATTTATGCGTTACTGCTTACGGACTAAAAGAATGGAGCACTACCCTCGAATACTTCCAGCAACTTCCCGCTCCTTATAAAGGACTACATGAGTTGCAGGCGATTGCTGTTCATAGCTGGGTTGAGGTCGGGAAAACTGAAACTGCAGAAGCTCTTCTCAGACAAGCATTAGGGGACGATCCTCCTAGCCCCCAACTCTTCTCTTCTAACTTCCAGGAGATCACCCTCAAAGCCCTTAAAGACAAAGACCTTCACTACACGGCCGCTTTGTTTTATAAGCATGTGCAAGGAGATCATCCCAAAGCAATCTCTGCATTCAATGACATCATCCAACCTTGGGCAGAAGTTTACCTAAGTAAAGGAGAGACCTATCTGACTCTAGGAGCTCTCCAAGAAGCAGAGAAGAACCTGCTTTTAGCAGTTAGTAGAGGAGAAGAACCCTCTCTTCGGCTACAAGCAATGCCGCTCCTTGCAACCACCTACACGCTAATGGGGCGTCTTGAAGAGGCTTATTTATGGTATGACCGTTATTTCGATGCAAACCCTACAGCAGCAAACTACCGAAAAGAATTTGCTCTAGTCTTAAAGCAAATGATGCGCTGGGACCTAGTCCGCAGGCAGTACCAGACGCTTAGCAACCTCCGCCCTCTTTCTACTGAAGAGTCTCTTGAATCACTTACAAGCCTTTTCCATTTAGGCAGATTTGAACAAGCGCGCCAAGAAGGGAAGACCCTCACCGCAAAAGCAATCACCCTAACTCCTACTGAAACCATTCAGCTAGCTAGAGTCATGGCCGCTGCCGGAGGCAAAGAATGGGGGAAACGGGTCGCTCAATCGATGACAGATCCTGAGAAAATCGGAGCCCTTCCTGATGCCGCCAAAGGGAGCCTTCTCTCCCTTGCTCTTGATCTCGGCGATACCTCTCTTGGGAACCTTTTAGCAGAAAAAATGAGAGACCAAATAGGGGAAACAAAAGAGAAGGAAGCAACGCTCCCACCCCTCCCCCCAGCAGCCCTCTTCGCCCTTGCTAAATGGGAACTAAAACAAACTCACGAAGCCTTAGCAATAGAGCTCGCCCGCAGAGCACTTACCCTAGCTCCTTTCAATGGAATCATCGCAGGCTTCATTTCTCAATACGATACGAATCCTCAACGCGTCCTCCCCTTCCTTCACCAAACAGAAGCCAAGCTCAACTCTATCATCGGCACCTCTCCTAGCACACTACCGCTCCTCTCGGTCCTTAGCTATGCAAGGCAATCTGTTCACTTGGCGACTCTTTTAGGAAGCTCTATTAGCCCCCTTCAACAACAGTCAAAACATCATCTTGAAACAACCCTTCAGCTTCTAAAAACAGCATCAGGAGAACATCCTGAATTCCCGGAAATCTTTCTTCTCTTAGGAAAGGCCCTCTCCTTAATTGGAGAAAGCAAGCAAGCACAGCAAGCGCTGTACAAAGTGATTGCCTTCAACCCCTCCTGCGTAGATGCCTATAAAGCGCTCGCCAATTTGCAAGAAGCAGAAGGAAGCGCATCAAAGGCTGTAGAGAGCCTTGAAATTGCGAGTAAATACGATCCCAACGACGGCGTTATTTGGACGCGCCTTGGCGAGCTGACTCTAGGACAACAAGACTTTGTAGTTAGCAAAAAACATCTTTTAAAAGCTATTGAGCTTTATCCAGGAAAAAGCGGCGCCCATACCGCTCTTGGGAAAGTGTATCTCAATGAGCAGCAATGGGCGTTAGCTCAAGAACAATTTCAAAACGCTATCGACCTTACACCCAATGACATAGAGCTTTTAAGCTCCCTTTTTGAAAACCTCCACACAGCGCCTAACTCAACATCTAAAGAAGAGAATCCCCTGCAACCTCTTCAACAGATGATCTATCAACGCCTCTACGAGCTTGCTCCCCAGCAAGCAACAGACCTCCTTACCCACCTAAAACCCAAAACAAGCCAGCAAAAAATGGAGTAGACCTAGTGGTCTGTCAACATCCAAATTGCGTGTGTGCGGCGCCAAAGCTGCCAAATTTCCACGATCGCATGGGACACAATTTAAAATATAGGGCGCGAAAGTGTTCAGAGGGCTGAAAAATAATTTAGGCTTGACATTCAGATAGCAGAGAAAATGCAAAAAAAGGCTTTCCTGTTGTTCTTAGTGGATTATGTGGGCAACGCTTTGGGGCTACATTAATGATTGCTGCAAGCTTAAGCCTAAATACGAGACCTTAATGGGCCAAATTCACCTACTGATGGTGGTTAAATTATTTATTTACACTAAAATTCTAAGCAACTACAATTGTGGTAAGGACTTTTCTCTTATAATTTGGGTGATTATGGTCAACCTTAGTAGCAATCCCTTTGCTAACAACGCACCTCATGAATTATCGTCACCTGTCACTCAAGGCTCAGCTGCTTCTTTTTCTAATAACTCGCTACGAGAAAGGCTTGGGCGGAACTACCAGCAACTTAGATTCAGCCTAGAAGAAGGCTGGAAAAAAGCTACTCAAGACACCATGCTACAAACCGGCGCCATCATTGCAAGCGCCGGATTCATCGGCACTGCAGTCGTCGTCAACAGCGCCGCTAGCGCTCAGTCTCGTAGCATGCTTTTGCATGGACTTGATAAAATTGCACAAGTTGCCACACCCTTTTTTAACCTAGCTGTTTGGGTTTATTCCCTAAAAGCAATCGCCGATTGCATCTCTTCTGTCAGACAAATCCTTAACATTAAAAAAAACGCCGCTCTAAATACCACCGAGCAATCTAATAAGATTTCGAAGTTAGAGGTCTACTTTGTACGGGACTTCCTTTTTGCTATTTCCTCCTTTGTTGGAATTTTACAAAGTTTGGCTGCATTAGGCATACAAATACTCCAAACGCTTGCCACCAGTCTTACCCAAAGCGCCTGGGGAGTATGGCTAGTTGCGAGCTTTATTTCGCTCGCCTGCAACCTCCACGACCTTGTAAAAGCAGTCCGCGCTGGAGACACCGGAAAAATGATTTCAGCAATGATGGCAATCCTGATTGACGTCAGTTACATTGCCCTGTCAATTGCCATCCTCTTTGGAGGAGCCGCCGCCTCTGGAGGTGCTCTAGCAGGAGCTGTTGTTGCTATAGTTACGAGCGTTACCATTATTAAACTCATCTACAACTACAACCTGAATAAGCATATAGCCAAGGAAGCGGCTCTCAAAAAACAACTCAGCGAGCGTTCAGAAACCGATATGAAACGGTCGCAACCAAAAGATCCATTGTCAGTAGATGGGGTAGCTGGTAAAGTAGATGAAGTAGCGCCAGTGCAAAGGGGAGCGGTGAGAGCTAACACCCCCCCTTCCTTACCCCCAGGGCAGAGCTTTCTGCATAAAGAATTCCCCGCCTGATTTATGTAAAATGAATCGAACTCACAAGTAATCGAACTAAACTGATCCTCAATAATTAAGGTAATAAGTGCATGTCCACATCGCAACTGGAAGGAGAAAGAACCGTCCAATTTGACAAGCACTTGTATAATGAACAAGTCAATCAACTGTGCCAGCCGGCAATCCAACAATTCGATCAGATCATTAAAACAACGGTTCTGTTCCATGCCGTCTTCTTAGGCATTGCTCTAGCGGAGTGCGTTCTTTTTGTTTTGTTCGCAACGTTCCTTTCAGGCTCATCTATCCTTGCCTTTAGCGTCGCGCTTCTTTTTCTGACAAGCTTCTCTTATTTGACACTTCGCCTCTATTTTCAGGCAAAGCAGCCCGAACAGCTTATTGTCCTGCGCGATCACTACATTCATGCCTGCAAACAACTCCTCAACTATCAAGAGAGCATTCCCGAACACCACATTGCGCTAGCAAACGCCCTCAGGAAATTAGCCGCACAGCTTCATGAAAGGGAGTACCACTGCTATAAAGCGCCTCCATCTCTTGTTACGCTTGGTCCTTCTATCGAAAAATTCGGCTGTTGGTGGCACTGGCGCGATGTTCACAAAATGAAAGAAGCACTGCTTCTCTGCGCTATTGACGAGCACATTAAGCTAGTTAAATGTGAACCCACAAACTTAGAAGTCCATGCCGCCTTGGCCAATGCTTATGTTATGCTTTCAAGTTTGTACATCGATCCTCGCAAAGGGGATGGGCACGAAGAGGACAAGTGGATTCCCCCTCAAAGATACTCTCAGGAGATGTTAGAAAAATTCCGCGCAACGGCTGAAAGGGCCATTGAAGAATTCACGATTCTCAATGACTATGCCCCTGAAGACCCTTGGGTTCATGCGCAGCTTGCATACAGCTATCACGATCTGCAGATGCCTCAAGAAGAAATCCGCGAATATGAAACAATTCTTCGCTTGTGCCCCGAAGATAAAGAATCTCTTTTCAAATTAGGGATGCTCTACTTTCAACAAGGGCTCAACGCGAAAGGACTTCAGGTCTATGAGGAACTTAAGCGCACCCACTACAAGAAGTCAGAAAGCCTGATTAGATTCTACGGGGAATACGCCCCCCTCCACCCCTTCGCCGACTAACACACGCAGGCAGCAGTTCCCGCTAGACTTCTTCTTACCCAGGTTTGGGGTGTAAACTTTGTGTTGTTTTTCGTTTAAATTTTTCACATAAGTTTTTTATTGAGGGAATTGCAAAACTAGAAGTAATTGCAGCCTGAAAGGGTGCATGGGATATATACTCCTCGTAGCTGAAAATTAAGGGTAGAACCTCAGAAATCGATGCCAGTGTTTTATAAAGATGTGATGCTTGATTGCGGATATCGCGTTGATTTAGTTGTTGAAGGTCAAGTCATTGTGAAAACCAAGTCTGTGACCAGTCTTGCTTCGATTCATGAGGCACAGTTGCTTTCCTATCTAAAGCTATCTGATTGTAAAATTGGTCTTCTGATTAATTTTAATGTAAAAATTCTCAAGGACGGCATTCGACGAATGAAGGCTTGATTATTCTCTGTGCCTCTGTGTTTCAAAAATCTTAATATCTGTTTTTTGAAATACAGAGGCACAGAGAACGTGAGAGAAAAACAAGAGAAAAGAGGTGAGATATTTAAAATGGATGTCCCAGAGGGACATCTGGACTTAGCCAGGTGGTGAAGTGCGAAGCACGAGAACCCCTGGTAAATGTAAATACACATCCAAGCTCCGGACGGATCTACAGGATTTAATTTGTGCCTTCCCCTCTGGGGCTTCTAATTTATTTATATTGACCAGGGGTTGCATGTCTTCGGGCTAACGCCCTCGCATTCCACCGCCTGGCTAAGTCCAAGTGTCCCTCTGGGACACAATTTAAAATGTAGGGCGCGAAAGTGTTCAGACTGCTTAAAAATTTCTTTATGCGACTGCCCCGCCAAAACACCCCTCTGTGAGCGTCAAATCTTTCTTGATAAAATCGCCCTGTATCTCAGGAGTTAAAAAATAAACTTTTTGTAGGAGCTGCTGTAAGATCGTTCAGCCGCGGGAGCTTTCGCGCTAGCCCAAATTCCCGTTTTCAACTACGAGGAGTATATAATTATGCAATAACGCCTAGTTAAAGATGCATTGCCACTGAACAGTGCCCACAATTAGGCCGCCAATGCAAAGGAAGCTCGCTCGCCAATTGACATTTTCTCGGTAGAGAAGCTGTCCCCAAAGATTACAACTTGCAATCACTGTCACTGCAAAGATCGGGAAAATCATTGCATTTTCCCAAGAAGCAGCCACCTCTGTAGCTTTAACCATCGAAAAGGCGCAGCCCGCATTAAACATCCCTCCCAAGACACCGTACAGAACCTCTTTCTTGTTAGGAACGCTCCTTTTACCAGGAGAGAAAAAGAAGATGCTGATCTGAAAAATCGTTGAAGCCACAAACACCATCGGCAAGAACCACTGCGTTGTCGCCTGAAAAGGAATAAGCGCAGTCGGCTCATAGCAATCTTTCATGAGTAGAGCTCTCCATTGGAGAAGCACTAAATAACAAATGTGGACGAAGAACATCGCAAAACAGGCAAAAAACCACTGCTTCTTATTGATGTACTGTGAGCTCCCCATTCCTGCCCAGAAAAGCCCAATCAATACACAAGAAGAACCAAAAGCATTCCATAGCGTGTAGCCGTGACCAAAGGCAAATCCAAAAAGCAGGAACATGACAACTGCGGGCATGATCATTGCAGAATTTAAGACAGCAAATGTGAGCCCAGGAGGCCCCTTCTGCAGCGCTCTACCAAGAAGCCACATCATTAGCCCCAAAATAAAACCACCCAAAAGCCCAATACTTGCAATGGGGGTATCCCACGTGTAATCGGAATTATAGACAGGATTAAGCAGGATGGCCATGAAGATGGAAACCCCTTGCTGCAGCACCAAAAAGGCTTTTGGAGACCCCCCCGCATCAATACTCTTTCGCATAAAGAGATTCGCCGTTGCGGCAAATACAGCAGCAAGTAGCATGATGAAAATAGCCATATTCCTCGACATTCTCCTTTAAAAAATTAAGGCAACGCCCTAAGTGGTCTGTCAACATTGAAATTGCTGGTGTGCGGCGCCAAAGCG
>CAMCWV010000009.1 GCA_945882915.1 Waddlia chondrophila WSU 86-1044 | reverse complement strand
CAAAGCCCCGGGGCTTTGGCGCCGTCCAAGTTCCCGTTTTCAACTACGAGGAGTATATAAGAACAGGATAGGCAGGATCCGCCTTACGGCGGGCAGGATAGAAGGCAAGATAAGAGAGAGAGACGTGTGCCCTCTCGAGAAGCTAACGTGGGCCGCCTAAGGCCTGGGATCTAACCTGCCACCAAGCAAACGTTTGTGGTAGGCTTGGGTCTGAAATCCCAGACCTTAGGCGGCCCACGTTACCTTCTGGAGAGGGCAAACGCTAAGGCCGCTGGAGCTTTGGCGCCGTCCAAATTCCCATTTTCAGCTAAGCGGAGTATATTTAAAATGGATGTCCCAGAGGGACATTTGGACTTAGCCAGGTGGTGAAGTGCGAAGCACGAGAACCCCTGGTAAATGTAAATACACATCCAAGCTCCGGACGGATCTACAGGACTTAATTTGTGCCTTCCCCTCTGGGGCTTCTAATTTATTTATATTGACCAGGGGTTGCATGTCTTCGGGCTAACGCCCTCGCATTCCACCGCCTGGCTAAGTCCAAGTGTCCCTCTGGGACACAATTTAAAATGTAGTGCGCAAAAGTGTTCAGACTGCTTAAAAATTTCTTTATGCGATTGCCCCGCCAAGACACCCCTCTGTGAGCGTCAAAGCTTTCTTGATAAAATCGCTCTGTCTCTCAGGAGTTAAAAAAATAAACTTTTAGTGGGAGCTGCTGATTCTACCGCGGGCAGAGGGATCCCTTCAGACTTATTGTAGAGGTAGTCGTAAGGGTCATTTTTGCGGTATTGATCTAAAAGCGTCTCATGAATCTCTTTAGCTGTAGACATGCTGAGTACATCCTCAGCAAACTGTGTGGCAGAGACAATACTAAGATGTCGAATAACATTCTTGACCAAAGGAATGTGCCGAGAAGACATCGAAAGCTCTTGAACCCCTAGCCCCAAAAGCAGAACGGTAAAACGTGGATCTGCAGCAATCTCACCGCACACAGAAACAGGAATTCCGTGGCGAATCCCTTCTGATACCACCATTTTAATAAGACGAATAATACTAGGGTGCGTTGGGTTATAGAGGTAACTCATCGCCTGGTTGCCTCGGTCAACAGCCATGGAGTACTGAACGAGATCGTTTGTTCCAATAGAAAGGAAATCACATTCCTTAGCCAGCGCATCACATGTTAAAGCCGCCGAAGGAACCTCGATCATGCAGCCGATTCTTACGTGTGCTGCAAATTTTTCGCCGCGCGCAGTTAGCTCTTCTTTTGCTTCTTGAACAAGCTTTTTAGACTCCAACAGCTCAGGAAGCCCTGAGATCATGGGGAACATGATGCTAACTTCCCCTGAACCACATCCAGAAGCGCGTAAAATAGCGCGCAGCTGAGTCTTAAAGACCTCTCTTTCTTTCAGCAAGAAACGTATGGCTCTACAACCAAGAAAGGGGTTGCTCTCTCCACGTGTTTGATAAAGCCTGCCAAACTTATCACCGCCAACATCAAACGTACGAATGACGACAGGCAGCCCCTTCATACTCGTTACAATTTTGGAATAAAGATGAAATTGCTTCTCTTCATCAGGGAAGTCTTCATGGGTCAAGAAAAGAAACTCTGAGCGAAAAAGCCCAACCCCCCTTCCTCCATGTCTATGGATGAGGTCAAACTCATCTGCCATCTCAATATTGGCAGAAAGGCGAACCCTGTACCCATCAATTGTTTCAGCCTCAAGAGAGCTTGTCTCTTCAAGGAGCTTCTCCTGAACCCTCAACTGCTTGTGTAAAGAACGGTATTTGGTGAGCGTTTTTTTAGACGGATTGAGAATAACCTCACCTGTTCGTCCGTCCACAATGACCTGGCTACCATCGAGACTCTCAATGCTCCGGAAGTCAACATTAGCAACGTAAGGAATCCCCTTAGCTTTGGCGACAATGGCTGCATGAGAGGTCTCGCCGCCAGCTTCTGTTACAAAAGCACAAACACAAGAACTTTTAGCTTCGGCAGTATCTGAAGGGAATAATTCATGAGCAAAAACTACTGACTGCTCAGGGATGTCGGCAAGTGAAATCCGCACCGTATGACGCAAATGACTGGTGACACGGCGAGCGATGTCTTGAATGTCTTTAAAGCGCTCTTTGAAGAAAGGGTTGGTGATCCGGTTAAACTTCTCTTCAAACTCATCAATAGCCTTATGAAAGACGTGCTCTGCATTTTTACGGGTCAACCGGATTTGCTCTTCAATAGCGGTTGTAATGAGGGGATCTTGCATGATTTGCAGATGGGTATCGATCACCATAAAGGCATCGACAGCCCCTTCTGCCTCAAGTTGCGTCTGCAATCTTAAAACATCCTGCTTGCTTCGCTTTAGAGCATTCTGATAACGCAAAACCTCATCTTCGATCTCGGCTGCTGCAATAGAAAACTCAGGAACGACGTCTTTTGAAAAAACAAAGAAAAACGGACGCCCAATCGCGATGCCTGCACAAATAGGAGTCCCGTGGAGTCGACTTTCTCGATGCTTAGTCTCAATAGACATACTCTAATCTACTCCCCAAAGCGCGATTCAAAAGCAGTGACCAATCTACCCATAGTATCGTCAGCGTCCTCACCATCTACTGTAATTGTGATGTTTCCATTTTTATGTACGGCAAGCATGAGAATACTCATGATGCTTTTGGCATTAATAGTATCTCGTTTATAGGTCATCTGCACGCTGCTCTTCGAGTCTTGAAGAAGCTTAACGATCACGGTGGCTGGACGCGTGTGCAATCCTAAAGCATTTTTGACTTTTACTTTTTGGATAATTTTCAAGGTTCAGCCACTCCGAATACTTAACGCCTGCTTTGCTTGCGGGCGAGTGTGTCTAAAAGTTTAGCATTAAATTCTTTAGCGGAATTATATCCCATTCTTTTTAATCGGTGATTCAGGGCTATCGTTTCCAGAAGAAGAACAACATCGCGCCCTGGCTTCACCGGGAGAACGTGGAACGGAACTTTTATTCCAAGAATATCTATCGACTTTTCATCTAACCCAACGCGATCATAAAAGCTATGATCATCCCAAACCTCAAGCTTCACGACAATATCGAGCCGCTTGTTATCCCGGACACAAACTGCTCCATAAAGGTTAGCTACGTTAATAATGCCAATCCCACGAATTTCCATATGGTGACGGGTAAGTTCAGCACCATACCCCTCTAAAGAATTCTCTACCTTTTTTACCTTAACAATGTCATCAGAAATTAAACGGTGGCCACGCTCAATAAGTCCTAAAGCGGCTTCACTCTTTCCTACAGAAGACTCTCCTTGAATAAGAACCCCTACCCCAAAAACTTCGACAAGCGTTCCGTGACAACTAAGACTCGGAGAAAACTCCTCCGTAAGCCGCAGCGTCAGCTTGCTAAGCAGATTCATAGTGGTCATGCTCGCCCTGAACAAAGGAATTTGTTCCTGCTCGCACAAAACTAAAAGCTCTCGTGGGGGTCGGTAGCGCCGGGCGACAATCACGGCAGGAGTATATGCCGACAAAATAGAATTCAACCGCTCAACGCGCGTTCCTGAATCTAAATCGCGTAGATATTCGATCTCAACCTTACCAAAAACCAGAATGCGTTTATGCGCATGACTCTTTAGATAGCCAGCTAAACTCAAGCCTGGGCGATGAGCTTCGGGAACTTTTATCTGCCGCTTCATTCCATGTTTGCCGGCAATAAGTTCTAGCCCGAGAGTCTCTCCGTGTTGCTTATAGAGGTCCTCAACTGAGTACATGTTGGTGAATTACCCTCAAAAATTCGATTTGCTTCTATACTCCTCGTAGCTGAAAATAGGAACTTGGACGGCGCCAAAGTCCTGTTTTCAACTAAGAGGAGTATATAATCATAGCAAAAGTCACTCCATACCTTCTAAATAAAAAGCGAGCCAGTCAAGGAATGTGGAAAATGCAAGATTCTCCACCCACATAGCGGGGTCCTTGAAATCAGAAATCGTATGCTCAATCCCTGAATAATAAATATTTCCCATTTCTTGTTCTGGGTACCAGTCTGCAAAAAAACAATGGTAACAACGTAAACCAAAAGATTCGTAATATGGAATCAAAGAACGAATGTCTATGGGCTCCCCGTTGCCTAGAAGAGGCAGATTCTTGTCTGAAACAAAACGTTGAAAATTGGAATACTGAGCTCTTAACCCCTCTGCAGGGCTCACCCCAGTATCAGTAGACTTGCTAAATCCGTTATGGATTCCAAGAAAAGCGAGGTAATCGGCGGGAAGTGAGAACTTGGGAAACTCCTCTTGCAGCAGGACAATCCGCTCTGGAGAGGCCCCAGGAAAGCCGTGATAAAAGCCAGCGCCTCCCTTTAACGCATAGACAAGCCTCGCCTGAAAGGGGGCGTCCTTTATTGTTTGCGTGATAAAAATGCCAATATCTTCTAGCCCTGCAAAGAACGTAATCAGAAAATCATGACCATGAGGAAGGTGCGGTAACTTTGCAAACCAGTGTTCCCGAACAAACTCTATTTTATCGCTGCTGGATAGGTGTGCGAGCTCAAACCACCCTTTTGGAAGGACAGGAACCTTCTCATGGATAACCTCCCAACTAATATCAGAGGCCCTTTGTAACTGGGTTACTTTATGAAAGTGGGCGCTTCTAGAAGACGCGCCACCAGGAGATTCTTGAAAGTAGCTGGAAATGGCTTCATTCGTAGGGAGGGCTCTCTTATTAGAATACTTAATTTGTGAAGCTACTACGCCTTATATACTCCTCTTAGCTGAAAACGGGAATTTGGGCTAGCGCGAAAGCCCCGGGGCAAGAACGGTATGAAGCCGTTTTTCTCCATGCCCAAAATCACGCTCGATCTGCGCGAAAAAATATTTAGTGGGAACTGCTGGCCTTTCAGGCCTGCAGTTTTTAGGCTTATCTTTTTTTCATCCTGTTGCTTATCCTGACTATCCTGGTTATCTTGTTAAAAAACTAATGCCAAAACTCCTGTCACTCAAGCCTTTGCACCTTGCAATTGAAATCCTCTGCGCGTTTTGGAAGCAACATCCTGCAGCGCTCTATGCCCTTTCTCTGTTTCTTGGATTCCGGATGGCTTTAGCCTGGGACTGGACACTCTCCATCCCTTGCTTCCTAATTTGGGGGCCATTGCTCTTTCCTTCATCACGAGGCTTCAGAAGTCACCTGCTACTAACAGTAACCCTCCCTCTTATTGCCATCTGTTACACCGCCACCCACTTCCACTTCCCCGAGCTACCTAAAGAAGGGACCTCTGGCACAGGTCACATAGAAATAAATTCTGTCAGCTCCACAAGCAGCCACTTTGGGCAAGGCTGGCTCTATAAATGCACGCTCCATAATTTTGTTTCTAATGAAGGAAAAGAAAGCATTGCCCACGGAATTCCTTGTACCCTCTCTATCCCTAAGGAATGCAAACGTCCACTTGCAAATCAAGACTACATTGTTAAAGGGACTCTCAAAGAACTCGCCCCCCATCGCTATGCCTTAAAGGTCTCTCTTCAAAACCCCTGGGCCCCAGTCCCTGGCACCTGGAGCCTTGCAGAGTACCGATGGCTTGCAAAAAAAAAGGTCAGCTCTTACATCCACCGCCACACCCCCTCTTTTTCAAGTGCCAATTTCCTTATAGCAATTGCTACCGGAGAATTTGATGATCAGCAAATGCTCTTTGATTTTGGACGGTTAGGACTGCAGCACATCTTAGCAATTTCTGGCTTCCACTTCTCAATTGTCGCCCTTTTCCTCAGCTTCTTGCTTCGATGCTTTCTCCCTGAGAAGCAAACAGCGATGGTAGTGATTCTGCTCCTCTCCTCCTACTACCTATTTTTGGGATGGGGCCCCTCTATTCAACGGGCATGGATTACCATCATGATCTACTTTTGCGGAAAGCTCTTAGAAAAAACAGCCCTCCCCCTAAACTGCTTAGCAATCGCTATGATCCTTGTCATGCTCTCAAGCCCCCTCTCGTGTGAAAGCATTGGCTTTCAATTCAGCTTTCTAGCAACGGCCGCTATTTTGTTCTTTTATTCTGAAGCAGACACCCTCTTGCAAAAACTCTTAAAAAAAAGACCTCTTGACCTGATGGCTGATATGAGCGGGGTTAGTCAGCATGGTTACGTTCTCTTATCTTGCTTTCGCCAGGCCGTGGCAATTACTCTAGCCGTTCACATAGCGGTTGTCCCGCTGACTCTTTACCAATTTCATAAGTTCCCTTGGCTCAGCCTTCTCTACAATCTCTTTTTTCCCTTTCTAGTTAGTCTTTCCATGGGACTGCTCCTGCTGGCTGCCGGGCTCACTGCGCTACTCCCGCCTCTTGGCCGTCTGCTCCACCTCGCAAATAGCAGCTACACAGACTTCATCCTCTCCTATCCTCAAAATGCTCCTGCAAGCCTAGACTCCTCTTGGAGGGTCACCTCCCTTTCTCTTCCTTTTATTACCGGTTACCTCTCGATTCTCTTGCTTGGAGGCATCATTATCAAGCACATAGCAGACAAAAAAAGAGAAAGAGAACAAGACTTGTTCTTCTAGCCATTGCTTTCCAAATGGCTATAAAGTACTCTCTCCCGCAAATTTTAATCTGCTCGTGCCAAGCAAAGGATTATTCATGGCGCTCAACATGCAACGCGTAGCCAGCATTATTTTAGGAGGAGGGCAAGGGACTCGGCTCTACCCATTAACTGCCCTTCGCTGTAAACCGGCAATTTCTTTTGCTGGTCGTTATCGCCTCATTGATGTCCCTGTTTCTAACTCGATCAATTCGAGCATCCACAAAATCTTCATCATCACACAATTCCTTTCGACAACACTCCACAGGCACCTTTTGCGCACCTACCGCTTTGATGCCTTTTCTTCTGGCTTCATTGAACTTCTTGCTGCAGAACAAAAGCCAATGAGGCAAGGGTGGTTTCAGGGGACTGCTGATGCTGTAAGACAAAACGTCGAGTACTTCATCGAGACTCCTGTCGATTACTTCCTTATCCTCTCTGGAGATCAGCTCTACAATATTGACTTCCAAGCGATCCTCAATTTCGCACAAGAGAAAGACTCTGACCTTACCATTTGCTCTATTCCTGTAACCGAAGTAGACGCTAGCCGCATGGGGATTCTTAAGGTTAACAAAGAGTCTGAAATTCAAGACTTCTGCGAGAAGCCCTCAACTAAAAAAGAACTAGAATCGCTCCACACCGACACCGCTTTTCTGCGCAAAATCGGGGTCAAAACCGAAAAAGGGCGCAACTATCTAGCCTCAATGGGGATCTACGTATTTAAAAGACAAGCCCTTCTAGATCTTCTCCAAGAGGATCAAAGAGACGATTTTGGCAAACACCTCATCCCCACTCAAGTGAAAAAGGGGAAAGTATCGGCATTTCTCTATGATGGTTACTGGGAAGATGTTGGGACTGTCGAAACGTTTTACAAAGCCAACCTCGCGCTCACCTCACCAGATCCAGATTTTAACTGCTACGACGAGTCTAATCTCATCTACACAGGCGACTACAATCTTCCCGGGCCAAAAATCACAAAAGCTAAAATCACAAATTCCATTCTTTGCGAAGGCTCTATCATAGAAGCCAAAGAGATCTCTCACAGCATCCTTGGGCCACGTTCTATTATAAAAAAAGGAACGGTCATTCGCGATTCTTATGTCATGGGAAATAACTTCTACAAACCTCCCATTAAAAACAGCATCCGGCTCCCCAATCAGCTCTGCATAGGCGAAAATTGCGTGATCAAAAAAGCGATCATCGACAAAAATGTCTACATAGGCAATGGCGTTAAATTGACCAATGAAAAGAAGCTCATCACCTACGATCAAGACCCTGTCTATATTCGAGATGGTATCATCATCGTCACACGCGGTGCATCGCTTCCTGACGGCTTTACTCTATAACCCAAAAAGGTGATCAAGTGACAGTTTGGGCATTGTCAGATCCACACCTTTCGCTTGGTATTGCGAATAAGAAAATGGATAAATTTGGGGAGAACTGGGAAGGGCATCCTGACAAGATCGCAGCCCACTGGAATAAGCTCGTCAGCCCAAATGACCTCGTCCTTGTCTCTGGAGACATTTCCTGGGCAATGCGTCTAGAAGATGCATTGCCCGATCTGGAGTGGCTCCACTCACTTCCTGGCACAAAAGTCGTCCTTCGTGGCAACCACGATTACTGGTGGGGCTCTCTAAAAAAGATGGCCCCATTCATCCCTAGCTCTATCCACCTTATTCAAAATAACGTGTTCAATTGGGACGGTGAGGGGCAAAGAATTTCAATTGGGGGATCTCGTCTTTGGGACAGCAATGAATTCTCATTTGGGGGAGTGGCTGCTGGTGAAGAAGAAGGAATTCCAGCAGATCAAGCTGCTGAAGATGCCCTTAGAGAAGAAGAGAGAGAGAAGATTTTTTTGAGAGAGCTACAAAGACTAGAGTTAAGCTTAAAAGCGCTCGACCCGCACGCTAAAACACGCATTGCCCTTACACACTACCCTCCGCTTGGCGCAGACCTCAAGCCCTCCCGAACATCTGAGCTCTTAAAGAAGTATAAGATAGACATCTGTGTATTTGGGCATCTCCACGGGATTAAGGTTGGAAGTATGCCTTTTGGCATAAGTAACGATGGTATCCGCTACGTCCTCGCCTCTTGCGACTATCTCAACTTCACCCCCCTAGGCATCCTCTAGTGGTCTGCATCCAAAAGAAACAGGATGTAATGGATTTTAATCTTTTTCTCTCACGCCTCTTCTGTTTCAGAAGACCCATCAGTTCGACCTGTGAGGCTCTTGGATGATTTTGAGGAGGGCCTGAACATCGGGATCTTGAGAGGCGATCTCCTCTTCCATAGCGATGTTCAAACGCTTTTCTAAAAGCTTTTGAATAGCCTCACTCTGTCGATCACAATCAAGGCACTGGTAGTACTCATAGCAGATTGTGAGAAGCTCCTGAAAATCTTCTTCGCTTTCAAGAAGATCGATTGTCTCCTTTCCAAAAGAAACAAACAGATCTTTATCACCCGTCTGTGAAAGGAAATTCAAGATCTCGAGGTAGAACTCTAAATCAGGAGATTCTTTAGACTCAGCCACTAATCGACGAATGATCCCATTAGCCGCTTTAACATCTGTTTGGGCAGTTAGCCGTGCACGCAGGAAATCAAACCATTTCGATTCGTTCATGTATTCATAAAAATCATAGAGAAGATCTGACCCATAAGACTCATTTCCCGCATCGAGCTGGTCGGCTATGAAGTCATAAAGAAAGCTTTCGAGATGGTTAGCACATCCATTAGCAATGGATTCAAAAAGTTGAGCACTGTCAACTTTCCCTTGATTGTTCTCTTCTAAAATGCCTTGTAAATCTGCAAGAGCATTCTGTAGAGGTTCGCTATTCTGAAGCTCTCCCTTATCGTAAAGAAGGATGAGCGCATCAAGCTCATCGCAGAAGATGGAGAGCGACTGTTTTTCTGGAACAAGGCGGCGCCAAAGCTCAAACAGGATGAGATAGGAGTGGTCATGAATGTGCACGTCTCCAATATCTCCTGCCAAAATCTCTGTTAGACCTTCTGGAGACTCTTCTGCTTCTGCGTAGGTGAGAAAAGCTGCTCTATCAAGAGGAAGCCCTAGCCCTTTTAAATCTGCAAATAACTTCTCAAGGTCCATTAAACGGTAATCAGCAACCATCCAGGGCTCGATGCCTTCAATCCGAGAGTCTTGATCGTAATTGATACGCAACAGATTGTATAGTGTCTTGAGCTGCGGTTCGGTCGCCATGCTTGTATACCTTCAATAGCCTTGTTTTTCTTTGTTAGCTTTTTCCTGGCCTGGTTTTTCCTGGCCTAGCTTCTCTTCAAGAGAGCGCACCCTTGCATAAGCTGACGCGTAAATAGCCTCAACAGTCCGCAGGCGACGATCGATATCGATTCTCTCCTGCATCTGCAACGCTTGATTAGATGGCAATGGACCTTGCTCTGTCTGCATCATATACTCCTCTTAGCTGAAAATGGGAACTTGGACGGCGCACAAAAGAAAAAAAGAGAAGAAGCCCGTAGCAATTAAAGGGTTACCTTCTGGAGAGAGCAAGCGCTTGTTTAGGATAATTTTTCCCATTTTCAGCTACGAGGAGTATGTATCCTGTTCAATAAAATGATTAGATTATCCTAACACACCTATTCTGTACATAGCCCGTATCTCCCCCTGGGGTCCTTATGCGAAGCCACGCATCCTGAGAAGCCTCAACCACTTGAACCTTCACTCCGGCAGGAACCAACACCTCACCCAAAGCCTTAACAGAGCTATCCATCTGCTGATGTAAAGCCGCTTGACTCACCACAACCCCTTTTGCCGGAGCGTAAAAATCCCAAAAAGAGACAATCCCTAAAACAACAACAAAAGTGGCAGCAGCAACAAGCGTAGGACGTCGCCAAATAGCAGCGCCAAACCAAAGCCACAAAGAGGCTAAACAGAAAAGAAACCCTATTAACAAACAGATCCCCGCAAACCATTTTTGGTCGGCAGAGCTCTTAGCCGCCCGCTGAAAATAGAAACTCGCCCACCCTGCCTCACCAAGCTGCGCATAGCAATTTCCAATAGCTTTAAGCAATTTAGGGTGAGATCCTTCTTTTTCAGCAGCAGAATAAAGAGCAAGGGCTTGATTAAACGCCTGAGCCTTTTCGAAAGGATCTTCTGCCGCCCGCCCTTTGAGATACAAAAGATAGGCCTTATGCAAAGGCGCCGCAGAAGAAGCGCCTGCACTGACAGCACTTGGAAGCAGCGCTAAAAAAAGAACGTTCAAGATGAAGGCAAGCTTTAACCCGTCTAATATTGACCACTTTAGCATAGGCTTATGGCTTTCTACGGTTAAAACGGCGCAGGACAGCCTGGAAGGCCAAGAGCATTCCGCCTGCAGGAACTAACCATAAAACGCGCCAGCCGAGCTTTTCATGCTTCAGGTCGCCTATAGAAACCTCTTCATGATGAAGCTTTCCGGCCTCTCCGTGATGCAGCGCCTCCTTCTCATCAACAATCATTTCTTTAGACCCCTCTACACTACTCACCTTTAAAGAAAAAGGAGAGCTCTTATGCACTTCATACTCTTCTGTTTTAGGGTTGAAAGAGGTAAACTCAAGGCTAGGAATTTCCTTTAATGCAGCCAGAAGAGGAACAACCTTCACCCGAAAAACCTTTTTTGTAGGTGTCGATTCGCTAATAACAGCTCCCTCATTTACCTTAAAAAGCCGGCCGAATCCTGGATCTTCGATAATGTCAGAAAGGGCTATTGAGTTAATATCTCCAATGCCCCTTATAGCCACTTCTAACTCAATTTTGTCACCAAAAGAGATCTCCGTCGGCGTTACAGGCTTTACGTGAAACGAAAAGCTCCCTACAGCCCCTTTAAAACTCTTTGGCTTGCCCGCCTGCGGAAAATCCTTCACGTGGAGCGTGACAGAAGCAGTCTGAGCGCGCAAGTAAGAGCTAAATCCCGTAGGCAAAGCACTTTCCTCATCTGCAGCCGCAACAATGCCATCAATACGAGAAGGGCCAAAAACAAATTCTCCCGGCTTCACAGCTTCAACTGACTGCCGAAGTTCATGAACATCAAAGGCGTCTTGCTTGCTGTTTTGTGAGATAACCTCTCCAATCCTACGAAATCCCTGGGCATCAAGCAATGGGAGCTGCTGATAAGTAGGGTCTACAGAAACATCGTAATAAATCCGGTAAACAAGCTCCGTCCGCTGACCCGGATAGAGCTGCGTAGAGCCATCCACAATGGCCTCTAAACGGAAATGAGGGCTTATAGCCGCCTCGTGGATCTTGTAAGAGACCGCCTGACTAAAGTGGTTTTTACCTCCTAAAGTCAAGGTGATTGGAGGGAGAACGTGACCACCAGGCCCCTGCGCTTCTATCTGAAATTTATAAACAGAGCTAAGCACTCTTATTTCCTTAATGTGGCCATCTTGAGAAGAGAAGACCGACTGACTCCCATCCTCAACAAAAACTACAGGAAGAGCCTTCCCATCAACAGAAAATACTGAAGGATCAATTGTGACCTCTTCTGGATGAACCACTGTTACAAGCCCTTCTATCGGACGGTCATCTGTAGCTATGTAGCTATTAACAGAGGCTGAAAGTTGAATCTCCTCAGCATCCAGTGTAAATACCAAACAGAAAGCGCACGTGAGGCAGAGGGCTCTCAAATACCTACTACTCACACCTTTCATTATCATCATAACTCTTACCTCAATAACTAATAGGGGCCTACACTCTGTTTTACAGGCATTATGCGCGAAGAGCGCACCTGTTCATCTGCTTTTACCATCTGCTCGAGAAGCTCAAACTAGGGAGTTAAAAAAGACTCTTCTTGGCCTGTTTTATTATTCTCTGCGGGGCCTGAAACTTTCGCGCTCTGCACTAAAGCAATTGCTGCAATCTGAAGCTGGTATGCTCCCCAACCACATTGGGTTCGCAGGTCCTCCATCGACTTTATAACATAGCGCTGCGTCTTTTTCCCTTGTGGATTGAGAAGAGCTCTCTTTAAAAGGGCGCGCGCTTCAGCTTCCACCTGCATCGTATTTAAGTACTCTTCATCGGGAGCGCTCTCTTTCTTAGCTCCCCCCAGCTTAACTAGATACTCTTGAGCGAGCTTCACCGCAGAAACCGCCTCTAGAGACTCTTTCAAAAGCAAAACGGCACTTTCCCAATCGTCATCAACATTATGGCTAGAGGGGAGTTGATTAATGCGCACTCTGGCGGCTCTAAAACAGATAGCAGCCTTTAATCCATACACATGAGAAGCCATCCGCGGGGAAGTCTCTGGGTTAACGCCAATCGAACGCACATGCTTAAGCGCCTCTTCCCACTTATCCTGCGCCGATAAAACGCTCCCCAAATTAAACGAAACAACAGCCTTTTGAGTGGAGGTCAAATTCCCTTCTAACGCCTTTTCGTAGTATTGCTGAGCAAGAACCATATTTCCTTCTTTCCCTATGGCCTCGGCAAACTGGGAGGTATCGATAGCGCTCATCGCCATAAGTGAAGGGGCTCTTCCACAAAACAAAAAAGCCAGGAAGAAAAAAATGGAACGTCTTGAAAACATCACGGTCTTACCTCATCTTAATAAGGCATACCATAAATACAATTTAATTTAAGAAGAGAGCATGGCCCCTTCGGTCACCTACGGCTAGTACAGCGTAAAGTAATTTCGTTTAGGCAGCCTTACGATTGAAGTGGCATTGCCCGCCCTCCTCCCTCTCTATTTTCTCTGTGTTCTCTGTGTTTCAAAAATATTAATACCAGTTTTTTTTAACCACAGAGGCGCAGAGAACACAGAGAAAATACAAAAAAGTTTGTAACAGTTCACATACGCCGACGAAGGAAGGGTATGTGAACTGTTACGATTTTCCGAGTTTTGCTCCAGGCGAGATGGCTGGCAAGGCAAATAATAGCAACCAAAAGAGGGGTCCAGCTGTAGTCGAGCCCTGAAATTTCTCCTGAAGAAACGCCCTCTTGAGAAGAAGCCTCCCCAAAAGCAAACGTTTCCACAATTTTTGAAGCGATGCTGAAAGAAGAAAACTCTTCTGCAGCAAAAAACTTTCCACGGCCAGAACTACTGAGCTTCTTAAGGAAAAGAAGATCCGGCTTAGACATCACCTGCTTTTCTTTTTCAAAAGCTCCCGGAATAGGCGCAGCTTCTAAGCCCCCCATCCCCACACAAATAAGATGGACATTTGAAGGAGCCTCTCTCAAAAGCTCAAAAAGAGTTTGCCGCGCACCGGATCAACAAACGCACCTTGTTAAAGTCCAGGTTAAAGTCCAGAGTCATTTTCAACCACTCCCCCGTAGTCGTTAAGCAGATGCAACAGGAAAAAAAGAGTAACTAACCTCTCGTTGGACGCTATACTCTTCTTAGCTGAAAATGGGGCTTTGGCGCCGTCCAAATTCTCATTTTCAGCTAAGCGGAGTATATAGTCGATTTAACGTCCACGATGAGGGCTGGCTAGCCTTTTGCCCCACATCCATCTGCTTAAAAACTGCCTTTCCTTCTTTTCCAGCGCTTAAGAAGCAGTGCATTTGTTACAACACAAATTGAGCTTAAAGCCATTGCAGAACCAGCTACAACTGGATTCAACAATCCACACGCAGCCAAAGGAATCCCTACCACGTTGTATAGGAAAGCAAAAAACAAGTTCTGCTTCATCTTAAAGCTTGTCGCACGTGCCAGAGAAACAGCATCAACAATACTGAGCAGATCATTGCGCATTAAAGTAATCCCAGCCGATTCAATAGCCACATCGCTCCCTGCAGCAAAGGCAAATCCAACATCAGCTTTTGCAAGTGCAGGAGCATCATTTATCCCATCTCCGACCATCCCCACTTTCTCTCCGCCTCTCTGCAGCCGTTCCACCTCTTCAACTTTCCCCTGAGGCATTACTCCTGCTTGAAACTTCTCAATCCCAGAAAGCTTAGCAATTGCCTCTGCCGTTTTAGGATGGTCGCCCGTAACCATATAAGAGGCAACTCCCATCCCCTTAAGAAGCTCTACAGCTAACTTAGAACCCGACCTAAGCTCATCAGAAAAAGCAAAAACAGCTAGCAATACCCCATTTTGAGACACCCCCACGACGGTGTGTCCACTCTCTTCAAGGCCTTCAATATGGGAATCGCTGCTGGGAAGATTTACAAACCCTTCAGCCTCCCTAAGAAAGCGTAATGACCCCATTGTAGAAGGGATTCCGTCAACACTTGCCTCCACCCCCTTTCCTGGGAGAGCGCGTGCAGAAGTGGCTGCAAGAACTTTTACATTCTGTAGCCGGCAATAAGAGGCCATAGCCACGGACAGCGGGTGTGTTGAACCTTCTGCCAAGCTCATTGCAATAGAAAGGACTTTAGCAAGAGGAACCTCCCTTGAAGTGATCACCTCAATAACGCTAGGCCTTCCTTCTGTAAGGGTTCCTGTCTTATCCATGATTAATGTTTTAATTTTTCCTGCAGCCGCCAAAGCCTCGGCATCTTTTATTAAGACACCCACTTGAGCGGCTCTACCACTTGCAACCATCATCACAGTTGGAATTGCAAGCCCTAAAGCGCATGGGCACGCAATAATTAAAACAGCTACAGCATTGATAATCGCAGCTCCCAGATCTCCATTCAGGCCCCACCAAATCCCAAAAGTAGCAAGGGCTACTACCACAACACCCGGCACAAAATAAGCACTGACGATATCTGCTAACTTCTGTAAAGGAGCTTTTGAGCCTTGAGCCCTCTCAACCATTCGAACAATAGCAGCCAGGGCAGTAGATTCGCCCACACCTGTGGTTCGTATTTTCAAAAGGCCACCTTGATTAACTGTCGCAGCGAAAACAGAAACCCCCACTCCTTTGTAAACGGGAACGCTTTCTCCTGTAAGCATTGCCTCATTTACATAAGAAGCCCCCTCAACAACAACCCCATCAATAGGAATGCTTTCTCCTGGACGTACAACGACACTCACCCCAGGAGTGAGTTGATCTACAGGTGCATCAAAAAGCCTTCCCTGAATTTCTATGCGCGCCATTTTTGGCTGAAGACGCAAAAGCTTTTGAACAGCATCTGACGCTTTTCTTTTTGTCCCTGCCTCAATAAGACGCCCAAGCAAAACCAAAGCAATAATGACAGAACCACTCTCAAAATAGAGGTGAGATGGAATCCCTAAAAGAAAGACCGCTGAACTATATCCCCAACCAGCAGAGGTCCCCAAAGCAATCAGAACGTCCATATCGGCTCTTCCTGAACGCAGCGCAAGGAAAGCCCCTCTATAAAAACGGAGACCTGGCCAGAATTGAGACGCCGTTGCAAGCAAAAATTGCACCCACATAGGTATTGGAAGGTGGATTCCAATCCACTCAAAAAGCATGTGCAGGACTAAAGGAATGGCTAAAAGAGCAGAAACAAGAGAGGCTCTAGAGATGAGGTGAAGCTCTTTCTTTCGCTTTCTTTCGATTTCAAAGTGAGAGCCCTCCTTAACCTCTTCGGCGTCATAACCGATCTTGCGGACAGCTGCAAGGAGCTGCGGGACCTGAATCTGTTCAGGGCTATAATCAACACTTGCTCTACTAGATGAAAAGTTAACCGTTGCAGAAAGGACTCCAGAAGCCTTATTCAATGCCTTTTCAATGCCTAAAACACACGAGCCACACGTCATCCCCTCAAGAGCCAGCTCCACGTGCTGCTTAGGGACCGTCACCCCTTGCTTTTCTAAAGCAGCAACAATTTCTTTTATGCCTGTTTGGGAAGGGTCAAAAATGAATTTAGCCGACTGTGTTGGCACGTCAACGTGGGCTTTAACGCCAAGAAGAGAGCCTAACGAGACCTCTAAACGAGCAGCATCCCAGGCTCCCTTGAGCCCTGTTAGGGGAAAAGCTATCTCCTGAAGACCCTTCTGCTCTTCCATAGAACAAACCCTTATGTTGCAATCCGACTGACTAGCGCCCTTGTTAGAAGCAAGCATGTGTTGACGACTTAGTCTCAATCCCAGACCGGGACGGTCTGGTTACCCACTAAAGACAATTTGCTTGTCTACTTATGATTTTTATAGAAACACTGCGGCTAGACAGCCTCGCAGGATATGCCCAGGAGGTCTAGAAGACGCTGGAGATCATCGAGACTGTAGTAATCGATGCTCACCCTGCCCCCCTTCTTTCCCTGAGACTGAATGGCAACCTTCGTTCCGAGCCTTTCTCTGAGCTGCTCCTCGACCCTCTCTAAATGGATATCTTGCTGCGCAGGTGCCGCTGATTGGGCTTTCTTTGGTTTAGTCGACAGCTTTAATGCCTGCTCTTCTGCTTGCCGAACAGTGAGCTGCTCTTTTACAATCATATCATGAAGAAGCTGCTGCGCCTCTTCACCTTCAAGGGAGAGCACAACTTTGGCATGTCCCATAGTAAGGTTTCCCTTAAGAACACTTTGTTGCATTGCAAGAGGAAGCGAAAGTAGCCGGAGGTAATTGGCAACAGTTGAGCGTTTCTTTCCGATCTTATCGGCAAGCTCTTCTTGGATGTAATGAAACTGGTCGATTAAACCGCGCAGGGCCTGAGCCACCTCAATAGGATTAAGGTCTACTCTCTGGACGTTTTCAATAAGGGCAAGTTCACCAGAGTTCTTTCGGTCGCCATCTCGGATGCAAACTGACATCTTTTTCCATCCAAGCATCTGAACTGCGCGCAGGCGCCTTTCCCCAGCAACGAGCTCTAAAGTATTTGACTCCCGTATTCTACGAACAACCGGAGGATGGATTAATCCAACTGCAAGAATCGATGCCGAAAGCTCGGTAAGGCCTTCTAAAGCAAACTCCCTGCGAGGCTGCAATGGGTTAACCACAATCTTTTCAATATCTACTTCACACAATTCTTCCACAACAACGCTCCCCTTTTGGTTACAACTTTTGCCTTTACATTTAAGAAAAACAGACTATGATTATCCAATGAAAATGTGGAAATCTTTATATACTCCTCGTAACTGAAAACAGGAACTTGGACCACGCCAAAGCCCCGTTTTCAGCTATGAGGAGTATATAATTCTTTATGCCAACTCTTACACCAAAAAACACAGCAGAAAAGATGTCTCATGAAAAAAACTCTCACTTAGCTCCTCAAGAGCCTACTAAAAAGAACCCATCCCAGCTTCCGCTTGCTGTCATTGACTTCATCTCGCGCTTTGGATGGCTTATTTTAGGATTGCTCGCTGTTCTACTTGGCGCCTACCTCTTTCTTTTTTTCTTTAGCACGCGCTACGAAAGCACCGACACTTTAAGCTACTTAGAAGTCGAAAATCAATACATTCAACTCAAAAACAGCACGACGCCTGAATCTCTACAGCAAGCGATGGCCTCTTTAAAGCAGGGACTTAATAAACACCCCTCTCTTCGCGCTAAATATGACGCCCTCATCGCGCAAACGCTCCTCGAAAAAGAAAATCCTGAGCTTGCAACTGAATACGCAGACGGTGCCTTGACCTTTGCAAAATCAGAAACACACGCCTCTCCCTATGTTGACTATGCAGAGACAACACTTCTTATCAGCGCAGGAAAGTATGCGGAAGCAAATGCAAAAGCGCTGAAACTCAAAACAAGCCTACAAGAACAACTCTTTGCAGAGCCTGCTCAAAAAGCTTTTGGCCCGCTCCTTTACGCCAACAACCTCTTGAGACTTGCAATGCTAGCCCCGCTGGCAGGAACTGCAGAAGAGGAGCAGGCTGCCTGGAAAGAACTTAGAGGCTATATTCAAGGAAATGCAAATTTGTCAAATCTTACAGAGCTATTTGATAGCGGCAACGTCACCTTATTGAATTACATTGAGAGAACGCTGCGCTGAATAAAAGCAAAAAAGTTTGTACTAATTTTCTCAAACTTGATACACATAATAATTAAGATTAATAATAGAGCTTTTTCAAAATTTACCATCGAATTCTAACGGGATTTTGGAAGAGGGCTAGTAAAAGGACCCCTTAATGTCATACGCGAATAGGCTAAAGTCGACGTGTTTAATAGTGCTCACTTTTCTATTTGGAGCAAGTGGAAGTTTGCTTGCCGCTGAAAACAGCCAGAATTCCTTTAACTCTTCTCAGTCAACTACTTTCAAAACCCCTGTTCTTAAAACAAAGTACGCTTTGGCCTATGTCAATAAGGCACACTCTCTTACCGACTGGTACGCAGCAACAAAAACCAAGAATACAACCCTTACCTCTGCAGCTAGCGACAAAAAGAATCTACAGCACCATACCTACCAAAGAGGCTCCCTAGCCAACACTCCTGAAGGGCTTGTTTTTGATGTCCTCCGCCGCATTGGAAACGTTTATATATCAACAGGCATTGGGCGAGAGACCCCACACGGAGCAGCTCTAAACTCTATCAAGGAAAGCCAAGGGCTTCTTTGCGTAGAAACCGTTAAAAAAATGAGCTACGGCACCTGGGAACCTGTTTTAACACTCTCTTATCTGCGCTCACAGGCCAGCGAAAATCCAGCACAATTCCCTTACCGCCCAGAAGAAGTAGGCGGGCTCCACCCTCTTAACCAGGGGATGGAATACCGCAGCATGCTATTTCACACCCCCTCTTCCAACGTTGAGGTACTTGGAACGCGCTGCGAATTTCAGCCCAGAGACGACCTCTCTTTGACCCTTTCTTATAGATACCTCAAAAAGAAAGAAGGGGAGTACGCGTCTAACCGGTACCACTGCACTCAAAACTATACGGCTATTAAAACACGCGGCTATGGCCAAGAAGTTGATATCAAACTCGCCTATCAACATAGTCCGGGCGTTAATATGCTCCTCACCTCAGGGTATTTCTTAAAAGGAAACACCTTCATCCGCGACAGATCCTCCTCTGAGGACGAAATTCTCGTCATCGAAGGCAGTATCGTCGTCTCCTTCTAGTGGGCCTAGCAGAAGAGCCTTATTCCCGCCTTGATGATAGACTCCTCTTAGCTGAAAACGTAACAGGTCACATACCCCTCCTTCGTCGGTGCATGTGACCTGTTACAAACTTTTTTGTATTTTCTCTCATGCCTCTGTGTTTCAAAAAACTGGCATTAAGATTTTTGAAACACAGAGGTGTGAGAGAACGTGAGAGAAAGAAAAAAGCCTAAAAATGCAGGTAATAAAAGCCTCTTTTGTCGCACTTCGAACCCAGATTGAGCAGTTTGCAGAAATAAAATTCTGATTTACAGTGACCCTCCATGAATTCTGCAATAGGGAGAGTCAGAATGGGTATGCATGCACAAGTAGAGTGGTTAGACCATTTAAGCGCCATTGCTGCTGTGAAAAAAATCTATCGCTTAGATCTTGAACCTGCTCCAGCCTGTTGACAGCATAGTCTCAACGCGAATTGCTCAATCTGGGTTCGAAGTTGAAAAGGCGAGGACTTACGAATGCCATGCAATAGCATGCAGATTAGCTAGCGATATCACATGCAACGCCTTTACACACAATCAACGAAGATAGACAACAGCTCACAACAACTCGCTTTGATGGAAAAACCATAAAACTGCTACAGTGAACGTCATCATCCCGCATGGCCTAGCCATGCGAAAGCCACGGGCTCCCGCTCGTGGTTCTTTTTTTATCTCGCCATGAATTGTGTATGCATCGATTGCCCTGTTGGTGGGCTTTGCATGCATCGTTCCATCAGCTCTGCTATAGGAAGTTCGCTATGAAGACCGACCTAGTCCCTTTTGAAGACCACAAAATACGTCGCATATATGACGAGACAACAGAGACTTGGTATTTTTCTGTGGTGGACATTATCCAAGTTCTGACCCAACAGGCTGATTTTCAATCAGCTAGGAAGTATTGGAACAAGCTCAAAGAACGACTGAAAAAAGAAGGTAGTCAGTCGGTGACAAATTGTCACCGACTGAAATTAGAAGCTGCTGATGGGAAAAAATACTTAACAGACGCTGCTGATGTTGAGACAATCTTACGACTGATTCAGTCTGTACCAAGCCCTAAAGCCGAGCCTATAAAACTCTGGCTTGCGAAAGTGGGGCATGAACGACTACAAGAAATGACCGACCCTGAAAGGTCATTGGACCGCGCGCGCGAAACCTGGCAGAAGCATGGCCGCAGCGACAAGTGGATTCAACAGCGCATGATGGGACAAGAAACCCGTAATAAACTCACTGATTTCTGGAAAGACCACGACATCAAAGAAGGCCAAAAGTTCGCCACTCTCACTAACATTATTCATCAGGAATGGACAGGCCTATCAGTAAAAGCACACAAAGACATCAAGGGCCTAAAGACTCAAAATTTACGCGACCATATGAGCGAAGCTGAGTTGATTTTTACCGCCTTGGCCGAACTGTCCACCCGACAAATAGCTGAAAGCACCGATGCTACCGGCATGCCCGAAAATACAATTGCTGCGAAAACGGGCGGGGGCATTGCAAAAAGAGCGCGCCTGGAACTAGAGAACAAAACACATAAAAAAGTAGTCTCTGCTGAAAACTACTTGCAGCCCACGAAGCAAAAAAAAATAGAGCACCCCTCTGATGAGGAATAATCAGGCAGGTCCAGGCTACCCCTCCTAGGAGCCTACCTATCGCCCTTTCCGTCTTTGAACCCGTCCATGTAAAAGGGGTCTTGAGAGTATTTTGGCCTTTTCTTGTTCACGCCATCGCAATATCCCTCATCATACATCCAAGCATCATCTGCGCCCTGCGCATAGCCTTCCTTCTCTTTCTTGCTAGCCCATTTAGACGGAGCCTCTTCCTCTTCCCAAGCAGCTTCATAACCTTTGTCGCACTTCATTGTTGAATGGGCCAACACAAAAGTTCACAGAAAATGACGATAAATGGCGAAAGCTGAAAGTGGCGTTTTAGGGTGATTTACGAGGAGAAAGCGTTGCCTAAAGCAAGAATCGAACCCGTGACCTTCACATTACCTTTGCGCGGTTGTTTAGTCATACCGGACTGAGTAGACAGTCATAGGATCGGTGAACCCTTTGAACTCCATTTGCCGGGAACTAATAATCTGAATATTTTGATGCACTTCGGGCTCATTAAGCGTGTGTTTGCTAATTAGAATCTCTCCAGGGGCAGCTCCATTACACAATCTAGCAGCCAGATTAACGTTTGCGCCTAGCACAGTGTAGTTAAGGCGATCTTCAGCCCCCATACTTCCTGCAACCACAACACCTGTATGAATTCCTATCCCCATGTGAATAGCCGGCTCTCCTTTAGAGAGAGACTCTTCATTCAACTTCTTAAGAGCGCGCATCATATCAATTCCCGACTGAACAGCCTTGAGCCCCCCCTGAGCAAGAGCTACCGGAGCGCCGTAGAGAGCCATGATCTCATCTCCCACATACTTGTCAATCACTCCGTTGTAGTTATTAATAACTGCCGTCATCCTCGTCATGTAACGATTTAAGCGAGTAATAACTACCTGGGGAGAAAGCTTTTCTGACGACCTAGTGAACCCGCGAATATCAGAAAAGAGCATTGTCACCATCTTCTCTTCACCACCAAGATGGATATCTCCCCTCAAAATCTCTGCTGCAATATCCTTAGAGACAACCTTATTAAGGACATCGCGCACCTTTTCACGATCACGAAGGCCCGTGACCATGCTGTCGAAAGACTTCATAAGAGTTGAAACATCTGCGCTCACCTTGTGAGACGGGGGAAGCCTAATCGCGTCATAACTCCCTTCAGCGACAAGCATTGTTGCCTTTGCAAGCAAAGAAATGGGCTCTGAAATGTTTTTAGAGATCTTTCCAATAGCGCCTAAAGAAACAAAAAACAGCCCCACAAGTACGATTAAAAGCTGAGCAGAAATCTTACGCGTAGTATCAGCCATCATTACCTGAAGTGCCTGCAGAAGGCCATACGCCTTAGTTTCTGGCTGCATAATAAACAAATGAACATCTGACTTACCAAGCACCGGAACTCTATAAAAAAGATAGTTCTCTTTACTCCCTTCAGCCCCAATTAAAACAGATCCACCACCTAATTTAACCATCTCCTCAATCGATCCCTGAAACATCTCCGAAGGCAAAAACTCCCCTTTTTCGTTACACGCAGACTTAATCTCACTTCCTGAAACAAATAAAACTGTCCTGTTAGACTGCATTGCAAGCCGCTTTAAAAAGCTATTCATCAGATCTCCGACGGTAATATAACCTACCGTTTCGCCCTCTCCATCTTTTGAGGAGACCCTAGAGCTAACCTGCATTGTGTTTGCAAGAAACACCTGCTCGGTCTGTGGAGAAGAAATAACAGCAAGTGATGAGGCGATGGGGAGGACGGGATTAATTGGAGGATGCTGCTGATAGTAACTGGCATCATTAAAATTCATAAATGCATGAGGATAAAACACATCCTTAGCAAGGATTGCAATTCCAGAAAACCTATCTGTCACTACTCTTGCAACGCCAACAGGAGCGAGCTCTCCAAAAGGTTCAAATTCAGGGAGGTCAGAATTCGCCACTCGCGTCAGCTCGTGAACAAGATTAACAACGTTGACTCTTTGAGAGCTTTCCAAAAATTGAACGGCAAAGTCTTTCTGAGTTCCGCCCTGAAGCTCGCTAGAAGAAAGCCCCCCATCACTCCCATTGACAGAACTTCCAAGAGGCTGAAAAAACTGCCTGTAGGGAGAGGCCCCTTCACCGGCTCCTGTAAGAGAGTTAAGTCTAGCAAGAATAACCGGGTCTTTAAAGACCGTTGTATCATGCTGGATGATGTCAGCTAAATACTGCTTGACCTGGGAAGTGTCTCCTCCAGTTACAAAGCCAACAAGCTCCTTCAACTTCTCTTTAGCAGCGGCAACCTCTTTAATTAACGCGCGCTCATCAGGAGAAAGAGAACCTCCTTTAGCCCCTTGAAGGAGCTGCTCATACTCTGAAGGAAGCTGTAATGCCTTGTCCCAAGAAAATAAATAGATCGGAGGAGATAACGCTTCGACAGGATCTATCAAAGCACTTGGCGCGGAAGCGCCTGAAGACTCTACCGCCCTTTCAGCCCCTGCTATCGAGCGGACTCCCATATAGGTCTGCAGAGCGCCTGATGCAGAAACCCCAGGAGGAGCCTTCAGGACAACTAAACTGATATCTCCAACAAGCGGCTCTACCACTACCGGATAAAGCACAGCCTTGCTTACAACGATGAGGGCGGCAAGATCTCCTCCATAAGTTGCCTGGATGCAATCAATATCTGAACTGTTTAATAGGATTTTTGAAGCCGTATGCCAGATCCCTCTCAGAGGCTTTTTAGGAACCAAGTTATAAAACTGATTAAGAACCGTATCGATTTTATAGAGCGCTGTATCAAGAGAGGACTCTTTACTTGCCACCTCCTCTTTTATCGCCTGAGCAATATTTTCCTGCTGCTCTTCCTCGTCATAAAGAATACTTTTGCGCATTGCTTGCCCTGCAATCTCGAGATCGCGCGCCACAAAGTAGTTTGGAATGATAAAGGAGACAACGGACACCAGCAAGAAGACAGCCCCGATGTAGAGAAACAACTGCGTACGTAATTTCATCCTATCTTCGGCATGTGAACCCAGTGCTTTAGCTCTGGGAGGAAATACCGCTCCTATGTCTTGTTCTCAGCCAAGACATTCGCTTAGTCGAGAAACGGTTAGAGTCTTTGGACTCGCAATTTAACCCAGAAGGCTTAAATCTGCCAGGTGGGGCCTCAGTAAATAGGCCCGAAATGTTCTGCCCGTAAGGGGTTGTGAAACATAAAGCTTCTTCCTTTAGGAAGGGATTATTTTACTGGGGAGAAGTCCTTATTAAAGATTTAAGCAGTAAAGCTTTTGTCTCTTCAGGCACATGCTCAAATACCATCGTGTAAACAAGACTTCCTTTCCAGCTCTTGCTATGCGTAATCATTCCCTGGCAAGAAAGGAGCCTCCCTTCTACCTTGAAGTTAATAACCACCTGCGAATCATCCGGAAGGGGATGAGGGACAAGTTGGGCCAAAAACGTACACCCTTGATTGTAGAGAAGTTTGATGGTCACTCTCTCTTCAAGGGTTTTATCGCTCCCTTCATCCACGGTATACAAGATAGTCCCGGGGATGTGAACTGTAGGAGGAAGGGGGTTTGACATAAGTCTATCGGAATGGCGCACCCGCCAGTACCGTGTTTTTTCTTCTATGTAAATCATATTGGAAAGAAAGTTGTATTCCGCATCTTTGTTTCTGGTAAAATTAATTTCTATTGCAGCTTTCTTTATCGAAAGAATCTGCTTTTCAATATCACGACTTGGGGGAGGCGCAATGGTAAGAAACAGCTCTTCACTCGCCACTACTTGCGATGCAAATGAGACCGCCACGCCGCTTTGATCCTTAAAAGAGATGTTTACCTTGTAATCTACAGGAAGGGCCCTGGAAGAGAGCACCTTGCCGGCTTGGAAGGCGTGTCCAAAGTTCAGTTTGCCCCGAATGCTGCTAAAAACAGTCGAAAGGGACCGCCCCTCTTCTTCGCTCATGGAACGAAATTCACATTCATGAGCAATTTTGCTGACAAATTCGTCAAACTTTGGGAGGTGGGTAAATAAATCGATGGGCCGTTTAACCTTAAATAGTCTAACCCAGCTACGAAGAGCCCCGACCTCTTCTCCGCTTAACTTTGAAGAGGTACAGATTTGGTTAAATTTAAGCCATCCGTAATAAAGCCAAAGGAAATAGGAAATGACCAGCCCAATTAAAAAGATAGCGATGAGAATCAAAGCGATCGTATTAATCTGACTCGTACTGCCGTGATAGTCTCTCAGCTGTGGATGAGTTGAATTCATTCTTGCCAGGCTCTTAAAAACTTAGGTATGAACCGCAACCTAGCAACATGTACCAAATTTTTCAATCAAATCAAATTTCCAAGAATATACTCCTCGTAGCTGAAAACGGGAATTTGGGCTAGCCCAAATTCCCGTTTTCAGCTACGAGGAGTATATAACCAGACCGGAACGGTCTGGGATTTCACTAAAGACAAATTGCTTATTTTGAAGCTTCCAGGTGAAAAATCATGATTCTTGCGTTGTCAGGTTTTCGTAGCCGGTGGAGGTGATGGCTATTGTGTCTTCGAGGCGGACGCCGCCAAGCCCAGGCAAATAAATTCCTGGCTCAATTGTAATGACCATCCCCGGAGCAAGCGGGGTCTCTTTGTAAGGGGATCTCGGATTAACACCTGGCCACTCGTGAGTCTCTAACCCAATCCCATGTCCCAATCCGTGCGTAAAAAACTCCCCGTAACCTGCTTCTACAATAGACTTGCGCGCGGCAGCGTCAACCTCTCCAATAAAAACGCCAGGACGGCAAAGGGCAAGTGAGGCTTGCTTGGCGTGTTCTACGATTTTATAAATTTCCTTCAAAGTCTGGTCTGGAGGCGACCCTTCTGACTCTCCAAAAAACAAAACGCGCGTCATATCGGAATGATAACGATTGAGTACCACTCCAATGTCCATAAGAACAATCTGCCCTTTAGTTAAACGAGAATCTCCAGCTCTGTGATGAGGCATTGCGCTATGGGGACCAAATGAAATGTTGAGCTCGAAGCTCACCTTCTCTCCGCCGCGCAAAAGCCAAAAAACCTCTAATTCTCTAGCAATCTCCCGCTCAGAAATCCCTTCTTTCAGCAAAGAGCTCGCATAGTGAAACCCTTCCATAGAAAGAGCTGCCGCATGACGAAGTAAAGAAATCTCTCCGTCGTCTTTAATCCCTCGTAATTTTCTCATGAAATTATCAAGTGGACCGGCCGTCCAACGAGAAGCGCCTGAAGAAAAAGAGCCTGCTTTTTCGAGGAGGCTGCATAAATCAAGATAAGCTGCATAAGTTGTCTGCTGACTATCAAATGCTAAGAAACAGGGGCCCGTTATCCCCATTTGAGCAAGAAACTCTGCAATGCTCTCTTTAGGAACAAGTGAAACAGGAAATGGAGAGCGTTGATTGCAAACTTCGATATAACGCCCATCGACAAAAAGACGCGCGCCATTAGCATGGACAATCAAACGTCCGGTGCTTATTAATATGCCCGTCAAATAAAACAAGTCTGTAGAGGCCTCTACAACGCAAGCGTCTACATGACTTGCTTTCAAGAGGGCCTGAAGACCCTCTAATCGCTTTAAAAATGGCATAAGCCTACATTTTTTTAAATAAGTTTGAAACTCTAGGATTCGAAGCGCTTAAAAATTTCGGACTGAGAAACAAAAATCATTGTGGGCATTCCCTGGGGGCACTGAAAAGGAGACTGGCACTCTAAGAGAGCTTCCACAAGAGCTTGAGCTCTTTCACGCGAATACTTATCCCCTCTCAAAACGGCTTGCCTACAGGCCTGAACAGCAATTAAACGCTCTTTTTCTTTTGTTATCAGCTGCCCTCCTTTTGCATGGCGCAGCTCTTGAATGATCTCTCTGATTAAACTAGCTACATCGACACCATCGAGCAGCGGCGTCAAAGCGTCCACAATAAAACTACTTTTCCCAAGCGAGCGAATCCCGAGTCCCATTCGGTTTAGCTCTTCAAGAGAACTCATCACAAGCAACGTTTCTGCAGTCGAAAACTCTAAAGTAATCGGAAGAAGAAGTGTTTGCATTGTTTCAGTTTCTAAAGTCAAAGCCTTGCTCTGCCGAATGAGCTGCTCAAAGAGGACGCGCGCGCCGGCGGCCCGAACATCAATAAACACCCACCCCTCTCGTCCTTTTTGAAAACCAGAAACGCCTCCACTTGTCTCTAAACCAGAAGCCTCTGCGATAATATGAACACCAGAAACCCCAAGAACGCGCGGCAAGCAAGCATTTTTACTAGAGGCAGAAAAAAGGTCGGCCTCAGGCAACTTGGAGAATTCTCTTTGTTCAGCGCGCGATTCAGACCTGGCCGAAAACGAAAAGTCGCGCCCACGCATATACGGAACTTTTTCTGCAGGCTCCATGACTAAATGAGCAAATGCCTCAGGTATAACAAAAGGGGCTCTTACTGAGGAGGTCTCTTCAATAGGAAGATCTTGCTCTGCCTCATCTGCGCTACTGCTAGAAATCAAGCTGTGGGCTCCACTTCGCTGCAAAGCCTTTTCAACAGCTCTGGCAACTAGCTGCTTAAATAGCAGCTCTTCACGCAGGCGCACTTCACGCTTCTGAGGATGAACATTCACATCCACCCAGTCTCCAGGAATGGTAATGTGCAATACAAAAACAGGAAACCGCTGTGACTGCAAACAGGATCCATACCCATCGTTTACAGCAACAGAGACAAGAGGACAGATCACTGGGCGTCGATTGATAAAAATAGATTGCCCCGTCCGATTAGAGCGGGTGCATGTGGGGGAGCCAATAAATCCAGAAATTTGGAAAGGCTCTTGAGAAAAAGAAACAGGGGCCAAAGAGGAAAAAAAATCAGAACCTAGAACATCAGCAATCCGGACAGCGAGCCCCTCTTCATCTGAGAAGGCAGCCGCTGACGTCGCATTCAAAAGAATCTTCTGGTCGCTGACAAGCTGAAACTTAACTTTAGGATTAGCTAGCGCTAACTGGCTCATCATCTTATCAACTTCAGCAGTGTCGTAAGCAACAGAGCGGAGAAACTTCTTCCTTACAGGGACGTTAAAGAAGAGGCTCTTCACCTCGATTGTCGTTCCTTGTGAGCGGCTACTGGCTCCGCTGTGCATGATGCGGCCACCTTCAATAACGACGATTGTAGCCTCTCCTTTAGCAGGCGCTGTAAGAAGGGTAAACTTAGAAACCGCAGCAATTGAAGGGAGAGCCTCACCACGGAAACCCATGGTACTGAGCTGATTGAGATCATCAGCACTTCGGATCTTTGATGTTGCATGCCTTTCAAGACAAAGAAGGGCATCGTCAGGAACCATTCCGCATCCATTATCGACAACACGGATAAGATGGCGCCCGCCCGCTTTCACTTCGACATGGATGTCGGTGGCGCCTGCATCTAATGCATTTTCGACAAGCTCCTTGACTACCGATGCAGAATTTTCGACCACCTCTCCGGCGGCGATCTGATTGATTGCCTGATCTGGAAGAACACGTATTTTAGTCGCCATATTCCTCTTGGCTGAAAATGAGAATTCGGGCTGACCCGGAAGTGCTCTAAACGAAATAAAGGGTGAAGGATACCCGATAAAGAATGAAAAAGGAAGTGGGGAGTCAGATAAAAATAAAATATTAAGTTTACTATGTAAGAGAGGGGGAATATAACGAGGGAGTAGGAGGTATACTCCTCGTAGCTGAAAATGGGAACTTGGACGACGCGAAAGCTCCCGCGGCTGAACGATCGCAAGTGCCCGTTGTATTTCTAATACTAAGGCACTTACGATCGTTCAGCCGCGGGAGCTTTCGCGCTAGTCCAAATTCCCATTTTCAACTACGAGGAGTATACCCAAATGGCCCACCCCCTCTCATTACAGCTCAAACAAAAGCAGACACAGAGCCTTAAACAGACACAGCGCCTCATCATGTCCCCTCAAATGCAACAAGCGATCCATTTGTTGCAAGTTCCCATCATGGAACTCTCTACTTTAGTAGAGGCGGAACTTCAACAAAACCCCGTTCTAGAACAAGCTCAAGAAGATGATACCCCCTCAAACCAGAACGAAGAGGCTATTCTTGAAGACACCAAAGAATTTGCAGAAGAATCTGAGCCTTCCCATGAAAAAGAAGTCAATTTTGATGATCATGACTTTGAAGTTATGCGTCAGTTAGACAATGAGTTCCGCGATCACTTTGCAGAAAGCGATAACTACTACTCGAAACGAACAGCCGATGAAGAAAAACAAAAAGCCTTCCTTGAAGGGAACCTCGAAGACGTTCCTTCTCTTTTTGATCACCTCATGAGACAAGCCCGCGAGGTCTTTGAAACTAAAGAAGAACACGCCCTGGCTGAAGCAATTATCGGCAATCTTGACGAACGCGGCCACTTCACCACTCCTTTTGAAGAGATCATCGTCCTCCATCATACAAATGAAAAGAAACTTCAGGAAATCCTTAAGCAGATCCAAACGTTTGAACCTTTTGGAGTGGGAGCGCACGATCTTCGCGAAGCGCTTCTTATACAACTTACCTGCTTAGGAAAAGGAGATACTCTTGCTTATGCAATTATTGATAAGCATTACGAAGACCTCCTCCACCATCGGATCCCAGCAATTGTTCACGGCCTCCACTCAACACCTCAAGAAATACAAGACGCTGTTAACGAAGATATCTCTAAGCTCGACATTCGTCCGGGCGCTTGGCACTCAAAACAAACCGTGCAGTCAATTACGGCAGACGTCCTTATCAGGCAAGATGGCGCCCATCTGATTGCCGAGGCCAATAACGAAAGCCTCCCTTCTCTTCGTTTTAATGGCAAATACCTGCGGATGCTTGAAGATGATTCGTTAAGTCCTGAGACCAAAGAGTACATTAAGCAGAAGGTTATTTCTGGAAAGTGGTTCTTGCGCAACCTCCACCAGCGAAGCGAAACTCTTTTAAAAATCGCCAATCATCTGATTGAAAGACAAAGGGAGCACCTTCTTGGCCCTCAGGGAAAGCTTATTCCTATGACGATGAAATCGGTGGCAGGTGTTTTGGGGCTTCATGAGTCGACCATCGCACGCGCTGTCGCAAGCAAATACCTCTCCTGCCCACGAGGGCTCGTCCCACTTCGATCCTTTTTCACAAACGCTTATGCCAGCCAAGAAGGGGCAGACATCTCCTCTCGCACGGTCAAAGACATCCTCTTAGAAATTGTTAAAGCAGAGGATAAAAAACATCCCCTTTCTGACGAGGCTCTCTCTCATAAAATAGAAGAGAAAGGGGTCCACTGCGCACGCAGAACGGTCTCTAAGTACCGGCAAGAGCTTAATATCGGCAGCTCCTCTCAGCGCAAACACTTCACCTAAGAGGAGTATATCAAGGTTTAAGATAGGCAAGGCAGAGGAGGCGCCACCGAAGAGAACGCCCCTTTTCTCGCAAGGCATACGCACTAATTTCTTTAGCAGACATACTAGAAAAAGAGCCAATCTCCTTGTCCGTGAGCCGGTAAGCAACAGGCAAAACTGCCGAAGGCTTTATCACAATTTCGCGCAAACGCTTTAAGCTGCGGGCAAGAGCCCTCTTTAAAAAAGCAAGGCGCAGCAGGGCAAAACAGATCATTCCCACCGGAACAAGCTTTAGCCACAAAGCAAAGCTCAAAATACTTAACGAATCTGAAAAGAGCAGCCACACATCGAGCATTGTTAAAACAAGAATTACGCAAACAAAAACAAGAGCTTCTGTTGAAGACTGCACAAGAGGCCCTAGCCACTGCCGCACCTTTGATTTAGCCGTCTTATAGGCAAAGATCTCCTCGTAGCGAGGCTCTTCGAAAGCCATTCTGCCGACATGCACAGCCTCATGAGCAAAGATCTCGTCTACATCATAAAGTCCTAAGTAGCGCGGCGAATAACGAAAAGATTCTCGGAGCTGAAAAAGAGCAAGCGGTCCCTCATCATCTGAAAAAATCCAAGCGCCTCCTCCATGCCAGGGAGCCAGCCCCTTATTGCTGTAAAAGGCAGGAACCCATTGCGGATCGACATCAAATGCCTGGGCCGCCTTAGAAATGGCCTTGTGACGCGCTTCAATAGGGACGATGTCTGCTTCTTTAAAAGGAAAGTCAAACGACTCCCGCTTGAGGTATTCTGAAAGGTTATTAGAAAAATGGAGGCAGCGCCGAACTCTGTCTAAAAAAGAAGCATCCGCTTCACCCGGACCGGGGACAAACCCTTGCCGGTTAAACTCAAGTAATTGATCATCAGAAATGTCTGTCATGTCAAGCCGTTGTACATGGGCATTGTTGCATAATTACAGCCCCTTAAGAGTAGCAGCCTTACAGGCTGCAATTACAATTATGCAATAAAACCTTGTACATGTCTTTATTTTTTGATTCTTGCAGTATTCCAGCTTTTTTGGATAGGTTACTTCCATGCAAATACAAGCTCCTATCGTCAAAAGACATTCGCTAGATTCTTTAAGTGAATATATTCACTCGCTAAAACGCTCTTATTCCAAAGCTGTAATCATTTCTACAGAGACAGTCTTCGCCAGCTTTGGCGAGCAAATCACTCTGCAGTTAAAAAAATGTCAGATAGGCATTCATCCCATTATTGTCCCTGCCGGAGAAACAGCCAAAAGCCTTGAGAATGCGAAATATTGTTGGGAATCTATGCACACCTATGGGATCGACAGACACTCTGTCGTCATCGCCCTTGGCGGCGGCACCGTAGGTGATCTCGCAGGCTTTGTAGCCTCCACCTACATGCGTGGGCTTGATCTTATTATGATTCCAACAACGCTCCTCTCAATGATTGACAGCGGGTTAGGTGGAAAAAACGGCATCAACCTCCAATCAGGAAAAAACATTATCGGCAGCTTCTGGCAACCGCGCCTCATCCTCATCGACCCTCTATTTTTAAACACCCTACCGGCCAGAGAAATCACCGCCGGCCTTGCCGAAGTTATCAAATCAGCCACGATCAAAAACTCCTTACTATTTGCATTTTTAGAAGAGCACATGCAAACTATCCGGGCATTGGATCAAGAAAAGATTGAGAGGGTGATTCAGGACACCTGCGCAATCAAACTAGAAGTTGTGAAGGCTGACGAAAGAGACACTAAAGACATCAGAGCCCTGCTAAACTATGGGCACACCTTTGGGCACGCCATTGAATCTGCAACAGGGCATAGCAGGTTTCTCCACGGAGAGGCCGTTTCTATCGGGATGAGCTGCGCTGCCCATTTAAGCACCCTTCTAGGGCTAGCTTCACCTGGTTTTATCGAAAGACAAGACGCCCTTTGTAAATCTGCAGGCCTCCCCACAAAGCTCCCCGATGTCTCTACTGATGAGCTTTTGACCTTCATGCATAAAGACAAAAAGGCAAGCAGCGACTCCCTTACCTTTGTCCTTTGCTCTTCTATTGGACAGGCCGAAGTAAGGAGAGGCGTCGACAAAGAGTTAGTTGTTAAAGCGATCGCAAACAAAAGAGTTTATGACAATAAATAGAAAAGCTCTAGCAATCCTGACGACCATTCCTCTATTAGGATCGATGAAGATCCGCCTGCTGATCAACCATTTTGGGTCGGCAGAAGCTATATTAGAAGCAAGCCACGAAGAACTAAAAAATCTTTCGGCGCACCTGCCTGGCTTTAATGAAAGACACATTCATGAGCTCTCTCAATGGAAGGTAAGTAAGGCCTGGCGCGAAAATGAAGAGCTTATTGACAAGCACGCCATTACGCTTGTTCCCTACGACGATCCTAGCTATCCGCAAGGGCTGTTAGAGCTCCGAGATTTCCCAGCGCTTCTCTATGTAGCCGGAAGTCTTATTGCTTCTGATGAACGGAGCCTAGCAATCGTCGGCACCAGGATACACAGCATCTACGGCGGCGCTATGGCCGAGAAGATGGGTGAAGAGCTTGCAAGAATAGGCTTTACTATTGTAAGCGGTCTAGCACGCGGGATTGATACTTACGCCCATAAAGGGGCTCTTCGTGGAGGAAGAACAGTCGCTGTTCTTGGATCTGGCATAGCCAATCTCTATCCCGCAGAAAATAAAAGGCTCGCAAGTCAAATAGAAGAAAACGGAGCAGTTATAAGCGAATTTCCTATGAAGATGGCGCCTGACAGAACAACCTTTCCTCAACGGAACCGGATTGTAAGCGGAATGACTTTGGGGGCGGTGCTCATAGAAGCTCCGTTAAAAAGCGGAGCTATGATCACAATGGAAAAGGGGAAAAGTCAGGGAAGGCCTCTGTTTGCCCTTCCTGGAAGAGCCGATGTCGAGAGCTTTAAAGGGAATCACTCGTTGATTAAGCGGGGGCTCGCCTCTCTTGTTGAGGGAGCCGAAGATGTCTCTTCCCATTTTAATGGTCTCTTTGGGAATATTCTTTTTAGCGGACAAAAGTCAGCGCCGCCACTCGCTCAATCGCTAGAACCCGAAGAAGTCAGCCTTCTAAAAGCGATGCCTAGCGAAGAGCGAACAATCGACGAACTTGTAGAAAGCGTACAGATTCCTGTTGGAAAATTGAATGTTTTGTTAATGAGTCTAGTTATTAAGAAAATGGTTAAAGAATACCCTGGCAAAATTTATAAGAAATACTAGGTCACAAATGGAGTCTCCCTAAATGGGTAAGTCATTAGTTATCGTCGAGTCTCCGGCAAAAATCAAATCGCTGCAAAAGTTTCTTGGGCCCGATTATAGATTCGAGTCTTCCTATGGGCATATCCGCGACTTGCCCAAAAAAGGAATGGGGATCGATATGGAGCATAACTTCGAGCCCCAGTACGAAATCCTTGAAGACAAGCAGCAGGTGGTCTCAAATCTTATCAAAGCAGCCAAACAGTGCGATACCGTCTACCTCTGTCCCGATCCTGATAGGGAAGGAGAGGCGATTGCTTGGCACCTTGCAAGTATCTTCCCAGAAAAAACGACCATCAAGCGGGCGAGTTTCCATTCGATCACTAAAGATGCCGTAGTTAAAGCGTTAAGCAACCCACGTAACATTGACCTTGCCCTTGTTAATGCGCAGCAAGCGCGTAGACTCCTCGATAGACTTGTTGGCTATACAATCTCTCCAATCCTTGCTAGAAGAATCAGACGAAGCAGTTCAGAGGGGTCTATCTCTGCAGGACGGGTGCAATCGATTGCCCTTAAACTTGTTGTCGACAGAGAAAAAGAGATCGAAGCATTCAAGTCCATCGAATACTGGAACATCGCCGCCTTACTAGAAACAGGCAAAGAAAAAGAGCCGGTCTTTAAAGCGACCGTCCATACAGTTGATGGCAAGCGCGTCGAAAAAGAACTCCAGGACGGGAAAGATACTCTCACAACGATCCCCGATCAAAAGACGGCAGAGTCTATTGTTGCGAGGCTAAAAAAGGCCAAGTACAAAGTCGGTAGAGTCGATAAAAAAGAAGAAAGAAGATACTCTAAACCCCCCTTCATTACATCTACGCTACAACAAGAAGCCAGCCGTCAGTGTGGATTCTCGGTTTCAAACACCATGAGAATCGCCCAAGGCCTCTATGAGGGAATTGACATGGGCAATGAGGGGACAGAAGGCCTTATTACTTATATGCGTACTGACTCTGTACGCTCAGCGCCGGAAGCAATTAGCGAAGCTCGCACTCTTATTGCAAAGCAATACGGAGCGCCATTCCTTCCAGCAGAGGCCAACGTCTTTAAAACCAAAAATGCTCAAGACGCCCACGAAGCGATCCGCCCAACAAACCTCAAACACCCTCCAGAGGTCGTTGAACCATTCCTAAACCGCGAACAAAATATGCTTTACGGACTAATCTGGAGGCGTTTTGTTGCCTCACAAATGGCTCCAGCTGTTTACGACACAGTCTCTGCTGACATCGCCACAGACCAGAGCATCATGCTTCGCGCTACCGGCTCGACCATAAAGTTCAAAGGATTCCTGGCTGTCTATGAAGAGCAAGAAGATGACAAAGAAAAAGAAGAAGAATCAAAAATCCCCGCATCTCTTGCTGAAGGAAACCCTCTGGATTTGAAGAAGCTCACTCACGAGCAATCCTTCACACGCCCACCTCCACGCTACTCTGAAGCCTCTCTTGTCAAAGAGCTAGAAAAGCGCGGGATCGGCAGACCTTCTACGTATGCAGCGATCATGAATAAAATTCAGAGCAGGGATTATACCGTAAAAGAGCAAGGCCGCCTTAAACCCACTGGCCTTGGCCGTGTTGTAGCTGAAATGCTTGAGACAAGCTTCCAGCTTGTCATGAATATCGATTTCACAAAGCAAATGGAAGATGACCTGGAACAGGTCGCTGAAAATCAGAAGGATTGGAAGGCTGTCATCATAGACTTTTGGGCAAAATTCTCCCCTTCTGTAGAAGAGGCCATAAAGAGTGCGATCGTCCCAAAAATCCCTACAGATATCGATTGCCCAAAGTGCGGCGCAGAACATGGGAGCAAGCTTCAAAAGACATGGGCGATTTCTAGCGCCAAATACTTCTACTCCTGCTCACGCTACCCTGATTGCGATCACTCCTCTTCATTAGAACATGCAACGTTCGACAAAGGAGATTACGGCGAAGGGTTTAACTGGGAGCAGCCCTGCCCTCTTTGCGGACAGAAGATGTCCGTTCGTCATGGACCCTACGGCGCCTTTATGGGCTGCGAGACCTATCCTAACTGCAAGGGGCTCGTCAAGATCCCTGCAAAAGGAGAGGTAATAATTCCTTTTGAGGACCTCCCTCACTGCGTTGCTATTGGATGTGATGGAAGGCTGAGCGCCAAGACATCCTTCCGCTACGGAAAGAAGAGCACTTTCTATTCATGCACGACCTATCCCCACTGCGATATCATTGGAAACAGCGTCGAGCAGATACACTCAAAATATGGCGAGAGCCACGCCAAAGCCCCTTACATAAAGAAAGTAAAGAAGGGGCAAGAAAAACCGGCAGCTAAAACAAAGACAGGAGCTAAAACAAAGACAGGAGCTAGCAAAGCAAAAGCACCGAAAAAAGCAGCAGCTAGCAACGCACCGAAAAAGCCCAGAGCTCAAGCCCCCATTCAGCTCTCTCCGACCCTTGCAGCCTTTGTGGGTGTGGGGGCCATGAGCCGCCCAGATGTTGTGAAGAATCTGTGGGTGTACATTAAAGCAAACAATTGCCAGTCACCTACTGACAAGCGGATGATCTTGCCTGATGGGCCTCTTGCTAAAATCTTTGGAACAACCGAGCCAGTCTCGATGTTCCACGTCGCTAAACTCATCACCCCTCACTTCATGGGCAAAGCAGACTAAGCCTAAGCGTTTGCCCTCTCCAGAAGGTAACGTAGGCCGCCTAAGGTCTGGGATCTAACCTGTCACCAAGCAAACGTTTGCTGTAGGCGTGGGTCTGTTTGTATTATATACTCCGCTTAGCTGAAAACGGGAATTTGGACGGCGCCTAAGCCCTTGTCATTACCCACATTTTTAGGCCTTTTCTTTCTCTCACGTTCTCTCACGCCTCTGTGTTTCAAAAATCTTAATATCTTTTTTTTTGAAACACAGAGGTGTGAGAGAAAATACAAAAAAGTTTATAACAGTTCACATGCACCGACGAAAGGGGGGGGTATGTGAACTGTTACTGCTTAGTTTATTAGTCCAAAATAAACGGCCCTTTCAATCTTGCTACAGCAGGGTGAGGGCCATTTCTTGGAAGTGGTGCATGGCATCACGAAGGCGGGCAGCATCTTCAAAGCGATGCTCTTTAGCGGCAAGCTTCATGTCAGCTTCGCACTCTTTGATCTTCCCATTGATTTCTGCGCCTGTCAGGTAGTGATGCTGTTTCTCTGGAGAGGGAAGCTCTGCCTTCTTCGTCTTAGTTTTTGACCCCTTATTGAATGAAAGGGTATGCGCCGCGACATCTTGTGTTAAATCAGGCCCCAGCTCTCGCTTTGTCGTCGTTGGGGTGATCCCGTGCTTTTCATTGTAGGCTTGCTGGACTGCTCTGCGAGAAGCGGTAATTTCCAGTGTTGCGCGAATTGATTCGGTCTGGCGGTCAGCATACATGATGACTCGCCCTTCAGAATTACGTGATGCGCGGCCACATGTTTGAATCAATGCCGTTTGACTGCGCAAAAATCCTTCTTTATCAGCATCCAAAATAGCCACTAACGAGACCTCTGGAATATCCAAACCTTCTCTTAAAAGGTTAATTCCAACAAGCACATCGCACACGCCAGATCTTAAATCGCGAATGATCTGTACCCGTTCTAGCGTATCAACATCGGAGTGAAGGTATTTGGACTTGATGTTCAGCTCTTGAAGATACTTGCTAAGCTCCTCGGCAAGCCTCTTCGTTAAGGTCGTTACTAGCACGCGCCCACCTTTTTCGGTGTGAAGCTTTATCTCTTCAAGGCAATCATCCACCTGCCCCACCTCTCCAGAGGCAGGACGCACTTCAATTTGAGGATCGAGAAGCCCTGTAGGGCGAATAATCTGATCGACAACCTCACCGCCCGCCTCTTCAACCTCCCACTTCCCAGGTGTGGCCGAGACATAGATCACCTGCCCTATCCGGTCAAACACCTCATCAAACTTCAAAGGGCGGTTATCAAAGGCAGAAGGGAGACGAAACCCATAATCAACAAGCGCTTGTTTGCGGGCATGGTCCCCATTGTACATCGCATGAATTTGCGGGAGCGTCTGGTGAGACTCATCTACAAAGAGCAAAAAGTTTTTGGGAAAGTAATCGATAAGACACGAAGGCGCAGAGCCAGGAGATCTGCTCCCAAAGTGACGCGAATAGTTCTCGATCCCTTTACAAAATCCGACCTCTCGAATCATCTCAAGATCGTACATAGTCCGCTGCCAAATGCGCTCTTTCTCTGTAATTCTATTGTCGTTTTCATAGACATTAACGCGCGCATTGAGCTCCTCTTTAATCGTCTCCATAGCCAGCAAGCGGACAGATTCAGGTGTTACGTGGTGGGAACCGGGATAGATCGTTACTCTGTCGAGTCTACGAAGAACTTTTCCCGTTAGCGGGTCAATCTCGCTGATCCTCTCCACCTCATCATCAAAAAACTCTACTCGAATAGCGAGGTCATCTTCGTAAGCAGGGAAGATCTCTAGAACATCCCCACGAACGCGGAAGTTTTTGCGCGAGAAGTCAAAATCATTTCTGGTGTAGTGCATCTGAAGAAGATGCACTAAGAGCTCATCTCGCCGGTAGCTCTCGCCAGATTCAATAAGGAGGTTCATTTTAGCATAGTACTCAGGCATCCCCAGGCCGTAAATACAAGAAACAGAGGCGACAATAATCACATCCTCCCTTTCGATTAACGAGCGCGTTGCGCTAAGGCGCATCTTGTCGATCTCTTCATTGATCGACATATCCTTTTCGATATAGGTGTCGCTACGAGGAAGGTAGGCTTCTGGCTGATAGTAGTCGTAATAAGAAACAAAATACTCAACAGCATTATCTGGAAAGAACGTCTTGAACTCGTGATAGAGCTGTGAGGCCAGAGTTTTGTTGTGCGCGATGATAAGAGCCGGGCGCTGAACCTGAGAGATCACATTGGCCATCGTAAAGGTCTTTCCAGACCCCGTAATCCCCAAAAGCACCTGTGACTTTTTGCCTCTGTTTGTTGCATCCACAAGCTTTTTAATTGCTTGAGGCTGGTCGCCACATGGCTCAAAAGATGTCTGCAACCTAAACTTCTTCATGCACACCACGCCTTTACTGTCCTTTTATGCGTTCCATGCGGTCTCTGGCTATGCGGGAGATCTTGTTCCACGACCCAAGAAGCCCCATAGCAGAACGCACCTCTTTCATCGTCTCTTCCGCGCACTCTCTCATCTTCAGAGTCCCTTCATAGACAACCTGCTCGACAAATCCTTTATCCTGAGCATAGTACTGACGCTTTTCTCGTATGGGATCTAAAAACTCATTGATAGACCTTGCAAGCTTCTCTTTTACTTCAACATCTCCAACAGCCCCTTCACGGTACCGTTTCTTAAGATCCTCAACCTCTGCCTTGTCAGGGTTAAAGATGTCGTGGTAGGAAAACACAGGATTTCCCTCGACAGTTCCCGGCACATCAGCGCGGATCCTTTTAGGATCTGTGTACATGCCACGCACCTTCTTATCGACGGTCTTTGCATCATCTGAAAGGTATATGCAATTTCCAAGTGACTTGCTCATCTTCCCATTACCATCTGTCCCCACAAGTGTAGGAACCTCTCCTAAAATGGCCTCTGGAAGCGGGAACACCTCTCCGTAGTGCTGATTAAACCTGCGTGCAATATCTCTGCAAAGCTCTATGTGAGCTTCATTGTCTTTTCCGACAGGCACGGCATGCGCTCTGGGCATCAAAATATCCGCAGATTGCAAAACAGGATATCCAATAAGCCCAAAAGGGATGCTATCTTCAGACATATGGGCGTTACGGGCCATCTCCTTGATGCTAGGGAGCCCTGTCAGCCTGTTCAGCGAGACCATCATCTCAAAAATCAGGTTCAGCTCAAACACGGCAGGGACTGCCGACTGCAGATAAATCGTTGTCTTTGAAGGGTCTATCCCACATCCCAAATAATCCAAAACCATCTCGTGAACATTTTCACGTATGGCCAGGATATGCTCCTTCTCTGGCTTTGTGGTGAGCGTGTGAAGGTCGGCAATAATAAAATAGCACTCAAACTTATCCTGCAGTGCTACACGGTTTTTTAATGACCCCACGTAATGGCCTATGTGCATAGACCCTGTGGGCCTATCTCCGGTAAGAATTCTTTTTTTTGTTGTCATATACTCCTCTTAGTTGAAAATGGGACTTTGGGCTAGCGCGAAAGCTCCCGGGGCCTTGGCGCCGTCCAAAGTCCCATTTTCAGCTCAGAGGAGTATATACCCCTCTTAAATGAGTTCAATGGCGATCACCACAAGAGCTATGATCGAAGCAAGCGCCATAGCAGGCTTGCCCCCCCAAGTGCGAAAAGGCCCTACATACCCCTTCCGGTAACGCCCGATCCACACCATTGCAACCGGCAGCAGGATCAAAAGTACCGCCACGAGCACGCCGGCGTACTTCAAGGCTATAATAAACCCCTGAGGATATGCCAAAGCAAAGATAAGAGGCGGCGCAAACGTTAGTGCGCAAGTAATTATCTTGCCTTTTTCAGTTTTTTTAATCTTTAAGCCATCCGCTAAAAAGTCTGAAAGGCTTAAGGAAACACCTAAAAAGGATGTCACAACAGCAAAGAAGGCAAAGAACCGAGAAGCTGTCGTCACCCACTGACTATTCAATATCCTATCAAGTGCATGCGTCAGGTGCGCTGTTGGCTGATTAAGCTCCAAAATATGCAACAACCCCCCTTCGCCATAGGCAGGGATCGCTCCAAGGATCGCCGCCTGCCAGAGGAAGTAAACCGCCAGGGGAACGGTGCTTCCAATAAGAACGGTTACTCTCAACTTCTTCACATCCCGTTCCAAATAAGTCGTTAGGCTTGGAATGATGATGTGATAACCGAATGAAGTTACGACAACCGTCGTTGCGGGCCAAACCACTTTCCAGTTCTCATACATAAGAAGTTCTGGATCGACATGGGGTAAGATCAGGCTAAGCATAAGAGTATAGCTCAAGACAAGGCCTGTCATCAACAAACGGTTGATCCAATCTACTGCCTTTGTCCCCAAATAGACGAACGATCCGAAGACTACCAGCAAGGGGATTGTCCCAACCCAGAAGGGCATTTCGTGCCCTGTTAACGACGAAGTCGCATGAAGGATTAGAGGCGCGCACCCAACAATATAGGCAGCTGTTAATGAATAGAGCAGCAACAGGTAAACAATCCAAGTGATAGCCTGGCCCACCTTTCCAAGAGTATGCTTAGCCATCGTAATGATGTTCGAATCTCCGCTCATCCAAAGATTGACCTCGAGCATGAGAAACGCCGTGAACAGCATGCATAGCCACACAATCAGCAGCAACACACAGGAGGGCAAGAATCCTCCGCCTCCTGTAGATACTGGCATAGCGAGCATGCCAGCTCCAATGGTCGTCCCCGCAACGAGGAGGACCCCCCCTAAAACCTTACTTTTCTTTACCACTTTTCGACCCCTTCAACGCCATTGAAAACGAGGTTAGAAATGACTTTTGGAGTAGGTGGCTGGAAATAGCTCATTCCAGTTGTCTTGCCTAATTGTAATAGAATAACTACAATTGCAAAGCACATCACAAGAGAAAGGGTAAGCCTCCCCCCTGGCATAATCTGCTGATGGGTAAAGCCCATCTTATAACGCCCCTTCCACACCATAAGTGCCGGCATCAAACCAAAGAGAATAACAGCACCGAAGGCTCCCGCATACCCCAAAGCAATCAAGAAGATGTGGGGGTAAGAGAGGGTGATTGCCAAAGAGGGCAAAAGAGCAAAGCCACAAAGGGCCAAACGCCCTAAAGGACTCTCTTTTTTCAGCTTCCCTTTCAAACCATCGGCAATAAAGTCGACAAGACTCAATGACTGCCCCAAAAATGATGTGGTAATAGCAAAGAATGCGAAATACTGCGCGACATTTCCCACCCACGCGCTTCCAACAACCATTTGCAGCGTCTCTGTTGCAAATGAATCGTCATGAAGAGCTTGAATAAAGCCATTGCCCCCCTGAACAGGGACGATCCCGAGGATCACGAACTGCCAGAGGACATAAACCACCAAAGGAATGGCGCTGCCGGCGATAAATGCAATGCGCAGCCGCTTAGCATCTCCATTCAAATAGGAGGTAATGCTCGGAATCATGTTATGAAAACCAAAGCTGATGATCATTACAGGAATTCCGAGGAGAGAATATTTCCAGTCAGTATAAACCAAATAGGAGCTTTGGACGTGAGAGCTCCCAAGCGAGATCAACAGCGCGTAAGCTGCAATAAGTCCGGCCATAAGGAGCCGATTGCATTTATCAACGGCGTGGGTGCCTAAATAGACAATCCCCCCAAAGATTAAGATGCAAAGGGTGCTTCCCATTGTACGTGGCAGCTCTATTCCGAATGTCCCACGGAAAAAATCGGCAAAAAGGGCGCTTGTTGCAGAAACGTAAGCGACGTTAATACTGTAGAAAAGAAACAAAAAGAGTCCCCAGCTCAGCACTTTACCAATCGAGCCGAGTGTCCGCTGAGAAAGGGAAACAATATTAATGCTTATTCCATACCATAGATTAACTTCGAGCAGGAGTAGACCTGTGGAGGTCATGAAGAGCCAGCAGAGAACAAACATCAGTGCAGATGGATAGAAACCAGCGATACCCGTGACAATGGGTAGCGCAAGCATTCCCGCGCCAATACAGCTACCGGCGATAAGTAAGATGGCTCCTGTAAGACTTCCTTTGTGAGCCTTACGGGCAAGAGACCGAGACATGGCTCCCCCTGAAAATATAAAAAAATGTTCGCCGCCACTTCCAAAGAATTACTTGAATTCCTGTGGAAAATTAGAGGCTAAAAAACAAAAAAACGTGAGTTGGAAGTATTATGAGTGGCTAGGGGTTAGCCACCAAAAGAAGGAAAAAAAAGATGTAACGAAAAAGGAGTTCTTTGACATGCCTGTAATTATCGCCGAATCGCCCGTTTCTTGCCAAGCACAAACTATTCAGAACAGGATAGGAAGGTTGGGTATTTAAGATAAAATTAAGGAGCGAGCGTAAGCGTTGCTCCTTAATTTCATCTTAAATATCCAGTTATCCCGTTCTGCATTCTTTGTTACTTACGTTGTTTGTCGGTGGTGCGCTGCTCTTGTCCAAGGCGACCTAGCTCATACCCTTCGCGGTCTACAAACTTGAAGAAACAACCAAATGCAGGGTACTTCTGAGTGATCTGCCGCGCAATTTCTTGAGCCACATAGCGGTAGTGGGGATGGCCTGCTGGCGAGGAGCGTAGCTCGCAAATCCACTGTAAAGCGCGTAAGTTAGCGTGCATGTACCAACGGATGTTGTACGCCATCGGAACAACATACTGAGCCTCTTCAGGGAGTTCTTCAGCAATAGTCTTGTAAGCCTCTGCTGCCTCCTCCATAGCATCGCGATATTCTTTTTCCATAGGAGTACCTAGAATCTCTGTAGGGACAGCATATCCATAATCACACGAAAGGAGCTGGCGCTCTTGTGTGAGCAGTCTGTGACGGTGCAAATCGCGGTAAATCCCAAAGTCGGCAATGATTTCGAAAGTAAATTCTGCATGCTCAAGGCCGCGTGGAGACTTGTGGCGTCGATTTTCTCTTGCATTGCTCGCCGCATCGAAAATACTTGCAATATCCTCTTCAGAAAGACCCCGGCAATACTCTTGCCACTCATAGAGTCCTGCATTAGAAGTGCCAAACAGCAAAGCGCCAGCGACTTTTGTAACAATATCTGAGCCCGACTGAATCAAGCGAACTCCAGGCTTCTGGGACCTTTCCACATTTGCGCGGTGCTTTTTGGCAACATGGCTAATCTGCCCTTGAATTGCCTCTCGGAAGCAAGCAAATGTTTTATAGTGCTTGTGATTTACTTCGGCTCTACGAATAAAAGAAGGCACCGTTTTGACGAGTTCGTCGTAAGAATACTTTCCAATGTCCTCAAGTTCCTTAAGGCCGCTGCTGTGGAGCTTCTGAACAAGATGCTCAAAGAAGCGCCCATTTCCATAGACGCCCATATTCGTAAGAGTACTTGCAGGCAAAAGGCCGCGGAGGCAATCAAGAACTTTAGCCCTTAAGGATGCCCCATAAGCCTGCTTCGTAGTGCCGTCGGGGAAAGACTTAATTGGGCTGCGCTCTTCCATTAAAGCTGTCATCGGGGGAATAAGGCGGCTATATGTCTCAAAAAGCATGTTACAGGTGTTAACATAGATTTCTTTGTAGCCCGACGTGCAAAGCACGGGCTCTCTGCAAAAAAGGTACTCTCCTTTCACCTTCTGATCGAAATAAATATAGCGCGTAGACTTTTCTAGAGGGGAGCCCCCAATGCGTTGATCTTCGATAGCTTTGGCAGCAATCATCGAAACGTTTTCGATGGCTAAATGGGCGCCACCAAGCTCTCCGATCGAATCATCTCCATATCCATCAAGAATACGGTCATAAAAATTTTGGGCCTTTTTAATTGCGACCATCTGACTCTCTGAAGAGTGGGTCTGCTGGGCTACAATAGAGTCAAAGGCGGTCTCTTCATTTAAAATAAACTCCTTTAAAAGGAGGGTGCGAAGACCAAGGCTAGAGCGGGAATAGCGGGAGAAAAGAGCCCCCTTGATTACCTCTGGGAGGTTATGTAATACAAAAACGTTAGCATCCCCAGCCGTGTTAGAGACATAACGCTCAAGAATTTTGGCCTGTGTCTCGCTGAACTCTTCGTACGATTGCATATTAATACTCCGGGGCGTTGAAAAACCTCTGCCGAAAAATGCGAAGACATTGAGGTTGCCATATCCTCCCCCGCCGATCAAGCGAAAAACAAAAAACCTGTTGAAGAGTTGACCAAGCCAAACTTGTGGAAAAGATGTTCACAACCCGCCCCAAAACCAGAAGATCTATGAACACGCTTTTGTTCATCGCAAGGAAAAAGTTCATAAGCGGCACTTTACGATCTGTTCACTAACAATATATTAACATTTTTTCCAGAAGGGGCGTCGTTGATAACCATGAACATTCCCACACCCTCTGAAGAAGAAGAGTATTTAATAACTTCTCTTTATCCTCTTCCTAAGACGTTGTGGATTATGTCAATGATTCCTATGATCCCTTTCCTATTTTTATGCCTAAATCTGGGGGCTATCACATGTTAAAAAGACCTCGTCGCAACCGCAAATGTCACGCCATTCGTGAAATGGTGCAAGAAACGCGCCTTCATCCTTCCGATTTTATCGCCCCTTATTTTGTAAAAGAGGGAACGGGGCAAAAAGAACCCATTCTGAGTTTGCCTGGAGTAAGTCGCCTTTCGATTGACCTGCTGCTTAAAGAAGCTGAAGCCTTGCTCAAGTTAGGCATTCCGGCAATGGCACTTTTTCCCGTAATCCCCCAGGAGCAAAAAGACATTACTGGAACACAAGCCCTTAATCCTGAGGGCTTGTTGCAGCGCGCTATTCGCGCCTTAAAAAAAGAATTTCCGGAAATGTGTGTGATTGCCGATATCGCGCTGGATCCTTATACGAGCCATGGGCACGATGGGCTTGTAAACGACAAAGGTGAGATTCTTAACGATGAGACGGTAGAAGTTCTCGGAAAGATGGCGATTGTTCAAGCAGGAGCAGGTGTAGACATTGTAGCGCCAAGTGACATGATGGATGGTCGCATCAGGCACATTCGTCAATCGCTTGATAAATTTAATTGTGAACACGTCAGTATCATGGCCTACACAGCGAAGTATGCTTCGTCGTTTTATGGACCTTTTAGAGATGCGCTTAATGTTAAGCTTGCTTTTGGAGACAAAAAAACCTATCAGATAAACCCGGCAAATGCGACCGAGGCAATCCGAGAAGCAACTCTTGATGAAGAAGAGGGTGCTGACTTTTTGATGGTAAAGCCGGCACTTCCTTACTTGGATATCATTTCTAAATTGCGCGCCCACACAACACTCCCGGTAGCTGCTTACCACGTGAGCGGTGAGTATGCGATGATCATGGCTGCTGCCCAAAACAAGTGGCTCGACCCGAAAAAGGCAATGCTCGAATGTTTAATAGGAATCAAGCGTGCGGGGGCAGATGTCATCCTCACCTATGCTGCAAGGCAGGCTGCTGAGTGGCTCCTTGAGGAATAAGCGTTATATACTCCTCTTAGTTAAGAATGGGACTTTGGACGGCGCCAAAGCCCCGTTTTCAACTAAGAGGAGTATATTTTGGAAAACCACCCGTAATTTTAATATTGACAGACCACTAGCGCCGTTCGGCGGATAGAATGTCGTAGAGGGATTTGCCCGTTTCGCTTCGCCGCCCGGTGTCCCTTGTCCAGGCAGATATCGCAAAGCCCACATGAGAGCGAGCGCTAAACTCATACAGAAGATCGAGAGGAACTCTAAAAGCTACGCCATTGTCGTAGTAAAGGCTGCCGTTAATGGTTTCTTTTGCGTTTGTCATCGTGTACCATAAAGAGATCTCAAGTCCGCTAGGAAAGTACCGAGTAACATCCACACGCGCGCCGTAGTCACCAGCCAAAAACCTTCCCACACTCACTTTAGTTTTTATGCTAATGGGTTCGATGTCGTAGTAGAAATCGACAAAGTACTGCTTCAGATAGGAATACCTCTGCAGAAAAAGCTCTTGGCCGTTTGAATAATGGAGCTCTCTTTGGAAACCAAATCCATAATAGTCCCTCTTCCATAAAACTGCAGCATTAACGCCCACTCCAATTAACGAGTTTACAGGATAGAACAACGCCTCAACAGCGCCCCCTCCAAACACTGGACCAAAGTATCCGCTTGCCACCCGGAAAGAAAACCCATTCCCCAGCGCCCATCCCTTTTGCAAGTAGGCAATGTCGAGGTTAAGAGCGCGGTTTCTCAAGTAAATGTCATAGTCACTATAAACTCTTAAAAGATTCTTTCCAATTATACCAGGAGAGTCTGCCTTTGACGAGAAAGTGGTGTAAAAGGAATAAACCCCCTCAACCTCGTAGAAGATATTATTTCCAAAGTACCCTTGAACGCCTAAAGCAACTCCCATGGCATACTGGAGCTTCCCTTGAGGGCTGTTAAAGTAGGTGTGAACACGCGGCTGAAAATTAAAGCTCCAAGGGGACTTGTCGCTTTTGTAGACTTCTTTGGACCTTGCTTTGTCAGGAAAGGTGATCTCCTGCATTGGCGAGAGCGTTTGCAGCTCATAGGTGCCAAGCTCTTTAGATCCATAACGGTGTATTTCTTTTCCTCTGTAAGCATACTGTTGACAAGCAATCCCTTCAGATTCAAAAACAACAATAATGCTAATCACATTTTGCGGCAGTAGATTGGCTAAAATGTGCTCCACACGCATTCTAGCGATTCTTTCATAGCGGTAGGTCTGGTTGTCTATTGTGATGACAAGAGAGACCCCTTCTTTTGTAGAATCTGTGATCACAACACTCAAGAGATTGAAACCTTGCTGCTTTAGCGCGTGAGCGATGTCATGGGAAAACATGGTCTCGGTCCGCACAACCCCAAGAGACTCTGTGATCTTAGGGGCGTTGTAGGGGAGTGGATCTTCGATTTTAGGAATTAGACCCTCTGTTTCTCCAAAGTTGTAGGTGGCTCCGGCCATCATGGAAACGTCTTGCCCTTTGATGTACCCCACACCGACAGAGAACATGTTAAAAAAGCGATACTGGACTCCAATATTTACCCGATTATCAAACGTGCGCGCTGATGGATGCGGTTCTGCGTCCGAGCTTTCATAATCAATCGCATCGTATTCGGCAGTAAATGTAAGATTTTTTATCGGCCAGCGCTTCTTGTGAGCAAACGGAGACCAGGCCACCCCGCCAAAGAGCCCCTTAATCCTTCCCGCTCCATATCCAAGAGAAAACTCCATATTAACAGCAGGGATGACCTGGGTGGCGATAACATACTTACTATGAAAAAGCCCCGTTCCAATCAGATCTTCTCCACCAATGGAAATTCCAGGAAGACTATTGCCGCTATCTTCTGGAAGTAGCAGCGCAAATTTAGCATTCATTCCCCGGTCGGCATAATCGCCATAACCTACAGGAGAAAGATTTCTGTCGAGAACGCCACGAAAAATGCGAAAGCTTCCCGATACCTGGAGTCTAGAAAAGGGCTGCAGGAGAACGTTGATGTTCGTGTATGGAGGTGTGTCAGAGGCTCCTGCCCCAATAAAACCAGCGCCTAGCATCCGCGCTGAGGGCATATTCAAATAGCCGGGCATTAGAAAGTTATTGAGAGCTATCGGTGGAGGGATAGAGCTCTCTCTATGTGTCCAGTTTAGAAGAAGATTCATATCATCAAGAACATCTCTAGGAAGTGGTACCTTAGGAACATGAGGAGCTGGAGATGGGGACATGGCGGGACGCTCGTCAAAAATGGTGAGAGAGAAATCTCCCATACCATCCACCTCTCCATAAGCACTAGCAAACAGGAGAGAGCAAAGCAATGCTAAAATAGATAGAAATATCTTCATACCAGCGCAAAAGACCCAAAAATAATGGGCTGTTGATAGCAGAATCTGTGGAAAAAAGGAAGGACTAGGTATACTTTAGAGTCTTCACCAGGAATCGTTTGTATGACATTGCAGGTAGAGTCTCCTAAAAATATTATTATCCGGATGCCCAACTGGCTTGGGGATCTCGTCATGGCAACCCCGATTTTAAGCGACGTTCGTAGGCGCTGGCCAGAGTCTAAAATCACCGTAATGTGCCAATCAAACGTCGCAGCGCTCCTCAAAGAAGATAGCGATATTGACGAGGTCTTTAGCTTTTCCCGCCCAAGCGGATGGCTTAGGCGTCAAGAAGAGCGAAGGCTGATCGAATTCTTGAGACGTGGCAAGTATGACCTTGGGATCTTGCTCACAAATTCCTTTTCTTCTGCTTGGCGGTTTTGGCGTGGAAACGTCAGAAATAGAGTGGGCTACTCAGAAAACTTGCGCTCTCTATTCTTGAATAAAGCGCTTCCCTGGCCCAGAGAAAAAGAACGGCAACACTTAGTTGTCACTTATAAAGAGTTATTGCCACCATTGGGGATCGCCCTTTCTGACACCCCGCCTCGTCTGCATGTCACAGCGCAAGAGCTTCAAAACGCTCGGCAGATTCTGAAAAAACACGGAACGCCTGAAAATGGGATCATCATAGGAATCAACCCAGGCGCAGCTTACGGCTCGGCTAAGTGTTGGCTGCCAGAAAGATTTCAAGAGGTCACCCATCGTCTCTTAGCAAACCCTCTGATTACCGTTGTGTATTTTGGAGATTCTACAGGAACTCCTCTGGTTAATCAAATTTGCTCGGGCATGCCTTTGCGGGTCATTAACCTTGCAGGGGCCACCTCTTTGCGCGAGCTTATCGCATTAATTAAAACATGCGACATCTTGCTAACAAACGATAGCGGCCCTATGCACATTGCCTCTGCCGTGGGAACAAAGCTCTTGGCGCTGTTTGGCTCCACGAACGATGTCTCCACAGGGCCTTACAGTGGAGGGAAGGTGATCCACAAACATGTCGACTGCTCTCCTTGCTACCTCAGAAAATGCCCTATCGACTTCCGCTGCATGACCCGCATCGAAGTAGACGAAGTCTACAACGAACTCCAATCCCTAATTAGCTAGGCCCTGTTAGCAAGACCCTCTAACAGTTAAAAGGACCGCGAACGCTGTAATTAAAAGGCGAAGCCGTGGCAGGTGCTAGCTGTAGGTGACCGAAGGAAACCTACGACTTATCCAAATAAGAAATTCGGAGCCACGATCAGTGGCGATACTTTCCTGAAAGGCTTTGCTCGCATAATTGTCATTGCAGCCTTACAGGCTGCATGGGATATATTCTCTTATACCCAGGGCGCCGCCCTGGGCTGTTTGCATTTTCAGCCCTTCAGGCTGAGCTTTTATGCAAAAAGCTTTAACTACTATAAAACCACTTCAGTTTCTCAGGTTCAGCCTGAAGGGCTGTAATTGCAAACAACATAAGGGCAGCGCCCTGGGTGTAAACGAATACGTCCCACGCAGCCTGTAAGGCTGCTACTCTTAACGGGCTGTAATTATGCGGGCAATGCCTTTCTGAAAGAGCTGTCGCCACTGACCGTGGCTTGACATTATAATTCTAATATTCTGCAGGTCCCCTTCGGTCTCTTATGGCTAGCACCTGCCACGGCTTCGCCGTTTAAATAACCACTAACGCATAGTTCCAAGCATACTAATAATCTCATTTGTTAAATATGCTACTTATAGGCGGGGTTGAGGTACTTGGCGCGGACGGGGTTAAAGAGAGCGCGCGCTTTGTCACACATGCTTCGGAGCTTCCACGAGATGTAGGGTTCGTTTAACATCATCTGATAGACGTTATCTGTCCCATTAACTTTGGCAAACATTGGTTGGCGCTCTTTAACTCCATCCAGCGCCTTTATGAACTGCTGGGGGTACATGAGTTTTAGCACACCCAAAATGAGATACTGCGTAGAGACGGGTAAATACAAAGAGGAGTCGGTCACAACAATTCGGACCCCTTGACAGGGCTCTCCCTTGTACCTCCCAAAGAAAGGACAGAAGTGATAGGGCTGAAAGTACACCCCAGGGTACTTCTGGTCGTTCAGCCGCTTAGCAAGTGACTCTGCACTCATCCAGGGAGCGCCTACAATTTTAAACGGCAGCGTATAGCCAACACCGATACTCACAATCTGCAGCTCCCCCAAAAGTCCCGTCATAGGATAGTACAAAGGGGTGTCGGCATCGGGAATCTGCGGGCTTGTTGGTACCCAGCTTAAGCCTGTATCTTTAAAGGTCATCGTCCGCTTCCACCCTTCCATCGGAATGACTCTCAAGTCACAACCAACTTGGTATTCTGTGTTAAAGAACTGAGCAAGCTCTCCGACTGTCATTCCATGGCAATAGGTGACGTTTACATACCCAACAAACGAGCGCCACTGAGGCTCAAGCAAAAGGCCATCAACAACGGTTCCATTAATTGGATTTGGACGGTCCATGACAACTACGGGTATCTTCCTTTTAGCCGCCTCTTCCATCACATAAAAAAGGGTCGATATATACGTGTAGGATCTAGAGCCAACGTCTTGAATGTCGTAGAGCAAAATATCGATCCCTTTCAACATTGTCTCTGTTGGCCGGCGAGTCTCGCCATGAAGGCTGTATATGGGCTGCCCATCTTTATCCCGCGCGTTAGCAATTTTCTCTGCAGCATACCCGAGCCCATTAATGCCGTGCTCTGGAGCAAAGAAAGCAACCAACTTGTAGTCTTTAGCATTTGCCTTTACCAAGTCGATGGCAGATTCCATCTTTTCGTTGATGGCAGTGTGGTTTGTGATCAGCCCGACTCTCTTGCCGGCTAACATCTTTTTGGCATGTCCCTTATCGAAGAATACTGAGATGCCCACCTTCACTTTTGGGGCTTTAACAGCTTTTGGACGCGGCTGCGCTAGGGGCTTTTGGGCAGGCGCAGCCGACGGTGCAGCAGAAGGCTCAACAGATTCGGCCCCTACCAATAGCATCCACAAACAAAGTAACAAAACAGCTCTGAAAATTGATGACACAATTCTTATTCCTACCTTAGATTATATACTCCTCTTAGCTAAAAACGGGAATTTGGGCTAGCGCGAACGCCCCGTTTTCAGCTAATGAGGAGTATATTTCTCGTATACCAGAGGATACGATAAAATAAACATTTCACCTCAAGAGGCGTTGTGGCGTAATCACAGCTCCTTAAGAGTAGAAGCCTTACAGGCTGCAATTACTTTATTTAGGAGGGCGCTTAAATGCGCGAGTCACCAGAAATGATCAAAGCACAAGAAACTTTGGCAAAAATACGAGAAAAAAAAGTCTCTGCAGATGAGCGCAGCTCCCTTGCCGTCAAGCTTGCCTCTCTTATGCTTCATGAAGCGCACAAAACCGAAACCTCTAAAGAAAAAAAACTCCATGCAAGACTTGCCCGCCTGATGAACGACCCTCAAGGTAAGGTCTTTACTACAGCTCTTACAGATCAAGCCTTTCGGAGCCATTCTGTTTCAAAAGTCGCAAACCAGGTCGACTTCTTACTCGGAAAGCATGGCATTCCACGCTACCTTTCACTCATTGACCGGCTAAAACTTTCGATTTTTAAGCTTTTTAACACCTCGCTCCCCTCCCTATTAATCCCGTTGATGAGGTTCACTCTTCGCAAAGACATGTCAACTGTAATTCTTCCTGGCGAAGAGAAGTCTCTTGGAAGCCACATGGAAGAGCGGCGCAGACAAGGGGTCCGGATTAACCTAAACCACCTCGGAGAGGCCGTTTTAGGAGAGGCGGAAGCCAAAAAGCGCCTGAACATCTACCTCCACACACTTTCTAAGCCAGAAGTAGAGTACGTGAGCGTGAAGATCTCTACGATCTTCAGTCAGATCAATCTTCTCGACTGGGCAGGGACTTTAGAGGTCCTCTCTGACAGGCTAAGAGAGCTTTATAGAATGGCCATAACGCACCCCTATATATGTCTAGATGGCTCAAAAAAACAAAAGTTTGTGAACCTCGATATGGAAGAGTATCGAGACCTTCACTTCACGGCTGATCTCTTCTGCAAGATTCTTGATGAGCCTGAATTTTATAATTACAGTGCAGGGATCGTCTTGCAGGCCTATTTGCCTGATTCTCATATGATCCAGCAGACGCTTACAAAATGGGCGGTAGAACGGAAAGCACAAGGGCGCGCCCCTATCAAGATACGCATTGTAAAGGGGGCCAACCTTGCGATGGAGAAAGTCGAAAGCTCCCTTAAAGGATGGCCACAAGCTCCTTATACCTCAAAAGGAGAGGTCGATGCCAATTTCAAGAGAATGGTAACCTACGGCTGCATTCCAGAGCACGCCAAAGCAGCCCACTTGGGCATTGGGAGCCACAATCTCTTTGATATTGCCTATGCGATGCTCCTCCGTGAAGAAAATGGCGTGCAAGAAGAAGTTTGCTTCGAGATGTTAGAAGGGATGGCTACGCATATCAGCCGCGTGGTGAAAAGCTTAACCGGAGACCTTCTCCTTTATTGCCCGGCTGCAAAGCAAGAAGAGTTCCAAAACGCAATGGCCTACCTTATTAGGCGGCTTGATGAAAACACAGGGCCAGAAAATTTTCTTCGGCATTCTTTTGAGCTTACCAGCAACAATGAACAGTGGAAGCAGCAGGTAGAGCTCTTTGAGAGAGCCTGCTTAGACATGAACAGAGTCTCCACACTGCCTCGCAGAACACAAAACCGCCTTGACACTCCCCGCGCGCCCTTGCTTGACGCCCCTTTTCAAAACGAACCCGATACCGACTGGTCACTTGCAAACAATCGTCAGTGGGCAGCAGAGCTCCTCCTTACATGGAAAGACAGAAGCCACTCTCCCATTCCTGTTGTCATTGGCGGCAAAGAAATTTATACGCAGCAAGTTGGAATTGGCAAAGATCCATCCAGAAGTCCATCCAGTACATCTCAGCCATTTTACACATTCTCTATGGCAGATAGCGCCCTTGCAGAGCTTGCCCTGCAAACGGCAGAGAAAGCACAAGCCTCGTGGGCGGCAATTTCAGTAAAGGAGCGCTCTCACCTGCTTGCTACTGTGGCACAGGAGCTGCGCAAAAGTCGCCAAGAGCTGATAGGGGTCATGATTGGCGATGGAGGCAAAACGATTCCAGAGGCCGATACTGAGATTTCTGAGGCGATTGATTTTGCGGAATATTACAGACGTAGCGCAGAAGAGCTTGATATTCTTGAAGAGATTTCGTGGGAGCCAAAAGGGACAATTTTGGTTTCCACTCCATGGAATTTCCCTTGCGCAATTCCTGCTGGAGGCATACTAGCCGCCCTTGCGACAGGGAACTGCGTTATCTTCAAGCCCTCTCGAGATACTGTTCTTGTAGCTTGGGTACTTGCTGGGGCGTTTTGGAGGGCGGGCATCTCTAAAGAGGTTCTCCAATTCCTCCCTTGCCCTGGCGTCCCTGTTGGCAATAAGCTCGTTTCTGATTCACGAGTTGCTGCAGTTGTTTTAACTGGCTCAACAGAGACGGCAAGACATTTTGCGAAAATTCGTCCAGGACTTGATCTTCTTGCTGAAACGGGAGGGAAAAACGGCATTATCCTTTCGAGCCTTTGTGATAGGGACTTGGCGATTAAAGATCTTATCCAGTCAGCATTTGGCCATTCGGGTCAAAAATGTAGCGCTGCAAGCCTTGCCATTTGCGAGGGTGAAGTGTATGACGACCCCGACTTCCTTGACCAGCTACGCGATGCCGCTGCAAGCCTCCCTGTGGGGTCTGCATGGGATCCTAAAAGCAGGGTGACACCCCTTATTCACCCTCCTGGCAAAGATCTTCTTCGCGCTTTAACAGAGCTTGATCCCGGAGAAAGCTGGCTGCTCAAACCCGGGCAAGACCCCCAAAACCCCAATCTATGGAGCCCAGGAATACGACTTGGAGTAAAAGAGGGCAGCTGGTGCCATCAAACAGAATTTTTTGGCCCCGTTCTTAGCCTCATGCGCGCAGAGAATCTTGATCACGCTATTCGACTTGCAAATGGGACCCCTTACGGCTTAACTGCAGGGCTCCATAGTCTCAATGAACGCGATTACAAACCGTGGATTAACTCGATCGAAGCGGGAAATCTCTACATCAACAGAGGGATCACTGGAGCCATTGTCCGCAGGCAACCTTTTGGAGGAACAAAGGCGAGCAGCTTTGGCCCTGGGGCTAAAGCGGGCGGGCCTAATTACCTCATTGAATTCATGCATGCCTCTAAAAAACAAAACCCCCATCAAGAAGGGAGCCTCTCTCCTAAAGTCCTAGAGTTATCAGCGTTCCTTGAGGAGCAGCTCTCTCTTCTCGGAGAGCTCTCTTCTTGGGAAGCGACGCTCCACTCTTACGCTTACTGGTGGGCGCTACTAAAGAACCCTTCTGATTTAAGTCAGCTCCGCGGCCAAGACAATTTCTTTTACCACATCCCCCACAAGCAAATGGATCTGCGCCTTTTGGGCGAAGAGTCGCTCCTTAACGTTGGAAGGACCTGCGCTGCAGCACTTACATGCGGCACCCCATTAAAAATCAGCACAGCTCCCCATAAGCACGCCTATCTGCGCCGCTGGACGGATTTGCAAGGTTTAAGCGTCATTGAAGAGACCGAAGAGCAGTTTGTTGCGCGCGTGCAAGAGGCTCAAATCAAGCGGCTGCGCCTTCTTACGCCTCCATCGCCAGAGCTTTTAAAAGCAGCTGCTGAAACGGGAACCACACTTCTTACGCGGCCGGTTTTGGCTGCTGGGCGTCTCGAGCTCCTCCATTTCCTGCGCGAACTTAGCTTAAGTGTTGACTACCACCGCTATGGAAACCTAGGCGACAGAGAAGAAAAATAAAAAAAGGTAGAATGAGAAACGGGGTTTCTGCTAACATTCTCGCTTTCGCACCGGTAGCTCAGCTGGATAGAGCATTCGGCTACGAACCGAAAGGTCAGAGGTTCGAATCCTCTCCGGTGCAAACCCTCTAATATACTCCGCTTAGCTGAAAATGGGAATTTGGACGGCTCCAAAGTTCCCGCTGCTTTAGCGTTTGCCCTCTCCAGAAGGTAACCCTTTAATTGCTAAGGGCTTCTTCTCTTTTTTTCTTTCGCGCTAGCCCAAATTCCCGTTTTCAGCTAAGAGGAGTATATACTCCTCTTAAGTTACAAGTACTAACCACAAGCATTAACAGGAACGCCATGATGATCATTCAGGTATTTCCTTCAGGACCCTTCAAAACCAACGCTTACGTCATCGCCTGTTCCGACACAAAAAAAACAGCCATCATCGATCCAGCCCCTCAAAGCACTCTCACGATCATCCCCTTTATAGAAAAACAGGGGTTGCATGTTCAGAAAATCCTCTTAACACATTCTCATTGGGACCATATCGCCGACGCCGCCGACATGAAGGCCACCTATCAAGTCCCCGTTTTAGTTCATCCTAAAGATGCCAAAAATCTCGAAGAGCCAGGAAGCGACGGCATCCCTCTTTTCATCTCGATAGAACCTGTAGAGCCCGGTGGCTTTTTTGGGGAAGGGGACATCATTTCTGTAGGGAACTTAAAACTTGAGGCACTAGAAACTCCAGGGCACACACCTGGCGGCGTATGTTTTTATATCAAAGAGCATGGCGCTCTTATCTCCGGAGACACTCTTTTTTGCGGAACCATGGGAAGGCTCTCCATTCCGACAGGCGAGCCTGATGCAATGTGGAAGTCACTTATCAAGCTCTCTCACCTCCCCGCTATCACAAAGGTTTACCCTGGACATGGAGACCCAACGACAATTGGCGCCGAACATTGGCTACAGGATGCTCAAAAAAGATTTGGAAACAGCGACTAACGACAAATTTTTCCCACCTTTTCAAAAAAGAGCGGATTTTGGATTGGATTTACAATCTCCCCTCTGCTGACCTACCTATAGAGGTAGGCGGCAGACGGGAGACTGCAAAGACAGCCAAAAGATACTCTTTTTAACAATGAGCGAGGGATCTGGCGGTTAGATAGTCGTAAAGATCTCTCTCTGTTGTGACAAGCAAGCTCTTGTGAAGCAAGCAAATAGAGGCTGCAGCTTGGATGATCTCGGGATCGCCCACACCTGGCAAACAAAGGGCTGTTAAAGAAGAAAAGATCTTTTTGTTTTCTAGGGCATGTAGCCCTGCGAGGTAATCGGGCAAGCTAAACCCCTCTTCCTTTACACGAAAAAAGAGGATCTCTCTTTCGTAAAAAAGAGCCTGAATGGCGCAGCGGAGTCCTTGGCTATCTGAAGGAGGGTTTCCAAAAGCTTCAAAGAGCTGTGGGAGAGACCGGCAGAAATAGGCCTGACGAAATTCCCCTTTTCCAGCTTCTCCAAACAGAGCAACTGTGTACTGCATCTAAGCGCCCCCTTCCTTAGGTTTCCTAAGGAGTAGCAACTCTCGTGCCAAACAACCTCGCTTCGCGCTAGAGCGACTTGAAGACGGCAGCTTTGCCGAGCTCGGACTCTATTTGGAGGAGGCGGTTGTATTTCGCAATTCTATCGGTACGGGAGAGCGAGCCAGTTTTAATCTGGCCGGTGTTCATCGCAACGCTAATGTCTGCAATCGTACTGTCTTCGGTCTCTCCTGACCTGTGTGAAATCACAGCTGTGTAACCATGAGCATGCGCAAGGGTGATGGCATCGAGCGTCTCACTGAGCGTTCCAATCTGGTTAACCTTGATTAGTACGCTATTGGCCACGCCCTGCTTGATCCCCTTTTTAATGAATTCGGTGTTCGTAACAAAAATATCGTCCCCAACAATCTGAATTTTATCGCCAAGCTTGCGGGTCAAAATCTCCCATCCCTTCCAGTCGTTCTCGTCTAACCCATCTTCGATGGAATCGATCGGGTATTTCGCTGCAAGATCTGCTAAATAGTCCACTTGCTCTTCAGCTGTTCTTTGAACGAATGTCTGTCCAGCTTTCTTCTTTTTCTTTTCGATGTAGCGGCGGGTTTCCTTGTCGTAGAACTCTGAAGCGGCGCAGTCCAACGCAAGTGTCACCTGTTTGCCAGGCTTGTATCCAGCCGCTTCAATCGCCTCAAGTGCACATTCAATAGCAGCTTCATTTGATGCAAGATTTGGAGCAAAGCCCCCTTCATCACCTACAGAAGTGATATGCCCCCCCTTTTTGAGGATCTTTTTGAGGGCGTGGAAGATCTCAGCTCCCCACTGAACAGCTTCTGCAAGTGAGTGGGCGCCAACTGGGCGAATCATGAACTCTTGAAAATCGAGGGAGTTGTCTGCGTGAGCGCCGCCGTTAATAATATTCATCATGGGGCATGGCAAAACATGAGCGCTACAACCGCCGATATAGCGGTAAAGAGGCATCCCCGTTGCAAGTGCTCCTACACGGGCGATAGCAAGAGATGCTCCCAAAAGGGCATTGGCACCAAGATGGGACTTATTAGGAGTGCCATCTGCTTCAATCAATAGTCGGTCTAAGCGGCGCTGATCAAGAGGGCTCTGCCCCACAAGGACTTTGGCAATTAGACCGTTGACGTTAGCAACAGCCTTCTGAACTCCTTTGCCACCATAACGATGATTGTCGCCATCACGAAGCTCGACTGCCTCATGCTCGCCCGTAGAGGCTCCTGAAGGAACGCATGCCGTAGCTGTCAACCCATTGTCTGTTGTCACTATTACTGCAACCGTAGGATTGCCGCGTGAATCGAGAATCTCAAGAGCTTTAACTGTTTTTATGTGTACCATAGCAGGAAGCTGTCCTATGTTAGAGTTCGAATTGTCCACTTAATCGAAAATGAGTTTCCGTTGCCCTTCAAGGTCTTCAAGGAGCTTTTGGTAAGAAAGGTAGCGCAGCTTGCCGATTTCTTCTTTCTCCAAAGCCTTGAGCACAGCACATTCAGGTTCGTGCGTGTGCGTGCAGTTTGGGAAATGACACTCATGCCCTAACGCATCTATTTCCGGGAAATACTTTACAACTTCTTCTGGCTGCATATCCCACATCCCAAAGCTCCGTATCCCCGGGGTATCGATGCACCACCCGCCAAAAGAAAGGGGAATAAGCTGCGCTGAAGAGGTTGTGTGAGCCCCTTTATGGACATTTTCTCGAATGTCACCGGTGCGCAAATCTAAACCCGTAACAACATTAATTAACGAAGACTTTCCGACGCCTGATTGCCCCGAGAAGACAGAAGCCTTCCCCTGCATTACCTCTTTAAGCTCATCGAGCCCCTGGCCTGTGCGGCAGCTGACAGGAAAGAGAGGAATGTCCAGTGCAGCATAAGTTTCACAAAACTCTTCGTAAAGAAGGCGCTCTTGATAGAGGGTCTCTTTGTCAATCCCTCCAGGCGGCGATTTAAGAAAGTCAATTTTGTTGATAACCAGAATGGGGGTCATGTTCCCTTTTAGGGCGGCGATGATGTATCGATCGGCAAGAAAGGGTTTAAGAGCTGGAGAGAGCACAGAAAGGGTGATGAGCACCTGGTCGATGTTTGCGGCAATGAGCTGCTGCTTGCGCTTTGAAAAGTGATCCATTCGGGCAAGCATTGATCTTCGCTCTTCGACGTGCGCAATCGCCCCTTCCTGCCCTACGCCGGCTTCAAAAGAGACAAAATCCCCAACGGTGATGAGGTTTTTCATGCGGGTTATCTCTTGCTTAAGGGCTCCTCGCATGGAGCACGAGAATTCGACACCTTCGCTGTCGACAGTCACCGCCTGAGGGGAGATCGAAAGGATCCGCCCTCTTCGCAAGGTCTTGCCGGCGATCTTGGCTAACCCTTGCTCTTGCTGCTGCTTCTTGAGCTTTACCTGATCGGTCTTCTTGTACTTTGAACGGTCGGTTGCAGAGGCGATCTTCCGGCCGCGCTTGGCTTCTTTCCCAACGTCTGGAGTCAAGTGCTCCCACTCTTCTTCTTCATGTTGACGATGACGCGTCATGCCACACCTTCCTCACTGATTAATTCTTCTAAAACACAGAGAACACAGGCATTGCCCGCATAATTGCAATTGCAGCCTGTAAGGCTGCAATTGCAATTATGCGGGCAACGCCTGCTTTAAATGAGGCAGTACATGAGGATGCCGCCGGCGATGGCGACGTTTAGCGATTCGACATCCCCCTTCATCGGCACGGTGACCTGCTTGCAGTAGGCGCGCGCCTCTACCGAAAGCCCCTGCGCCTCGTTGCTTAAGACAAGCGCCTTAGGTCCTCCTGCGCCGATTGCAGCAGGAGATGCCCCTTCCAGATCTGCCGCCAAAAGCTGAAGCTTATTTTTTGCCGTAAATTCTATAAGATCTTCCCACTCTCCCATACGGAAAGGGAGCCGGAACGTTGCCCCGCGCGCTGCGCGCAAAACCTTGTCATTATAGGGGTCAACACAGTTGTTCATGATCCACGCCCCTTGCCAGCCCAAGGCAAGTGCTGTTCGCAGCAAAGTCCCCATGTTCCCTGGATCGGCAATCCCGTCCATCACGAGAATAAACTTCTTGCCGCTAAGATCAGCAGGGGCTGGCATGGCCACCTCTGCAAGAAGAGGCTCTGGAGCCACAACGCCCGCAATTTTCTTCATGATGGCTTCGGGCACCTCAATGATCTCTTCGCAGGCGATGTTTGGTGGTGCGTACCCTTCTATAACAAGAAGGCATTTAATGGCAGACGCAGGGAAGCGCTCGCACATCTCCTCAACGAGCTTGTTGCCCACAACGACGACGCTCTTATTTTGATGGCGGTAGCTTCGCTCTTCGCGCACCTTGACGAGGTGTTTGACTAGGAGGTGCTGCGCACTTGTAATTCGCTTCATAAATCCACTATAAGACTCGCTTTATTTGCAAAAAATCATTAATCGGTCGATATATACTCCTCGCAGCTGAAAATGGGAATGTGGACTGGTGCGAAAGCTCCCGCGGCTGAACGATCGCAAGTGCCTTAGTATTAGAAATACAAAGGGTACTTGCGATCGTTCAGCCCCGGGGCTTTGGTGCCGTCCAAGTTCCCATTTTCAGCTAAGCGGAGTATAGTCAACATAATAGGATACATAGGACCCCAATTAAGATGTTAAAACGATCCTTGGCCCTCCGAATTTTCCTTCTCGCCTTCCTCTTTTTTGTGCTGCCGCTTGTGATCTACTCGGTGGTCAATACGGTCACCCAATACAAAAAAGAACTCGCATTAGGCATTGAAGCGCTGGAGGATCTAAGCAAAAACCAGGCAGAGAGCCTTTCTAAGATCCACGAGGAGCTGCTTCAGACACTTCAGACGGTAACAAACCTAGCTGATATCGCAAAAACGGTGGTCATCGACTCAGCAGATGCCATCGACCCTGAACTTCACCCAAAAGTCAATTCGCTACTAACGCAAATCGCTAAAACCAAGTCTATTGACGCCATATTCATCCTTGCTAAATCTGCAAACGACAGGCAGATCTGCGTCGCTTCATCAGACCCGGCACTTATCGGCAAAGACTTAACCGCCGATCCTGTCGTCATTAATACCCTCGAAAATGGCGCTACCTCCTACATCCTCATCGACAGGAAGTCCGAAATTGCAAGAGCCTACGTCGCCCGGACAGTCGAGACGATAGACCCGGTCACCCAGAAAAAAGAAGGATCGGGCATTGTCATCATTACTGAGTCGATTCAAAACGAGATTAACAACCTCTTAAAAATAGCCGACGTGGGATACCCCGTTAACTTCTCACTCATCACGAGCGATAACGTCATCCTCTCGAGCAGCGACCCCGCCCTTGTACTCCAGTTCATCGGCGATATCTCTCCAGAGGCATTTACAGCTCTTAGAAACAGCCCCCAGTACTCAGGGCTTCCCCTTAAACACGGCACCGTCTTCCTCAATCCGATTCCAGACTACAATGCCTACTCCATGGTGGCAGATAGCCCCATAAGCTTTGCTGTTATTGCGCCCATAGAACCCCTGGGGCTACGCCTCATGGCCGATGCCGACAAGGATGCAATATTCGACCCCTTCTTAAAAGCACTCTGGAAGGCAATGAGTGTGATTGCCCTTATCTTTGCTATTGGCGGCTGGCTGACCTATTGGCTCACCATAAGGCTTGCCAAACCCTTCCGCAGTCTCTGCAAGGTAATGGAAGCGGTGGGAGGCGGAGATCTTGCTGCGCGCTTTATGCCAGAGAGGTTAGGCTTTGAAATCAACACCGTTGGCGGGATCTTTAATCAGATGATCTCCTCGCTCCTTTCGCAAATGCATGTTGCCGAGGTTGAGCGCGTGCAAAAGGAAACTCTCTCAAAAGAGTTGATGATCGGCCACGAGATCCAAATGAGCCTCATCCCAAAAGAGATGCCGAGAATTGAGGGGATTGAACTTGCCGGCAAGTGCCTCCCTGCAAAGGAGGTTGGCGGAGACTTCTACGATGTCTTTGTTAAAGAGGGAAGCAAACCAGAAGAGGGCAAGCCTGGATCTAGCATAATTGTGCTGACAATGGCCGATGCTTCTGACAAGGGGATTTCTGCCTGTCTCTATTCGATATCACTCAGAAGTATGCTAAGAAGCTATGTAAACAAAAGTAATGACCTTGGAGCAGTGATTGTTAACGCAAACAACTTGATGTGCAAAGACACCTCTGACCTGGGAGTGTTTGTCACAAACTTTATGGCTCTGTACGACACAGAATCGCATATGCTTACCTACGCCTCTTGCGGCCATCCGCCAGCATTTCTCTGCCGCAAAGATGGGAGAGTCGAGCACCTCACAACGCCAGGGATTGCCATGGGTGTTGTCGAGCTCACGCACGTTGATCCAAAGAGCGTCCATTTGGGCCCTGGCGAATGCGTGCTTTTCTATACTGATGGCGTGACAGAAGCGCATAGTAAAGAAGGCCAGCTCTTTAAATCAAACCGCCTAGAGATGCTACTCCAGGCTGAAAGCGCTAGAACAGCTGAAGAGATCAGTCAATCGATTCTCGAGGCGGTGCTCACCTTTGCCACCGGCGCCCCCCAGCACGACGACATCTCCATCCTCGTCCTCAAGCGCAGAGCTTGATAACACTTCCGCTAAAGGCGCCTCCCGCATAATCCCTATTGCAGCCTTACAGGCTGCAATAGGCTGTATTCGCTTATACCCAGGGCGCCGCCCTTACGCTGTTTGCATTTTCAGCCTTTCAGGCTGAACTAGAGAAGCTGGGACGATTTTATAGCAACTAAGCTCTTTTGCATAAAATCTCAGCCTGAAAGGCTGAAATTGCAAACAGCCCAGGGAAACGCCCTGGGTATAAGCGAATATAGCCTACGCAGCCTGTAAGGCTGCAATAGGGATTATGCGGGCAAAGCTTAAATGAAATTGCTTTACGCTGTACTAGCATCTGTCACGGCTCCGCCGCTTAGTTACCGCTATGGATGAGGCAGCAGGAGGGCGAGGATGGCTTCTGGGGAGTCGAGGTTACGCGTGATGGCGAGCTTTTCGGCCTCGCGAAGAAGGTCGCCCATGAGCTTGCCGGGGGTTACTCCGCGAGCGCGGAGCATCTGTGATGTCACGACAGGATGTTTGGACTGCAAACGTTTAATGTGGGCCTGCAAACGTGACTGCCTGTCGAAATGTGTCTTTAAAAACGCCTCAGAGACACTTGTCTCCATTCGCGCTGCAATCACCTCTAAAGATAGTTTCGCTCTGGCATCCGCATAGAAATACACCCACTCGACATCGCCAACTTCGTTTCTTAAAACCCTCTCACGCGTCTCCCACAGGAACAACACAAACCTGCTGTCTGCCGTAGAGATTTTCAGCCTCTCACAAAGCGCAAGCTGCCCTTCCAAAGAGACCTCGGGAAACAGCGCCACCACCCACGCAATTTCTGGAGCCTCTTTTGGAAAGCGCGCGTAAGCTGCCACCATTTTTTTGATCTCTGCATTAGAGACTACTTTGAGCTCTGGAAAGATCTCTTGGAGAAGGCCAAGCTCGTGCATTTTTACGAATGCCCAGGCAGCCCTTCCGTTCTCAACGATCTTTACAAGCTCTTGCCAGATCCTCTCCATAGCAACAGCCGGGAAAAGCGTAGGGGCGTGCTCAACAATTGCCTGCTCGGTGTCTGGGTCTAGCGCGAAGTCAAGACGGGCAGCAAAACGGACAGCGCGCACCATCCGGAGCCTGTCCTCACGGAAACGCTCGTGTGGATTTCCGATCGCTCGGATAATCTTGTTTTGAAGGTCCTGACGCCCCTTTACATAGTCGTAAACATGTTCAGTACGGGGGTCGTAAAACATTCCGTTAATGGTGAAGTCGCGGCGGATTGCGTCTTCTTCTGGTGTCGAGAGCTCGATGCTTTCTGGACGGCGCCCATCAACATAACCCCCATCAAGGCGGAAGGTGGCGACCTCAAAGGGATGCTCGCCAATAACGACCAGCACCACTCCAAAAGAGATCCCTACAGGAACTGTTCGTGGGAAGAGGGCCATCACCTGCTCAGGGGTCGCGCTCGTTGCGATGTCAATATCGCTTGAAGGCTTTCCCAAAAGATAGTCGCGCACCCATCCCCCAGCAAAGTAGGCAATGTGCCCCTTCGAGACCAGCTTCTCAACAATTGCTTTTGCCGCTTTATAAACATCCATTCCCCCATCCTACCACGACCAGCAAAAACAAAAAAGCCGAAGGAAGCGAGCGGCAGCAAAGCAGTAGGAGCTAAGCGTTAGCGAAGCAGTAGGAGCTAAGCGTTAGCGAAGCAGTAGGAGCTAAGCGTTAGCGAAGCAGTAGGAGCGTAGCGTTAGCGAAGCAGTAGGAGCGTAGCGTTAGCGAAGCAGTAGGAGCGTAGCGTTAGCGAAGCAGTAGGAGCTAAGCGTTAGCGAAGCAGTAGGAGCGTAGCGTTAGCGAAGCTCTTTGGAGTGCTGGGACTTGTCCTAGCTTTGTTAGGGCTCGACATGTCGAGTCCATTCAACCTTAGCAAGCTACAGTTTCGTACAGTCCTCAAAGAGCGCAACAGCCGCTTACTTCAAATCCATTCAAAGCTTTAAAACAGATACCGTTAATATCATCGACGACTTTTAGTAAGGGCGGGAGGGAGGACGATGATTTGCTAAGATTGAGTGGACTCGACATGTCGAGTCCTAACAAAGCTAGGACATGTCCCAGCACTCCAAAGAGCTTCGCTTACGCTCGCTCCTACTGCTAGCTGACGCGGTGGGGGAAACGAAAAGGCCAGGGGAGCGAGCGGCGAGAGCGCAAAGCGCCTATACGCGTTAGCGAAGCAGTAGGAGCGTAGCGCAAGCGAAGCAGTAGGAGCGTAGCGCAAGCGAAGCAGTAGGAGCGTAGCGCAAGCGAAGCAGTAGGAGCGTAGCGCAAGCGAAGCTCTTTGGAGTGCTGGGACTTGTCCTAGCTTTGTTAGGACTCGACATGTCGAGTCCATTCAACCTTAGCAAGCTACAGTTTCGTACAGTCCTCGACATGTCGAGGACTGATGAAAGCTAGGACATGTCCCAGCACTCCAAAGATCGAGCGTTGCTCGATCCCACTGCTCGCTAACGCGCGCGGGGAATTAGAGCGTTAGCGAAGCAGTAGGAGCGTAGCGGCAGCGAAGCAGTAGGAGCGTAGCGTTAGCGAAGCAGTAGGAGCGTAGCGTTAGCGTTGCTCTTTGGAGTGCTGGGACCTGTCCTAGCTTTAGTTAGGACTCGACATGTCGAGTCCTCTGAGCCTTAGCAAGCAACCGTTTCGTACAGTCCTCGACATGTCGAGGACTGATGAAAGCGTTGGACTTGTCCCAGCACTCCAAAGAGCTTCGCTTACGCTCGCTCCTACTGCTAGCTAACTCTTATTAAAGCGACATTCGTGTTGATTCACCTTAATTTGTTATGCTATTAAGTAGCGATGACCTCTTGGCCGCACGCTCCACCACATCTCTTCAATAAAGAATGCTCGTACATGATTACAGCGGCAACTCACAAAAGGGTGCCTCTATTTAAGACTCCTGCCGAGCGCGATCTCATGCAAGCGCTACTATTTGAGCTTGCAGACCGCTACAAATGGAAATTAGAAGCATGGTCTATTTTCCCCAATCACTACCATTTCATCGCACAGTCTAAGGAAGTCCCAAAAAGCTTAAAGCAATTCGTCTCACACCTTCATGCCGCATCTGCAAAGCAGTTAAACGCTTTACAAGGAATGCCGGGCCGAAAGGTTTGGTATGAATTTTGGGATTCAAAGCTCACCTTCTCAGCCTCTTATCTCTCTCGTTTAAATTACGTAATGAATAACCCCGTGAAACACGGCTTTGTGGAAAATGCTGTCCTATACGACTGGTGCTCCGCGGCCTGGTTTGCAAAGAGCGCAACAGCCGCTTACTTCAAATCCATTCAAAGCTTTAAAACAGATACCGTTAATATCATCGACGACTTTTAGTAAGGGCGGGAGGGAGGACGATGGTTTGCTAAGATTGAGTGGACTCGACATGTCGAGTCCTAACAAAGCGTTGGATTTGTCCCAGCACTCCAAAGATCGAGCATTGCTCGATCCTACTGCGAGCTGATGGGCGCAGGAAACAAAAAGGCCAGGGGAGCGGGAGCTCCTCTGGCCTTTGTCTTTAGGGACGAAAGCTGGCTATGATTACCCCTCTCAATCATCAGCAGCATTAGCAGCAGCTCGGCGAGCCTGGATAGCTTCTTTAGCCATTGTGCAGACGGTCTGCATCCACTTCCCACCGGCTGTTAAGCCCTTTCCACCCTCCTCCTTAAATCCCTCAAAAGCGGCGACAAGTCGAGCACCAACGTCTTTCATCTTGCCTGTTCCCTCTCTCGGCTGATGCTGTTTACCTGCGGTGTAGCCGCCCATTAAGGCGCTGCCGACGGCGAAGAGGATGCCGAAGAAAAGGAGCTGCGTGCCCTTGCCTGCTGCTTCTGCTAAGGTCAGCAGGAAGGCGCCAACGGCCTTCAGGCCGTCGCCGCTAGCCGCAACGAACCTTCCACCTAACGCTTTAGCGCTCGCGCCAAAGGCGGTAAGCCTTTCTTTTATTGTTGTTCTATATGAGGCAGCATCTGCGCTATCTGCGTCTGCTCTTCTACTTGAAAAAAAGCTTGTAAAGCTCGCTTTGAGGCCTCTCAACCAGGTCCCGATTTTGCCATTTGGGGCTGTGGCGACTTGCCCTTGAGACAATGTTGAATCTTGGCCCTTTACGCTACTTTCGAATACAGGACTACTTCCGCCTGCTCCGGATGCGCCAAATTGTTCCATAAAATGTATCTCCTAAATTATTATTATTTTAGTTTTTTAAGTAGCGCGTCACATTTGTCTTCAAGATGACGGAATGTGGGATCTTTTCTTGCAGTGTCGCGGGCCATCTTTAAACAGCCAGCAGCATCTTCTTTTTGGCCAAGCGCTAGGAAGCTAGAGGCCATATGGAAGTAGGAATATGGATTTTCGGGAGCCATCGAAGCTGCAATTGCATAAGTACTGATCGCGCCTATGGGGTCAGCAGCATTTGTTTGCGCAGCACCCAGTCCAAACCAAAAACGAGCGTCGTAAGGCTGCAAGCACACCAAGAATGTAAACGCAGGTACCGCATCATTCCAACGTTCACGCTCTAGCAGATGACAAGCCTCGCCGTAACGAGCTTCCATATCTTCTTGACTGATCTTGAAGATCGTCTGGAAAGTTTCACCGCGTCCAAGCAGGTCGGCGAGGATAGGGGCGTTTTTGCTACTGAGAGCTGGATTTGCAATCTCTTCCAGCGTTAACGTCTTTTGTGCCATTGTTTCTCCTTTTTCGATTCGAAAGTTTAGGTCCACTGCTGCAATGTGAAAGAGGGAAGCCCCTCTGCCACATTAAAATTTTAACTGTGTGAGCAACACATGTAAATGAGACGCATAAGCCAACAAATAAAAAACAGCAATAAAAATTATAATCTCTCTGTTTTTCTGCTCAATTTTTTAAGTGATTGCGACCTCCTTTGGTAGAGATAAAATCCCTCAAAAATATGGCATTGTCCGCACAATTACAGCCTCTTAAGAAGTAGCAGCCTTACAGGCTGCGTAGGCTATATTCGCTTATACCCAGGGCGCCGCCCTTACGCTGTTTGCATTTTCAGCCCTTCAGGCTGAACCTGAGAAGCCGAAGTGTTTTTATAGTAGTTAAAGCCTTTTGTATAAAATCTCAGCCTGTAAGGCTGTAATTACAAATAATTACTATCATTCTTCTTGCATACTTATTCCATAATTCTCAGGCATGCAACGGGCTCTAGCAACGGCATTGGCTACTTTATAGCACGCATCTCGAATTTTTCCGCCGGCAGCATCAACTGCCTTATCGGCAGCCTGCTTTCCTTTAAGAGCGAAACCCCCAGCCACGATAAGTGGCATGCCCACAGTCGCTAAACACATCGCTGCCTGCGCCTTAACTCTGGCAAGCCCCTTTACATCGCTCCACTGTTTATCCGTGATGCTGCCTTTCTGCGAAACGTCAACCTCTCCAAGCCCTTTAACAGCTCCTTCCTTAATTTCCTTGATCGTCCTATCTGCAAGGGGCGCCCAGAGCACAATGCCCAAAGCAGCACCCAAAAGACCGCCAATAACCAATCCGATAAGCCTAGGGACAAGCTTAACGCCTGCTTCGGCTATCGACAAAAGAACCTTCCCGATTTTCCCCGGGAGAACCTTATGGCGCTCCGCAAAATCCCTAAGGCCATCTATGACCCTTTCCTTTAATGGCCGGGTGCCCTGTCCTCTGGGTTGCGGCCGAATCTGCAGAGACTCACTACTCTGCACGTTTGTATCAGAATAAAAGTCCGCGTGAGCCGCTGCCTGTGTACTCAGTCGCTCCACCCCCACGCCGGCTATAGAAGATTGATCAGATCCTGTTGTTGAAAATCTTAGATTCGATGGACCTCTCATAAATATACCCTCTTGTTACTTTAGTGTGTTGAGGAGCTCTTGTGCTCTGTCTTCGAGAGGGCGGTACTTATGACCGCCTGCTTTAGCAATTTCAACCACCCCCTGGAGGGCGTTTAGGGCCTCTTCTGTGTCGCCTAAATCCATAAAGCATCTGGCTGCATAGTAGAGAGACTCTGGATTGGTGGGGTCTGTGGCTGTAGCAATTGTGTAGCTGTTAATTGCGCTCACAACATCTCCCCAGTGCATCTGAGTGGTGCCCAGGCTTTGCCAGTATTTGGCCTCGTAATGGTTGAGGGCGGCAAGATAGCTAAAGCCTTCTGCTGCTTTTTCGAAGTCTTCTCTCATGAAGTGGTCACGCGCTTCGTTATAGCGGGTGGCGAGCATTTCATCGGTGTAGCCTAGCACGTCTTGCATGGTGCCACCGGAGAGCAGGTGCTCATGAACGCTCTTGCCTACTTCCTCCTTCTTTGCTGGGTTTTCCAAATCTTCTAGCTTTAACTTATGCTGCTTTGTCATCAGGCCTCCTTTTTCTGGGGATGTTTCTAACACTTCTGCATTAGCTTTTCGAAAGACATAGTAAACTATTTACTTTACTATACACCCACCCCGAATTAAAAGGCAATGTGACCCAAAATAAGCTGCAGTGAAAGAGCGCCCAGCGCAAACATTATCAAATGGGAAAGCGCCTATACGCGGCAGCTAGCAGTAGGAGCGTAGCGTAAGCGTTGCTCGATCCCACTGCTCGCTAACGCGCGCGGGGAATTAGAGCGTCAGCTAGCAGTAGGAGCGTAGCGTTAGCGTTGCTCTTTGGAGTGCTGGGACCTGTCCAACGCTTTAGTTAGGACTCGACATGTCGAGTCCTCTGAACCTTAGCAAGCAACAGTTTCGTACAGTCCTCGACATGTCGAGGACTGATGAAAGCTAGGACAGGTCCC
>CAMCWV010000008.1 GCA_945882915.1 Waddlia chondrophila WSU 86-1044 | reverse complement strand
GCCAAAGCCCCGGGGCTTTGGCGCTAGCCCAAATTTCCGTTTTCAGCTAAGAGGAGTATATGTACAAGTTTTTGATAACACTGCTTTTATTGGTGTTTAACCTCCACTCCTACGCATCAGAAGCAGACGCCCCCTTCTTCCTCCGTGACTCTTTTGCAAAAGCAGTCCCTGGCGATTACGTTGTAATTGAGCAAAACAGAATCAATACGCTTTTTCATGTTTATGGCAAAACAGCCACAACGCTTATTCTCGAAGAAGTCTCTCTTCCTGTTGATGTCCGAAAGCAACAAATAAGCTCCTGGAAAGAATGGATGCGTGGCGGCGCTGAGGGGAACATCTCCTGGCTCATGTATGAGCTCGACTTAAGCCGTAACAAAGAGACTATCCAATGTGTGGAATGTTACTCCTTTTCTCGTCAGGGCTGGCTAGACATCCTCTCAGCTGACGCAATCCTCCCCACCCTGCTTAAGCTCCCATTTACCCCCGTTCCAGAAAAAAAAAGAAGAAAGATCGGGAAAGCCTCTTCTGAGGGAATGGACTTTAGGCCCAAGTGGCAACCTCCCCTGACTGTTGATGGGAACGTTGTGCGGCAAGCCACATTTGATGCCTGGGAAACGCACTGGGCAGAAGACAACACCGAACTTGCTGGAAAGAAAATCGAGATCTACCTACCAAGCGCCTCCCTCATTCAAAGCGAAGGACAAAACTTCCCCACCTACTTCCCCGTTTGGCTACAAGTCACAGGTGGCTTAGGGGCAGCTCATCTTCGAATCATCGACTCGGGCAAAAGCCTCACCTCTCCCAAGCCTTTGTTTCCTCGCCATCCCCTTGAATTCTTAGATAGCGGACGAATAATCAACGGCAACTTACAACTTCGCCTTAAAGGCTCGGCTGCCTACAAGGAGTTTGCGCTCTACGCCTCTGAAATCCCAGATGATGAATCCGCTCCCCCTATTAGTCTAACCTGTACGGCCACCTTTGACTCTGCAAGAGTCATCACCCTAGAAGTAACTGCTGACGTCTTGGAAAAAGCGTTGAAGCCGGGTCACAAATACATTTTCTGGGGAACGCCTTTTGGTTATGATGAGACACTCGCCAAGACAAAGCAACCGCTAACAATCCCCCAGAGATAACTGCACCCTGGATAAAAAACAGGATGAAGACAAAGTCTTTTTAATTTTTGCAACACAAAGACAAGCTAAAATAAAAAGCCTAAATCCTGTCTTCGGCCTTTGGCCTCCAGCAGCTCCCACTAAAAGTTTATTTTTTAACTCCTGAGAGACAGAGCGGTTTTATCAAGAAAGATTTGACGCTCACAGAGGGGTGTGTTGGCAGGGCAAGCGCATAAATAAATTTTTAAGCAGTCTGAACACTTTCGCTCCTGCGTTTTAAATTGTGTCCCAGAGGGACACTTGGACTTAGCCAGGCGGTGGAATGCGAGGGCGTTATAGTCGATTAAATCTCAAATGATAGGCTCAGTCCAGATGTCCCTCTGGGACATTTTAAATATACTCCTCTTTCGGAGGTTGTCCTCACAAGTTATCAACAATTCTTCCGCACCACGCGCCGCAGCTCTAGAGAGGGCCGCCCTAGGAGAGCTTTATTATTTCCACACAGAAGACAGCTTTGTAACACGCTTATTGCAAGCAAGATAAAAACACATCCGCAAAGAAAAACAAGGCGACGCTCTTTTTTATCTTGACGAAAGCTGGGGCTAATGAAGACCCTCCATAGACAACGAATCTACAAACTTCCCACCATAAACACCCCCTTATTCTTAGTGATTTGACTAAAACAGGCGAACAAAAAGCAAACACATCGTCACAATCACCTGTTTTACCAAAAGCACTCCTTGCCATTTACCCCCTGCTTAGGGTATCCTTAAAGGCTCTGCACTATATTTCAATGGATGTCATGAGCACGCCCCTCTTCTCACTGCGCAAATCACGTCATGTTTTGCGAACCTCCTTTTCTGTTTACAAACAGAAAAGGAAAAACCTTTCCCCAAGCCAATTACAAACCTTCGAAAGACTACTTGGTGATCTCGACAAAGCCCTCCTCGATAAAGAGCGTGAAAAAGCCGATAGCCTCGCACGCGATGTCGAGCTCTTCATCAAGCAGCACATCCCCAAAACATTGCTTAGCCACCTCAAAGAACTCGCTATCGCGCTAGTCTTTGCACTAGTTGTCGCAACACTTGTCCGGCAAATGTGGTTTGAGCTCTATACAATCCCTACCGGGTCAATGCGCCCAACTTTTGAAGAGCAGGACCATCTCCTTGTCTCTAAAACAAACTTTGGCCTCAACATCCCATTGTCAACAGGGCACTTCTTTTTTAACCCCGCTCTTGTCCAGCGCGAAGGGATTTTTGTTTTCACAGTAGAAAATATGGCCGTAGACAACTCCGACACGACCTACTTCTATCTTTTTCCTGGAAAAAAGCGATTCATTAAGCGAAATATGGGAAAACCAGGCGACTCCCTGTATTTTTATGGAGGCAAGCTCTACGGAGTAGATGTGAATGGCCAGGCCATTACAGACCTCTCAAATAACCCAAGTCTAAGCAAGATCGAACACATCCCCTTCCTGACATTCGAAGGACGTGTTTCAGCGCCTGGAGAAACTGCCAGCGGTATCTCTACATCTGTTTTTCTTAATCAGATGAATATCCCCATCGGCAAGCTTCAGTTGGGCCTAAAAGGAGCTACCACTACTGGAGAATTTTTGAAGGATGGCCGCTGGGCAGCAGAGAGCTCTAAGCCCGAAAATGCTATTTCAGAAAACCCCTCTGAGCCCCAAGCCTTTGGGGACCTTTGGGGAATGAAAAACTACGGTATGGCACGGCTGCTAAGCAGAAAAGAGCTCATCAACTTTACACCTACAGCCTCACATCCTGCTGAATCAAAAGAAACGCCAGCTATTCTCTATTTAGAAATTCGACACGACCCTGGCACGACCTACCCAGCGCCGCAAGTCTCCATGGATGAACATGGAAGGATCCGCCCAAGCCTGACTCCCTACGTGTCAATGATCCCGCTAGATGCTAGCCACGTACAAGCGATCATGGAAAACATGTACACCACTCGCTTTGTTGTTAAAAATGGGCGTGCAGTTCGCTACCAAGACGAAGAGTCCTCTCCAACCCCAGATTCAATGGCTCCGGCATTTCCTGGAGTACCGGACGGGTGCTACGAGTTCTATTACGGCGTTGCTTATAGCATCGGCACCGGATCTATTGCCACACCACTTCCAAAAGACCACCCTCTTTACAAACCAACTCCAGAGAACATCCAAAACCTATTCAACGTCGGGATTGAGTTTCTAACGCTTACACAGCCCTCATCGCCTAGACAAAACTACTTCCCCCGCCGCTACGCTTATTTCCGCGATGGAGACCTCTACCTTTTAGGCGCGCCTATCCTATCAAAAGAAGAACCTGTCTTGCGCGCTTTTGTCGAGGAAGAGCTGCGCCGCAATCAGAATTCTAAAGTAGGGCAACCTTACCGCCCCTTTATTGACCATGGAGCCCCTCTTCTTAAAGATGGCACCCTCGATAAAGAGTTCATTCAGACTTTTGGTCTTAAGATTCCAGAAAAGATGTACTTAGCCCTCGGAGACAATCACGCAATCAGCGGCGATAGCCGTGAGTTTGGGTTTGTCCCAGAAGAGAACATCCAAGGAGGCGCCTCCGCAATTCTTTGGCCTCCAGGCCCACGTTTCGGAGCACCTAACCAGAAAGGGTATCCTTGGATAACCCCTGCTAACTTCATTATATATGGCTTTATAGTGGCTATCGTTGCTGGTTGGATTAGTTACAGGAAAAACTCCGACACCCGCCCTCTCTTCCGCAAAATAAGTAAAAAAGATTAAATATACTCCTAAAAGGAACCGTTTTAAATAACCCTCTCATGTTTATCGGCATCATCTATGCAGTTATAGCCTGCCTTCTTTGGGGACTCATCGTTGTCATCCCAAAGATGATTCTTTCATTCAGCCCCCTCGAGATTACTCTTGGGCGTTACTTTTTCTACGGACTCACTTCCCTCCTATTTGTCCTATGTTCTAAAGGGTCCCGCTTCCGAGGATGGTCCTTACGGATATGGGGAATGGCTCTTTTTATTGCCTTTGCCTGCTACATCGTCTATTACCTGGGAGTACTCGTTGGCCTCCGCTATGCAAGCAGCACAATAACAGCGCTTATCCTCGGTCTTGCACCAATCACAGTCAGTTTTTATGGAAATTGGGTTCAAAAGGAGTGCTCGTTTTCTAGGTTAGTCCTTCCAGCAGTCCTTATTGGTATAGGTCTTGTAATCACCAACGTTGTTGAGCTCTTCTGGAGCCCACATCACGCAAGCATTCAGTACGGAGAGTATGCCTTTGGAATTGCAGGTGCCTGCCTAGCTATTGCCCTATGGACATGGTACGCTGTTGCAAATGCAAGATTTCTGCAACGCCACCCAGAGATCTCTGCAGGCAATTGGGCCTCGCTTATAGGAGTGGGAACACTTCTTTGCAGCATCGTGCTAGCCATTTCCCTAGGCCTATTTACCGACACATTCAGCGATATAAGCCACTACTCTTGGGGCCGGGTTGATTTCAGGTGGTTTTTGGGGGGATGCTTTGTTCTTGGTGGAGGCTGCGCCTGGCTAGGAGCTCTTCTTTGGAATCACGCCAGCACCCGCCTACCCATGTCACTTGGAGGGCAGCTCCTCGTGCTTGAGTCGCTATTTGGGCTTGTCTTTCTGTATATTCTCGACCAAAGGACGCCTTCTCTTCTTGAGCTCATAGGGATCGCGTGCATCATCATCGGCGTTGTTGCTGGCATCCGCGCCTTCCACACCAGAAGCCTCGCCCCAAAACTCCAGCAAAAGAGCACCTAGAAAGAGCACCTAGCTAACCCTCTCTTTCTTTTCTTTCTCTGTATTTCTTTGCGTCTTTGCGTTGAAAACACTGCGTACAAAGCTCTTACTTTGTGATTTTGGTGATAGCGATGGTGGTAAGCTCTCCGTTGAGGTCCCACTCAGTCCCAGCGCACTCACCAAAGGCAACTTCTGTAGCAAGTACTTCACCCTTAATCAGCTCGCCATGCGTCTGAAAGCACTGTCTAACACGGTCAGTTGTTTGCAGTTTTAAAAGGATCCTGTCAGAAACCTCAAACTCGGCATCTCGTCGCATCGTGCTAATCTTATTTACAAGCTCACGTGCAAGCCCTTCTTCTATAAGCTCATCTGTCAGCGCTGTATCAAGTGCAATTGCCAAAGAGCTTGAGACTGCCGCAACAAGACCTTCTTTCACTTCTCTATGCACCTCAACATCTTCTGGTGTTAAGGTAATCACTTTTCCTTCTACAGTAATAGCAACATTCTGTTTCGCCATCAAAACAGCTAACTGCTCTACAGACAATCCTAGCACTTCTTGTTGTACAGCCTTCATTAAAGGACCCACCTTCTTTCCTAACACACGGAAATTAGGCTTAGCAACAAGCGTAACAAAGTCCTTTTCATCCCTATGGAAGATCACCTTTTTGACATGAAGCTCATCTGCAATCAGTTGCTGCTGCTCTTTAAGGAAACGGATCGTCTCTGGGTTGCTAGAGGCAACATGAACAGCCGGCAGCGGCTGCCGCACCTTGATCTTGTACTCCTTACGCAAAGCATGTCCTAAGCTAGCCGTCTCTTGGAGGGCGGCCATTGCACGCTCAAGAGGCTCGTCACGAAGCTCTGGATGGTAGGTCGTAAAGTCACACAAGTGAACAGAAACAGGCATCCCTTCCATGCGCAAATTGCGATAGATCGCATCGCTCAAGAAAGGAACAACCGGAGCAATAAGCTTCGACAGCTCAAGCAAAACAATATAAAGCGTTGAGAAAGCCTCGTCCCTATCAGAAGTAGCTTCTTCTGACCAAAACCTGCGACGGCAGCGGCGGATATACCAGTTTGTTAATTGCTCGACAAAGCCGACTAAAGGCTCCACAGCACGGCTAAGATCATAAGCGTCCATCGCCTCTTGCACATCATGCGCGAGCTTGTGCAAAAGCGAAATCAACCACTTGTCAATCGTCTCTTTTGGACGCGCTATAGTCTTTGTAGGCTTCCAATTGTACATCCTTGCATAGGTCAAGAAAAAGCCGCTATACGCACTCCAGAGAGGGATTAGCACCTGTCTAAGCACAAGCCTGATCCCCTCTTCTGAGAAGCGCAAATCATCAGCTCTAACAGCTGGGCTATGCAACATGTAAAGGCGGATAGCATCCGCCCCATGCTTCTGGATGACCTCTTGAGGGTCCGGATAGTTCTTGAGTCTCTTTGACATCTTGTTGCCATCTTCAGCCAAGATAATCCCGTTCACAACCACATTTTTAAACGCCGGCTTATCAAAAAGAGCCGCCGCAAGGACTGTTAACGTATAGAACCATCCACGTGTTTGATCGACTCCTTCCGCGATAAAATCGGCAGGGAAGGTCTCTTCGACAAACTGCTTATTTTCAAATGGGTAATGATTCTGAGCATAAGGCATCGATCCTGACTCAAACCAGCAGTCAAACACTTCTAGAATGCGGCGAAAAACCTTGCCATTCTTGGTAAAGGTCAAGTCATCAATAAAATGGCGATGCAGGTCGGTCACTTTCGTTTGAGTTAACTCTTCAAGCTCAGCAATACTTCCGATCACAACCACTTCGCCATCATCAGCACGCCAAATTGGAATGGGCGTTCCCCAATAACGGTTGCGGCTGATCGCCCAATCACGGGCCCCTTCAAGCCACTTTCCAAAACGGCCCGCTTTGATGTGCTCAGGAACCCAATGGATCTGTTCATTAGCTGCAAGGACGCGATCTTTAAACTTCTCGACAGCCACAAACCACGTGTTCATAAGGCGATAAATTAAAGGGGTATCTGAGCGCCAACAGAATGGATATCTGTGATGGATAGTGCCTGCTTGAGCCACTTTACCTGCAGCGCGGAGGCGCTTGATGATGTCTTTATCAGCATCTTTTACAAATAAGCCCTCGTACTCGGGGATCTCTTCTGTAAAGAGTCCATTTCTATTCACAGGGCAAACAGGTTCGATTCCCGCTTGCTTACATGCGTAAAAGTCAGCCTCTCCAAATGCAGGAGCCGCGTGCACAATTCCTGTTCCATCTTCTGTCGAAACGAATTCGGCGGCAATCACACGGAAAGCCCCTTCAGATGCCCGCTCAGAAAAGTAAGGGAATAGGGGCTGATATTTCTTCCCTTCAAGCGCTGAGCCTTTGAATGAATCTAGGACAACGTAATCAAGAGGATCTTTATAATAGACCCCTAAGCGCTCTTTGGCCAAAACAAAATTCTTATTAGCCCCTTTATCCCGCACCTTAACGTACTCGATGCCTGCCCCAACAACGGCTGCCAAGTTCGAGACAAGCGTCCAGGGGGTTGTCGTCCAGACGAGCAGGTGCGTTTCAGGATCCTCTAAAAGAGAAAGGGTTACAGTTAGCGACGGGTCGTCTACTTCCTTGTAGTTTTCGCTCGCTTCAAAATTAGAAAGAGGAGTTCCTAGCTTAGCTGAGAAGGGCATTACCTTGTAGCCTTCATAGACAAGTCCTTTGTCATGAAGGGTCTTGAACACTGCCCAAACGCTTTCCATGAAGGTCTTGTCCATGGTGTGGAAGGTCTTAGAAAAGTCGACCCATCGACCCATTCTTTGAACGGTCGTCTTCCACTCTTCGGTGTACCGAAATACGATTTTGCGACATTCCTCGTTGAATCTTGCGATCCCAAACTCTTCGATTGCTGGAGCGCCAGATAATTGAAACGCTTTTTCAATCTCCTGTTCCACAGGAAGGCCGTGACAATCCCAACCAAAGCGGCGAGCAACAGCAAACCCCTTCATTGTTTTGTAGCGAAGAACGACGTCTTTGATAGTTCCGGCTAAGAGGTGCCCGTAATGAGGAAGTCCTGTGGCAAAAGGGGGCCCATCGTAAAAGGAGAAGTAGGGGGCTTTCTCTCTTGCTGTAATTGACTGCTCAAATATTTTCTTCTCATTCCAAAAACGTAATACCTCTTCTTCTCGAAGAGTAAATGTTTGTTTGGGCACTTCATCAAACATGATTTAATCCTTTGTGCAGACGACTCATACTTTACCTGATCGGAGAAAATGACAAAAGAACTTGATTATATACTCCTCGTAGCTGAAAACGGGAATTTGGACTAGCGCGACAGCTCCCGCGGCTGAACGGTCGTAAGTGCCTTAGTATTAGAAATACAAGGGCCACTTGCGATCATTCAGCCCCGGGGCTTTGGCGCCGTCCAAATTCCCGTTTTCAGCTAAGCGGAGTATAGCACTCACATTGTCTAGGATGTGGAGTAAACTTCTGGTTTGAATTTCTTTGGCACACACCTTGCATTACATGGATGTGTAGAAAGCTCTCAATCAAACCGGAGACATCTCGTGCAAGGCAATATCCCCTTTATCGACGCAGGATCCCCTGGCCGTTTCGAGGCTTCTAAAAATATTTTGCATGTTCTCGACTCTCTTGCTGAAGACTTCCAAAAAGCTCTTGTAGATGCCACTTCTCAGCAACCCGTTGAAAACAAAGCTCCTGTAAACAAAGCTCCTGCTCAAGAGAGCGAGAGACCAGTTACAGCCAAGAGCGCTCCAGCTACAAATGCTTCAGCTGCAACCGAATCACTCCCAAAAGCTACAATAGCAGCTACAGTAGAAGCTAAAACAGAATCTCTTAACGAAGCTCCTCAGCAACTCGCTGCGGCAAAAATTACCTCTGCAGTAGACGTTATCTTAAGCGACACATCTCCTCTAGCTCAAGATTCTCAAATTCAAGATTCCCAAGCAAAGCTGCAAGAAGTAGGGCAGCCTCAAACAGAACAGTCTACTGTTAGCGCCCCTACTGTCACTGCAAAATATTCAGTATCAACAGCTAGCAATAACACTCCAGTAACCACGCCAGTTGCAAGCGAAGAAATAACAGCCGTACAAGCTTCCGCAACAGCCCCAGTTGCAGCTGAACAGATTACGACTGAACCAGTGGCAGCTGCACAGACAGCAGCTAAACAAACAGCAGACACCACAACAACTCCTGCCAACCCAGTTGCCGCACCTTTGAAATGTGAAGTATTAGGCAAAGCTAGCAACTCCCTAAAAACAGTAACTGCCGAGGAAGTCCCTCCGACAACTCCTTCTGCATCTTCTTCAGCCGAAAGCAGCACACTAAGCAAGCCCGCTTTAACTGAAACTGCACAGTTGTCAGCACAGTTATTATTAGCACCTTTGTCCTTGAAAAGCACCTTACCTACAATTACAGCAACTCTTGCAAACACAAATACAATTGCAAAAACAAACACAAATGCCCAGTCGATCTGCCAGCCAGCTATCTCATCATCTGAGGAAGCTTTGGTTGAAGATGCCTCAACTCTTAATCCTGCACTTACCGCTGCAGTTTCAATGACTCCAGAAGATGCAGAAAAAATCGTTCAAGACTTAAGGGCCATCGCTCAGCAAACACAAGTGAAAAAACCAATTGCCTCCAAAGTCTCTGATGAAGTTTTAGAGAGCCTCAGACTCTCTAATCCCCCACTTGCAAAAGAGATCGAAACCAGACGCGCTCAGCAAGCTCAAATCATTGCAAAAGCAAATGATGGCCCCTCTACAGAAGCTAGCGCCGCGAGGCTCTCTGCAGCGACTCCTAACAACATGGAGCAACTCAAAAACAAAGTAATGCAGAGAGTGCGCACACAACTCAAGATGTCCGTGCAAGAAGGGGGCGGAGAAATTCTCATGCGCCTCAGACCTGAGTTCCTCGGCGAGGTTAAAGTTAAACTCGTCATGAACCAAAACGAAACAACAGCACAATTTATCGTCGACAACAACAGCGTAAAAGAGATTTTACAGCGCCACCTTCCCTCTCTTCAAGAGGCTCTCGCAGAAAAAGGAATTCACGCCAAGTCAATGGAAGTGAGCGTCTCTTCTGATGGGGGCATGAACAACTCTAACGGTGGCTCCCACACTTCTGTAGCTGACGAGCAGGCTGCAAGAGAATGGATAGGCTCATTTCGCAAAGTCGATATGGAAGTTGAAGCTTCAAATCTTAGTCCAAGCAGCCCCGTAGAAAGCGGGACCGATGACATCGATCCAAAACAACTTTTGAATGTCATTGCTTAACGATAAGGAGACCCTATGCAAAGCATAATACAAGCAAACGCCCTCCCAACACCTGTCAAAACAGGGGCCCAACAGACTCTTGGGAAGGATGCTTTCTTAAAACTCATGCTCACACAAATGCAAAACCAAGACCCTCTCGCTCCTCTAGACAACCAGGCGATGGTCGCACAACTCGCGCAATTCTCCTCTTTGGAACAGATGACAAACCTCAACTCGAACTTTACGAATGCCAACGTGATGTCATCGTTTGTAAGCGCTACCAACCTGCTAGGAAAAGATGTCTCTATCATCAATCCAACGAGCTCGGCAGATGCCCCAACAACAATTACCAGCAGAGTCCAAGCCGTGAGCTACACCTCACAAGGGCCTCAGCTAACACTCGCTAACGGCCAAACAACTACTGTCCAACAACTTGTGAATGTCTCAGTGCCCACAGGATCACAGTGAGACATCATCAAATACTAGTAACAATAAAGGAGTAACTTATGACTTTCATAGCACTACAAACAGGAGTTTCAGGCCTTCAGTCTGAAGCCGCAAAGATGCAAGTAATTGGCAACAACCTTGCCAACGTCAACACAACAGGTTTTAAGAAGGACAGAGCCTCCTTTAGAGACCTCTTCTACCAAACCATTCAAGATGCCTCTTCTGGCGATAAGAAGTTTATCGGCGGAACCAATGCTGCTCAAATCGGTTTGGGGGTAAGAGTTGCCTCAATCGACCCGATCTTCACACAAGGTGCGCAATTAACAACCACTCGTCCCCTAGACTTTATGATCCAAGGGAACGACTTCTTTGTGGCTCAAAGTGTCAATGATCAGTCTCTTATGCTCTCTCGTAACGGAACCTTCACCTTAGACGGCAATAGCACACTCGTCGACGCCCTTGGAAACAAAATCATGGGCTTCAACGTCGATCCAGAAACAGGAGCTAAAAATGCTACTGCCGGACAAATTAAGATCCCTTTAAAAGCTATTAAGCCAAATGCCACAACAGACATTGCCTACTCGGCAAATATTGACTCTTCGACGCCTCAGCTCACTGCAACAGCAATAAACAACGCTTGGGAACTTTTTGCTGCAGGCGATGATTTCGGCCAAATGAAAACATCTATTATCAACGCAGGGGCTTCTCCTCTTACTTACGGCGGAGGGCACTACCAAGATTCTTTTAACTACACAGCAACAAACACAACGATTGCCAGCCCAACGCTTACAACAACATCGTTCACCCTCGGTGCAGTTCCAGCCAACCTCGCACTAGGCTTTAAGGTCAACGACCTTGTGAGTTACTTCAACGGCGCAGGTAATCAGGCACAAGGAACTGTGACGGGCGTTGTAGGAAATACCGTTACAATTGGAATAGCGATGCCAACAGGATTCGTTGCAGGTCCTGGCGTTACTCTCACAAACATGTCAAACGGATCTCAAAGAGTTGGGTCTAGCGGCGCTGCTGCCGTTCACAACGACGTTCTCAGATCACAAATTTCTATGATAGATAGCAATGGAAAGCTCATTGCATCATTCTACCACGTGCAAGGACCTGCCGCTGAGTACACACGTGCAACAGAAAACCTTGTAGGGGGGGGGGCGATCACTACAGGCAGCGGCGAGTTCACCACTCTAGCAAACCTAAAAGATCTTATGGCAAGAGCGCTTACAGACTCACAACTCACAAACGTTGGAGCTGGCTCAGTGCCTGATCTCGATGCAAAACTCGATAAGTTTAACGTGATGAGCTTTAAAGGCTCAGGACTTGCTCAATCTTTCAGACTTGTTATCAATGATGACAACACAGCTTTGAAGGACTACTTCACAGGCTTTACTGTAAGCGACAGTGCAGCCCTTGCCGTTACACAGGCAAGAATTGACCCCGTAACAGGTCTTGCCATTGCAGCCCCAGCGCTTGCTCTTGGCCCAAGAGTTGCCAACTCTTCAAAAACTTGGTATAACGTCCAAGGGTATCAAAACTACGGATACAGCAACACTAACCCACAAACACAATATGGGGAGTTTGCTGGCCTAAGACTCGATGGCGGCGCCGATGGACACGCCTTCGGTATCGTAGAATTGTCACTCAAAGATGCTCTAGGACAAACACAGCTCCAGCAATACAAACTAGTAGCTCGCGATCCAGATTCTAACCAGAACCAATTCTCGACAATGGGAGAGCTCGCTCAGCTCATCCAGACATCGCTAAGACAATCCCAATTCTCGAGCATTGCTCAGAACGGGACTAAAATGGTTGATAACACAGCAAGCGCAGCTCTTGTGAACGGACGCCTTACAGTTTCTACACTCTCTGGAAACTTTAAGAACCTCGTGATTACAGTAGGCAACAAGCTTCCTGATCCAAACTCAGCCATCTTTCGCACCGATGAAATGAACTTCGGGACGGTTCTTGGAGAGCTTTCAAGAGGCGTTAACGGAAAGCAAGGGATCTCTAATACCTTTATCCAAGCTGATGCGACATCACAAACAACCATTTACGACAACAATGGTAACCAACACGCTTCGATGTCTTACTTTGTCCACGATCGCTCATCTGGCCTTGCTAATATTGAGTGGAAGTTCAAAGCTGGGCTCAACCCAAACTTGAACTCAATCATCCAAGAAGCAACTGCAGTTAACGACCCAAGGCTCACAAGTGTCTATCGATCAACATACGATAGCCTTCAAGACACAACCAATGCCACAGGCACTCTTGCCTTTGACATCAACACTGGACGCGTTTTGTCCAGCGCTTCTGACCCAAGATACAAAAACGTAGGAGACCTCTCCTTCCAACCACAACAGCACTCAGTTCTTGCAAGCCCAGTAAATGCAAAGCTAGATTTCAGCAACCTCACATCATTTAATGGAGCTAACACTGTAGTTTCTAGCAACACTGATGGGTATGGAATAGGGAATCTAGTTCGCATCACAAGCGAAAATAACACAGGAGCAATTCAAGGGATCTATTCAAACGGCCAAACACGCAGCTTGGCTCTCATCGGCCTCATGAGCATGATGAATCCAACAGGGCTAGAGAAAATGGGGTCTTCTTATTACAAGCAGACACCTAACTCTAGTGCAAATGGTCAAACTAAAGGGCTCGACCAAATCTTTGCAGTAGGTGTTAAGCCACCCGATGGGATCGATAGCGTACATTCAACGATTCTAAGCAGCTCTTTAGAATCTTCAAACGTAGATGTAACGCAAGAACTGACAGATATGATCACTACACAGCGCAGCTATAGCGCTTCAAGTAAAGTGATCACAACTTCTGACCAGATGCTCCAAGAAGCTCTTAACTTGAAACAATAAGAGCAAAGTAGTCGGAAGTTTTTGAAATGCATGTAGGGAGAAGGCTTAAAAAGCCTTCTCCCTTTTTATTTCCCTAAATAGAGGTCGCCCGCAAAATTCGGGAATTTAGGGAGCGAGTGAAACTCCCTCCCTACGCGACTAGTGGTGGCTATCTGCTGTACTTCGTCCAGTTGGATAGTTATAATGAGGGAAATGAACGAACCATTCTTTTTTCCAGCAATTGCCGACGGCGAAGACAAAAGCTCTCCGCTCAAAAACCGCATACGGAACAACTATGCCCATTTCCGAAAATGGGCGAAAAGAGCAAACACCAACTGCTTTCGCCTTTATGACCGCGAAATCCGCGAGTACCCCCTCGCAATCGACTTTTACGATGGCCACTTTTGCGTTCATTATTTCTCTAAGTACAACCCAGAACCGACGCCAGAGCTCGTTGAAGAAACAACAAACGCTCTTTGCTCTCTTTTCAGCGTAACCCCTGATTTCATCTACTGGCGGACACGAATCAAACGAGAAAAAGTGCAGCAATACGAGAAATTAGGCCACTCAAAAGAGTTCATCACAGTCTATGAATATGGGGTAAAATTCAAAATCAACCTTCTCGATTATCTCGATACCGGTCTTTTTCTTGACCACCGCGAGACCCGCAAGATCGTTGCCTCCTGCGCCAAAGGAAAGCGCCTGCTTAACCTCTTTGCCTATACCTGCTCTTTTAGCGTACATGCCGCTATGGCAGGGGCCCGCTTCACTAAAAGCGTTGATATGTCAAACACCTACACAGCCTGGGGTGAAGAGAACTTTATTCTTAATGGCCTCCCCCTCGAAACCAACCCAATTGTCCGCGCCGACTGCCTAAAGTTTCTTGATGATGAGCTGCGCTCTTCCACTCGGTACGACATTATCGTTATCGACCCCCCTACACTATCACGCTCAAAAAAGATGACCCAATTCTTCGACATTCAAGTCGATTACATCTCCCTTTTAACGCGCGCACTCAAGCTCCTCTTAAAAGGAGGTATTTTGTTTTTCAGCACAAACTCTCGCAAATTTGTTTTTGATGAGAGTCACTTTGAGCAGTACTCAATTCTTGAAATCTCTGAAAAAACACTCCCCATCGATTTTCACGATAAAAAAACACACCGCTGCTGGAAGTTGTCTCTTTAACGTATATACTCCTCGTAGCTGAAAATGGGAACTTGGACGGCGCCAAAGCCCCGGGGCTGAACGATCGCAAGTGCCCTTTGTATTTGTAATACTAAGGCACTTACGATCGTTCAGCCGCGGGAGCTTTCGCGCTAGTCCAAATTCCCGTTTTCAACTACGAGGAGTATATACTCCGCTTAAGGAACGAGCGTTAGCGAATTAAGGAGCGAGCGGTAGCGTTGCTCTTTGGAGTGCTGGGACAAGTCCAACGCTTTGTTAGGACTCGACATGTCGAGTCCACTGACCCTTAGCAAGCGAACGTGTGTGTCTGGCCCTCGACATGTCGAGGGCCATGAAAGCTAGGACATGTCCCAGCACTCCAAAGAGTTCGCTTCGCTCACTCCTTAAACCCCACTGAGTTAAACGTTATCTGCCAGCTCTATTTATATACTCCTCGTAGCTGAAAATGGGAACTTGGACGGCGCCAAATTCCCATTTTCAACTACGAGGAGTATCTCGAAAGACCGCCGCACTCCAAATTATCGCCTTTTGCAATTCCCTCAATAAAAACTTATGTGAAAAAATTCATACCCCAACCTGGGGCTGAGAAGCTCCTCTTGGAACAAAACATCAAACATGATATTTAAATCTCTACTATTATTGATAGCCTTAACACCACACTTAAGCGGAGAACCACTTTATGCTCAGCATCACAAGGTTTAACGGGGATAAACTCCTGATTAACCCTGATCTTATGAAGTTCATCGAAGAAGGTGGTGACACCATTATTACAATGCTTAGTGGTGAAAAGGTCCTTGTGAAGGAAACAGCCGACGTAGTCAAACATAAGTTCATCAGTTATAAAAAAGAGATTTCCGGCTCCCTGCTTTGCAGTTAATAAAATCAACCTCATTGAGATTAGGTTCTGGAGAACAAATTTGTTATGAAGATTGACTTAACAACCATTGTAGGCCTTATCTTATCAATATGCTTTGTTGCGACAGGGATGCTTGTAACAACAGGACATGACCTAAGTCTCCTTGTGAGGCTCTACATCAACCAGCCAGAAGCAGCTTCCATTGTATTTGGGGGATCGCTTTGCGCTATTTTAGGATCATTCCCCTTCAGCAAGTTTAAACAGATCGGGAAAATCCTCACAAAAACATTTCTTCATGATGAAAAAAATACCGCTTACAAAGAACTCATCCAAGAAATGGTCGAATACGCAACAAAAGCTAGACGCCATGGAGTTCTTGCTCTAGATGGAGTCATAGAGAAAATCCAAGACCCGTTCATCAAAAATGGCATTCAACTTGCCGTCGATGGTACAGCTCCAGAGCAGATCGAAGAGATCATGCATCTTGAGCTAGATCACATGAAGCAAAGACACTCCGACCACTACCTTATCTTTGTTCAGTGGGCACAGCTCGCCCCTTCCTTTGGACTTATCGGAACCCTGATTGGTCTGATTGGTATGTTAGCCAACCTTTCCAACCCCGACTTGATCGGCCCCTCAATGGCTACCGCTCTAGTTACAACGCTCTATGGAGCAGCTCTTGCCAACATGGTGCTGATTCCTGTTTTTAATAAGCTCGAATCGCGTTCTAAAGAAGAAGTCGTTCGAAAGGAAATCATCATCTCGGGGATTTTGGCCATTCAAAGTGGTGACAACCCCCGTGTTGTCCAACAAAAGCTTGTAACTTACGTCACCAACGAGGTGAGAGGTTCTGTAATGGCAGCAACAGCAACAGAACAAATTTAGGTTAAAGGATCTTTCAACATGCGCAAATTGGCACCCATCCTTCCGAAAAAGGAGCTCTCAGCACCATTTTGGATGATTTCCTTTTCCGACATGGTCTCTCTCATGCTGGCCTTCTTCGTATTGCTATTTTCTCTGTCCACCCTCCAAAAAATCAAATTTGAAGCGCAGGTAGGCGTTGTTCAAGGATCGCTTGGAATCTCGAAGTTCTATATGCAAGCGCCTATGCAAGATTATCTCCCTGCCCCTTCTGTTAAACAGACCCCTCGCAAAATAGCCGTCTCAAGTGTTAAACCAACATCTCTTCTTCCTTTAGCAGAATATGCCCGCAAAGACCTTACAGAGCCTGTTCAACACCAAGAAAACGAAAAGCTCCTGCTTATTGAAGCGCTAGGCGTAGAAGGCTCCTTGGAAGTTGTTATGACTCCTGAAGAGATCGTGCTCGTCCTCCCAACTTTTGGAATCTTTGAAAAGAACTCCTACAAAGTCGATGTCAACTCCCCTCGGGTACAGAAAGTGACACCTCTCTACGCAAAGCTTTCCCAGCAAATTGCGTCACTTCCCAATTATGACGTCTACTTTGTTGGCCATACAGACTCGCTTGTCTCAGAAGCCCCTCCAGGAGGGGCAAAAGTCATCTCGTCTGTAGATCTAGGCTTCCGCAGAGCACTCTCTACGTACGATTTCTTCTTTAATAAGTATCTAAAAGACAAAACACGTATCACGTTTGCCTCTCAAGGGGATAACGTGCCGATTGTCCCTTACGCAACCCTAGACTCAGAAAGAAGAATGAACAGACGTGTAGAGATCCTATTAAAACGCAAAAAAACTCTACAAGAGTCAAAAAAATAGAATATTTTCCTAAAACTCATAAGGAATACCATGGCCAAAGAAGTCGAGCCAGCATCATTTTTAGAGCGCCTAAAAGGACAAAAACCAAAGCCTCTTCTGATTATTGGGGTTCTGGCCGTTATTGCCATTATTATCTTGGTTGTTGTTGGCGTTGTCATGAAGCAAGGGCGCAGTGAAAACCAGCAGGCCGTTGCTGTCGAATATAACGTCCCAGCAAGAACCTATGAGCTCAAAGACCACTCTTACCTCAAGCTCTCTTTTAGCGTCGTTGTAGATAAAGACAAAGTCGACCAAGTGAAATACATCATTATGGTAGAAAATGCAGGAAGGCTTACTAACGGAATCCATAAAATTGCTGGAGACAAGACCAGGGAAGCTCTTAGAGGAACCTATCAACGAGACGAATTTGCAAAAGAAATTCAGAAAATGCTTGAAGAGCAGGTCTTTGCCGATTACAACAGAGCCCAGAAGTCTCCTAAAGATGAAATTAAGGTCCGCGAGGTCCTCCTTGTTGATTTTGTGACCCAAGGGGGGTGAGAAATGTCTGAACTGACTCAAAAAGATATAGAAGCGTTGATGCACGGAGAGGCTTCCTCTCCAAAAACAGTTGGAGAAGATGCTCGTCTACAACCGGCTACAGCAACAGCCCTCTATGACTTTAAAAAACCCAATAGGGTTCCTGCAGAGCAATGGGCAACCGTTAAGCTTATCCACAAAACCTATGCGCAAAAGCTCTCGCTTACCCTTTCATCTCAGCTAAAGACTGATGTGCTGATCACCTTAGAAAGTGTCGAACAACGAAGCTTTGAAGAATACATGATGTCTTTGGTCAATCCAACGTGCGTTGCAAGCTTTGCTATGCGACCGCTAACAGGCAATGGGCTATTAGAAATCAATTCAGCGCTTGTCTACGCCTTTATTGATCGGATGCTTGGTGGGAATGGAACGCTCCCTCAGTCTGTGCGCCCCTTTACAGATGTTGAGCTCGGCATTGTCCGGAAGCTCATTAATATATCGCTTGTTGAGCTAGGAAATGCTTGGCGCTATATTTTAAACATCTCTTGCACGCTTCAAGATCTGCAGACAAACCCTGCTTCTGTCCGGAGTATCCCGCTCCGAGAAATCTGCGTTGTCATCACCCTGAAAGCCACCATTGCAGACACCCGTGGCCTTATTACGATTTGCATCCCTTACTCTAATCTAGAGCCTTTAGCCCCTAAGCTTGGTAACCAGCAGGGGCACAGATACGCCTCAAAACAGTCTGATGACATCCGGCAAGCCCATAGGAAGAACTTTGGACAAGTTGAAGTTGAAGTTGCAGCTCTACTGGGCAGGCTCGATATAAGAGTAGATGACCTTATCTCCCTTCAGCCAGGAGATATCCTCAATCTGAATCACAAAACACGTGACCCTATTATTCTCCGTATTGCCGGTGAAGACAAATATTACGTAAATCCTGGTCTGATCGGGAAATATAAAGGCGTCACAATCCAAAAAGAAATCGAAAAAGGGTAAGGAATTTATCCGAAGGAGTCACCGATGTCAGAGCCAAACGACCCGGAGAAAGCTGGATTCTCCGCTGCAGAAGCAGAAGTTCTTGTTAGTCTTCTAGGAGGCGTTTCAGCTAAAAAGTCTTCTGCAGGGAATGGACCTCCAAGTACAAAGCCTGGAGCGGTAGCGGCCATAGAATCCTCTATTCCTAGAGCGCACTTTATGCAGCTAGAAGAGGCTCCCTCTACCGGAGAGATCCCCTCAAAGGATCTCGAACGGCTTTACGATCTTAAAGTCACGGTAGAGGTTGTCCTCGGGGGAACGAAAATGGCCTTGGAAAACATTCTTAAGCTCCACCCAGGAAGCCTTGTCGAACTCAATAAACTTGCCGGAGAGCCTGTAGACATTACTGTAAACGGGAAGGTGATTGCCCATGCAGAGGTTGTCGTCATCGAAGACAACTTTGGCGTCAAGATCCTCGAAATCATCGGCATGCGCCAACAGCTCCATTCCCTCATCGAAAAATAAGCACCTGCAAAAATTTGGAGTCCCTCACGTCTCAAAGCAAAAAAAAGACGCGATTAAAAAATCGCGTCTTTTTAGATCTTGTACAAGTGGTTTGTACAATTTTGGAGGTGGAGAGAATCGAACTCTCGTCCTAAGCAAACTCCATACTAACATCTACATGCATAGTGTCCTAAATTTTTTAGACTGAACTCGATGTAGGACACCCCACTAAGAACAGTCCGCCTCATTTATTCTCGAAATTCAGCACCTAGAGACATTCGAGACTGAATTACACACCAAGAAAGATGACGATAGTTCTAAGACCCTTGGTCCAGTCTTAGGCTATCGCGCTACTTAACTCTGAGAGTTAAGCAGCAGCAGCGGCCAAATCAGTTCCCGCGATGCTAAAAGCAGGGTGGGAAGCGATTGAGGTTACGTTGCTTTGCCCTTTTAGGTTGGCAATTATTGTTTTTGTCAGATTTTTTAGGAGGCCAACTGACATCCTCCGCACGCAGTTAATACTTTATTCCCCAGTCGAAACCAGTACACCCCCATAGTTTGTTGTATGATCTACTTTTATCATAGCACTCGCTGAGTAAAAAAGCTACTGAAGAGAGCCCCCTAACGAAAAAGAGCCCCTGCCTATAAGACTACATTATATTAGCTGCAAGAGCTGCAAGCTCAGAGCGCTCTGTCGTCTCGAGGAACATGTTCCCAAACAGTTCACTGTTCTTAAACTTGCCAATTGCTACCGTGAGTCCGTTAGAGCCTTTGTCCAAATAAGGACTATCAATCTGAGTTGGGTCGCCCGTAAGAACAACCTTAGTCCCCTGTCCAGCACGTGAGATTACTGTTTTGATCTCGTGCGGAGTAAGGTTCTGAGCCTCATCAATGATCATGAACATTTTTGGAAGGGTACGTCCTCTAATATATGTCACCGCTTCCAACTCGATTTTCTTGCTGTCAAGAACCCAACGAAGAGTCTCGCTTGGCTCATTTCCAGAGCAGTCACACAAGAACTCGAGGTTGTCATAAATAGGCTGCATCCAAGTAAGAAGCTTCTCGTCCTTGGTTCCAGGCAGGTACCCGATGTCTTTTCCTAATGGCATAATAGGACGGCTTACGAGAATGCGTGTATAAACACCTTCATCAAAAACCTTCCGCATTGCAACAGCTAAAGCTATCAGTGTCTTCCCTGTTCCGGCAGCTCCCACTAGAGAAACAAGCTTAATATCGTCGCGAAGAAGCAAGTCAATTGCACACTCCTGCTCAATATTAAGGGGCTTGATCCCCCATAGATTATGATGGCTCTTAACGTGGTGAGTCTTTAATAAGGGCTCAATCCGGCCTGTTGCCTTACAAAACTTTCCAACAACAGAGCCCCCTTTAACACCCTTTACAGAGAGAATGCAGTACTCATTAGGACAGAACTGAGCTCCAGCAATTTTGAATCCCCCATCCTTATGGAAAACGTCTATGTCACTTTGCGCAACATGTACTTCTCGAACCCCTTTATAAATCTGGTCAAAGTCGGCTTTAAGATTCTCGTAATCTGCGGCTTCCAGTCCAATAGCTTCCGCTTTGACGCGGGCAGCAAAGTCCTTGGAAACAAACACGACCCGCTCTCCTTTTTCCAAAAGGAGGTAAGCTGCCATGATGATTTTGTTATCGTTAATGGCCAAAGAGATGTTGGCCTTATAGTCGGTCTTGTAATCTAACAAGATTCGAACAGTGCCCCCATTTTCCATTTTTACCCCCTTTCGGAGGTCCCCTTTTCCTATCCTTTTTAAATCATCGAATAATCGGATAACAGCGCGAGCATTTTTCCCTCTTTCGTCGGGATATTTCTTAAGAGAATCTAACTCTTCAATAACAGTTAGGGGGACGACAACGTCATTATCTGCAAATTTGATGATCGCTTCGGGTTCATATATTAAAACATTAGTATCGACAACAAACGTCTTGCGAGTCACTCCAAACACCTCCTCAAGTAATTCACTTTCAACACCTTGCGATAGGCAATACCCAGCGCAAATTAACCTTATTTAAGGTGCGCTTGCACTGTATGTCGACTCGGACAAATAGACAATAAAAATCTCAATTTACAAAGTGAATAGATCCTCCCCTAAAATCCAGCACTCAAAAACCTCGTGTGCTAAAAACAATCTTGCGCGATTAACAAAAAAGGTGTAAAATGAAGTTTTTTCAAAACAAGAGTGTTGAAGAAAATACTTTTGTGTTATTAAAAAAAATAGAGTGGGTAACAGGAGCTGTCCTAACCCCTTCATTGTAAAAAATATTTTTAGGTTACTTATGAAGATAAGGGTCAATCAGAAGGTACTATGCATCCCTCCCTATATCTCCACGACCTGGCACAATGTCAGCTCGCTACATGTAGAAGAGGAAGACGGCATCGATTCTCATTTAGTCGTCACTCTCCTTGATGACAGCCAAGTGCGCATTCCTAATCTAAGTAAAGAAGCGGTTCACACGATCTTCAACTTGCATCTAAAGTTCTTAGAGCAAGAAGAGGTGAGCTCGTCGACCATTCAAGCTCCTTCATCTCAAAAGAGATCGGCAAACCCTTTTGAAGCGTCTCACCCTTTCTCTGCAATTTCCCACCTATTTCCTGCTGACCAGTCAATAGGGCTCCCTTTACGTTTTGGAGCAGGCGGACTTGAGAGCATCGGTGCTAGCCTTCAACACAACCCAGCTCAAGCCGAAGCGCCTGATCTGCCAGCTGAGATCATAACCAAGATCGCCGCAATCGCCAAGATTGTAGGCGCTGACGAGGGAATGGTTGCGCCAAAAGCAGAAGCTAATTGCAACTGCCTTCACTGCCAAATCGCAAGAGCGATCCACCGCGCTGTAGAACCTTCAGCTGAAATTCCTGAAGAGCTTGTTTCGGACGAAGACCTTCGCTTTCGTCTTTGGGATATCGTTCAGGAAAGTGCCCAGATGTACCTTGTCTCAAATCCAATGGACAACATGGAAAAGTACCATGTCTATTTGGGCGAGCCTTTAGGGTGCACATGCGGCAACTCCCGCTGCGCACACATCGAAGCTGTCCTAAAAACCTAACCTCTAAAAACAGAGCCTCACCCTAAAGCAGTGTGCCCGTGGGATGTTCATATATACTCCTCGTAGCTGAAAATGGGAACTTGGACGGTGCCAAAGCCCCGGGGCTGAACGATCGCAAGTGCCCTTTGTATTTCTAATACTAAGGCGCTTGCGATCGTTCAGCCGCGGGAGCTTTCGCGCTAGCCCAAATTCCCGTTTTCAACTACGAGGAGTATATACTCCTTCTTAGTCGACCCATGTGAACTGTTATACGAAAAACAGCACAAAGTTTACACCCCAACCTACGGCTAGTACAGCGTAAAGTAATTTCGTTTAGGCAGCCTTACGAATGAAGTGGCATTGCCCGCTTTCCTCCCTCGCTATTTCTCTCTGTGTTCTCTCACGCCTCTGTGTTTCAAAAATATTAATACCAGTTTTTGGAAACAGAGAAACACAGACAACACAGAGAAAATACAAAAAAAGTTGGTAACAGTTCACATGCACCGACGAAGGAGGGGTATGTGAACTGTTACCTGAGCCCTAAACAGTCACTGCATTTCGTTCTTGCTTTCTTTTTTTTTGTTCTCCATTCTCCAATTTTCCTAAGCAAGGAGCAAGAGGAGCATTGCAAATGTCACGACTAACTCGTTATCTTTCAGTAACCAGCTGCATTCTAGTTTTATCCTCCACAACTGCACTACTCGCAGCTGATGTCAAGGCGCAAAAGGGTTCTGCAACAAAACAAGCCGCCTCCCAAAAGGCGATCCTAGAAAATTCAAAAGAAATGCCTAAAGAGGCTGCAAAAGGAGCGCAACAGCCCGCAGCTCCAATAGCCGCCCAAAGCGTCTTCAAGTCTTTTACAGGGAAAGTTTCTGGAAAAAGAGTGCGCATGCGCATAGCTCCTGACATGGGAGCTCACGTCGTTCGCGAGTTAACTTCAAGCGATCTTTTACTCATTGAAGGAGAGTCCAGCGACTTCTATCAAGTACGTCCTCCAAAAGACATCAAGGCCTACGTTTTCAGAACTTTTGTTCTCGACAACATTGTTGAAGGAGCAAATGTTAACGTCCGCCTAGAGCCCCATCTAGAAGCTCCAGTAATCGCGCAGCTCCATACAGGAGACTCTGTACAAGGAAGCGTTAGCCCGATTAACAGCAAGTGGCTCGAAATTACCCCTCCTGCATCAACCCACTTTTTCATTGCTAAGGACTACATCTCCTTTGCTGGAGACGAAAACTATCTAGCAACAATGGAACAGCGCTGCCTAGAAGTGAACCACTTGCTTAATTCTGCATACCTCATTGGACAATCAGAACTGCGTAAACCTTTTGAGCAAGTTGACTTTGATCGCGTGGCAAAAGGATTTACTAAAGTCATCGAGCGCTACTCAGACTTCCCTGAACAAGTAGCTAAAGCACACCAGGTTTTAGATTCTGTAAAAGAAACTTACCTTCAAAAGAAAATAGCCTTCTTAGAAGCCAGGGCGCAAGAATCAACAGTTGCAACTCAAGCAGAAATCACTAAGTACCAAGAGCAGCTTGCTCATCTTGAAAAGCAACTAAAAATGGGTCTTGATGAATCTATGAGAGCACCTGGCAAAGACTCCAGCGCGGGCAAAGCTATAGCAACAGTACCTTCTAAAGCCACCCCGCCTGCCGGTGCAAAGCAGTCAACAACAACAGCGCAAAAAGCCATAGAGAAAAAAGCGGCAGAACAAAGATTAACCGAACAGATGGCAGATGCCCTCTCCCCCTCAATAGCCGGCGCTGATGAGGCCGATGTTAACCTCCCATGGCTTGTGACCGAAAAAATGCTCGCCTGGCAGCCTCTTGAAGAGTCTCTCTACCGCACATGGGCACGTAAGCATGGCGAAAGGGGCATTTCTGACTTCTACGTCGACGAAAGTCTTAATGCAACAACATTAACAGGCGTTATAGAAGCCTATGACCAAGGGGTTAAAAACCGTCCTGGCAATTACATTCTCAAACAAAACAACGTGCCCATTGCTTATCTTTATAGCACCAAGATCAACCTTGCAGAAAAAATTGGACACGAAGTGATTTTAGAAGCAACGCCCCGTTCTAACAACAACTTTGCATTCCCCGCCTATTACGTTTTGGGAACGCACTAATAACCAAAAACAGCTAATAAAGCGGGCGGGAGTAAATCCTGCTCGCTCTATTAGCCCCCAAACCCTTTTCCTAGTATTTCCCAAGCCACCTGTAATCCCCTCTTTAAAGTAAATCATGCCACACTCCCTTGCTCGCATCCACTCAGCCGCCTTTCTTGGCTTAGATGCTGTTTTAATTGATATCGAAGTGGATGCCACCCCTGCAGAAGAAAAGTTAACAATTATCGTTGTCGGCCTTCCTGATGTTGCTGTAAGAGAATCTAAAGACAGAGTTCTTGCCGCTGTTAGAAACTCTGGCTATCCAACAGGGCTGATCCGATGCACAATTAACCTAGCGCCAGGAGACCTCAAAAAAGAGGGGCCCCTTTACGACCTGCCTATCGCATTAGGACTACTGAGTAGTCTTGGGGCATTAAAAGCCCACGACACACACGACTATTTAGCCGTTGGCGAGCTTGCTTTAAGCGGCGAAACCCGCCCTATTCACGGAGCGCTTGGCATTGCTATTCTTGCAAGGCAGCTAGGAAAAAAACACCTGCTGGTCCCTTACGCTAATGCCAAAGAGGCATCCGCCGTTCCTGGCATAGAAATCGTCCCAATTAAAACGTTAAAAGACGCTGTCTTGTTTCTGCAAGGTGTCTCACAGGTGCAGAAGGTCTCCACAACACTTTCTGAAAGCATTTTCCAATATGTTCAACCTGCTATCGATTTTTCAGATATTCGAGGGCAAGCTCACGTCAAGCGGGCAATGGAAATTGCCGCTGCTGGCGGACATAACGTCTTACTATGCGGCCCTCCAGGATCGGGAAAGAGCATGGTAGCAAAAGCGTTGATTGGGATCATGCCAGCGCTTACTGTTAACGAAGCCTTGGAAACAACAAAGATTCATTCGGTAGCGGGATTTCTAGGTGAAGGACAAAGCCTTGTCACGCAAAGGCCCTTTAGATCGCCTCACCACACAGTCAGCTACGCCGGCTTAATTGGCGGAGGGGCAGCTCCCCGCCCAGGAGAAGTCTCGCTTGCACATAATGGGATTCTTTTTTTAGATGAGCTGCCAGAATTTGCACGCTCTACCCTAGAGGTGTTAAGACAACCCTTGGAAGATCGGCAAGTCACTATCAGCAGGGCAAACGGGAACTTCACCTTTCCGACTAATTTCTTATGCATTGCAGCAATGAACCCCTGCCCTTGCGGCCATCTTGGCCACCCAGAAAAACCGTGCACTGATACGCAAATGCAAATCAATCGCTATAAAAGCAAGATCTCTGGCCCTCTTCTTGACCGGATCGACATGCACATCGACGTTCCTGCCTTGCGCTATCGCGACCTTGCTCAAGGGGGCTCTGGAGAGACTTCGTCTGCCATTAGGAGCCGTGTGATCGGAGCGCGTGACAAGCAAACGGCGCGCTACGGAAAGGCAAAAACAAATGCGCAGATCGGAGCTCGTGAGCTCAAAAAATATTGTGCCCTTGACACTAACTGCCAAGAGCAAATGAGGCAAGCCATTGATGTGATGGGAATCTCCGCGCGCGCTCACGACCGTATTTTGCGGGTTGCGAGAACAATTGCCGACCTTGATGGGAGCGATGAGCTTAAAAAAGACCACGTCATGGAAGCCATTGGTCTAAGAACCAGCAGCTCGCGTTAAAGCGCGCAAATAGTTGAGACAAAACATTGTCTTTAGTATCTAACCAGGGCGTCCCGCGCTGGAATTCAGACCATAGTCTGTCCAAGTTCGGCGAACGCTTATTTTGAGGCTTCTAGATAAAAAAAAATTGATTTTTGCGGATGCTCAAAGAGCGATTCTGGTGTGAATTTTTTGTTCCTTGAGGAATCTTATTTGGCGATTTCTTCTTCTGGCTCTAGCGGCGATTCTGCTAGCAACTGGGCAAGCTCGGGAGCTTCAAGAAGGCGAGTGGTCTGCTCAAGGGGAACCAGAGGCTCAATTTCAAGGTCAGTCCCCGCAGCTTCAAGATCCTTAAAGCGCCTCGCACTGACAAGCACACGCGTCTCTAACGACCCCACCGCTTTGTTATAAGCCTGCACAGCAGCCCCAAGACTCTTCCCTACCTTTGCCCAATGGTCACCCATATCTGCCAGGCGTTTGTAAAGATCTCTGCCAAGCTCACTAATCTTCTTAGCGTTCAAAGAAAGATTCTCCTGCCTCCAACCGTAGGCAACCGCACGTAGCAGGGCAATTAAAGTCGTAGGCGTTGCCAGAATTACATGCTGCTCCACTCCCATTTCAATAAGTGAAGGGTCATGCTCAAGCGCTGCACTAAAGAATGTCTCACCAGGCAAAAACAATACCACAAATTCCGGTGCCGGCTGGAACTGATCCCAATAAGACTTGCGACTCAATGCCGTCATGTGGGCACGAACTTGCCTTGCATGGTCCTTCATTCGCGATCTCTTCACCTCATCATCATTTGACTCAATCGCCTCTAAATAGGCCTCTAAAGGCGCCTTGGCATCAACAACAATGTTCTTATTAGAAGGAAGGCGCACAATAAGGTCTGGGCGCCACTTTCCTTCTTCAGAAGAAACCGTCTCCTGCTCGTGAAAGTCGCAATGATCCAGCATCCCCGCCATCTCGACAACACGCTTGAGCTGGATCTCTCCCCATCTCCCGCGAACAATAGGCGCCCGAAGTGCTTTGACCAGATTAGAGGTCTCCGACCTAAGCTGCTTCTGACTTTCTAAAAGCGATGTGACCTGCTCGGTGAGCGATGAATAAGCGCCTACACGCGCCTTTTCCAGCTCCTGAACCTTCACTTCAAACTTATCTAACGACTCCTTTACAGGCTTAACTAACGTGCGAATTTCCTGCTGGCGACTTTCAAGATCTCCCTTAGCGCGTTCCTGATACTTCTCGAGCGTTGCCTTAGCGAGCTCTAAAAAAGAGGTATTATTGCTCTTAAGCGCTTCTGAGGACATCGCTTTAAAAGCGTCCGAAAGCTTGGCCTGCGCATCCTGAAGAAGAGCAAGCTTCTCTTTTGCCGACTTCCGCTCTTCTTGTAAGAGCACTTCCATTTTAACATGGTCCATCTGAGCCCTGCTCTGAAGAAGCTGCCCCATGTGGATCATCTTCGAACGCATGACATAGACAGCGGCTGCCCCACCAAGTAAGGCGCCTAATAGAAACAACAACCAACCAAAATCACTCATTTAACCCTCTTAAAAACATGCAATCTTGAGATTAACGTAAAAATGGCGTTGTAGCAATGCAATTTAACGTGAGAGGCCTGGGAGATATACTCCTCGTAGCAGAAAATGAGAACTTGGCCTTGTGGTGGAAAAGTCTTTTTTCCTGTAGGCTCTGTTTTTTAAAAACGAGGTGGCAAATATGTGGAAGCAAGCAAAATGGTGGCTGCCAATTGTCATCGTCATTGGATTAACCCCCTTTTACCCTTGGCTTGATCTGAAGCTTGCCCACCACTTCTACATGGACTCTGGTGCAGAAGTTCCCCATTTCGTTAATAACAGCCCTGTTTGCGACCTGTTTTTTCGATTTGGATGCTGGCCTGGACTTGCCTTAGGGATCATTGCTGCCATTATCTTTTCCCTTTCTTTCTTCATAAAAAGATGGGCTCTATGGCGAGCCCCTTCGCTAACAATCGTCCTCACGCTCATTGTAGGAGCCGGCCTTATTGTCAATACACTCTTTAAAGAACATTGGGGAAGGCCGCGCCCTAGGCAGCTTACGGAATTTGCTGGAACCGAACAGTACCGCTCCTACTACGTCCCCCACATCAATGATGGGTCAGAACCTTTCCATTCCTTTCCCTCAGGGCATGTTTCCATGGGGTTTTTCTTTTTAGTCTTATGCAGAGTAGGTTTACGCCAAAAGAGCAAAACTCTTTTCTTTTCAGGAGCCGCCCTCACTCTCTTTTTTGGCCTCGGACTTAGCTTTGCCCGTATTGCACAAGGGGCTCACTTCCTATCAGATGCTCTATTTTCAGCGCTCTTCATGTGGCTAACAGCACTTGCGATGGAAGCCCTTGCCTACAGCAAATTAAGCACTCGGCTTTTGGACGCGAAAAAAGGTCTATGGAAAAAAGATCAATGAAAGGACTTACAAGACGGCAGTCTGAAATTTTTCAGTTTATTCGAACCTACACCTCAGCGCACACCTGCTCCCCAAGCTACCGCGAGATCATGGATCATTTTGGACTTTCCTCTATCGGGACAATCCACAAGCATATTGCTTGCCTCATCCGCAAAGGGGCCCTAACAAACGAAAAAAGATGCGCCCGCTCACTCTCTGTCGTCAATAGTGTAGAAGAAGAGCTGCAAACCAGGGAAGCAAAAAAGGGGGTAACCAGGGGGACCACAAGCCTCGTAAACAATTTAAACAGCCAAGTAAAAAACAACCAAACAAAGCGGCAAGACAGTCAAAGCGTCTGGATCCCCTTTATGGGAAACGTCTCGGTAGAATCGAGCATCGAAACCTTCCCCCAGATCAGTACCATTGCCGTCCCTGCTATTTTTGTCCCAAACCCCGAGAAAAGCTATATCTTGCAAGTCCGAAGCGATTCATTTGCAGACGAACACATTCTAGACCAAGACCTTTTGATCGTTGAAGCGCGCCCAGTCGTCCAACCGGGAGAGCTCATCTTAGGGCTTGTTAATCATCATAACGTTTTGATTAAAAGGTGCTATCCCGAAGGGCAATACGTAAGGCTCGAATCTTCGCATGGAAGAGTGCAGCCAATGACCATTCACTCCCACACCCTTGCCATCCAAGGGGCAGTCGTTGGACTAATGAGACTATTCTAAGCCCTCTATACTCCTCTCAGCTGAAAAGGGGGATTTGGACTAGCGCCAAAGCTCCCATTTTCAGCTACGAGGAGTATATTTAGATTGTCTCGTCATCGTCGGGTTCGGGTTCAAACTCAACCAAAGTGGCCGATTTTCTTCCAATGATAAGACGAATAATAGAAAGGGTCCAAGCGGCGATAATGTAGAGCCAAGCCCCTCCAGCAAAGACAAAAGCAAAATGGTGCAAGATCCCAAAAAGAAGAAGAACAGCGCCAATTGCTACTAATAAGACCAAATAGAACGAAGAAAGCCGGAAATTCACAGTCTTAATGCTTGGGAACTTCCAACGGCTCACCATAAAATACCCCAAAATGATCATAGCAACGATCAAAATCCAGGCCCGTGTTTCATCAGAAATTGTCACCCATCTCACAAAATCACTAGAAACCAGGAAAAGATTTAGCGAAACGGCCGCAGCTGCAGCGGCCGGAATAGGGAGGCCAATAAAGTTTGCCTTATGTGCGTGGGCAAGCTCCGGATCAAGCTTTGCAGCATTCGCTTTAACATTAAAGCGGACGAGTCGCAAAACACCACAGATCGTATAAATCATTGCCCCTGTCATCGCAAAAAAGAGAAGGTGGGAGTCTGCTGGGATTGGAAAGCTTTTTATCATTAAAATTGCCGGTGCAACGCCAAAGTTGACAACGTCGGCCAAAGAGTCAAAAATCGCGCCAAATTCGCTTTCTCCGCGGACTAACCGAGCCACCACCCCATCTAAAACGTCAAGTAAGGCGGCTACAAGCAAGAGGATGGCAGAGGTGTGCAAGACCTCGTAATACCCTTCCCCCTGAAATGAGAGACTGACCTTAAGAATCACGAAAAGGCCGCATGCAAGACCAAAGGCTGTGATCACATTGGGGAAAAGATAGGCTTTTTTCATACTGAGAAGACCTGTTATCCTGTTAGCTATTCCTAAAGCCTTATCTTATACGAAGGGAACAAGAAAAGGAAAACCCAAAATTTGTAACAGTTCACATGCCCCGACAAAGAAGGGGCATGTGAACTGTTACAAATATTTCTTTATTTTTGTGTGTTACTTTTGGAGAATTCCTTCTCCAGGAACCTCCCTTTAGAAATCTCCACCAATTCAAGGTTAAATCTTCAGCGATGGGTGACTTTAAAATGGAAACGATTTATTGTAGGGCGCAATCCCCCTCACTTTTTTTTTCGGAGAGACACTTACTATGAAAAATGATAATCCAGGTGCCGTTACCTCAAAAGCCGCCGAAGCCCGAAAAGAAGAAGCGAATAAACAATCTGCAAGTCGACAAGCTAAACGAGATGCAGCCACCCCAAAGCAAGCAGTCCCTTTTATGAAATTAACATCGTCTGAAGACTCTCCTGAACATCAATATACCGTCGTCAAACGGACAGGCATCCTTGTCCCTTTCAGAAAAGACCGCATTGTAATGGTTCTTGAAGCAGCCTTCCGCGACACAAAAAAAATTGAGAAAGACCAGCCTCTTTCAAAAGAGCTTCAAGCTGCCGTAAAAACCATTGTTGCCCTAATCGTTGAGGATGCCGCTAAATTGGCCTCTAAAGGAGCCTGCTTAACTGTTGAAGGGATTCAAGATATTGTTGAAAGGAAGCTCATGGAAGCGGGGCATCATGATGTTGCGCGTGACTATATTGTCTACCGTGACAAGCACAAGAAGCTAAGAGATGACTCACCACGTAATTTTAAAGTACTCCGAAGAGATGGCAAATCTATCGTCCGTTTCAACCCAATAAAAATTGCGTCAGCAATCGAACGTGCCTTTAGAGACACTCACAGAATTGTTGGACCAACCCCCGATACGCTCATTGAACATGTTGGTTATGTTACCGACAAAGTCGTCTCTCAGGTAGTTGTTCTTGTTGCTGCACATACAGAGCTTCATGTCGAGCTTATCCAAGACGTCATCGAACGTCAACTGATGATCGAAGGGTTCTACGAAGTTGCTAAAGACTTTATCCTTTATAGAGCAGAGCGCGCCGAAAGAAGAGCAAAAGAAGATGCTGAACTTGTTGCAGCGCCTCTTGAAGAAGCGCCTGTAGCCGACAAAGCCCCTTCTACACAAAGAACCTTCATCGTTACAGCTCTAGATGGTTCAAGGAAAAATGTTACAGAAGGGGAGCTACTCAAGACAATCACCTTTGCCTGCCAAGGGCTTGAAAAAACCGTTTCTGCAGACGGGGTCCTTCAAGGGGCCCTCACCAACTTCTACGAAGGGATCCGCCTTCACGAGGTTGACCTCTCTCTATTAATGGCCTGCAAAGCAAAAATAGAAGTTGAGCCCGCCTACTCTCAAGTTGCTGCACGCCTACTTTTAAACACTCTCTATAGAGAGACTATGGGAGTAGAAGTCTCGGCGCCTGATCTTGAAAAAAAACACCAACAGTACTTCAGAACGTATCTAGAAAAAGCGATCACTGTAAAAAGGGTCAATCCCGCACTCAGAGAATTCGACCTAGAGAAGCTCGCCAAAACAATGGACCTTAAGCGTGACCTTCTATTTGGATACCTTGGCCTACAAACACTCTATGACCGCTACTTCATCCATGATGACAACCAGCGCCTAGAAACACCCCAAATCTTCTGGATGCGTGTTGCTATGGGAGTTGCTCTCAACGAAGGAGATCAAAAAACAGAGAAGGCTATCGAGTTCTACAACATACTTTCTCAATTCCTCTATACAGCAGGAACGCCGACCCTCTTTAACTCAGGGACTCTCCATTCACAGCTAAGTTCATGTTACCTATCGACGGTAATGGACGACCTACCACACATCTTTAAGGTGATTTCTGATGACGCCCAGCTCTCAAAGTGGGCAGGCGGAATTGGGAATGACTGGACAAACGTCCGTGCAACAGGAGCCATCATCCGAGGAACAAACGGGGTAAGCCAAGGGGTTATCCCGTTCTTAAAAGTCGCTAACGACACCGCCGTTGCGGTGAACCAAGGCGGCAAGCGCAAAGGAGCGATGTGCGCCTACCTCGAAACTTGGCACCTTGATATAGAGGATTTCCTAGAACTCAGGAAAAACACCGGGGATGAGCGTCGAAGAACTCACGACATGAATACTGCAAACTGGATTCCTGACCTCTTTATGCAAAGAGTGAAGACTGGTGGAATGTGGACACTCTTCAGCCCAAACAACGTGCCCGATTTGCATGACCTCTACGGAAAAGCCTTCGAAAATCGTTACGTTCAGTACGAAGCCATGGCTGAGCGTGGAGAGATCAAAGTATTTAAGAAAATCGAAGCCTTACAACTGTGGCGCAAAATGCTCAGCATGCTCTTTGAGACAGGCCACCCTTGGATTACATTCAAAGACCCCTCAAACATCCGCTCTCCACAAGACCACGTAGGGGTTATTCACAGTTCAAACCTTTGCACAGAGATCCTTCTAAACACCTCTGCCGAAGAAACTGCCGTATGTAACCTTGGTTCAATCAACCTAGCGCTGCACACGACACCAAAAGGGCTAAATGAAAAGCTTTTAGCTTCTACAATAAAGACGGCGATGCGCATGCTCGACAACGTCATCGACATCAATTTTTATCCAACATCTGAAGCTAAGAACGCTAACTTCAAACACAGACCTGTTGGACTAGGCCTTATGGGCTTCCAGGACGCTCTTTACATTCAAGGTTTTAGCTACGCGAGCCACGAGGCCGTAAGGTTTGCTGATGAAAGCATGGAAATAATCTCTTACTACGCCATCCTCGGTTCTAGCGAGCTTGCAAAAGAGCGCGGCGCTTACTCTAGCTATAAAGGATCGAAATGGTCACGCGGATTGCTTCCTATTGACACTATCCCTCTGCTCGAAAAAGAGCGTGGAGAACCTGTAGAGATGGACACTTCCAGCAAGATGAACTGGACTCCTGTACGGGAATCGATCAGAAAGTATGGGATGAGAAACAGCAATACAATGGCCATCGCTCCGACAGCCACCATCTCAAATATTACGGGCATCACTCAGTCGATCGAACCTACTTACAAAAACTTGTATGTGAAGTCGAACCTATCAGGTGAGTTCACAGTTGTTAACACCTATCTAGTCGACCGCCTAAAGGCCCTCAATCTTTGGGATGCCGAAATGCTCGACGATCTCAAATACTTTGATGGATCGGTATGGGAAATCCCACGCCTTCCTCAAGAGATCAAAGACCTTTTTGTCACAGCCTTCGAGATTGAACCCGAATGGCTCCTTGAGTGTGCAAGTCGCCGTCAGAAATGGCTCGATATGGGTGAATCGCTCAACCTCTACCTGGCAGACCCTAGCGGGAAAAAGCTGCACAATATGTACTTGCTTGCTTGGGCAAAAGGGCTTAAAACCACTTATTACCTCCGCTCTCTTGGAGCTACTCAAATCGAAAAATCGACCGTGGACATTAATAGACGAGGCCTACAACCTCGTTGGATGAAGAGTGAGTCAGCTTCTTCAAAAATCCAAATTGACCGTGAAGAAAACCCAGCTGTAGTGCCTCAATCCTGCAGTATGTCGGAAGGCTGCGAAAGCTGCCAATAGAACAACAAACATAGCCAAGGAATGAACATGCTCTCTTTTGAAGAATTGGAAGCTCCCCCAAAGACAAAAAACGGTGCAAAGGAAAATAACGCAGGTGCTGATAAACGGGTCAACGTCGACCAAAAACGGCTTATCAACTGCAATACTGTTGATGTCAACCAGCTGATGCCGCTGAAGTACAAGTGGGCTTGGGAGCACTACCTCAACGGTTGCGCTAACCACTGGATGCCCTCAGAAGTCCCGATGTCTAAAGACATCGACCTCTGGAAGTCGAGTAAGCTTACAAATGACGAGAGACGCCTGATTTTGCGCAACCTTGGCTTCTTTGCAACAGCAGAAAGCCTTGTTGCCAACAACATTGTGCTCGCGATCTTTAAGCACATCACCAACCCAGAAGCGCGCCAATACCTGCTTCGCCAGTCTTTTGAAGAAGCGATCCACACACATGCGTTCCACTACATTGTTGAGTCTTTGAACCTCGATGCAGGCGAGATCTTCAACATGTACAACGAAGTCAATTCCATTCACGGCAAAGATCAGTTCGAGATGCAAATCACGCAAGAGATCCTTGCAAACGACTTTACGACAACAACACCTGCAGGGATTCAGAAATTTCTAGAGAACCTCATCGGCTACTACATCATCATGGAAGGGATCTTCTTCTATAGTGGATTTGCGATGATACTCTCGTTCCACAGGCAGAACCGTCTAACAGGAATAGGAGAGCAGTTCCAGTACATCCTACGTGACGAAACGGTCCACTTAAACTTCGGGATCGACCTTATCAATGGGATTAAGGAAGAGAATCCTAAAGTTTGGACAGCTGCGTTCCAACAGAAAATTGTCGACCTCATTGACCAAGCAGTGCAGTTAGAAATCCAGTACGCTCACGACTGCCTACCTACAGGGATCTTAGGGCTAACAGCCCCGATGTTCACAGAGTACGTGCACTACATCGCTGACAGACGTTTGGAAAGAATTGGTCTAAAAGCGCACTACCACGGTAAGAACCCATTTCCTTGGATGAGCGAAACGATCGATCTCATGAAAGAGAAGAACTTCTTCGAAACTCGTGTGACTGAATACCAATCGTCAAGCAGCCTTAAATGGACCTAATCTAAAGCAAAGCAGGGTAGCACGGTTAAGTTACGAGTACATCCTTCGGGGTGTACTCGTTTTTTTTTAGCCCAGATTTTAGAACAACTAGCTTGCCCCAACATGAGAACAGCCCTCATCTTGGCTATTCTGTTCTTTTCCTGATTTTGCCTTTTTATGTGAGCAAAATATACTCCTCGTAGTTGAAAACGGGAATTTGCACTAGCGCCAAAGCTCCGGGGCTTTGGCGCTAGTCCAAGTTTCCATTTTTAGGTACGAAGAGTATATTTATTTGTCGGTTTATTTTTAGGGTGGGTATTGGTATACGTATATATACTCCTCTTAGCTGAAAATGGAGCTTTCGCGCCGTCCAAGTTCCCATTTTCAGCTACGAGGAGTATAGTACCGAAACAACTCACTAAAACCGATCCTTCATGTCAATATCACTACCTACGACTCGTCTTTCTAAAGTGGGAGACACCTATAACGATTTTCGCGTCACTAAAGTCGTGAATATCCCCGAATTGCAAGCCTCTCTGCGAGAGCTTCTCCATGAACCTTCTGGAGCGCTTGTCATGCAGGTCGGAAATGACGACCCAGAAAACCTCTTTTGCCTCTCATTAAAAACGCTTCCGAATAGCTCTAACGGGGTGGCTCACGTTCTTGAACACACTGTACTTTGCGGCTCAAAGAAGTATCCTGTCAAAGACCCCTTCTTTTCCATGACCCGCCGAAGCCTGACAACGTTTATGAACGCTCTTACAGGATCTGACTTCACCTGCTATCCGGCAGCTTCTCAAGTTCCAAAAGACTTCTACAACCTTCTCGATGTCTACCTCGACGCCGTGTTCCACCCTCATCTCAAAGAGTTTAGCTATCTACAAGAAGGACATCGCCTAGAGTTTTCTGTCCCAAATGACCCCACATCCCCTCTTGAGCACAAGGGGATTGTCTTTAATGAAATGAAAGGATCCCTTAGCTCTCCAGAGACCCGTCTTTGGCATGCAATCTTAGAAAGCCTCTTCCCAGACCTTTCCTATCAATACAACGCTGGCGGAGACCCCAAGGACATTGCGAACCTCACCTACGAAGACCTCCTCTCCTTCCACAAGACCTATTACCACCCCAGCCGCTGTATTTTCTTTTTCTACGGGAACATGCCGCTAGAAAAGCACCTCGACTTTATCCATGATCGCACCCTAAAACACACAAAAAAAAGTGAGTCTCTCCCTCAAAATCCAAAGCAACCGCGCTTTACATCCCCTAAAAAACGGGAGCTCTCTTACCCCATTACCCTAGAAGATAGCACTAACGAGAAAGCAGCTAACGACAAGACAATGCTCGCGTTTGGCTGGCTTACCTGCCACATTCTCGACCAGGCCGAAGTGCTCGCCCTCAACGTCATCGATATTATCTTGATGGGGACCGACTCCGCCCCACTAAAACACGCCCTTCTTAAATCAGGGCTCTGCAAGCAAGCGACGCTGTTTCTTGATGACGATGTCAGCGAGGTGCCTGTCATCCTCGTTTGCAAAGGGGCGCAGCATGGCTGCAGCGAAAAACTAGAAAAGCTTGTGAAAGAAACGTTCTTGCAAGTCATTAAGGAGGGGATCCCCCAAAATCTTATCGATGCGGCTATCCATCAAGTGGAGTTTCACCGCAGCGAGATCACAGGAGATGGCACCCCGTTTGGCCTTACTCTTTTCATGCGCTCTGTACTGCTCCGGCAGCATGGCGGAGAGCCCGAAAGCGGCCTTGTCGTCCACTCTCTTTGCGCAGAGCTACGTGAGCGAATTGCTAAAGACACTCACTACCTTACGAACCTCCTAAAAAAGCACCTCGTTGACAACACCCACTTTGTCCACCTCGTGATGAACCCTGACGCAGGGCTACCTGCCAAAGAACATGCCGACGAAAGAGCCATTCTTGATACCATCCAAGGCACGCTTTCTGAATCAGCCAAAAAGGAGCTTGTTCAAAGGGCAAAGGATCTTGAGGCCTTCCAGGAAGCGCAGGAAAAAGAAGACCTAAACGTCCTTCCAAAAGTCTCTCTTTCTGACGTCCCTAAAAACACTCGGAATTTTGAGCTCCACAGAGAAAAAGCGGGCAATCTAGAGCTATTCCATCACAGCTGCTTTACAAACAGCATTGTCTATGCAGATCTGGTTTTTGATCTTCCTGACCTTCCAGAAGAGGACCTCCCCTTCTTGCGTCTTTTCACCCTACTCCTCTCTCAAATGGGCTGCGGCGGACGCTCTTATCGTGAGAATCTCGAGTACATGCAAGAGCATACCGGAGGTGTCGGCGCTTCTTTAACGATGAATGTTCAAGCGGATAACTTCCACCGCCTCACACCAACGTTAAACCTTCGTGGCAAAGCGTTGTACCGTAAAGGGAGCAAGCTCTTCCCTCTCATTCACGACACGATCAGCTCTGCTAACTTTGACGACACCCCCAGACTGCACGACCTGCTAATGCAGCACTACAGCGGCCTAGAAAACAGCCTTCCGCAGCAAGCCTTGAAGTATGCGATTCATCTCTCATCTAGCCAGCTAGCCGTCCCTTCCCATGTTGCTAACATCTGCTACGGACTGCACTACTTCCTTATCATTCGCGCGCTTGCTAAAGATTTTGACGCCAGAGCTCCCGAGCTTGTCGCCAAGCTCAAAAGGCTCCAGCAGACAGTCTTAGGATTAGAAGGGGCCCACCTTGTCCTTTCTTGTGATGGCGACTACTTCCAAAAACTCAAAAACGAACGCTTCTTTGGGCTTCAAGACCTGAATGTCAAGCCGTTTACTCCTTGGAAAGGGAAGTTCTCGCTAGTTCCTATTCACGCTCAGGGACGAATCATTGCCGCGCCTGTTGCTTTTACAAGCAAAGTCTTTAACACCACCTCTTACACGGATCCAGTAAGTGCCGCCCTCACGACCACAGGGCTTATTCTCGACAATAAAACGCTCCACAAAAGGATACGTGAGCAGGGCGGGGCCTATGGATGCGGCGCTGTTAACTCACCACTTTCTGGAAACTTCTACTTCTACTCCTATCGCGATCCACACCTAACGCGCACTCTGGATGCCTTTGATGAGTCGATTCAAGAAGTTCTGAAAGGGAACGTCACCGAGAAAGATCTTGAAGAGGCCAAGCTTGGGATCATCCAAAAGCTCGACTCTCCAACAGCGCCTGGCAGCCGCGCCATCACCGCCTATGGCTGGATGCGCGAAGGGAAGCCGTTGAACGTCAGGCAAGTCTTCCGCGACCGTCTAATGAAACTCACCATCAGCGACATTCAGAAAGCAACCGAGGATTATATTGTTCCTGGAATGCGTGAAGGAGCTGTGGTGACCTTTGCTGGCAAAGAGCTCTTGCAAAAAGAAAACGAGGTGCTCACGCGCAAAGGAGAGACGCCACTAGTGGTCACCTCCATTTAAACGCAAAGAAAGACAACAGAAGCAGGATAGGCAGGATAAAAACAGGATGGATGGATAAGCGTTTGCCCCAGCACCCGCTTAAGGATCTACGCGTTAGCCTGTTCTTTTTTCTTATTTGTCTTTCTTTGCGCCCTTACATACTCCTCTTAGCTGAAGTCACTTATGTTTACCAACTTGATTTTTCTGATTGTTGCGTTGATGGTCATCAACGTCTCTCCTGAGACAGCGCAGCAAAGCGCTTACCTTCCTCCTGCGGAAGCCTTCGAAGCTGGCCTCGCCCTCTACTTACTGCTACTTGCACTCCTCTTCATTCAAGGGAAGTGGCTCATGAAAGGAAGCGGCACCTCTCCAATCCCTGCTCTGCTGGCAAATAGCGAAATCCTCTTTTTCCTCATTTGCTTCCATTACATTCTCCATGCAGAAGCCTTCTACGTAACCCTTTCTTGGATAGGCTCCTTTCAGACGATTCCCTCCCTGATCTCTCTATTTTTTTATTTCTTTGGGCTATTTGTTTTTCACTGGACAAGCGAGAAAAAGCACTGGCACAGTGCCCTAAAAAAGGTATTGTTCCTTCTTCCTTTTGCCATCCCTTTTTTGCTTTTTACTCTTGTTTCAGATTTAGGATCACTGCTTCCTAGCACATTTGTGGGCAAATGGATAAACCCCGAAGCCCCTCTCCTTGCGCTTTGTATTGGCATTGGAGGGACGCTTCTTTTTCTAGGCCTTATGCTGGTCTTCTTTCCCCCTCTAATGCAAGCAATGTGGGGCTGCGTTCCACTTCCCCCCTCCCCTTTGCTCACAAGACTAGAGCTCCTCTGCAGAAAAGCGCACTTCAAACATGCCGGGATTAAGGTGTGGACCGTGATGAACCACGCCATCACCGCAGCGATCATTGGTGTTGCTCCTCCCTTTCGCTACGTGATGTTTACCAAGACGATCCTCAAACACCTTTCTGCAGATGAAATCGAAGCGATCCTCGCTCACGAGATTGGCCACAGCCACAACAAGCACCTCCTTTACTACCCATTGGTGATCTTTGGGATGGTCGTAGCAACGGGGCTTTTCTCCTTATTTTTTTTGGATTCTATTCACAACTTCTTTCTGCTAAAAAACTTACAATACCCATCGCCTATTTGGGAGACAGCGGCTTCTCTTGGACTTCTCTTTTTTTATGTATTGATTACCTTTGTTTATTTCCGCCTAGTCTTTGGTTTTTTTTCTCGGAACTTTGAAAGGCAGGCAGATTTGCACGTCTTTAAAGTGGGTGCCTCTCCAGAAGCGCTTATTCAAGCGTTAGATCATGTGGGGAACCTCACAGGGCACTCGCACAAGCAGCCGAGCTGGCACCATGGGAGTATTGAAGAGCGCATTAATTTTTTAAACCAAGCGATTGCAAATCCTCGCCTGATCAAACTGCACGACAAGCGTGTAAATAAAATCCGCTGGATATATGCGGGGGTACTTCTGGTGGCGACCTTTATTCTGTTAACCCTCTCCAGCTCCCCTGCCTAATAGTGTAAAAAAGATATATACTCCTCTTAGCTGAAAATTGGATTTTGGACGGCGCCAAAGCCCCGGGAGCTTTCGCGCTAGACCAAATTCCCGTTTTCAACTAAGAGGAGTATATGTAAAAATAGGCATTAGCTATTCTTCCTTTCGATTATAACCCCTACTGATGTGGATGCTTATGCCAACAACTAGCCAATCTTCTCTTGCAAGTTTAACTGAAGCCTACGAGAAAAATCGCTCCACAATCGAAAAGCGCCTGGTCGACTTCTTAAGCTTCCCAAGTATCAGCGCTGACCCAAAATTTGCCCTAGAGCTCAATGCCTGCAAAACATGGCTGATGAAGCTTCTTCAAGAAGTAGGGCTTCAAGTCGAAGAGTGGCCCACCTCTGGCCATCCGGTGGTTTTTGCTAGCTACATGGGCGCAGGTCCTAGTAAGCCTACAATCCTCATCTATAGCCACTACGACGTGCAACCCGTTGAGCCTCTAAGCGAATGGACAACACCTCCTTTTGAGCCTACCATCCGCAACGGAAACATCTATGCCAGAGGAGCTAACGATGACAAAGGGCAATGCCTTTACGTTATCGAAGCCATCCGCGCGCTTTTAGAAAGAGATGGCAAGCTCCCTGTAAACGTAAAGCTCTGCATCGAAGCAGAAGAAGAGATGGGAAGCCTTGGCCTTGCACAAATTATCCCACATAAAAAGAAAGAGCTTGCCGCAGACACCCTCATTGTCGTCGACTTTGACCTTAACGGCCCTGATATTCCTACTGTATCCTTGGGATTCCGAGGGATCATCACGATGGATGTAGAAGTAGACTGCGCCACGACAGACACCCACTCCGGCTCCTACGGCGGAGTCCTCTATAATCCAAACCACGCTCTCATTGAAATCCTTGCAAAAATGAGAGATAAAAACGGAAAAGTAACCGTTCCTGGCTTCTATGATGATGTTAAAGAGATCGGCCCAGAAGACCGAAAACAAATCTGTTTTGATCTAGACCATGCAGAGTTTGAAAAGTCGTTTGGCACTCAGCCAACTGGCGGCGAAAAGGATTTCTCTCCTCTTGAGTCTTCCTGGACCAGACCAACGCTCGAAGTCAATGGCATCGGAGGCGGCTACATAGGAACGGGCTTCAAAACAGCTATCCCTGCAAAAGCAATTGCCAAAGTCTCCTGCCGCCTTGTTCCCGACCAAGATCCTCAGAAGATTGCGGAGGAAGTGGCAAGCTACATGAAGAGCCTGGCCCCTAAAGGGGTAAAAATCGATGTGCAGATCCATGGGGCAACGCGCGCTCTTCGAACAACAGGCAGCTCGCAGGGCAATAAGGCGATGGCTCAGGCGTTTAGCGAAGTGCTCGGCAAGCCCTGCATCTTCAATCTATCAGGTGGATCAATTCCTGTTATTGCAACGCTTGCTGAAGCGACCAAGACCGATGTTGTTTTAATGGGCTACCGCCTTGCTAACGATGGAATGCACGCTCCTAACGAGTGCTTTGGCCTCAACCGCATGAAGCAAGGTTACCTCACCATCGCAAGAGCTCTCGAGATTCTAGGGGAGTTAAACCCCTAAAACCTTCAGGGCAAGTACAAGTAACGCTTTGTGCTTGCCTACTTGTTTTTTTCATCCTTCTTGGAGTATCCTTCGGCAAAAAATAAGAGGAGAGCTCCCCTATGATTTATTCTTTGCGTAAGCGCGCCTGTAATCTAGCCTCAAAAGCCATCTGGAAACTACCGCTGCTCTCAATACTGCTTGCTATGCCTGCTGCAGCGCAGGCACAGCAGCCTTCAGTAGAAGCTCCAGCAACAGCAGCTCCAGACACAATCACACTGAAACAGCTCTCTAAAGCGTTTTCTGCTGTTGGCAAAAAGGCTATTCCTGCTGTTGTCTTCGTCGAAGCTCAATCACAACCTCACCAAACACGCTTTCATAATCCCCGTCGCGGTGCTGGTGGTGGTGGTCGTCACCAGCCTCCATTCGATCTCTTCGACGATCAATATTTTCAGTTCTCTCCTGTTCAGCCTATGCCCAAAGAATTCCAATCTCAAGGCCCTGCAGTTGCTCAAGGATCCGGTTTTATCGTTAATGCTGATGGCTACATCTTAACTAATAACCACATTGTTGAAGGGGCGAAAGAAATTACCATCACCCTCACTGACGGAAAAAAACTTACAGCAGAAGTCGTCGGCACGGATCCCAAAACGGACCTTGCTGTTCTAAAGATTGAAGGGAACGACCACCCCTTCATTTCTCTTGGAGACTCCGATGCCATAGACATCGGCGAATGGGCGATTGCCATTGGGAATCCATTTGGGCTTCAAGGATCCCTCACAGTTGGGGTGATCAGCGCTAAAGGAAGACACGACCTGAATATCACTCACTTCGAAAACTTCCTCCAGACAGATGCGGCAATCAATCCAGGCAACTCTGGCGGCCCCCTTCTTGACATTGATGGAAACGTAATCGGGATCAACACAGTTATCCTCACAGGAACAGGGGGATACATGGGAATCGGCTTTGCGATTCCCAGTAACACGGCTAAAAACGTCATGAACCAGCTGATTGATAAAGGCTCTGTCACTCGCGGGTTCATCGGTATTACCCTCCAGCCAATGACGCGTGAACTGTCTAAAGCCTTTGGACTTAGCACAGATGCCACCCAAGGGGGCGTTGTCGCACAGATCGTTCCAGGTAGCCCTGCCGACAAAGCAGGGGTAAAGCAAGGGGATATTGTAACGGGGTTCGATGACCAAGTAATTGACTCTCCATCGATCTTAAAGAACGTTGTTGCTGGCATGAAGCCTGGCGAGACACTCACACTCAACGTTAACCGCGACGGAAAGCTCATGCAGCTAAAGGTCGTTGTTGGGTCGCGTGAAGAGGTCGAAGAGGTCGACTCGAACGTTTTAAAGACGCTTGGTTTTGAGATTGAAGATATCACAGCAGACAAAAGAGAAAGCCTTGGCCTTTCTAACGAGAATGGTGTCTTGATCTCAGAGGTTGAAAGTAACTCTCCGGCAGCAGCTGCTGGGCTAATGTCTGGGCAGATTATTCAGTCTGTGAACCGCAAGCCTGTTAACTCGAAAACAGAGTTCCTCGCAGCTCTTGCGGGAACCAAAGAAGAGACGACGGATGGGAAAGATGCTCAAGAAAAGAAATCGCCAAGCATCTTACTGCTGATCAAAGATAACCAAAACTCCCGTTACGTCACCCTGAAAATTGGGACGTAAACGATTTGCCAGCACATTTGGAGCGCTGGGACAAGTCCAACGCTTTGTTAGGACTCGACCTGTCGAGTCCACTGAACCTTAGCAAGCGAATATGTGTGTCTGGCCCTCGACATGTCGAGGGCTGGTGAAAGCTAGGACATGTCCCAGCACTCCAAAGAGTTCGCTTCGCTCACTCCTTAAACCCCACTGGGTTAAACGTTATCTGCCAGCTCTATTTTTTAAAGTAAGATTCCCAGCGCTCTATTTATATACTCCAAAGAGTTCGCTTCGCTCACTCCTTAAAGATGAGGCGGAAGAGGCTTCTAGCAGGCGCCAAAATAACAGTTCTGACGACAGCCACAGGAAGTGTCCACATAACTGCTTTTATAAGCCTAAGCGGAGCAAATAAGATCCGCTTAAAGAGACCTTCTTTAGGCGCAGCTACTGCTGCAACTGGAGCAGAGACATCAGGCGCTTTTGCATTTTCAACCACTTCTTGATCTTCAGCTAAATTGCTTTCCCGCACTGTCTCTATATCTATCTTTGCAGCAGCCATAAGAGAGTCCTTTCTAGCCTGAACAAAAGCCAGCTCACTCTGAAAGCTAGCATGCTTCGCTGCGCGCTCCTCAACAGCAGCCTTAAACTGACTCTCAAGCACACACTTAGCTTCTGTAAGCTTACCGAGAGCCTCCTTGTTAGAGTCGAACTCTTCATGATCTCCAAGTGTTATTACTCTTTGAAGCCCTGTAAGCTCTTGCCGCATCCCCTCAAGCAACTCTGTATGTAGCTGTTGTAACTCTGGAGGTTGAACGCCCCTACGAGCTTCTAGAGTTTGAATCTCTTGCAGAAGAGCTTCAAGTCTTGGCCCCAACTGATCCCGAACTTCCGCAATACAGGCATCTTCCTTAACGCTCCAAGCAGTATAAAGCGTTTCGTTCCTTTGAACAGCCTCATCTAAAGGAACCTTTGTTGTATTCGAGACTGCATTCAAGAGATCCAGCTGAGTAAGAAACGCTCGCTGGTCAGAAATAAGAAGAGCCAGGTCAATAGCAGCTCCCCTAGCCTTCACAAGTTTCTGAATCTCAAGGCAACCCGCCACAAGCGCTGGATTTTGAGCACGGTCTGCGCGGGCTGCAATTGCAGTATTCGAAAGGATTTCATCCATTAACGTCTGCCGGCCCCCCTTATCATCAGCAACCAACTTATCCCACTGCATTTGCAATAGCCCTTTCTGCCCGTCCAATTCGGCCAACGCAGCATCAGGAAAGACAAATTGATCAAACCTCTGATTAAAGTCTAAAGGGTCCTTAATGGCTCTAAGGGCGCCTGCTTCCTTAATTTTAGCACGCAATAAATCAATTGCTTGTTTCCCAATGACATCAGAGCCCCCTTTTAAAGTAGGTAAAGCGGCTTCTCTAACCACCACATCAGCTTCCCATCTTTGCATCCGAACATTAAGCTGCTCATCTTTTTCTTGCTGAACCTTCGCTGCCTCTGTCAACTTTGTAGAAAGGACCTCTCTTTGCTTTATGAGAGCTTGAATCTGAGGTTCGTGGGCGACTGCTCCCCGAATATTATGATCAAGCTCATCATCTGTCTCTGCTGGAGTTTTAAAAGCTTCTAGCTCTTTTCCTAAAAAGGTGATTATTCCTTTTGTAAGCCCTTTAATTTCACTATTTTCACTTGCCTGAGAACTCTGCTTTTCTACACCTATCAACTGAGTCACGCCTTGCTTAAGAGTGTCCTCCACACCGGCTCTAGCCTGTTCAATCCCCTCCTCACATCTTTTAACACCTTCTAAAGCCTTATCTTTTGCAGCAAGAATCCGTTGAAGCTGCGAAGCTTCGCCATTTTCTTGATTCCATTTAGCTTCGTCCTCAATGGCGTCTTTATATCTCTTTGTTTTTTCAAGATCTGCCATAGCATTATCTTTCGCAGCATGGACCTCATGCAGAATTCCCGATAACCTAGCAATTTCGTTAGTGGTTTGGAGGAGCTGCGCCTTGAGGGCAGGGATATCTGCAACGGTCTGCCATTTAACCCACTTCATAAGGCCGCGACCCGCGCTGTTTTTAGCTTCTTCTGCCGGAATCTGGTTAATAAGACCTTCCTTGGTTTCAGCAAGAGAGGTTATCTCAGCTTCCACTCCAGCAGCGCCATCCGTAGAAGGCCTCCCGTAGGCCTTCAGAACTGTTGCCTCAGCAGCTTTCTTTACATCTATTTCCCTCTGAGCAAGCCACTTAAGAGCTGCCATAACAGGCTCCTTTACCTTCAATTTTTTTTCAGCATTACCCTGTGTAATGTAAGCCTTCTTCTCAAATTCTGTCTTCTGAGTCTCAAGCCTCTGCACGGCAGCCTTGTACTCACCCATCAATGACTGTGCGGCTTGCGAAAAATTACCAAGTTCAATTGTCATGGGTAGATCCTCTATAAAAACAAAAAAATCGATAAGAACAATCACTGTGTTACTAATATTAGTATAAATAAATATTAATTTTAAGGCATTTTAATTTTATTATTTAGTTCAAAAACCGTTAATTCAATTAAGCATCAACATCTTATAACAACCCAGTCTAAAGAAAATAGTTTAACAAAACCAACTCAATATGGCTAGGAGATTAGAAAAAACCGCGCAAGCGGTCCCCTACGGCATTGCCCGCATAATTATAAACCCTTAGTAGCAGCCTTACAGGCTGCTACTCTTTAAGGGGCTGTAATTATGCGGGCAATGCCGCCCACGTTACCTTCCCGCGAGGGCATTCACACGCTTGGGGAAAAGCTGAAGGGAACTACTTACTTGAAATCTAAGGGGAAAAGGGGAAAAATAGGCCCACTTTCAGAAACCAAGGATAGACATCATGACCGTACGGGTTCGTATCGCCCCCTCCCCAACAGGGGACCCTCACGTAGGCACCGCTTACATGGCACTTTTCAACCTACTCTACGCCAGACGCCACAATGGGCAGTTCATCTTACGAATTGAAGATACCGACCAAACACGCAGCCGTCCAGAATATGAAAAAAGCATCTTTGACGCCTTGAACTGGTGTGGGATTACATGGGATGAGGGTCCAGATGTCGGCGGTGACTACGGCCCCTATCGCCAATCTGAAAGAACCGAGATCTACCGAGAGCATTGTACTAAACTTCTCGTAAGCGGCCACGCTTACAAATGCTTCTGCACAGCTGAAGAGCTTGCTGAAGCGCGCGAAATTAGCGCAAAAAGTGGTGGCAAACAAGGGTACAACAGGCAGTGCCGCAATCTCAGCACTGCAGAAATCGAGAAAAACGAAGCCGAAAAGAAGCCCTATACCGTCCGTCTAAAAGTGCCTCTTGATGGAGAGTGCCTCTTCGAAGATGCCATCAAGAAAGACCGCGTCACCACGCCATGGAAAGACGTTGACGATCAGGTGCTTATGAAATCCGACAACTTCCCCACCTACCACCTTGCCAACGTCGTTGATGACCACCTCATGAAGATCACCCACGTCATCCGCGGTGATGAATGGATGAGCTCGACACCCAAGCACGTCCTGCTCTATCAAGCCTTCGGCTGGGAGCCGCCTGTATTCATGCATATGCCACTCCTCCTTGGAAAAGACCGCAAAAAACTATCAAAGAGACGCAACCCAACCTCGATCTTCTTCTACCGCGACTCCGGATACCTTCCAGAAGCATTTCTCAACTTTTTGACCCTCATGGGGTACAGCGTCCCCGGAGACAAAGAGATCTACACTGTCGATGAGATCGGAAAGCATTTTGACTCCCAGAGACTCGGCGTATCGGGGGCTATCTTTGATGTGGACAAGCTCGACTGGATCAATCAGCAATACCTCATCAAAAAAATCCCAGAAGACCAGCTCTGGCAGCGGCTTAAAGAGTGGCAGTTCAACGATGCGTTCATGCAAAAGCTTATGCCTCTTGTCAGCACCCGCATTAAGACATTTGGGGAGTTTATGGAGCTTTGCAGCTTCTTCTTCATCAACAACCTCACCTACACACAAGAGCTTCTCTGTCCAAAAGAGATGACCCCTTCTCAGGCAGCTTGCATGCTTCAAGCAATGATCTGGCACCTGGAAAAGCAAGAAAACTGGAAACGTGATGGGATGCGAACGGCTGCACTTGCTGTCGCAGAGACGTTTGGACTTAAGGTCAAAGGGCTCATGCCTATTTTGTTTGGCGCCCTCATGGGTAAAAAGGAAGGGCCCCCCTTCTTTGACTCGGCAGAGCTCTTGGGCAAAGAGAGGACTCGGGCGCGCTTCTTGAAGGCGATGGAGTTTTTGGGCGGCGTCTCTAACAAGATGATGTCTGTTCTAAAGAAGGGCTGGGACGCTGGCAACTGTCAAAGCCTCATGAAGCCCACATCTAAGCCCGCATAACACTTGCCCTCTCCAGAAAGTAACGTGGGCCGCCTAAGGTCTGGGATTTCAGATTGAGTCTACAGCAAACATTCGCTTGGTAGCAGGTTAGATCCCAGACCTTAGGCGGCCCACGTCACCTTCTGGAGGGGGCAAACGCTTGTTTAGGACAATTTTTCCTTTTTGATTCTTGCGGAGACTCAAAGCCTCACTTCGTTCGACCCTATAAATCACCGGCGACTTTTCTGTGGGTCTTTTTCTGCTGCGTCTCCTCTTGCAGGCCATCCTGAAGTCCCTCTTCAACATTCCCCTCACCATACCCAGCAACAGGATAGATCCGCTGAATAGGCTTTGTGGGTCCTTCTATTGCAGCGCATCCCGAAAGACCCCCTAAAAATGCCCCTAGAAGCACTATGCCTAAATACAATAAACACCTCATCTGGACTAACCTCCCTCCTCAATACATATAGTCGATAAAATCTCAAATGATAGGCTCAGGCAGCGCCAAAGCTCGCGGGATTAAACGATCGTAAGCAGGCCTATATTTCTAATATTGACCTGCTTACGATCGTTTAATCGCGCGGCTTTCGCATTGTCTCAGCCTATCATTTAAGACTTTATCGACTATAATAATTTTTCTACTTTTGACTTTTCTATGGCAAGCACTTATAATTGGCTACCAATCTCACCTACGAGGCGCATGAGCAATCCCTCTCCTTCCTATAGCCGAACAAATCCATTTTTAGCCCCTATTTCGGAGCGCTATCACTTATCGCGCCCAGGCTCAAGAAAGGAGACGCAACATCTTGTTATCAAACTCACAGGGTCTGGCCTTAACTACAAAGTAGGCGATAGCCTAGCCATCTACCCAAAACATGACCCTCAGATTGTAGCTAAGATCTTAAAAACGATTGGAGCCTCTGGAGACGAGCCAATCATTGACGCTCGCACAGAAGAGCCCTTCTCTTTGTTTGATTACCTTTCAGAAAAGGTGAACATCTCAAGAGTTAGCAAAAAGCTGCTCACAGCACTTCACGACAAATATCCTCGTGGAACAAAGAAAGACGAGCTCGCACGGCTTATTGATGCCGAAGGGCGTGAACTGCTAAAAGCTTACGGAGAGACTCACGAACTTTGGGACACCTTAGCCGGGTACTCCGGGGCCAAAATTGAGCCCCAAGAGCTCTGCTCGCTACTCTCCCCTCTACTTCCTAGATTCTATTCCATCGCCTCCTCTCAAAAGACGGTAGGCGAAGAGGCACACCTCACTGTCGCTGTAACGGAATATATGACAAACGGCCACCTAAGACACGGCGTTGCCTCTCACTACCTCTGCCACCTTGCAAAAGTTCAAGAGCGTCTGCCTGTCTACCTGCAACCTGCAGCGGACTTTACCGTCCCTGAGGATCACGCAAGATCCATCATCATGGTAGGCCCAGGAACTGGCATTGCCTCTTTCCGAGCGTTCATGCAAGAAAGAGAGGCAACAGGAGCAATTGGAAAGAACTGGCTGTTTTTTGGGGAATGGACACGCGCGGATGAGTTCTACTACGAAGACTACTGGAAAGCACTTGTCGATGCGGGAAAGCTAAAACTTGACCTCGCCTTCTCACGCGATCAGGCGGAAAAGGTGTATGTTCAGCATAAGATGCTAAGCAGCGGCGCTGAACTCTGGAAGTGGCTTGAAGAGGGAGCTTCCTTCTTTGTCTGCGGCGATGCCGATCATATGGCTAAAGATGTCGATGCTGCCCTCCACCACATTATCAAAGAGCATGGGGCTTTAAGTGACGACGCTGCAAAGGCCTATGTCAAGCAACTCCGCACCGAAAAGCGCTACCTCCGCGACGTCTACTAGGTGGGTTCTCCATTGTGGTGACGATGCAGAAGCACTGGAGGCCATCGCCGCAGCCAAAGTCGGTGAGCCCTTCGCCTGTTGTAGCAGAGATGCCAACCTGGCTAATGTTGAGTCCCATCACACGCGCAATATTTTTGCGCATGTCTAGCAGGCGATCTTTGAACTTGGGACGCTTAGCCTCGAGCGTAATCGCCACGTGGGTGATCTTCTGCTTGCCAAGGAGCTTCACACCTTCTTTCAAATAAACCTCGCTGTCGGTAATCCCATCTTTTAAGCAAAAATCGTCAGCGATCCCCCCCAAAATGAGCTTTCCGGTAAGCGTTGTAATCGCAGCGCAAATGGCATGGTAAACAACATCCCCATCAGAATTGGCCAGCAATCCAGGAACCTCAGGAAATATTACCCCTGCAATTACACATGACTTAATTTCCTCTCCTGTTAAAAAACGGTGGCTATCTTGACCAATGCCTGTCCTAACAATAGGCATGTGCATCTGACGATAATCCCGGTCTGGCATGACGATTTATCCTTTCCTTAGCTTGAAGGGTTTGTATTAAGAAGGGAATTAATTGTGGCAGACCTCAACTATTAACGCAATCGAGGTGTTCTATTCAGGAAAGCTCCATGCAAAAAGTTTATTTTTTAACTCCTGAGAGACAGGGCGATTTTATCAAGAAAGATTTGATGCTCACAGAGGGGTGTTTTGGCGGGGCAATCACATAAAGAAATTTTAAGCAGTCACGGAACTTCTTAATAAGTCAGGGTCCTTATCGAGAAGACCCGGTCAAATTCTTTCGACAACGCTGCTTTTTGGTCTGCCTTGGGCGCTGTCTGAGCCTGTCATTTGAGATTTAATCGACTATAACCCGAAGACATGCAACCACTGGTCAATATAAATAAATTGGAAGCCCTAGTGGTCTGTCAATATTGAAATTACGGGTGTGCGGCGCCAAAGCGCTGAATTTCCACGATCGCAAGTGCCCTTTGTATTTCTAATACTAAGGCACTTGCGATCGTGGAAATTCGGCAGCTTTCGCGCTAGCACACCCGCAATTTGAATGTTAACAGACCACTAGAGGGGAGGGCACAAATTAAGTCCTGTAGATCCGTCCGGAGCTTGGATTTTTATTTATATTTACCAGGGGTTCTCGTGCTTCGCACTTCACCACCTGGCTAAGTCCAGATGTCCCTCTGGGACATTCATTTTAAATATCTCACCTCTTTTCTCTTGTTTTTCTCTCACGTTCTCTCACGCCTCGTGGCAAGAAGGGTATGAAGCCGTTTTTTTTCCATGCCCAAAATTACGCTCGATCTGCGCGAAAAATATTTAGTGGGAGCTGCTGCTAAAGGAGACTCTAAAAGCTTTCAGATAAACCTTAAGAGCAATGCTGGATATATTTTCTCACTCCAGTCGCAGTCTCTTCAGAAGTTGCAGCGCGTAGGGAGTTATGGCATGGGAAGGTCAGGAGAGGAACTGCCTTACACAATTACAGCAGGAGATAGGTCTCTTGATTTGAAATCAGGAGCTCACGTTCCAGCAGCAACTACGAGTGGAATGACATCGATTATCGGAGACACCATTCCTATTGTCATCTCTGTTGGCTCCACCAGGCATTTGCTCGAAGGGACGTTTAAAGACTCCATCACCCTCACGATAGGCCCCAACCAGTAGCCTTACAGGCTGCAATTGCAAACAGCGTAAGGGCAGCGCCCTGTCACAGTGGTTTAGATCACTTTTTTTGTTTTGTTGAAGAAATTGAGTGATTAAATCCTACAATTTATTTACATTAGTGAAACATATACTCCTCTTAGCTGAAAACGGGAATTTGGACGGCGCCAAAGCCCCGTTTTCAGCTAAGAGGAGTATATAATAGGCTCACGATAAAGTACCCCCTTTACCTCTCACACGGAACGGAATTATGGATGTTTTAAAAGTCATCGGAGGAAACCCTCTTCAAGGTCACGTTAAAGCTGCTGGGGCAAAAAATGCCACCACAAAGCTCTTAGTGGCCTCTCTCCTCTCTGACAAACGTTGCACCTTCTACAACGTTCCCAACATCGGCGATGTCGAAATTACCGTTAAACTCTGCCAAGAAATTGGGACGGAAGTGACCTGGGATCGAAAAGAAGGGGTAATGGAAGTGATTACGCGGGAGCTAAAGACCTCCTACATCTCTCAGAAGTTCTCTGGAGCCAACCGAATTCCTGTTCTAATGATTGGAGCTCTTCTCGGACGTACAGACGAGGAGATCATTGTCCCAACTGCTGGCGGAGACCTCATCGGTAAACGCCCCATCGACTATCACATCGAAGCGCTACGCAGCCTTGGCGCAACAATCGAACACCGCCACATGAAAAAAGAGGGAGCGTACTTTGCTCATGCTCATGATGGCCTTCAAGGCGCAGTCATCAACCTCCCCTATCCTTCTGTAGGGGCAACAGAAAACAGCATCTTGGCCGGTGTTCGTGCACGTGGAACAACACTCATCCGCAATGCCGCTATCGAACCGGAAATCGTCGACCTGCTCCTCTTCTTGCAAAAACTTGGCGCGATCATCACCCTCGATACCAATAGAACCATTCAGATTCAAGGAACACGCAAGTTCTACGAAGTCGAACACACCATTATGTCTGACAGAATCGAAGCAGCATCCTTTGCAATGGCAGCAATCGCCTCTAAAGGACGCGTGTTCGTAGAAGGGGCACACCACGGCCACATGATGACCTTCTTGAACAAGATCCGTGAAATAGGCGGCGGCTTCGACATCAAAAAAACAGGGATTGAATTCTTCTATGACGGGCCTTTACAAGGCGGGATCCACCTCGAAACCGACGTGCACCCAGGATTTGCAACAGATTGGCAGCAGCCGTTTGCTGTTCTGCTTACCCAAGCAGCTGGGTCTTCGGTCATCCACGAAACTGTGTACGAGAATCGCTTTGGCTATACCGAGACGCTCAGAGACATGGGGGCAGACATCTCACCCTTTAAGCAGTGCTTAGGCGGAAAAGAGTGTCGCTACGCCACCCACAATTTCAACCACAGCGTCATTATTAAAGGAGTTTCGGCCCTTAGAGGAGGCAATATCACCATCCCTGACCTCCGCGCAGGCTTTGCCTATGTCATGGCGGCACTCCTTACAACGGACACCAGCACCATTGCCGGAATGCCCTTCCTTTTCCGCGGCTACGAGAACGTCGTAGAGAAGCTCCAGAAGCTCGGCGCCAACGTCGAACTTTGCGACCTTCCCAAAAAAGGGACGCCACTGGATAATATCTTAGCTCCCCTAATTCTTAAAACAGAGTCTAAAGCAGAGTCTAAAGCAGAGTCTAAAGCAGAGTCTAAAGCAGAACTTAAAGTTCTCTGTTAAGGGAGCAAAGCAAAGGTTCTGTTAAAGAAAAAGAAGTAGCGGGGAAGTAAAAAAGCATTTTATAGTCGATAAAGTCTTAAAGGAACTAGATGTCCACTGACCCCAGCCCCTCTTTATGGAGGCGCATTCAAAAACAAAACTTTACGAAGTGGAAAGCTCTCGCAGATTACCTCGAGCTGAACCCGGAACAAAGGAAGACTCTGCTACCCAATAGCAAGTTTCCTTTGAACCTCCCTTTGCGTCTAGCCGCCAAAATCGTTAAAGGGACACTAGACGATCCGCTGCTGCGTCAGTTTGTCCCAACCCAGTCCGAAACGACTCCGACTAAAGGGTTTATTGCCGATCCTGTCGGCGACGCCCCCTCTCGCAGATCACCCAAACTTCTGCACAAGTATAATAGAAGGGCACTGCTCGTTTGCACGAGCGCCTGCGTCATGAACTGCCGTTTTTGCTTCCGACAAAATTTTGATTATGCTGATGGAGATAAATCCTTTCGTGAGGAGTTGGCGATCCTTGCTGCCGACCCTTCCATTAAAGAGGTGATCTTAAGCGGCGGCGACCCCCTTTCCCTTAGCGATGCTGTGTTAGGCGAGCTGTTAGGAAAACTTACCGAGATCTCCCATATCAAGAGAATCCGCTTCCACACCCGCTTTCCTATCGGCATTCCTGAGCGCATCGATGACTCGTTCATCAACCTACTGGCACAGCAAAAAAAACAAATTTGGTTTGTTGTTCACAGTAACCACCCACTCGAGCTAGACGCCGATGTCCTTGCCGCCTTAAAACGGGTACAAAAACTGGGTATTCCTGTGCTAGCGCAGACAGTTCTTCTGAAAGGAGTTAATGACGACACCAACACCCTACAGCTCCTGAGCGAAACACTTGTCAACGCGGGCGTTATTCCCTACTACCTCCACCAACTAGACAGGGTTGCAGGTGCTGCCCACTTCGAAGTCCACCCAAATGAAGGACTACGCCTTGTCGAGGAGATCGCCAAGTACCTTCCCGGCTACGCCGTTCCCAAATACGTCGAGGAAATCCCCGGCAAGCCCTACAAAACTAGAGTCCTACCAAAGTCCTAGCCGAACAACCTCTAAACCTAGGGCAATCGTATGAAGAATTTTCTTGGTTATTTAAACCGCGGCAGAAGTAATTAAACGGCGAAGCCGTGGCAGATGCTAGCCGCAGGTGACCGAAGGGAGCCTACGGCTATTGTATAAAAAAAAACTAAGCCGCGGCCAGCGGCGACACCCTTTCTGTGAGAAATGTCGTCACTGATCGTGGCTGACTATTATAATTCCAGCGGTTCCCGCTAGACTTCTTCTTACCCAGGGCTACATTTCGTCCACCCCATTGCGGAGTGTTCTTTTGAATTTATTTTCTTTCCAGCGGGAGCTAAGACACATAAACAAGAAGCAAACTATACTCCTCTTAGCTGAAAGCGCCTTACGCAATGTCTAGGGGGATGGCCAAAGAGAGAGCCATTATCAACACAAGCGATAGGCGGAACATGTTCCGGCCCCAAAGTTGGTTGTCTTTACTTTTGAAGCCCTTTATGCAAAGGGCAAGCCAGGCAAGACCAAAAATCATGGCTACAGCCAAGTAGGCGTATCCTGTGTAATCAAAGACCGTTAATAGGCTAGCGACAAGGATAAAACAAACGATATAAACCACCATGTGGATCTTCGCCCGCAAAATCCCCTTCTTAACGGGCAATACAGGAATCTTAGCCGCTACATAATCGTCGAAATGGTATATGGCAATCGAGAAAAAATGGGGCATCTGCCAAAGGACCATGATCATAAGTAAAATAACAGCTCCTAGATCAAAACGGTTGCTCACCGCGCAGTACCCAACAACAGGAGGGACAGCGCCAGCAATGCTCCCTATCGCTGTCCCATAAATGGTGCGACACTTCCAGACGCTATAAAGAACGACGTAGATAAAGAACCCACCTGCTGCCACAGCAAAGGTCAAAAGGTTGGTGTATGAAATCAAAATAAAACTTCCAATAACGCCAAGAACGCTTGCAAAAACGATCGCATTTTTTCCGGAAATCAACCCAGTAACAAGCGCCCTGTTCTTGGTGCGCTCCATTTTTTTGTCATCCTTGCGATTGATGTAATTATTGAAAGTACAAGAAGAGGCCATGATGAAAATAAGGCCAATCAACGTTGCAAAAAATAATCTAAAATCGATATTTCCCTTTGAAGCCAACAAAAACCCAGCAGCAACTGTGACGAGATTCCCCATAATAATTCCGGGCTTAGTCAACAGGTAATAATCAATCATGTGTCATGTCCTTTTTTATATCCATGCCTGGCATGTTCATCTCTGGCATCATCCGCTCATTTAGATCATTCATAATCCACAAAGATCCAATAACTACAATACTTAAAATGAGCGCGGTAAAACAAAGCGCTATTGACTGCCAGCGAGGCTTTACCTCTTCCCCTCCAATATGCATGAAAAAAAGCAGCTGAATAACTGCCTGCACCAGCCCAAGAGCGATAATGGTGTACATCAGAATTTGAGGAGGCAGCACTTTTTTAACGACTAGAAAAAAGGAAATAGTCGTCAACAAAAGAGAAACACTGAATCCAATCGCATACGATTTTAGATTTCCATGCCACTGTTTTTGAACCTCACTTAAACCAAGGCCATGAGTCATTTTAAATAACTCCCATCAAGTAAACAAACGTGAAGATGAAAATCCATACGAGATCTAAAAAGTGCCAAAACAAGCTAAATATTACCAGCCGCCTAAATGTAATGGCATTCACTCCATGGCAAAGAAGCTGCACCATCATGACACCCATCCACAATAATCCAAAAGAGACGTGGATCCCGTGTGTGCTTACAAGCGTGAAGAATGCAGATAGGAAGGCGCTTCGTGTCCAGCTATTCCCCTCTCGAACTAAATGAGCAAACTCGTTGAGTTCAAGGCCAACAAAGGTAGCTCCTAATAAAAATGACACAAGCAGCCAGCCGATGACATGATTTCGCTTACTTTTGACAGCGGAAATCATCGCAAAACCGCACGTCACACTACTCACAAGCAAAACCATTGTCTCGATAAATGCAGCCGAAAGATCAAAGAGATCTTTTGATGTCGGGCCGTCGAAAGTCTCTCCGTGAAGGACTCCATAAGTACAAAAGAGCGTTGCAAAGAGTACGCTATCTGTCATCAGATAGACCCAAAACCCTATCGTAGACATGAAGTATTTATCTTCATTCGGATCAGGCAAAGTGGTGTCACGGAAAGGCGAAAGAGTGTCTTTATGGTGAATTGTTATAGGTTTACTCATGCGCCTTCATTCTCCTTATGTGTGCAGCTTCTATTTTTTCCACTTCTGCTGCAGTAATCACATCGTGCGAATCATCCCCGGAAAGGTGGATGATCACACAGACCAAAATTGAGACAAAACAGAGAATGGAAAGCCACCAGATGTGCCAGGTCATGGCAAATCCAATAACCAAACCAGCAATCCCAATATAAAACCCTAAGGCAGAGTTTTTAGGCATATAGATATCTTGATAGTCCTTTCCTATTGCGGGCATCTCTCCACGCTTAATGGCCCATAGGGGATCTATTTGATCTACTATGGGGATAATCGCAAAATTATAGACAGGTGGAGGAGAGTGAGTCGCCCATTCTAATGTCCTGCCATTCCAAGGATCTCCCCCAGTCTGATCCCAGTTCTTTTTCCTGTTTTTAATGCTCCAGAAGAGCCCCAAGAACTGGATTGTCGCTCCGCACATAATAATAAGAGCGCCGAGTCCTGCGACTAAAAATAAGGGGTGCCACCCGGTAGAAAGGTCGTAGTGATCTAGTCTCCTTGTAGCTCCCATAAAGCCGAGCATATAAAGAGGCATGAAGGCAAGGAGGAACCCACTCATCCAGCACCAAAAGGCGTATCTGTTGAGCTTTTCATCCAAGACAAACCCTGTAAATTTGGGGAACCAGTAGGTAAACCCTGCAAAGAAGCCAAAGAGCACCCCGCCGATAACCATTCCATGGAAGTGGGCAATCAAAAATAAGCTGTTGTGCAGTTGGAAGTCCACAGGAGGTATTGTGAGTAGAACCCCCGTCATCCCGGCTACCGTGAAGTTGAGTAAGAAAGCAAAAAACCACAGCATGGGGGAGGTGAAATGAACGCGACCCCGAAACTTCGTAAAGAGCCAGTTAAATATTTTCACCCCTGTCGGAATAGCCACAATCATCGTCGTGACAGCAAAAAAGATGTTTACGCCAGGACTTGCTCCCATTGTGAAGAAGTGATGGAGCCAAACAAGAAAGGAGACAACGGCAATCATAATAAGAGCCCACACCATAGAGGTGTAACCAAACAGCCTTTTTTCTGAGAAGGTAGGAACCACTTCAGAAAAAACGCCAAACATCGGCAAGATCAAAATATAGACCTCAGGATGGCCCCATGCCCAGATAAGGTTGATGTACATCATGTAATTGCCGCCAGCACTTATCGTGAAAAAGTGCATTCCAAGATAGCGGTCTAGGGTTAGCATATAAAGCGTTGCAGTCAAAATTGGGAAAGCCATAACAACAAGCGCTACTGTACACAAGACGCTCCAGACAAAAATAGGCATCTTCATCAAGCTCATCCCTGGACAGCGCATTTTCAGGATCGTTACCAAAAAGTTGATCCCTGCAAGAGTCGTTCCAATCCCCGCGATCTGTACAATCCATATCCAATAGTCCACCCCCTCATTGGGGCTAAACTCCAGACCTGAAAGAGGAGGATAGGCAAGCCATCCTGCTGTTGAAAAAGAACCGATTCCAAGCGAAACAAGCGTTAAAAGAGCAGCAGCAGCAAACAGCCAAAAACCAGCAGCATTCAAAAATGGAAAAGCAACGTCCCGAGCTCCAATTTGCAAAGGAATAATGAGGTTCATTAAACCAAAAATAGCCCCCATACCCACAAAAAAGATCATTGTGGTCCCGTGCGCAGAAAAGACCTGTTGAAAGTGGTTTGCAGAAATAAACCCTTCAGAATCCCCAACAGAGAATGCCTGCTGAAGGCGGATCATAAGGCCATCGCTAAAACCCTTAGCAAATGAGATTAGGACAACAACGATGTACATGACCCCGATTTTCTTGGGATCTACGGTCGTCAGCCACTCGTTCCAAAGCCACTTCCAACGTTTTAAGTAGGTGATAAGGGCAAGGATGCCAATAGTGCCAAGCACCATCATTATAACAGCGCCTGTCTGGCTGGATTCATGCTTGAATGCTTCTAAGGTTAAATGACCTAACATGTCTTACTCATCTTTCTTGGGGTGCATATATTTATTAACAACGTGATCGAAGAGTTTCTCTTCTCCCAACTGAAAAATTTCTACCGCAGTGTTCTGACTTGGAGCGACTAATTGATTGTATTCTTTGAAGCCGAGAGATTTCGGTGATTGCTGCGCGGTTTTTACCCACTGATTATACTCCTCGACTGAAGAGGCTCTCGTGATAAAAATCATCTTAGCAAACCCCTCTCCGCTTATGTTAGAGGACACCCCTCTAAAGTCGCCGACCTCATTTGCAATCAAGTTTAACTCTGTTTTCATCTTAGGCATGGCATAGATCTGTCCGCCCAAGTGGGGAATCCAAAACGAATTCATAGGGGCATCGGCAGTGAGCTCAAAACGAATAGGGGTGTCTTTAGGAATCTGTATAAAATTGATGGTCGCGATCTTTTCTTCGGGATAAATAAATAGCCATCTCCACTGAAGCGCAACGACTTGAATTGTCATTTCCTTGTTATTGGAATTGGACTTAATCGATTTGTAGGGATCTAGTTCATGGGTTTTGACCCATATGAGTCCGCTGATAATTCCAACCATAACTAGAGGAACCATCCACCAGATGTATTCAGCAAGCTGGTTATCTACCAAATCGGGGTCATACTTCGCTTTGGCGTTATCGGCTCTATATTTCCAAGAAAAAACAAATGTGAGGATGTAGACAGGGACGATGATCAGTAGCATCAGGAATTGAACCGTAAAAAGAAGATCGCGTTCTTCTAACGCGATCATTCCTTTAGGGAACAGTACGGCGACGCTATCACGGAAATGGAGAATCTGAAGGGGCTGCATGATTAAGGCAACCAGTAGAATAAGACCTGTAAAAATCAGCATGAAAATGACAGGCTTTTTTGGCGCCCTCTCAGGCTTTTTCGGCATCGTCATAGTTTCAAAAGTCCTTAGCTCTGCTCTGCCCTTGAGATTTAAAAAACAAACTTCAACATAGATCTTTTCTGACAAAAGTCAATTAAAAATATAAAGACCAAGAAAAAGCCACCTAACTTTGGCTCTAATCCGCAAACAAGAGTTTAGCCTTCCAAGAAGGCTGTAATTTCTGTTACTCAATTGACTTTGTATACATAAATGTGTACAATTAACTATGAAGAAGCGAGATTTAGAACAAGAACTGATGCGTTTAGGATGGAAGCTTAAATGCCAAAAGTAAAAAGGTAAGAGGCGTATATACTCCTCGTAGCTGAAAATGGGAATTTGGACTAGCGCAAAAGCTCCCGTTTTCAGCTAAGCGGAGTATATGATGGAATTAGAAGGAAAAGTTTGGAAAGACCCACACAGTTCATGGTGGCTGGTGGACGTTTCTTTTTTAGATATAATGACTCAAGGAAAAACGAGAAAAGAAGCCCTTATAATGGCTAAAGATGCCATCACAGAACTCCTAAAAGACTCCTATCAGAACCTTTTAGACAAGCACTTTCAAATTACTGTCACTCTTTATGAAGATGGAGTCATTGGCATCGGAGCTTCAGATAAGACCCTTCTGTTTGCCTTTGGGCTGAAAAGACAGCGAATAAAAAGCGGCTCCTCTATTCGCGATGTAACTAGGCGATTAAAATCGAACTCTCCTAATGCCTATTCACGTTATGAAAGAGCCCAGGTACGCCCTAGCCTAGAAAAATACGCAGAACTGCTTCATGCAGCAAATCCTCAGCGCAGACCTTTACTCGTGAGTTAAAGGTACCGCTTAAATTCTCGCTTCGCGCTTACATGCGGGAGACTGGGATGACGCCGAGGATGTCAAGGCCTTGCCTCATGACGCGGGCAGTCCCCTCGCAAAGGAGTAGGCGGCTATTTTGTTCAGGACTCCCTTCGACACGGCAATCACGGAAGAAGGCGTTGAACTTTTCTGCAAGGGTGTATAGATAGTCGGTAAGGCGGTTTGGGAGGAGTTCTTTAGAAAGCTTTTCTAGAGACTCCCCGAATTGCAATAGATGAATGGCTAACGCAACCTCTGAAGGGTGCCCAAGAGTAATTCTGGTCCCCTCTTTAAGACTCTCGACATCGATACCCACTTTGCGCTTGATCCCGGCAACGCGGACATACGCATACATCAAAAAGGCTGCGGTATTCCCTTCAAACTTCAGCATTCTTTCGTAGCTAAAGACATAGTCACCCGTCCGGTGACAAGAAAGGTCTGCATACTTCACAGCGCCAATGCCAAGAGCTTCAGCCACATTGTCAAGCTCACTTTCTGGCATGTCGGTCTTTCGCTCGACCAAAATTTTCTTAGCATGAATCACTGCTGCCTTAAGAAGGTCTATGAGCCGCTCGGTCTCTCCTGAACGGGTACGGAACCGCTTCCCATCAGAGCCCAAAACAAGCCCAAAAGGGACATGCTCTACCTGAACTTTTTGAGAATCAAAGTAGCCGGCTTTTTCTGCAGCCTTAAAAATCATCGAAAAATGCAAGCTCTGCCCTGCATCGACAACGTAGATAATGCGGTCTGCCTTCTCGACATCAACCCTTTGACGAATTGCCGCCATATCGGTCGTGTCGTAATTATACCCGCCATCGCCCTTCTGAATCATCAGAGGAAAGGGCTCCCCTTCGCGGTTTACAAAGCCTTCTAAAAAAATGCACTTTGCCCCGTCAGATAGCTGAACAAGTCCTTTCTTCTCAAGATCAGCGACAATGCCAGGAAGCTGAGAGTTGTAAAAAGATTCTCCGCGCTCGATGAGCCTCACATCTAAAATATTATAAATCTCTTGGTATGCAAGGCGCGATACTTCACAAATCTGCCCCCAAACACTAAGAGAGCTGGCATCTCCCCCTTGGAGGGCTACCACTTCTTGTTGTGAGCGCAATTTAAAAGGGGCATCTTCGTCAAAGCGCTTTTTAGCCTCTTTGTACCATTTAACCAGCTGCCCAAGCTCCATCGGCATCTTGCCCGATAGAACATCCTGCGCCACATCTTTCATGTAAGCGATGAGCATTCCAAAAGAGGTGCCCCAATCGCCAACGTGATTGAGCCTTAGCACATCATGTCCAAGGAACTCAAAAGCCCTTGCAAGGCAATCTCCAATAATTGTCGAACGAAGGTGGCCAACGTGCATCTCTTTAGCAGTATTAGGAGAGGACAGTTCGACAATTACTTTCTGCTTTTGGGCTGGGAGCGGAATGCCGACCCTGCTGTCCAAAACAAGAGATTTGACCTTCTTAGCAAGGATTCCGCCATCTATTGTGATATTAATGAATCCAGGGCCAGCTATTTCTGTGTGCGAGATAAAAGGGCTGCCATCTGCATCACACCTGTCCAACTTGTCTAAAACTTCTTGAGCAATAACGCGGGGGCTCTTACCGACAAGTTTTGCCAGCTTCATAGGGCTATTGCATTGGTAATGGCCAAACTTCTCTTGAGTGCTTTGAACAACCTCAACAGAGAGTTGCTCTCTTGTAAGCGTTGGATACGCCGCCAAAAGAGCGCTGGAAAAATGGCTTGTCAGACTGTCAGCTAATGTATTTAAAGATATATTCATAAAGCTTTGCGAGCGAAGTTAACAGGTTCTCTCCGTTTGCCTATTCCACCGGCTAAATTTTGCCGAGCAAGCTGCAAAGCAGCAGCTTCGGTAGAGATTTTTTGTTCTTTAGCCATGACAAAAATATGCAAAAGAACATCGTAGATGTTGTTTACTTTATCCCTGATGACAGCAGGTTGGTACCCTTGAGGGTCAAATTCTCCAGCAACGTTTAATAGACCGCCAGCATTCACAACAAAGTCTGGGGCGTAAAGAATATCTCGCTTAGCAAGCGCATCCCCATGCTCAGACTTTAGCAGTTGGTTGTTAGCGCCACCTGCAATAGCTGCACATTTTAGCCGAGGAATCGTCTGGTCATTAAGCTCGCCGCCCATAGCGCAAAGAGCTAGCACATCACACTGAGAGCCGATGGGCTCAGAAGGAGAAACTGCTTTTGCCCCTAACTGGGTCTGCGCTCTTTTTACTTTGGCCGGGTCAACATCAGAAACAATCAGATTAGCTCCCTGCCAAAAGAGGAGTTCGGCAAGGCGCAAGCCCACGTTTCCAAGGCCTTGAATGGCAACTCTACGGCCATGTGCAGAGTTTGTTCCCCATATGGAGTGGCAAACAGCTTGTATTCCACGGAACACCCCCCAAGCGGTATAGCGGCTCGGGCAGCCACTTCCATGCACAGACCCCTCAGGCAATCCACAGACATAAGGCGTGATGCGGCTAATGGTGACCATGTCATCTGGTGTGCAGCCGATATCTTCGGCGCAAATATAAATCCCTTTTAGCCTATCGACAGCGCGGGCAAAGGCCTCTAGCAATTTAGGGGTCTTGTCTTTCTTAGAGTCGGCAATGATTACACTTTTTCCACCGCCAAAGCCGGCGTGAGCTACTGCAGACTTATAGGTCATCCCTTCGGCAAGCCTTAAGACGTCAGCAAGTGCAGCCTCTCGATTGGCATAAGGGAATATGCGCGTCCCTCCTAAAGCAGGGCCTAGGACTGTATTGTGAATAGCGATGAATGCATGAAGACCAGCGCCCTCATCTGTCACCTCAATCACCCTTTCAAACCCATTGGCAATAGTTTCTTTTAATCGTACTGATGACATCTAAATACCTCGCAAAATCGTTACTCTTAAAAAGTTGCCACGTTTAACCTACCCTAAATGAATTTTAAAAAAAACAGAGAACTGAAATTTAAGAAATTAGATCATCCTGTAGTGTATCCTGCCGCCGAAGGCGATCCTGTTTATCCTGTTTTTTCGTAACAGTTCACAGACCCCTCCTTCGTCGGAGCACAACAGTTCTAGCTAGTGGTTTGTCAATATTGACAGACTGCTAGTCTCAAGCCTGTAATTTTTTTTAACCACAGAGAACACAGAGCTCACAGAGAATAATCAAGCCCTCATTCGTCGAATGCCGTCCTTGAGAATTTTTACATTAAAATTAATCAGAAGGCCAATTTTACAATCAGATAGCTTTAGATAGGAAAGCAACCGTACCTCATGAATCGAAGCAAGACTGGTCACAGACTTGATTTCCACAATGACTTGATCTTCAACAACTAAATCAACGCGATATCCGCAATCAAGCATCACATCTTTATAAAACACTGGCATCGATTTCTGAGGTTTTACCCTTAATTTTCTGAGTCGCAGCTCATAGATTAAGCAAGTTTCATATGCTGATTCAAGAAGACCTAGGCCTAATGCTCGATGAATTTCTATAGCAGCCCCAATGATTTTTCCAGTAAGAGTGCTTGGGCCTTCTTTCTCTGTGAGCTCTGCGTTCTCTGTGGTTAAAAGATTTATGTAGTCCATTTTCATTGGAACCTCACCTGATTAAACGGTGTAAGGATGCTTAAAACTTGAATTTCGAAAGAGATCTAATACAAAAAAGTTTATAATAGTTCACATGCACCGACGAAGGAGGGGCATGTGAACTGTTACGTTTTTTCTTCTTTATCTTGTTTTTCTTTGCGTCTTTGCATCTTTGCGGCTTTGTGTTAAAATATGGGATTTAATGTCTGGTCACCTGGGAGGTGAGTATTTAGACTTGCCCAAATAATGGAAGGCGGCGTATCCTTTTACTGCAATTGACACGTTTAATCGTGGTTGTTAACTCACAAGCGTTTAGATTCGAGGAAAAAAGTGGCGACATTTGTCATTACCGAAGCTCAAAAAACTTCCCTAGAGCAGTTTCTTAAAAAACACCGCAAGGCTGATCCTGCGACTGCCTATTTATTCTTTATCGAGAAAAAGCTAGGGATTCATCCTGTCTTGTTTCGACGCGATAAACTCATCTACCAAAGTGCTGATCACGCTGTAAAAGCCTTGGAAAAAGAGGGGAAACTGTGGCGCGAAACCGAAATCAAACTAGGCTTTGGAGCAGCAACCATTAATGAAGAGACAAAAAAGATCTACCTTTGCCCTTTTTGTTTTAACACCTCTTCAAGGGTTATCATCGGTAATAACACCCACCATTACCCAGTAGATGCCATTTATGAGCACGTCTCTAAATGTCCAGAAAACAAAGAAAGACTTGACGGGCTGCCCGTTAAGCGCTTTAGCACCTCTGAAGATCGCGAGCTTATAAAAAGCTTCATCACTAAGCACAAAAAATCTGTCACAAAAAAAGTTTACACTTCCGTATTGAACGACAGTTACTTCAATACAAAAGAAGCTGTTGCCGAAGATTTCAAGCAGAACTACCTGAGCTCCATTACAATGGTCGAAGCTCAAAACCAAAACCGTTTTCAATTCGAAGAAAGCTTTAATCTCTTCATTGCAAAACACCTCGAAGAAGAAATTAACGACTTCGTAGAAGTCCTCTCAGAAATCCCCTTCTTCGTTCCTTATGTCACTCAGTGGATCAAAGCCCAAGAAGAAGAAGGCGTAGAATAAAAAAAACCTTCAGCCCCCCACAAAGAAAACCTCTCGTGACTAAGATCATCACCCACTCAGCCGAGGAAACAACACACGCAGGCTATTTACTGGGAAAGAGACTTTCCCAGAAAAGTACCGGCGGAAGTGTTGTTTGCTTTTATGGAGACTTAGCCGCAGGCAAAACCACTTTTATTAAAGGACTCGTTCGAGGCGCTACCGGCCTTGCTGAAGAAAACGTCACAAGCCCGACCTTTGTCTACTTAGGCATTTACCAAAATAGCCAAGACAAAAACAGCCTCGCCGTTTTCCATTTTGACTTATACCGCCTGCAAAACAGCGACGAATTTTTAAGAATGGGCTTTGACGAATACTTTTCCACAGAGCATGGCATCTGCTGCATCGAGTGGGCTGAGCGGATTCACGACCTACTCCCCGCAGACTCTATTATAGTCCGCATGGAGCACTCTACAGAAAGCTCGAGAGACGATGAGCGGCAGATCACAATACTAGAGATCCCACAAACATGAAAAAGTATCTCTTTCAGAATGCCAAATTTATAACGACCGGGACAGCTCCTGAGCACTACCCCACGCTGCGGCACATTGAATCTGGTGATATTCTCCCTGAAATCGCAGTTGCTGGCCGTTCTAACGTCGGAAAATCAAGCCTTTTAAACCATCTCTTCCAAAGCAAATCGCTTGTTAAAACCTCATCTACTCCAGGGAAAACGCAAGCAATCAACTTTTTCACTGTAAATGACGAGCTCTCATTTGTAGATCTTCCCGGTTATGGCTACGCCAAAGTCCCCCCATCTGTAAAAAAGCAGTGGGGTCCAATGGTTCAAGGCTACGTCAACTCCAGAGACGCCCTAAAGCTCGTCCTTTTTCTAATAGACATCCGCCGCATTCCCAATGAAGAAGACCTTCGCCTTGTTGAATGGGTTGTCCACCATCAAAAGGCAATGATTTTAGTGCTAACTAAAGTCGATCAAGTTAAGCGGAACGAAAAAATGGCTAATACGCAGAAGATCCTCAAGACTTTAAACTGCGAAAATCTGCACCACGTTCACTACTCTTCCACCAAAGGGGAAGGGCGGATAGAACTAATTCGAATGATCCATGAAGCTCTAGAAAACGAACTCTCGTAAAAAAATATGGGCTTACTCTCAAAAGAAATCTTCGTCTGTCTCGACTGTGAAACCACTGGCTTGGACCCCGTTAAAGACAGGCTCCTTGAAGTGGCTGTTGTTACTTTTAACAATACAGAGATCTTGAGCTCGTTTGAAACACTCATCGATCCTCAAAGCCTTATTCCCGAGTCCTCGATAGCGATCCATCACATCACTCCAGAGATGGTGGCGGGAAAGCCGAAAATTGAAGAGGTCCTTCCCAATCTACTCAAACTGATTGGCAATCACACCATTGTAGGGCATGGAATTAGCTTTGATGTTGATTTGTTGATGAACGCTGCAAAAAGGAATCAGATCCCCTGCAACCTGCATACCAACAAACAACTAGACACTCTTCGCCTTGCTCGTAACTATGGCCAGAGCCCTGTTAATTCCTTAGAAAAGCTGCGCGAGCACTTTCTTATCGAACCAGAAGGGGCCCACAGAGCCATGAACGATGTTGTCGTCAACGTGCAGGTATTTAAACGTCTTATAGAGCGTTACAAAACAACAGAGCAGCTCTTCGAAGTGCTAAACAGGCCGATTCGAATGAAGACGATGCCCCTTGGGCCACACAAGGGCAAAGCCCTTAGCCAGATCCCAGTTGAGTATCTGAAATGGGCTGCCTATAAAGACTTTGACCAAGACTTGCTTTTCTCTATTCGCTCCGAACTTAAAAAACGAGCCTCCGGCAACGGCTTCTCGCAAGGCAACAACCCCTTCCTCCCCTTGAAATAAAGGTTTGCCTATCGCCTTGATTGAAAAACAAGTTTTGACTAAAAATTACCCTAGCCTTAACGTGGAAAAGCTAGTTCTTTCCAATTAGTCTCTGAAGCAAAAAGGTGATTGTCATTACGAATGAAGCAAAGTGTCCATTTTCAATTGGCGCAACTAAACACACCCTTGCCAGCGGTACGCAAACCAACGCAGACTGGTGGCCGAATCAACTCAACCTCAGCATCCTGCACCAGCACACGCCGCAATCGAATCCTATGGACAAGGATTTTGACTATGCAGCGGAGTTCAAAACACTAGACCTTGAAGCAGTCGTCAAAGATTTGACCGCACTCATGACCGACTCGCAGGATTGGTGGCCTGCGGACTATGGTCACTACGGTCCATTTTTTATTCGCATGGCTTGGCATAGCGCTGGGACATACCGTATTGCGGACGGACGCGGCGGAGGCGGCAAAGGAGCTCAGCGATTTGCGCCGCTCAATAGCTGGCCCGATAACGGCAACTTGGATAAAGCACGCAGGTTACTTTGGCCTATCAAGCAAAAGTATGGTCGCAAACTATCATGGGCAGATTTGATTATTTTGGCTGGGACCACTGCGATGGACTCGATGGGTTTTAAAACCTTTGGCTTTGCAGGCGGCCGCCCAGACATCTATGGGCCAGAAGAAGATATTAACTGGGGCTCTGAAAACACCTGGCTGGGCGACAACCGCTACAGTGGTGACCGCACGCTAGAGAATCCACTCGGTGCCGTTCAGATGGGACTTATTTATGTGAACCCAGAAGGACCGAACGGACGCCCTGACCCGCTTGGCTCGGCACGAGATATCCGCGAAACCTTCGCTCGAATGGCGATGAATGATGAAGAGACCGTTGCATTGATCGCGGGTGGCCATACGTTTGGTAAATCGCACGGCGCAGGTGATCCTAGCCAAGTAGGTGCAGAGCCAGAGGCCGCAAGGATCGAAGAGCAGGGTCTGGGCTGGAAAAACAGCTTTGGCAGTGGCAAAGGCGCGTACACCATTACTAGTCGCATTGAGGGGGCCTGGACCAAAAACCCCACCCAGTGGGATAGCAATTATTTTGAAAATCTATTCGGTTACGACTGGGTACTGACCAAGAGCCCCGCAGGCGGGCATCAGTGGACACCTATCAACGGAGAGGCTAAGAACACTGTGCCTGATGCGCATGACCCGGCTAAGCGTCACGCCCCCATGATGACCACAGCTGATATGGCGTTGCGGATGGATCCTGTCTACGAAAAGATTTCTCGCGACTACATGAAAGACTCAGCTAAATTTGCCGATGCGTATGCTCGGGCTTGGTTCAAGCTGACACACCGCGATTTTGGCCCACGTTCACGCTACCTCGGCTCGTTAGTGCCTCAAGAAGTGCTGATTTGGCAAGACCCTATTCCAAAAGTCGATCACAAGCTGATTGACGCACAGGATATTGCCGCCTTGAAGGTCACGCTGCTTAGCTCGGGACTCTCCATCTCGTCGCTGGTCAGCACGGCATGGGCTTCGGCAGCATCCTTCCGCGGTAGCGATAAACGCGGCGGTGCCAACGGTGCGCGCATCAGGCTCGCCCCCCAAAAAGACTGGGCAGTCAATCAACCAAACGAATTAGCCAAGGTGCTGACGGTGCTGGAATCTGTTCAAAAAACATTTAACGGATCGAAGACTGATGGCAAAAAAGTCTCATTGGCTGACTTGATCGTTTTGGGCGGCTCTGCAGCTGTCGAATCGGCCGCCAAGAATGCCGGACAAAACGTGACCGTCGCGTTTGCAGCCGGCCGTATGGATGCCACGCAAGAACAAACCGACGTGGCCTCTTTCGCCGTGCTTGAGCCCAATGCCGATGGCTTTAGAAACTTTGCCAAAGAAGGCCTAGAGCCTTTTGCAGCAGAGATGCTCATCGATAAAGCGCAACTGCTCACACTGAGCGCACCAGAAATGGCCGTTCTCATCGGCGGGCTACGTCTACTTGGCGCGAACACCGGACAGAGCAAGCATGGTGTTTTTAGCCAGCATCCTGAGACGCTGACAAACGACTTTTTTGTAAATCTGCTGGACATGAACATAAAGTGGCAAAAATCCAGCACACAAACCAGCATACAAACAGGTGTGTTCGACGGACTCGATGTGAAGACTGGGGCTGTCCTGCGAACAGCGACGGTGGTTGACCTCGTCTTTGGCTCTAATGCGCAACTGCGAGCCATCGCGGAAGTCTATGCTGCCAGGGACGCGAAGAGCAAGTTCGTGCATGACTTTGCTGCGGCTTGGAGCAAGGTCATGAATCTAGACCGTTTCGATCTCGAGTAATTTTCAAGTCGTCGCCACAAATGACCCCTCGGGGTCATTTGTAGTAGTCTCCATCAATTGCCTCGTTAGGGGGCGAGGCGCTGGAGGCGCCATTTGACACCTTTTTCGGTATCTTCTTTAGTATCTTCTTTGGTGTACATGAAGCGGTCGTGAAGGCGATACTGGCTCCCCTGCCAAAATTCAATTGTGGAGGGTACGACACGGTACCCACCCCAAAAAGGAGGCAGTGGCACCTCTTTATTTACATAACTTGCTTCTAGTTTGTGATGCGTTTTTTCTAATGTATCGCGATTTTCGACAGGAAAACTTTGGGGAGAAGCCCACGCGCTAAGCTGAGCTTCACGCGGGCGCATCTTAAAATATTCCCCCGACTCTTTGCGAGAGACATATTCCACAACACCCTGAACGCTTACCTGCCGCCCCTGTGGCAGCCACAAGAAGGTCAGGGCAACAAAACGGTTATGTGTAAGCTCCTGGCCTTTACGACTATTAAAGTTCGTATAAAAAACAAACCCCTTCATATCACACTGTTTAAGTAAAACTGTCCGCGTGGAGGGCTTTCCCTCAAAGTTTACTGTAGCCAAAACCATGGCATTCGGCTCTAAAACCCCCGCTTCCCGCGCCTTATTAAACCACGTTTTAAATTGTTCTAATGGATCTGAGTCAAGCTGCTCCTTTCGAAGAGGCTCTGCCTGATACTCTCGACGCATCCGCTCTATGTCCATTTAAGCTCCATAAAATCTATTTTCTTGACTTCCCTATGAAGGGGACCCTAGCATGCAAAATACTCACCTGTCAAAATGTATAAAATATGCCCAAATCAAAACTCACGCTTAAACAACTTTCTATCCGCGACAAAACAGTTCTCATGCGGGTAGACTTCAACGTCCCACAAGATGCGCAGCAAAAAATCACAGATGACACCCGCATTGTGGCTACTATTCCCTCAATTCAATATGTGATCGACCATGGGGGATCTGTTGTCCTAATGAGCCATTTGGGCCGCCCGGATGGGAAATGGGACTCCAAAGCCTCTCTTAAGCCTTGCGCTAAGCGCCTTTCAGAGCTTTTGGCAAGACGTGTTCAAATGGCGCCTGACTGTGTTGGCCCTGAAACAAAAAAGATGGTTAAAGCCCTTAAACCAGGAGAAGTCCTTCTTCTAGAAAACCTCCGCTTTCACTCTGCTGAAGAGCATCCTGAACAAGACCCCCAATTTGCTAAACAACTGAGCACTTTAGGCGATCTTTATGTTAACGACGCCTTTGGCACGGCGCATAGATCTCACTCATCAACTGCCACAATCACCCAATATTTCCCTAAAAAAGCGGCTGCCGGATTCCTTATGCAAAAGGAGCTTCGGTATTTGGGAGATGCACTCATGAATCCCAAGCGTCCTTTTTATGCGATTATTGGAGGGTCCAAAATCTCTTCAAAGCTGGGGATCATCAAGTCGCTGCTAAAAAAAGTCGATGGCCTTCTTATTGGCGGCGGGATGACGTACACCTTTTTAAAGGCGCAAGGAATCCAAATCGGGAACTCAATCCATCAAGATGACTTTATTGATACTGCCCGAGAAATCCTGGCAGAATGTGAGGAAAAGGGAATTAAATTCCTCCTTCCAACAGATATCAAAGTAACCGATAAAATAGATGGAACGGGCGAGCTGCGAATCGTTAAAGCCAAAGAAGGAATCCCTGAGGGCTTTGAAGGGGTTGATATTGGCCCCCAAACAATTCAAGAATATACGTCGGCGTTAGAAGATGCTGCGGTTATTTTTTGGAATGGACCTGTGGGAGTCTTCGAAATTCCGGCCTTTTCTAAGGGGACGCTTGCTATTGCAAAGAAGTTAGCCATCTCTCCGGCGACGACCATTGTAGGGGGTGGCGACTCCATTTCAGCGCTTCACATGGCAGGCGTTGCTGCCAAAATCAACCATATCTCTACTGGGGGCGGGGCATCACTTGAATACATTGAGTTTGGCACCCTTCCCGGCATCGAAGCTCTTTCTTAATTAAGTCTAAATTATGTCCCAGAAAGAGATATCCAGAGGACATTGCTCACATAACTGTAATTGCAGCCTTACAAGCTTCACTTAAAAATCTAAAATGGTTTTATAGTAGTTAAAGCCTTTTGCATAAAATCTCAGCCTGAATGGCTGTAATTGCAAACAGCGTAAGGGCAGGCGCCCTGGGTAAAAGCGAATATATTCTACGCAGCCTGTAAGGCTGCTACTCTTTAGGGGGGCTGTAATTATGCGAGCAATGCCTATCCAGAGGGACAGATCTAGATTTCAACACTTTTATATTGTTTCTTTCTTACCCATCTGTTATACTATTGGAATAATATTGCCTAAAGTTGACCTTTTAACCCACTTTTATGGCCCATACATCAGAACAAGAATTTGGTAAGTTCCGATCTTTGATTTGGCCAGTCCATGGCCACGAGCTGAGGAAGCTTGTCCCCTTGTTGATGATGATGTTCTTCATCTCTTTCAACTACAATATCCTTAGAAACATGAAGGATGCCCTTATTGTGACCGCAGCGTCATCCGGGGCAGAGGTTATTCCATTCCTTAAAGTTTGGGCCATGCTCCCCATGGCTTTCTTAATGACCTACATTTTCACTAGATTTTCCAATAGACTCAGCCGCGAACATGTGTTTTACGCCATGATGGCTCTCTTTCTTGGCTTTTTCTTTATCTTCACATTTATTCTCTATCCAGCACGCGATGCCCTCCACCCACACGCCTTCGCGAATTATTTGCAGACTATCCTCCCCGAAGGGCTAAACGGACTCATTGCGATGATCCGTTACTGGACGTTCACTATGTTCTACGTCATGGCAGAGCTTTGGGGAACAATGATCCTTTTCGTTCTTTTCTGGGGTTTTGTTAACCAAGTCACCTGGACTGCTGAAGCCAAAAGATTCTATGTCCTCATTGGCTTAGCAGCAAACTTTGCGAGCATCCCTTCTGGACAGATTTCAAAGTGGTTCTCCCGCATTACCTACAATCCAAACTTTATTTTCGGCAACGACGCCTGGGGACAATCACTTGTTTACCTCACCGTTGCCATCATCTGCTCCGGCCTCCTCTGCGTTACCTGCTTTCGCTGGTTTAACCACCACATCGTCTCCCAACCTGGGCAGTGTGCTGACCACGTCGCAAAGGGCTTCGAAAAGCCGAAGATCAAAATGTCGATGCGAGAAACTTTTGCCTACCTCTCCAGATCAAAATACCTCATTTGTATTGCGCTTATCGTTTTGACCTACAACATCGTGATCAACCTCGTCGAAGTCTTGTGGAAAGACCAAGTCAAGCAGCTCTACCCGAATCCAGGCGACTACAACGCCTACATGAGCAACATTACCATGATTACAGGGGTTATTGCGACCCTGACTGCCATCTTTATTTCGGGCAGTGCTATCCGAAAGTTCGGCTGGACCTTCGCTGCGATGATTCCTCCTGTTATTCTCCTCATCACAAGCGTTGGGTTCTTTGGATTCCTTCTTTTCCCCAATGAACTACTAAGCGTTATTGTTACGCTCCTCGGAACAACCCCGCTTGCTCTTGTGGTCTTCTTCGGGTCTGCCCAGAACTGCTTGAGTAGGGCTTCTAAGTACACCCTCTTCGACGCCACCAAAGAGATCTCCTTTACGCCACTTAGCCAAGAGTGCAAACTCAAGGGAAAAGCCGCCATTGATGGCGTTGGCTCCCGTTTAGGTAAGTCTGGCGGATCTATCATGCTCCAAGGGCTTCTTCTAATATTCACGACTCTTACAGCAGGGGCTCCTTACGTAGCCGTTATCTTGCTCGTCGCTATTGTCATATGGATCTTCTCAGCCCGCGAGCTAGGCAAAGAATTCAACAGCCTTGTAGCAAGCCAACAGTCTATTAAGATCCCTGATACAGGCTCTGCCCCTGCTACAGTTGTTCCTGCAATGCCGATCTCTAATAGCAGCGGCAACCAAGGCAGCATTTAAATAAAAATCTGAGCAAAAATCTATTTTTAGATTGTTTGTTTTTATGACTTTGTATTATACTAACTAGCAAAACTTTGCCTAAAGTTCAAATTACAACGCACTTTATATGGCTGACATATCAAAACACGAGTTTAGTAAGATCCGCGCCTTCCTCTGGCCGGTTCATCGCAATGAGTTAAAGAAGCTCATTCCTCTGTTATTGATGATTTTTCTAATCTCCTTCAACTACAACATCCTTAGAAACATGAAAGATGCCCTCATCGTGACCGCAGCGTCATCCGGGGCAGAAGTCATTCCATTCCTTAAAGTTTGGGCCATGCTCCCCATGGCCTTTGTGCTCACCTACGTATTCACACGCTTTTCTAATAAACTCAGCAGAGAAAACGTCTTCTACGCAATGATGGCAGTCTTTCTCGGGTTCTTCTTTGTCTTCACCTTCATCCTCTATCCAGCGCGCGACTCCATCCACCCACACGCTTTTGCCGATTATCTCCAAGTAGTGCTCCCCCCAGGGTTAAAGGGGCTTATTGCCATGATCCGCTATTGGACGTTCACAATGTTCTACGTCATGGCAGAGCTCTGGGGCACCATGATCCTCTTTGTACTCTTCTGGGGCTTTGTTAACCAAGTCACCTGGACCGCCGAAGCAAAACGGTTTTACGCTCTACTAGGAATTGCCGTAAACTTCGCAGGGATCCCCTCAGGGCAAGTTTCTAAGTGGCTCTCACGCGTGACTTACAATCCCGACTTCTTCTTGGGCACTGATGCCTGGGAACAGACGCTTGTGTACCTCACAATCACGATCATCACCTCTGGCGCCATCTGCATCGGCTGCTTCCGCTGGTTCAACAACCACATCGTCTCTCAACCAGGGCAATGCGCCGACCACGTTGAAAAGGGCTCTGAAAAGCCGAAGATCCGCATGTCCATGCGCGAAACTTTCGCCTATCTTGCAAGGTCAAAATACCTCATTTGCATCGCCGTTATCGTTGTGACCTACAACGTAGTGATCAACCTCGTTGAAGTAGTCTGGAAAGACCAAGTGAAGCAGCTCTATCCAAATCCAGGTGACTACAATGCCTACATGAGCAACATCACGATTGTCACAGGATTTATTGCTACACTAACCGCGCTGTTTATCTCGGGCAATGCCATCCGAAAGTTCGGCTGGACCTTTGCAGCGATGATCTCTCCGGTGATCCTCCTCATCACAAGCATCGGCTTTTTCGCCTTCTTCATCTTCCCTCAAGAACTCTCTAGCGTTGTCGTCATGCTTTTGGGGACTACCCCACTAGCTGTTGTGGTTTTCTTCGGATCTGCCCAAAACTGCTTGAGCAGGGCCTCTAAGTACACCCTCTTCGATGCCACCAAAGAGATCTCTTTCACACCTCTTAGCCAAGAAAGTAAACTCAAAGGGAAGGCCGCCATTGACGGCGTAGGCTCCCGTCTTGGCAAGTCTGGCGGATCAGTCATCCACCAGGGCCTTCTCCTCATCTTTACAACCATCACAGCTGGCGCCCCTTACGTAGGTGCGATCCTCCTGCTAGCTATTATCGTATGGATCTTTGCCGTACGCGCTCTTGGCAGAGAATTTAACGGCCTCGTAGCCAGTCAACAGCGCCTCGAAATCCCCGATACAGCAGCTGAGCCTGTTCTTGCTGTCGCCACCGCCGACCACCCCAAGAACTAACCAGAAAAAATTAAGAAGCGAGCTCTGCCGGCTCTTCAAGTCTCCAAAAAAAACCATAAGTTTTATCTGAGACCTTATATACTCCTCGTAGCTGAAAATGTGGGCTTTGGCTCCGTCCAAGTGTCCCTCTGGGACACAATTTAAAATGTAGGGCGCGAAAGTGTTCAGACTGCTTAAAAAAATTCTTTATGCGATTGCCCCGCCAAAACACCCCTCTGTGAGCGTCAAAGCTTTCTTGATAAAATCGCCCTGTCTCTCAGGAGTTAAAAAATAAACTTTTTGTGGGAGCTGCTGCTGGGAATGGGAACCAGGGGTTCTAGCTGTCTTTTGTTTTTGCGAGGGATTTCTTTTTGAAGCCGTAGTACCAAATGGCGGTAAGGACTGCTACCGCAAAGGCGCTAAAGACGATAATATTGAACACTTTGAGGTACTCGAAAAGGATCTCATAATGCTTTCCTAAAACATAGGCTAGCGAGAACAGTGTCGTATTCGATATCAAGCAAGCAATCCCGTCGCATATGATAAACTTGACAAAAGGCATCTTACCCATCCCAGCAGTCACAAAAAGACAGTTGCGGACACCAAAAGGGATAAATCGACCAATAATAAGGGTCCAGATCCCATACTTTTCGTAGTATTTCCCTACCTGTTCCAATCGCTCTTTTTTGACAAAGCTTGCAAACCAGCGAATATCCCAAAGCTTAGGCCCGAGCTTCCGTCCAATCCAGTAGGCGATCCAGTCCGACAAATATGCCCCCAAAAAGACCCCTAAAAAGAGTTGAACTGTATTCTCTGGTACGACCGTGCTTGCTAAGACTCCGCTGATAATCAGCATTAGATCTTCGCTAATTGGGACGTTGAATCCGGCCAGAATCAGTGCGCAAAAGATAATGTAATGGGCATATTGAGCATGCTGCATGATAAGATCGGTAAGCCAGTCCACTTGTTAGGGTACTCCTTGTAAGAGTGGGGAATTCGGAACTAATATTTAAATAATAGTAGGGGAAGTAGCGTTGACTATAACTTAATTAAAGAATTCCTGCAACGTTACGTTAGGGAAATCGCATGAAGAATTTTCTTGGTTATTTAAACCGCGGCAGTGGTAATTAAGCGGCGAAGCCGTGGCAGATGCTAGCCGTAGG
>CAMCWV010000007.1 GCA_945882915.1 Waddlia chondrophila WSU 86-1044 | reverse complement strand
CGTCAACAAGCTGTTTCGAGAGAACGTGGTTTTCGTGTTTAATTCTGCGGCTTTCGTAGCCAGACATTTTCTTAAGAACTTTTTTCGCTCTGGGAGCCCCCTTCGACTGAAGACTTGCTCTAACATTTGCGCGCTTGGCTTTAAATTGTTGTCTAGACTGGCCCTCAATCTTGGTACCCGTGGATGTCGTAGCAATGTTGGTGACGCCGAGGTCAATGCCCATCACACCATCCCCGTCACACGTAGACGCCTCATGCTCCACAACAATATGGATGTACCACACCCCAGCTTTCTTGATCACAGTCGCAGAGTTTGGCTCTTGCCCCGCAAGTGCCTTGCACTGGTGCTCCCCAAGAATCATAGGGACTCGGATCCGTCCCTTAGTTGTCGTCAAGGAGACGGTTTCATCCCTTTCCTGGTAAGAGAAAATGCGCGCGTCGTAGTCGATACTGCCGGGGCAAAACTTCTTGGGGGCTTTTCTTTTCCCCTTCAATTTGGTCATGGTAGAAACTACGCGACGAATAGAGCGCACGGCCAGATTAGCAGACAACCCAAAAAGCTTCCGCACATCCGCATAACAAAGCTTGTGCAGTGTAATAGCGTTGTGTGTTTTCTCTTGGGTTGCTATCTTCAGAACGTGGTTACAGCCATCCGCAAAGGAGCGACTTGTTTCTTCAAGCGCCTTGTCCGTGGGGCCTGTCGTCAGAAGTTTGCAGCATATCGTACGTGTTTGCATGCAAAGGACGATTCGCCATTCAAAATTTAAAAACAACTAAAAACAGGAGCGGCGCTTCCTCCCCACCCTAAAGGATGGGGTATCCGCGCCGTCGATAGGATGATATTCAAGCTCCGACTATCTTGGTTTTTAGCGCTGGCGATTCTCTCCGCAGCCCCGGTGTGGGCGGAAGATGCGCTAACCGAAGAGGAGCGCGCTAGGCGCGTGTATGATCATCTTACTATTCAAGATATGGCGTCAGCTGTTGCAGAGGCAAACGAAGCGGTAGCGCAGTATCCTGAGTCAGGCCCGCTTTTAGAAGCTCAAGTCACCGCGATGGCAGCAAATGGGCAGGAAAATGGGGCCCTGGAGGCATGGGAGCGTTATGTCGAGCTATTTCCAGATAAGCAGGTGCCTGGTAAAGACCCCAATACACTCCTTTTGGAAAAGCTTTCATGGGGAGTCTTAAATAAGGGAGCAAGAAGCCCTGCTCCTTCTATGCAGTTTTTGTCAATTGTTGGCGCTGTTATGACATCTGATGCTAACGCTATAGATATTGTAAAAGCGGGAATGACCGGCTCTCATTCTATTCTCAGAGGGCTTTCAGTTCAGGTTTCTTCATACCTTCGTGATTCTGAGCTGCAAGATGAGCTCCTCCGTTTATTAAAGGAAGAACCCGTATGGGCTGTGCGGATGCTTGCAATTAGAGCCTCTGGAGAGATGCGTTTTCAGAAGGCTTACCCTTTTTTAGAGGATATCCTTTCCCGAGATGGGACGATGCTTGAGGAAAAAATAGCGGCTGTAGAAGCTGTTGTTAATATTCTCGACAATATTGACCGTACAAATATAGAGCGTTTAGCAAAAAGCGACCGTTCAGGGCTGCGCTGGCTGGCTTGTGGGCTTGTTACGCAGTTTGACCGTGTGGAAGATGTCGACCTGATTGTCCCTCTGATTTCCGATCCACAGTCCATTGTAAGAGTCTCTGCTTTGCATGCTTTAGGGGCCTTAAGAGTAAAAGAGGTTGACGGATATTCGGCAGAGGAGTTGATTGCACCTCGTTTGAAAGATAGCGATTCAAGTGTTGCTATTACAGCTGCCTGGGCGATGACGCTTATAAACCCATTTGCGGGACAGGAGGCGCTTAAGGAGTGGCTTGCTAGCCCTGAGAGTACAATACGAAGGTTTGCGGCAGCAGCATTGGCTGCTACTGGCAAATATGGTGTTAGCTTGGCCGCCAAGGTTCTTGAAGAGCATGAAGACCCTTATGTTAAGGCTAATGTCGCCTTGGGGCTTGTCGGGCAGCGGGTACAAACAGATAAAGCTTGTGGGGTGTTATTCACCTTCGTGACAACACATAAAGAGCCTCTTATGTGGTCTTCTGAAGGGGGGGAGGGCTTCCGTGTGCTCGCTCCAAGCGATATTACGCACAATGATATGATGCCTCAGTATCCTGAGGTGGTTAATCAAATGACACGCCTTGAAGTCTTTAACCTCTTGGCTATTGTTCAGTACCCAAAAGCCCTTGAGGCTATCCGCGATTTCTTGAGAGAAAAAATGTGGGGAGTAACGGGCATTGCAGCTCAAACACTCCTTCAAGAAGGAGATGAAACAGCGCTGTCCCTTGTTAGGGTCCTTCTTAAGGAAGAAGATCGAAAGCTGCGCGTACAAGCGGCTCTTGCTTTGGCAATGTGGGGGCGTGATCCAGAGGCTATTCAGACATTGCAAGATGCCTACTCATCTGCTGATAGAGATTTAAAGCTAAAGCTTCTTGAGGCTTTGGGACATATCGGAGACCGGAAGTCGATTCCCTTTTTGGTTGGTGTCCTGCACGAGCCTTTTCAAGGGCTTCGCATTGTTGCAGCCACCGCCATCATCCAATGCATCAACCACTAGTACAGCGTAAAGCAATTTCAGTTAGGTAGCCTTACGATTGAACCAGGATTGAGCAATTCGCGTTGAGACTGTGCTGTCAACAGGTTTGAGCAGGTTCAAGATCTAGGTAATAGATTTTTTCATCACCTGACTATTCTTTTTTTAACTCAATTTTGCACTTCAAGGATGAAAGGGCCAGATACAAGATCAAGGCTGAGGGGGGATGGGGGCAACGCTGAGATTGAAGAGGGCTTCGAAATCTTCAGCAAGTTTAACAGCAGCTAAATTAGGGAAGCGGAGCTGGTACAGGGCATTATTAAGCTGTTCGGTGTCTTCGAGCTTTATCTGGACACCGCTCTGAAGCAAGATCGACTCTTTTTTTGCGAGTTCTTCATTGCCACGGCTATTGCTTATTATCTTTTCCATTAGCGTGTCAGTTGCTTTTTTTAGTTCTTCCACATGGCTGATTTTTCGTATTAAGCGAGACTGCATACGGTATTGGTACGTTTTGTCTACAACAAAAAATCCCTGGTCTTTTGCAATCGAATAATCTTTCAGAAAGATTCTTAGTCTTTCAAGATAGATAGCCAAGTTCTCTTGAAAAGAGCGGGCTTGTGCTTGGATTTTTTGGGAGTTTTCGATAATTTGACTTAAGAGAGGCTTTGCGGTTTCTTTTAGGAGGTTGAATTGGATTTGGTAACGCACAGGATCGTTTAGTTCAGCCAGGTTGTTTTTTTCATCGAGGTACTCAACAAAGTTGTTATGGAGGGCTCTGAGCAATGAAGGCTCGTCAGGATAAAAGCCCAAGCCACCATACATGATTTTCCTGAGATTGCTTTCGGATGTTTCTGCCAAAAGCCGGCGAGCTTCGAGGATATCTTGCCAGATAAGTCTATTGCTATCTGTCCCTTGTAGCATGATGCCAATGGCTTCTTGCATTTGACTGTCTCTTTCAGCACTTGGAGGGATAAGAGAGGCGTAGAGGAGGATTTGCTGCCCTAAGCGGCCATATTTTTGCTGCCAGTTACCGTGTCTTGCCATGTCGATAGAAGATAAAGGGACTTGAGTGAGCTTATCTTTTGTCTCAAGAACCTCTTCTTTTTGCTTGTCTAGGTTCTCGATGTTTTTCTTAGACTCTTGTAGCTCTTCCTCTTTCGAGGCGGTGGGCTCTGTGTCGTCGTATTCGATGTATTCGACAATTTTTTTGCTTACTCTTTTTTGTTCTTCTAGCCGTTGTAACGAGGGTTTATTCTGGAGCTGATCCATTAGGCGGTCAAACTCTTGGAGATAGAATTCGCGCCCTTCAAATTCGTTGATATTCGAGTTTTGGAAGATGCTTTCAAGTACCCTGCGATCTTTAGGCTGGAGTGGGAGCTCTCCCGGAGTGCGAGGTGAGAGGAGGAGGTGTCCTAGTTGATCGAGTACAGCCCCTTCAAATTCGTTTTGGAGCTGAACGCGTGTTGTCGGCTTTTCAGTGCTTTGAGAGGCAAGTTGCTTGGACATCGCCTGGACGGCCTCATTTAGATCTTTGAGGGTGGCTGCCTGGCGAATGTTTACAAAGAGATCAGCGCTCTTAGGCGCAGAAATTATTATGCTTGGAGCTGTTTTGGGCGTTGTTAGAGTAAGAACAAGTTGGCTGGTTTCTGGCTGATTAGCTGCTTGACGAGCCGGGACAGGCTCTTCTATTTTTGCTTTTAAGAAGGCGGAATCGACTTGTGAGGTCTGTGAGGGGGCTGCGGGCGTGGGAGCTTCAGCTTCTACAAGGGGTACTTTAGCGTTTTCTTTGGAAATGATTTCTTTAGAAACGCTTTCTTTTGCATCTACTGCTTGCTTGTCAGATCCTTGGTCAAGATTGTGTTTGGTGTAGATGACGTTGGATAATATATCAGCTTCACCAACTAAGTTTGTTCCTGATTGGAAGAGGACGAAACCAATAATGAAATGGCTTTCAGGAAGGAACTTCTTAAGCGTGTTGTACGAACTTTCTGCTCCATTGAGGCCTTGTGGAGAGTAGAACACCATGTCGTGAAAGCGTTTATAGATTTGCGCCTGAGCAAGCATCTTTGATACAAAGAATTCATTCCCAGCGTCTTGTTTTGGAATCGCAGCAGCAGCATCTAAGAGAGGTTTTCCGAACTTATAGTAGCGTGGAGCATTGTAAATAAGATTTTCTGCGCTTGGAGAGATCCTCGCCAGTTTTTCTGGAGGCAAGAAACCTGTTGTAATATCTCCGCCAGCTAACCATGCAAGCGGAGCAAGAGGTTCTTGACCTGCTAGAGAGGAAATATCAAAAGAAGAGACTGAATCTAGGGTTGTTACCAGGGCTAAAAGGTTATTCCATGCAGCTAAATTTGCAACGTAATGAACTTCAAGAATTGAAGACTCGATAAGAAGAGAGGACTTGGGGCATAGCCAGGACCATCTATTTTGACGAGGCTCTGCAATAAGAAGAAATCTGGAGAGGTCTCTAGTGGTATAGCGATGCACGGTATAAGAAGGTGTCTTGAGCTGCCCTTCTTTTGTCGCTTGGCTTTCGTTCAGGTAAGCGTCTGGGAGGACTGCGTGCAGATGCTGTAAGAAGAAATCTTCGGTTGAAATGGTTGTTGGATCATCAGTGTGAATCGATGCCGCATCGAGTAGTGCCATCGAAAGGTCTGCAAGGCCTTGGGCAGCTAATCTTTCTTCGATTTCGTTTTCGTTGGAGAGGGTCCAAACGAGCCCGCCTGCTGCAATTAGCAAAATGACAAGGGAAATGATGATCCCGGAAGCGAAGCGTAGGAGAAGGCGTTTTGTTTTCCTCTGAGAGTCTGCATGTACTGCGCTTTTTTGGACATTAGCTTCTTTGGACTCTTCTTCCCAAACAAAAGGCGCTTCCTCTTCCTCATGATCTTCTTTACTAAGATCAAGGCGGCGCTCTTTAGGGAGACTGCCAGGATCGCTATTAGATGAACTAGAGCTGGGCTTGGATGACTCTACATCTCCTAGTTCTGCTAGAAGCTTGCTAAGCTCTTCATCAGAGAGAGGAGTATCGAGAGATTGTTCTTCTGGGGACTTGTCTGTCATAGTTTTAAATAAAAACTCTAAGGTTGATCATTCATTACAATGGCGCGAAAGCTAACATTAACAACCTCAATGTGTAACATAAGGCAAACCTAAGCGTCAAACTCATAATAGATTTCTTTCGAATAGCTCTAAAGAGCCAGCCAAACAGGGAGCTTCGCGTTATCTTTGAAGGTGAGTGTCCTTACAGGAAGGTAACCAGGGCGTCTCGCCCTGGGATTTCAAACCTAAGCCTGCAGCAAATGTTTGTTAATGGCTCGCTCTGAATCCCAAGCCTAGACGGCCTGGTTACCCACTAAAAATAAACGGTTGCTTAACCTCTGCTTTTCGACTCGCGTCAAGTAAATCTTTAGTATTAAAGGGGGGTAGGAGATAAAACCAGAAAGCCTGCCAGAAAGTAGTTGACATATCTATTATTTCCCCATATTAAGTTGCCTTTTTTCGTAGACATGGATAATTCTTTGCAGACTCAATAGTATTAGATTGCTTGCCCGCCGCACACCAGCAATGTCAATATTGACAGACAACTAGATGGTAATAAAATTTAGCCCTTCAGTCCTTAGAATCGATGGTCGTAAATTTCTTCACCCTCTGGTATATACTCCTCGTAGCTGAAAATGGGCACTTGGACGGCGCCAAAGCCCCGGAGCTGAACGATCGCAAGTGCCCTTTGTGTTTCTAATACTAAGGCGCTTGCGACCGTTCAGCCGCGGGAGCTTTCGCGCTAGTCCGAATTCCCGTTTTCAGCTACGAGGAGTATATTTCAACAAACCGGCGATGCATTTCAACCTTTGTTCGTAATAAATTTAGGCCCTCGAAGCTTTTTGGGGTCCTAAGCTTTTATGAGGCGTGTTAAAGAATAAATTTTAAGTTGCATGACGTATAAGAAAGAGAGGTAAAAGAGTGAACTTTCTGACACGTCTTCTAAAGCCCGCCCCGCATGCCGAGGCTATACAAGACCCAGATCAAGTTAAAAAGCAGTACAAGTACTGGCGATTCCGCATTTTTTATTCGATGTATGTGGGCTATGCTTTTTACTACTTCACGCGGAAGAGCTTTACTTTTGCAATGCCCTCGATGATGCAAGAGCTGGGGTTTGACAAGAGTGAGCTGGGAATCCTGGGTAGTATCTTGTCGATTACCTATGGAATCAGCAAATTTGCCAGCGGTATTTTTGGTGATAGGTCCAATCCCCGTTATTTTATGGCGCTTGGTCTTATTCTGACTGCCTTGTTTAATATTCTGTTTGGGCTCTCTTCCACCATTGTTTTCTTTGCTATTTTCTGGGGACTTAACGGTTGGTTCCAGGGGATGGGATGGCCCCCATGTGCCCGTTTGCTCACACACTGGTATACCCAGTCAGAAAGGGGAACTTGGTGGGGGATTTGGAGTACAGCTCATAGCGTCGGCGGAGCTTTAATTCCTATTCTCGCCACCTATTGCGCTCAATCTTATGGCTGGCGCTATGCCATGTATGTGCCTGGCGTTCTCTGTCTCTTTGCTGGACTTTTCTTGATGAATCGCTTGCGCGATACGCCTCAGTCACTTGGCTTGCCGACGATCGAACGCTTCAAAAATGAAGAGCACGGTGAAAAGTCTGTGGAACGAGAACTTTCTATTCGAGAAATTCTATTTAAGTACGTTCTAAAAAATAAGTATGTCTGGATTCTGGCCATTTCTTATTTCTTCGTTTATGTTGTGCGTACTGCCATTAACGACTGGACAATTCTTTTCCTTGTTGAGCATAAAGGGTACTCGGTTCTCTCAGCAGGTATGGGTGTCTTCTGGTTTGAAGTAGGCGGATTTGTTGGGACAATTTCTGCAGGCTGGGCTTCAGATAGGATTTTCAAAGGGCGGCGAGCCCCAATGATGATTATTTTCTCTGCAGGTGTAACATTAGCCGTTGCTGCATTTTGGTATGTTCCAGCAGGGAATATGATGCTCGATTTCATGGCACTGTTTGCTATTGGATGTTTGATCTTTGGACCGCAAATGTTAACTGGAATTGCGGCTGCAGAACTTTCTCATAAAAAAGCGGCGGCTACTTCGTCAGGCTTTGCAGGATACTTTGCCTATCTTGGTGCTGCAGCTGCTGGCTATCCACTTGGCAAAGTTGCTCAAGACTGGGGCTGGCATGGTTTCTTTATTATTGTCGGCATTTGTGGCATACTCGTCTTAGCGCTACTGATTCCTTTGTGGTCTGTGAAGGCTAACCCGCAAGCTGCTTAAAAAAGCAGGCTAACCAGGATGAATATACTCCTCTTAGCTGAAAATGGGACTTTGGACGGCGCCAAAGCCCCGGGAGCTTTCGCGCTAGCCCAAATTCTCATTCTCAGCTAAGAGGAGTATAGTTATCATATGAGCTGGGTTCCTTTACACGTACATTCGCAATACTCCATCTTAGATGCTTCTGCGCCTATTCTTTCTATTGCTAATCGAGCAGCAGAGTTTGGCATGCCAGCAGCTGCTTTGACCGATCATGGCAATATGTACGCTGCTGTCGATTTCTATAAGGCATGCAAAGCAGTTAAAGTAAAACCCATCTTGGGCTGTGAGTGTTATATTGCTCCCAACTCCCGCTTTGAAAAGGTTCGTGTGCCTGGAGGGAAAGTTGCCACCCATTTGACTTTGCTTGCAAAGGACGCGGAAGGGTATCGCAATCTTTGTAAGCTCTCTTCGAAGGGGTTTCTTGAAGGGTTTTATCACTATCCCCGCATTGATCATGACCTTCTCAAAGAGCATTCTAAAGGGCTTATCTGTCTGTCAGGCTGTTTAAGTGGTCGCATTGCCCAGGCAGTCATTAATGGCTCCCGTGATGATGTTTTAAAAGAAGTGCGTTGGCATCAAGATCTCTTTGGTGAAGACTTTTATTTAGAGCTCCAGCGTCACCGGATGACTGATGCCGATATGCAAACCGATGGGATGTTGCATGAGTCTTGGCTCTACCAAAATTATTTAGACTATATTGATAAGCAAGAGAAGGTGAATGCTCTTCTTATTGAAATGGGCAAAGAGCTGGGAGTCAAATGTGTGGCGACGAATGACAGTCACTACATGGAAAAGGATGATTGGTTTCCCCATGAGATTCTTCTGAACATCCAGTCTGGAGAACCTTGTGAAATCTGGGAGAAAGACTCTTTAGGGAATAATAAGACCCGCATTCCTAATCCCAAAAGGCGCACTTACGAAAGTCACGAGCACTACTTCAAGTCGCCGCAGCAGATGCAGGCCTTGTTTAGTGATATTCCAGAGGCGATAACTAATACGCTGGAAGTTGCTGATAAATGTAATGTGCAGCTCGATTTCCAAACCAAGCATTACCCCGTTTTTATCCCTCCAGCACTTGAGGGCAAGCCATTTGTTGAAGATGAACACGCAGCAGCAGTCGAAGCTTATCTAAGAGCTTTGTGCGAAGAAGGGATCCCACGCCGGTATACACCTGAGCGGCTTGCTAAAATTAAAGAGCACTATCCAGACAAAGAACCAATGGATGTTGTGCGCGCGCGTCTTGAGTATGAGATCAGCATTATTGTCCCAAAGCGCCTTGCCGATTATCTACTCATCGTTTTTGACTTCATTAATTGGGCTAAGAAGAGTGGCATTCCAATGGGGCCTGGACGTGGGTCTGGAGCTGGTTCCATAGTTCTTTATCTTATCGGAGTGACCGATATTGAACCTCTTAGATTCCATTTGTTCTTTGAGAGATTCATTAATCCAGAGCGTATATCCGATCCCGATATTGACGTTGATATTTGTATGGATCGCCGTGGGGAAGTAATCGACTACACCCTCCACAAATACGGCAGAGAGAACATCGCGCAGATCATCACCTTTGGTACGATAAAGGCTAAAACAGCCATTCGTGATGTCGGGAGGGTCTTAAGTGTCCCGCTGCATCAAGTGAACGGGATTGTGAAGTTCGTTCCTGAAGATCTCAATATGACGCTTGAAAAGGCGCTAGAGACCGATCCAGATCTTTATAGCCTTTATCAGAATGATCGCGACGCTAAGCGGATCATTGATATCGGAAAAAAGCTTGAAGGTTCTATTCGCAGCACGGGTACCCATGCTGCGGGTATCGTTATCTCTAACCGTCCATTGATGGAAGATATTCCTCTTTGCAGGGCTAAAGACTCAGAGCTTGTGGCAACGCAGTATTCTATGAAGCCTGTGGAGTCTGTGGGGATGCTTAAGATTGACTTCTTAGGCCTTAAAACACTGACCTGCATTAAAAAAGCTGTCGATGTCCTGATTATAAGCACCGGGAAGGTCCTTGATTGGATCAACCTCCCGCTTGATGATAAGCCAACATTTAGCCTTTTAAATCAGGGGAAGACAGTCGGCGTCTTCCAGATGGAATCCACGGGAATGCAGGATCTAGCGCGGCAATTGCATCTGGATAAGTTTGAAGAGATCATCGCCGTGGGCTCTCTTTATCGTCCAGGTCCTATGGACATGATCCCTTCATTTATTAGTCGAAAACATGGCAGAGAGCCTATTGAGTACGATCATCCATGGCTTAAGGATATTCTTTCCGAGACTTACGGGATTATGGTCTACCAAGAGCAGGTGATGCAAATCTCTAATAAGCTGGCGAGCTTCTCCCTTGGTGAAGGGGATGTTCTTCGTAAGGCGATGGGAAAAAAAGAAAAGAGCCTTATGGCTAAGTTGCGAGAACAGTTTCGTGAAGGAGCTTTAAAGAACGGGATTGACGAGCAAACCTCGATGATTATCTTCGATAAGATGGAGAAATTTGCTTCATACGGCTTTAACAAGTCTCATGCTGCAGCTTACGGCTACCTTACTTATGTCACCGCCTATTTAAAGGCCAACTATCCCAAAGAGTGGATGGCCGCTCTGATGACTTGTGATAATGATGATCTTACCAAAGTGGCTAAGATGATCCGAGATTGCCAGACGATGGATATTGCCATTTTGCCTCCGGATGTCAATGAGTCAGGGGATCAATTTACGGCTGTGCCAAGTGGAATACGCTTTGCAATGACGGCGATAAGGGGGATGGGGCATGGCGTCGTAGAGCTTATAGTTAAAGAGCGCGCCGCAAATGGATTGTATACCGGCCTATATGATTTCTTGAAGCGTATTGACTCAAAGAAAATAGGCAAAAAGCAGGTTGAGTCTCTTGTAGAAGCGGGGTGTTTCGATTTCACGAAGTGGTCTCGTGATGCGCTTATGGCAAGCATTGACCCTATGTTTGATGTTGCATCTAGAGATCAGCTCGAAAAGAACTCTAGGGTTATGACCTTCTTTTCGTTACTTAATGAAGGGGAGCAAACGCCCTTTGCAGAGCCCCCGATTATTGCTCAAGCTATGCCCTTAAAACAACTGCTTATACGAGAAAAAGAGCTTTTGGGATTCTTTCTTACAGGTCACCCGATGGATGACTATCGGGAGATTCTTAAACGGTTGTCATGCCTTCCTTTTAGCGATATTGAAACGCTTGATCACGGGACTGTTTTTAGAGCTGCTTTTATTGTGGAGTCAGTCCAGGTTCGCCTTTCTGCTAAAACGCAGAAAAAATTTGCCATACTTGTTGTTAGTGATGGAATGGAGAGTCGTGAACTTCCTATTTGGTCAGATCTTTATGATGAAAAAGGGCACCTATTTAGCGAGAATCAATTATTGTATGCCGTGTTACAGGTTGATAAAAAGGAAGAAAACACGCGCCTTTCTTGCCGGTGGGTAGATGACCTCACGCAAGTAAATGAACAAATGATCGGCGATTGTGATAGAGCTTATGATCGGACAAAGTTTCAACAAGCACGCATGCTTCTTGCAAAGGATAGACCAGTGAAAAATGCCACGGCGACAACGCCTGTTAGTAATGGATCAGCAGCTCCGGCGCCTGTTAAGAGCGTTGGGCCCGCTAAGCTAGTATTAAAAATGAACGCACCAGATACAAGGCTTAGTCATATTCTTCAAATAAAAGAGCTTTTGCGTGCTAATCCAGGCCCTTCTCCTGTCACTGTTGACTTCGAGCTGGAAGGGGCTTCTGTTGCTTCTTTATCGATAGTCCAGCCTTGGGGTGTTCAGCTAAATTCCACCCTTTCTTCTGGCTTAAAAAATATCCCCTCTGTTCTCGTGGTCGGCGAGGAATAGGGGCTAAATGGTAACAGTTCACATGCCCCTTCTTCGTCGGTGCATGTGAACTGTTACAAACTTTTTTGTATTTTCTCTCACGTTCTCTCACGCCTCTGTGTTTCAAAAAACTGGTATTAATATTTTTGAAACACAGAGGCGTGAGAGAACGTGAGAGAGAAATAGAGAGGGAGGGAAGCGGGCAATGCCACTTCAATCGTAAGGCTGCCAAAATACCCTTCTATAAGCGTCAAATCTTTCTTGATGTTCGCCAGCGTCTTGCTTGGATTTTAGACATAGGCGAAGAGTACATTACCCTATCTGTTTAAATTGACAAAAACGATTGTTTGTATTAAAAATGATATCTTTTTATTGAATTGGATTCGGCGTTTTATGAAGATAAATAAAGTTTTGTTTGGTCTCGTGTTTTCTCTTGTGCTTTGCACGGCGACAACGTCCCTTCATGCTGGGTACACCCTTGTTGATGGCAAACTCGTTGATCGCCGCATTAACGCGACAATGCCCGTTCAAGGTCACTACAGCGTTGCTATGAACGCTGTTGAAAGCAAACAGTGGGACGGCGTCGTTAGACATTTCCGTATTATCGAGAATAATTTTCCAGACTCCCCATTTGCTCAAGAGGCCCAGTTTTATATTGGTGTGGGCTATTACTACCTTGGCGATTACGATATGGCCAATCAAAGCCTCTCTGCTTATCTAAAAGATAAACACAGCTCAAAGCACTTTGAAGAGTCGTTCGAATATAAATTCGCCATTGCAGAAAAGTTCCGTGAAGGGGCTAAAAAACACATTTTTGGGATGGAGAAACTGCCGAAGTGGATTGATGCTACAGAAGATGCTCTTGGGATCTACAACGAGGTTGTAACTTCTTTGCCGAGTCATCAGTTGGCAGCAAAGTCTTTGTTTGCTAAGGGCTGTCTTTTAAGAGATATGAGAAATTACCGCGAAAGCATAGAGGCTTTCCAAGGCCTCATCAGACGGTTTCCAAAAGATGAACTTGCGCCTAAAGCATTCCTTGCAATTGGTGATGTTTATCAAGAGCAAAGCAGATCAGAATTTCAGAACCCCGATTTGCTCGCCTTAGCTCAAATCAATTTGCGCCGTTTCCGCGAGAACTTTTCAGGAGATCCTAAGCTGCAAGAAGCTGAAACTCAACTCGCTGCCATGCAAGAGACCTTTGCTGGCGGTCTCTTTGAGACAGGTTCATTTTATGAGAGGACAAAACATCCTCAGGCCTCTGCTATTTACTACGCGAGTACAATACAGCAGTTCCCTACAACACAAGCCGCCGGACATGCCAGAGCCCGCTTAAAGGTTCTTGAAGAGGAATGTTCGGTGAAGACGTTTATTGGCGAAACCCAGTAATGACCTTTTTTCTTAAATGTCGCTTTCTAGTACTAGTTTTGGCGGTAACTGGATGTGGATATCATGCCGGCCGGAGTCCTCTTTCTCGCAGTGTCTCAACAATTACGGTGCCTTATGTTAAAGGGGACACAGACGGCTCTTTAACAGCAGCTCTAATCGAGCGCATTAGCGCTACAGGCATAGCTCCTGTAGTTCAAGAGGGTGGGCGGCTTGTCGTTCACGTACTCCTCCACAATCAGAGTGATGACAATATCGGCTTTCAGTATGAACGGGATATCAAGGGGGCTCTTCTTAAGACTCTTGTTGCAAATGAATCTCGTATGTATGCAAGTGCTAGGGTCACTGTGGTCGAAAGCTCTTCAGGAACAGTTCTTCTTGGCCCTGCATCTGTTTCTGCTGCGGCCGATTTTAGTTTTATTCCAGATGGTTCCAGCCAGAGCCCAACAGCATTTTCTCTTGGCCAAATGGAGCCTTATGGCATGGCAAGAGAAGCTGCAAAACATGCTCTTAATGACGCACTGGCAGAAAAAATCGCCAATCTCGTCGTTAATGGTTGGTAATATTAGGGCCTTTCAGGCTTTCTGGACTTCAGCTAAGAGGAGTATATACTCAGCTTCCGCGGTTTTTTTAAACTGTCGAGCGCAGAGGCCCTTCTCTTTTCAGAGAGGTTCAAATTAAAAGAGCATGCTGCTATTAGGGTAAGATATGCGTTTTATTGCCCATCTTGACCAGTTGTCTAAGGCTCTTACTTTTGTGAAGGATTTTGCTCGTGAAAAGGTGGCGCGTAAGAAGCTTGATCAGCTTGAGCTTGCTCTAGAAGAGGCTATAGTTAACGTTATTAGTTATGCTTACCCTTCAAAAGGTGGCATCCCTGAAAATCCTCGTTATTTTGAGCTGGCCTGCGACTTTCTTTCTCCAGATTCTTTTAGCGTAACGCTTACAGATTCGGGGATCCCTTTTGATCCAACAAAAAATCCACTTCCTGAAGTTAGCAAAATTCCTCTTGAGAAAAGAGGAATTGGTGGACTTGGCTTGGTGCTTATTCGAAATAGGGTAAATATTCTCACCTATCGCAGGGAAGGGGTCAAGAACATTCTAACAATGCAGATGAAGGTATCCTAATTGTGCTGCTACTTCTCTAGCTGGCCTATTTTTGAGAGGGTATCTTCGTTCTCATCGATTTCCTTGAGGAAGTGTTCGAGAATGTTTAAAACAAAACGGGAAGTATTATAAACCCCTGATGTTGAAAACGCGATTTCTAATTTAGGTTTAGTTGCATTATTAATAGCAATAAGAGTGAAAGTTGTGGAGGTTTCTCCTCTTTTATTTGGAACAACCCAAACAACGAATTTGTCGTTAAAGAGGGTGACTTTGTCATTTGCTTCAATGACGTGGAATTGAAAGGTGAGGTCATTGACTTTTTCGTCAGTAAACTCTGTTGCAGAAAGAAGGTTAAGAGAATTTAAGGTTTCCAAGTCGATGTTAACAATTCCATCAGGAACCCATTTTGAGAGATCCTGCATATATTCATGGAAAGAGGCTTCGAATTGCGCTAGATTGTTCATGACGATCTCCTCGAGTATAAGACATCCACCCCTATGCTTCAGTATAGAGTAGTTTATCGGCATTTGTCAACAAAAAACTTAACACCAAAATTTATTGAGCTTTTCCAGTGCTTGCCTTAAGATCAGCTCTCAGCTGGCAAGGACTATAGGAGATTCGTGGGATGCGACGGCCGTATTTTTATCTGCCATTTTTGGGCTGTTTTTTCATGTTCACATGGCAGCTGTCTGGCGGGCCCATCCAAATGGATGTCAATGCCGAGGCTGCAATTTTAATGAATGCAGAGACAGGGGTTGTGCTATTTGAGAAAAACAGTAGGCACCTGCGTGATCCAGCAAGTACCACAAAGATCGCTACAGCGATATATTTTCTCCATACAAAAGGAAGTGCATTAGACCAAGTGGCTACGGTTAGCCAGGAGGCTATGGGAGTTGTTTCTAAGGCAGCCAAAATCAAGGCTGGGTACAAGGGCGCCAATGCCCATTATCTTATCCCAGGCTCTAGCCATATGGGCCTTAAGCGAGGGGAGGAGATGTCTGTTCGAGACCTTCTTTACGGGACTATGTTGATTTCTGGGGATGATGCTTCGAACGTTCTTGCAGAGCAGTGCAGTGGGAATATCCCAAATTTCATGCAAGGGCTTAACGGCTACTTAAAAGAGATCGGCTGCACAAGTACGACATACCACAATCCTCACGGCCTTTACCATCCAGAGCATAAAACTACCGCTTACGATCTTGCCTGGATGACAAGGGAGGCATTAAAAAATGCCACCTTCCGCGAGATTGTCTCTACTGTTAGGTATACACTTCCTCAGACTAATAAAAAGCCCTCCACAGTTATTATTCAGACTAATCGGTTGATCATCCCTAAGTCCAAAGGGTACTATGAGAAAGCAATTGGTGTGAAAACAGGTTATATCAATGAGTCGGGCCATTGCTTAGTCGCTGCTGCCAAACAGGATTCACGCACACTTATCGCTGTTGTTATGGGCTGCAAAGAAAGAGCTGAGATTTTTGCAGAGACAAAAAAGATGCTCGAAGCTGCGTATGCTGAGGTAAAGGAACAAAAGCGTTTGTTAAAGGAAGGGCTCCAGACACTTACCATGAGCTTTGAAGGGGGTAGAGAGCCTTTACAGACCTATCTTAAGAGTGATGTTGTTGTGGAGTACTACCCAGCAGAGATGCCTGAGTTTTCTGCAAAGTTACACTGGAAAGAGCTCGCACTACCTGTGGCTAAAGATCAAGAAGTTGGGGAAATTGAGCTCGTGGATACTACGGGGACTCAAATCATTCACATTCCTTTGTTAGCCTTTAACGAAGTTAGGCCTACATTCTGGATGGGCATAAAAATCTTCTGCACTGAATTTGGCGTAGTTCGCCTTGCAATTAGTGCTTTAGTGTGTGTGGGTGTACTCTCGTTGGTCGCTTATTTCTTTTTCAGCCGTCGCCGAAAGCTCAGGCCCAGCACATAAGCACTAAAAAAACAACAGAGATGCGGCGAAAATTTGGAGTGCGGTGGCTTGACACCGCTTTAGTAGGCCATCGCCGACGCTGATTGCTTTTTTGAGTTTTTCGAAGAGGAAGAGGAAGCTCTCTAAAGAGAGCTCTTCAGGGCGTGTCATAGGATTAACGCCACATTCTATTAATGCCTTTTCTACAAGAGCTGTTGAATAAAGCTCTCTGAGTGATGTGCGGACCATCTTCCTTTTCTGTCCAAAGGCCCCACGAGTCATCTTAAAGAACGCATCTAAGTCTTTTCCAGCAAGAGGTGGAGCTTGAAGGTCCATTGCAACAACGGCAGAATCGACCTTTGGTGGCGGCATAAAGCAGCGGCTGCTCACCGAAAATGCGTAAGATTGCTTTCCGAAAAAGCTCAAGAATACAGTTAGAGAGCCATAAACGCGGCTACCAGGGACTGCTGTCATTCGTTGAGCTACTTCTTTTTGCACCATGATCACTACCCGAGAGATAAGCATGTGAAGGGGGATAACCCGCTCGAGAATAGGGGTTGTGAGGTGGTAGGGGAGGTTGGCTATGAATTTTGCTTTTTTAGCAGGTTCTGTATTAGCAGGATCATTAGAGGCTTGTTTTTGTTGTAGAACCTCTTCTAAGACCTTTTCGATGGGGAAGGTCAAAAAGTCTGCTTCATAGACGTGAAGGCGGCCATCGGGAGTCTGAAGCCTTTCCAGCGCCTTGGCAAGGATCCTGTCTTTTTCAATAGCAATAACCGTTGCGCCGCTTTCTAAAAGGGCTTGAGTTAAAGCTCCAGGTCCGGGGCCCACTTCTACAACAACATCTCTGGGGAGGACATCTCCTGTAGAAATAATCTTGCGGATGATGTTGCCATCGATTAGAAAGTTTTGGGAAAGTCCCTTTTTGGGGCGGATGCCCAGCCCTTCAAGAAAAGCAATAAGTTCTGTGGGCTTAGCAACGCTCATTAATTCAGACTAAAGGGTTGGAAGTTTGTAGGGACCATTTCCGCAAGAGTCTGTTCATCAACGCGGTAGTGCTTTCTGAGTTTTTTGAGATACTCATCACTTTCTTTTGAGACGGCAATGTCTAAGAGCTCGCTTTTAATTTGGTCTTCCACTTCGTGGAAGGGGATTTCGCCACCGGATTCGTGCTCTTTAACGTAAAAAATTCGGTAAACAGTCGAACTGTGAGTACGGCTTGCTCCTGCGATTGGTTGACTGTAGGCGCCTTCTTCTAAAGTTATGAGGATCTCTCTGTGAGCTGAGGAGATCTCTTTTTCAGAGCGGTGGTACTCTTCAGAGATGTTAAAGGCAATCGTTGGGTCTAGTGGCTCTTTGGCTTCAAGGGCCTCTTGAATTCCTTTAAAACCTTTCTCGTTGGCGCCTTCGGTTCTAAGCGTTGCAGTAGCGTGAGCTCTCTTTGCAACCTCAGCTGCTTTGACCTGGTCTGGTGCTTGAACGGAGAGGACTTGATAAACCCACTTTTCATCGTGCCGATTTTCTTTTATGAGCTTTTCGTACGCAGCAAGGATATGTTGAGGGATGACTGTCGTGATCGCCTTGGCATTGATCATGTAGATTGTCATACGACGGACGATGATGTCCGATAGGACCATGTCCCAAACTTCTTGGTAGGTAAGGTTAAGGCTGTCAATTGTCACTACAGCGTTTGGGCCAAAGAGCTCTTCCAGCTCTTGACGGACATCCCCATCGCTTACGGTAAGTTTCTTGTCTTTTGCATCTGCCATGATAAGTTCGTTATCAATCATGCTAAGAAGGATGTTTTTCCAGTTAGAGGAGTAAAACTGAAATCTTGCTTCTTTTGAATTTTCTAGATTTGGAAATTCGCGGTAGAAAATGACGTCCATTTTCTTCATGACGTCCATGACTGTAAGGGATTTGCCATTGGCCTTAAGTAAGACTCTATTATTTACAACGATAGTGGATGGAGAAGGCAGTCCCTTTTTTACAGACCCTGCGGCACTTAGCGCTTCGGAGTTTAGTAAAAGACAAAGAGTTAGAAGAGATGTTGTGAGAAAGGATTTCTTAGTCATGGACCTCCACAGCTGCTGTTTTTCGAAAATAAATGAGTCATTATACACAGAAAAAATCATTAAACGCAAAGCGACAAAGGGTTGAGGGCCTAAAGATTAAAGCCGCCACATCTTAGACAGGCAGTTTGTCTTTAGTGTTTAACCAGAAGTGTGTAACCAGACCTCAGACTTTCTTTTTCTTTGTGCTCTTTTTTGCGCTCTTCCTTGAGCTTTTTCTTGCGCTCGTGTCTGTTTTGGCCTCTGCTTTTGTGTCGCTCTCTGCACTGGCTTGGTGTTTTAGCACGGCAGCAAAGAAGCCATCCATACCCCCTTTTGTAGGAAGGCGCTTAAAGCACTCACCTTCAACTTCTAGCTTGTGGGTGCGGATAAAGTATTCGATTTGCGCTTCATTTTCTTCAGGCAAGAGGCTGCATGTTGCGTAGACGATGCGCCCATCAGGGCGCATGAAGCCAAGTGCTTCTTGAAAAATGTCTCGTTGTTGCTGGAGCGTCTGCTGAAGAGCCGCTCTATCAAAGCGCCACTTCATGTCTGGGTTTCTTCTTAATGTTCCTGTTCCTGAGCAAGGGACATCTGCAAGGACCCAATGCATCGCTTTCTTTAAGCGGGGAAGGTAGGTGGAGGTATTAAGATGAATTTGAGCGTTTTGTACGCCGGCGCGCTTGAGGCGCAGGCGTGCTTCATCAAGGGCGTGTGGGCGGATGTCGTGGAGGTGGATCTGCCCTTTGTGCCCGAGCCGTGAAGCTATCGCGAGGGTTTTGCCGCCAGATCCAGCGCAGAAGTCCATCACTTGCTGTCCGGGCTCTGCTTTAACGAGCTCTGCTACAAGCTGGCTTCCTTCATCTTGCCCTTCAAATAATCCCTCTTTAAATTCGGCCATTCCAAGGAAGTTTTCCTTTTTCTGAAAGATAATCCCGGTAGAAGAGCATGTGCAAGGAGAGACTTTATAAGCGGAGTTTTTCCATTTTTCGAGCAAGGCTTCTCGTGTTATTTTGAGTGTGTTGACCCGCACGGTTGTTGGTGCTGGCGTGTTGATGATCCGGCTCAGCTCAGAGGCTTTTTCTTCTCCAAAGTGAGAGGTGAGAAGTGTGAAAAAGTCTTTGGGACAGCTGCATCTGATGTGAAGGGGGATCTCGCTATCTTCGAGGTGGTCTCCTGGCTTTACAGTTTGAAAGAGGGCCCATCTCTTTTCCCAGCTGGGCGGCTTTGAGGATAGGTGGTCGAGCAGGCCCCTCCAGCGCATCATTCCATAGACTCCTTCAGCGATCGCCTGCCGGTCGTGAGATCCGACCGATTTATTCATGCGGAAGTATTCGCGCAGAACAATATCAAGTGGGAGCTTTTTTTCTTCATAGCGCTGGAGGCATGATAGAAGATGATGTTCTCGAAATGGGAGGAGCATTTATTTAACCTAATTATAATTGGCTGGAAAAATAGTTTACACTTTTACTATTAAAGAAACTAGTAGAACTAGAGGTGGAGGCTGTTTTATCATATTTTGTATCATATTTGGCTTGAAAAATAGCGCCTCCACTTGCCATAACCAGGAATAAAGGTTTTTTTAGAGAGGACCTGTATGATGGACAAAATAAAAAAGTTGATAGCAATTATTGGGCATGTCTCTTTTTTTAGCGAGTTTGCTCCGGAAGAGCTGGAAGCTCTAGTACAAAAGATTTCGCACCATCGTTTTAACGCGGGAGAGACGATTATTCAGCGGGGTGCTCCCGCGGACTGTTTCTTTATTTTGCTTAAGGGGCGGGTCGAAGCGATTCTCTCTAAGGACAAGGCGATCCCTAATTTCGTCATAGAGGAGGGGAGTTCTTTTGGGGAGATGGCAATTATTGATGCTAGCCCCCGTTCAGCGAGCTGTATCGCCGCTTCGAATTGCGTTGTTTTAAAAGTTAGGTCTGTTGCTTTAACAGATTCTGACGATCTGTCTATTCGTTATAAGTTGGTTGTTAAGCTTTCACAGATCCTTGCCAAGCGGCTCCGCGCCATGGACGATTTTATTGTGCAGAGCACTGTAGCGCATCAGGCAAAAGAGCTTAATGTCCTTGCAACTTTTAAATCTGTAGCTCCCGAACTGCCTAGGAAAGAAGAGGTGCCGGCAAAACCTTTGGCATCGTCGCTTTCTTCTCAGGATTTCGTTCAAGAGTCGCCTCCTCTTATTTTGCCTGTGGTAGAGGCTGGAGGCCAGGTGACGCTCGAGAGCATTTCAGAGCCTTTTATGGATGAAAACCCCTTTACAAGGCCTACAGGAGAAGCTGAAGAGTATGATGACAGGGTGAAAACACAGGAAGAGCAAGATGTGTTGATCCTCAAAATCAATCATCAGACAGACCGTATTGCGGCAAATATCCCCAATGCCCTTGTGAGTATGGTATGCAATAAAATGTTTGGTTATTGGACTGGAGGGAAGCTTGCAAGAGTAAACCCTCAGAATCTTTGGCCAGTTGAGTCGTTTACTCCCGGGACGCCTCGGTTGATAAGGGCCTTGCATATGGTTGTTCTTTGCAGCGATGGGGAGGCTGCTTATCAAGAAGCTTATTTAAAACTACCCTTCTCTCATCGGGTTGTGGGGCTCTCTCAAATAGGTTGTGCGGGGACTTTCTTAGGTTCGGATGACGTGATCTTGCGTTATTTTAAAGGGGAGTGTTTGAAGAAGGCGATTAAGTTCGACATGGAAATGCCCATAGACCGCCTCTGGAAAAGGAAAAAGGAGTGCATTGAGTTCCTGACACACACCACAGAAGACGTTCGGGATGAGACCCTTTTTCTTGTCTTTGATGATGCGAGTGGTAAGAATACGCGGTTGGTAAGAGAAAATTTCCCGGATCACCAAATTGTTACAGTTGTCAAGGGGTTTGGGTTCAATAAAGACGAGCCTGGAACGATGTTCTCGATGCCGGAAAAGCTCCTTGAAAAGCAAAAGTTTCTTATGCAAAAGTCTGCGTATAAGAACCAAGGATTTTATGTTGGAGAGACGTTCATTCTTCCCGATTACTCGCTTTTCTTTGAGCAGTCGGGTGGGATGAAGACGACGGGGGCTGTCTTTGCGACAATAGGTTTACTTGCAAGAGTGGGGCCTTGCTATTCTGGAGTCGTCTGGGGCTCGAAAGGTGGCGCTGAGGGGGCTGTTAAAGCTGCCAAGGCCATGTATGGTGTGAAAGGGGCGGGGAATGCAGAAGACATAGCCGCTGCGATCAACTGGGCCGATCAAGGCGGAGAAAAGCCCAAAGATGAGAACCCCAAAAGCGATACTCCTAAACAAACCTAACAATGACGTTGTCAAAAATTCAAAAGTTTCTATGATGGGGGTTCATTCTTTTTTTTCGAAGGAAAAACTATGCACATCCCCCGCGTTGAACACATTCCAGAGCTTCTTAAAGATGAGACAAATAATAACTTGGTTTTGGCTCTGACCCTTTTTCGTGTGGGGCATACTCTTAAGCTTAACGAGATGGAAACTTTCGCTGTTTTTCAGGTAAGGACTGATATCGGGATGCGGTGGATTAAGCGTTGGATAGAAGGGGGGTACGACCTTCTTAAAGACAACGTTGAGTTTTTCGAAGATCAAGAGTACAAAGATTGGAAAGAGTACGCCTCTAATATTGACCATCCCGCTTGCTGGATGCGCAAAACGGGAATGGTTTTAGAGAGGTTGACAACCGCAGGAAGACTTCGAACGGTCCTCCCTTTCTTGCGCCTTATGGTTAAAGCTGACCTTGCAAAGCTTTGCCACGCTTTTTGGATAGATCATCAAGTAGGCCAGCAATGGGTGGATGCCAGCATGCAGCAGTTCCGCTTACTCAAAAAACCTTACGAAGGCAGTCGGCCTGAAACTTCCAAACCCTCTACGGCCAAGAAACAATACAAGCAGAGCCGCCAAATGAGAAGATCGGTTTGAAGAGGAGTATATATTCCTCGTAGCTGAAAATGGGAAAAATTATCCTAAACAAGCGCTTGCCATTTCTAGAAGGTAACGTGGGCCGCCTAAGGTCTGGGATTTCAGACCCAAGCCTACAACAAGCACTTGCTTGGTGGTAGGTTAGACCCCAGACCTTAGACGGCCCACGTTACCTTCTGGAGAGGGCAAACGCTTGTTTAGGCGACTTGCGATCGTTCAGCCCCGGGGCTTTGGCGCCGTCCAAGTTCCCATTTTCAGCTGCGAGGAGTATATGAGTAATGACAAGGACAAGATGTTAGGGTGGCGGGAACTGCTGGTAAAAAAAAGTGAATGGGCTTGCTGAAAAACAGTCACTTAGATACCTTCTTTCCTTTCCAAAGAGGGCGGATTAAGAGTGACCGATTCAAATTTCAAAAAAACGACAAGAAAACAACGAACGTTAAACAAAACGGTTTCTTTTTCTGGCATCGGGATCCATACAGGCGGTCATGTTACTCTCCGCTTTTGTCCTGCAGCTGAAGGTGCCGGCGTTTCCTTCCAACGAACAGACCTTCCTGGCAAGCCGGTTATCCCCGCAAATGTGAAGTATGTTTTGGGGACGATACGCCAAACACTCATCGGTATTGGTGATGCACGAATCCACACGATTGAACATGTTCTTGCCGCTGTTCGCGCTTACGAGATCGACAATCTTCGAATCGAAATGAACGGTGCAGAGCCTCCAAGTGGCGATGGAAGCTCCAATGCTTTTGTCCAGATGATTGAAGAGGCCGGCATTGTCGAACAAGGCGCGCTCAAGAACGTCATTGAAATTACTCAGCCACTGTATTGGTCTGACGGGGCAAACGTCCATGTTGTAGCGATCCCTTCTGATGAATACCGCATTAGCTATACCCTTTACTATCCAGATGTCGCAGCGATACGCTCTCAGTACTACTCCTTTAAGGTTTCTAGTGAAGGATTTAAAGCAGAGATTGCTCCTTGCCGCACATTCTCTTTGTACGAAGAGGTTAAGGTCCTTATGGAGAGAGGCCTCATTAAAGGTGGTAGCTTAGACAATAGTGTTGTCATTGACAAAGAGGTCATCTACAGCAAAGAGGGTTTAAGATTCCCAGACGAAATGGCCAGGCATAAGATTTTGGATATGATAGGGGATCTTTCTCTTGTAGGCTTCTCTTTCAAAGCCCACATTCTGGCTATTTGCTCAGGACACGCGACGAACGTCGCCTTTGCAAAAGTATTATTTAACTCTATTCCTATGGAGAGTCATTAATGAAAGGCCACTCCCCTGAAAATAATGCCGCTACAAAGCCTGGTGTTCCGAACGTCCAAGCGAATGTCCAAGGTGGCTTAAATATTAAAGACATCATGCGCATTATTCCCCATCGCTACCCCTTCTTGCTTGTAGACAGAATCCTCGAGATCGATGTCGCCGCCGGAACAATCTTGGGTCTTAAAAACATTTCAATGAACGAGCACTTCTTCCAAGGGCATTTTCCTGATGCTCCTATTATGCCTGGGGTGCTGATTCTTGAAGCGCTCGCCCAGACAGGCGGCGTTCTGATTCACCTGAGTGGCTGTGTCGATAAAATCGCAGTGCTCCTTAGCATCAACAACGCTAAATTCCGCTATCCTGTTCGTCCAGGAGATGCGCTTCATCTTCATGGTCAGGTGCTTCACTTTAGCAAAACCAAGGGTGGTAGAGTAAAGGCTACCGCGACAGTAAATGGAAAGACTGCAGTAGAAGCAGAAATAGGCTTTGCTTTTATGGATAAAAATCAGATTTAAGGTACTTTCTACGCATGTCTAATAAAATTCATCCAACAGCCATTATCGAGACTGGGGCCCATATTGGGGATAATGTTACCATTGAGCCATATGCGATCATCAAAGAAAATGTAACGCTTCAAGACAGTGTCGTGATCAAGTCCCATGCCTATATCGACGGCTATACGACAATTGGCGAAGGGACGACGATTTGGCCTTCTGCAAGTATTGGAACCAAGACGCAAGACCTTAAATTCCGCGGTGAAAGAACATATGTGGTGATTGGCAAAAGATGTGAGATCCGTGAGTTTACAACGATTAATTCATCCACTCAGCCAGAAAATACAGTTAGCATTGGCGATGACTGCCTCATCATGGCGTACTGTCACGTTGCTCATAACTGTACGGTTGGCAACCATGTCATCATGAGCAATAACGCAACGCTTGCAGGGCATGTAACTATCGGAGACTATGCCATTATCGGCGGGTTTACACCTGTGCATCAGTTTTCTCGTGTGGGTTGCTACGCAATGGTTGGCGGTCTTAGCCGTATCACGCATGACGTCCTTCCGTATACAATCGGTGCTGGGATCCCTTATAAGTGCGGGGGACTCAACAGGGTTGGTCTAAAAAGACATGGTTTTTCTCGCGAGACGCGTGCTATTTTAAGTCAGGCTTTCCGCATTGTTTACCGCTCGAACTTGCGTCTTGAAGAAGCTTTAAAGCGGATCCAAAAAGAGCTCCGTCAAACCCCCGAGCTTGACCATTGGATCGAGTTTTGCAGCACCTCGCAAAGAGGCATCATCGGCCTTCAGGGAGTTACACACTCCGGCGCTAGCGACGACGACCAGCTCGAATAACAAAGCCGCCACAGACGCGAAGCAAGGTTCTAAATGAGAATCGTTTTCTTCGGCACACCACAGTTTGCTGCCAATACTTTAGCTTATCTTCTCAGCAGGGGAGTGAATATTGTTGCTGTTGTCACACGTCCTGACAGCGCGAAGGGGCGCTCGGGCACCCCTTCACCTTCCGAGGTAAAGAGCCTTGCTCAAACAGTCTCGACAATTCCGATCTTGCAGCCAGAAAGAGCCTCGACAACTGAATTTGAGGCGGCGCTTAAATCTTTTAATGCCGATCTTTTTGTTGTTGTTGCCTACGGGGAAATCCTCAGCCAAGCCATTTTGGACATCCCTGCAAAAGGGTGTATTAACGTCCATGCAAGTCTCCTTCCAAAATATCGCGGAGCTGCGCCTATTCAGCGCTGCTTGATTAATGGAGAGTCTGAGTCGGGTGTTTCGATTATGTATCTTGTAAAGAAGATGGATGCTGGAGATGTCATTATGACAGATACGGTTCCTATTAACGAAGAGACTACAGCCGGTGAGTTAGAGGCTCTGCTTTGCAAGGCAGGGTGCGGAGCTTTGCATGGCGTTATTCGTGATTTAGCGAAGGGGATTGTAAATCGCACACCTCAAAACGAGACGCTCGCGACATTTGCTCCAAAGATTGAAGGGGAGGAGTGTGAGCTGCATTGGAGCCGGCCAGCTCGGCAGCTTCATAATCTCGTGAGAGGGGCAACGCCTCGTCCTGGGGCTTGGTGCCGTGTGATGCTGCGCGGTCAAGAAAAGCGCCTCAAAATCCTTAAAACGCGTCTAGTTCTTGAGAAGGGAGGTCTTTCTGCAGGCGCGCTTTTAGAGGTTAGTCATTCTCTTGTCGTAGCCTGTTCAGAGGGGGCTTTAGAGCTTCTAGAAGTGCAGCTTGAAGGGAAAAGGCCTCTATCCGCTCTCGAGTTTTGCAGAGGTCTTCCCCCTTTCGCGCTCTCATTCCAACTGTGATATCGCTATGCTTCGGATGTTTTTTTTGCATCCTCATACCCAGCCCTTACGTCTCGCTACCCGCCCTGCGTGCAGACTGGGCTATACTCCGCTTAGCTGAAAACGGGAATTTGGACTAGCGCGAAAGCTCCATTTTCAGCTACGAGGAGTATATAAATAGAGCGCTGGGACTCTTACTTTAAAAAATAGAGCTGGCAGATAACGTTTAACTCAGTGGGGTTTAAGGAGTGAGCGAGGCGAACTCTTTGGAGTGCCGGGACATGTCCTAGCTTTCATGGCCCCTCGACATGTCGAGGGCCAGACACACACGTTCGCTTGCTAAGGTTCAGTGGACTCGACAGGTCGAGTCCTAACAAAGCGTTGGACTTGTCCCAGTACTCCAAAGAGCTTCGCTAACGCTCGTTCTTTAAGCGGGCGCTAGCCCAAATTCCCGTTTTCAACTACGAGGAGTATAGATTTAAAAGAACACCCCGCAATGGGGTGGACGAGATGTAGCCCTGGGTAAGAAGAAGTCTAGCGGGAACTGCTTTGTGAACTGTTACCATTTACTTAACAACCGATCTAGAAAAGTGTTACAATAGCGTACACCCATAGAGGTCATTAACGAGTTTAAATCGAAGTCTTTACTTGAGTGAGTGAGTGGGTAACAGCTAAAATGCGGGGGCGGTTGATCTAATTGGATCGCCTGCCAATGCCACCCCGGATCCTTGGAATTCTAACCAACACCTCAATGTTATTGTTTAACAAGTTGTTTTAGCTCATTTTTACAGCTTTTAAGGCGTAGGTCGCAGGTTCGAATCGTGCTGGGCAGGCCAGATATCATATCGCTTAATATAAAAGTAGGCTGGTTGACTGTGGTCTATTGACCCAATCATGATCCGGCTTGGCTGGCGTAGAGACCGACCTTGGTCTAGCGTAGCGGATCCTGGCCAACAATGGGCAAGTGGGTGGTCAGTAGTTTTGTCGGGTAAACCGACAACTTTGTACGGCTTGTAAATTGATATTTGCATACAAGCCTTCAGTACTCCAAATCCAAGTACCCAACTCATTTAGAATCAACCCATGTCGCCGCAATGATTTACTAGAGAAAACTCTCTTTAAACGTGAACCTAAATTGACTGCTGTTCAGAGGCTATAGTAAACTAACCAAACATAACAAGGTGGAGCTTAAATGCCATTTATAAGTACTAATAATGAAGTTGCAATGATTCTACTCATTATTTTTGTATTTACTATTATTGCGGTGATCATTACTCGAATTTTTCTCTCCCAAAAAACCCGGCCATTGATGCTGCAATATAAAGGGGTTGCAGTTCCCTTTTTTGGCTTGCCAGCAGTGTTGTTTTCATTATCTGCTGCCTTGATGGCTACTTCAATTTGGGAAAACTATAACATGGCTGAAAAAGCAATAAAGGCTGAAAGTCAGGGACTCAGTGAGATCATTAGTCTTGCTAGTACACTTCCGGAGCTAAAAAACAGTAATCTTGCCAATACGACTCGAACATACGCAAAATCTATTCTTGATGAAGAATGGCAAACACTATCATCAGCCAGCAATGATTCCCCAAAGACGATAGAAAAATTTATAGCTATGCGCTCTGATTTTTTTAAGGCCGCTAATCAACTCAATAATAATGCGGAATCAAAGATACTAATACATGCCTTTCAGACTGTTGATAACGCACGTGGTATCCGTTTGGCCTATGTATCATTTGACGTTCACCCATTGCGGATGACTGCAATTTTATTATTAGCAATACTTGTTCAAATCGCAGTTGCATTTGTTCATGTAGCAAAACCAAAAGCTTTGATAGTGGCGATGTCGATCGCAACAGCTACAGTCCTTATTCCAATTTGTATGATTGCTTTAACATTTAGTAGCCCATACGGTGGGATAATTTCCATATCTAATGAGCCATATCTACAGATTAGGTAATTTGAGCAGCTATGAGATATTAATTTGAGTACTTATTTTTGTCAGCGATTCCAAGGCGTAGGTCGCACGTTCGAATCGTGCTGGGCAGGCCAAATCCTCACAATTTAATATTGTCTCAGGCTGGAGGATTGTGGTCGATTGACTTAATCATGATTCGGCTTGAGTAAGGTGAGGCTGGCAAATCAATATTTAGAATTTGATGTGTGTGAACGTACATTGCGTGGCCAGAATGGATCCTTGTTCCATCACCAGCTTGGCCAGCATGGCATTGGAGTAGTCCCAGACCCATATCGACTTCAGCAATTTTTAGCAAAGTCGTACTCACCTATTGCATGTTGAGTACATCAAAGGCTGCTTTTAGTCTTTTAGAATAGCTTTCTGTAGTTTTTTGAATTTCATCAGGCGTCCATTTTCTAAATCCTTCTCCGGCCTTCATCCCCGTTTTACCGTTTTCCATTAGCGCATTGAGTTTTGAGGGAAGGGTTGTGATGTTGGATAGGGATGGATAAATTTCTTTAGCTGCATTTGCCATTCCATCCCATCCAGAAATTTCTTTTTGTGTCATTGGGCCAACGGCTGCATATCTAAAACCAAAGCTATATCGAACTGCATCGTCAATATCATCAGGCGTGGCAATGCCAGCCTCAACCAAAGATAAGGCTTCGCGCATCAAGGCATGTTGAATCGGACTTCGAAGTTGAAAAGGCGATTTAAAAATCGCTGAATTCTAATGTGACACGCCCTGTTTATCAAAAAAAACTACCGCTTTACTTAAAATTTACAAAATGCTAACATTATTCTATTAAGTAAAGAGAGCAGCGCCTTTAGGAAGCCGTGAGATAAGGTCCTTAGCAAGCTCCTTTAAAAAGAAGTAAATTTTAAACGTTTAAAATATAAAATCAGTTTAAGGAGACCTTTATGACCGGACTAGTACAAGCTCATTATTTCCCAGCTCAGGGACCGTTTTTCCTAGACAAGCAGGCTGTTAATCGTGCGCCTCTTTTCCAAAAAGAGATGCTTGCTAGTCTTTCTGCAATTAAAAACAGCGGTAAGTTCATTGAAGGGGTTTCTGACCTCGTTACTATGGCGGCCGGGGCAGCGGGTCTAGGTGGCTATTCTTTCGTTGATTTGCTAAAGGGTGTTTCTGCTGCAGCAAACAGCTTCCGCGATAACATCACGTATGAAGCGGTTGACCTAGTTGAATCTATCGCTGGTAATGACAGTCTTGTTGCTTTGCACAAACAAGGAAAAGAGAATGTAGCTGCCCTTTCTACTAAGTCCAAAATCCCGCTAAAAGGGTACTTTACAGAAAAAGAAGGCGCTTGGGATACAGGCCTAGTGCTTAGTTTCTTGGTTACTGGCGGGACGTTCGTCGGAGCGGCTGGTGCTGTTACTGTGTTCGTTGCTGATGCTACAAAGAAAAACCTCGGCAAGATCGCTACTGTAATTGGACAAGTGGGAATCGTGTCGGCTATCGTTAGCTTGGGCGCGCTAATCAAAATCTTCTACAGCAGCTGGACGGTTGCGACTCTGAAGAAGGCGGCAGCTGAGAGGAACGTTTCAGATATCAAACAGCGCGCTGAGACAGCTCAGTCTTTGGTTGACAGAATTGCAACGCTTAAAGATGACGGAACAGCTAAGATCTTCAAAGAGAAGATGGAAGCTGATATTAAGCTTATCAATGCAGAGGATGCGAAAGTGGAGTCGCTAAAGCCTGTTATCGCCGATTGGATTACTGAGCTCACTGCTCTAGAGGAAGCCGCGTATACTAAAGCTTCGGCGGCTTATACTGAAGCTCATAAGGCTGATCAGCTTCCTGCGCCAGAATATCCAGCTAGGAAAGAGTCTGAAAAGCTTAAAGAGCTTAAGTCCTTGGCAGCTGACGATAATCTTGCGGCTTCGAAGAAAGTGCTTGTTGAGCGTCTAGATAGACTTCACAGAGATCATTCAGCTCTTGAGGCTATGATGCTCAGGAATTGGATTAAAGATACTGATTCTCAAGCTCAGATGACTTCTGTTGTTGCAGACTACATCGTGGCAACTACTAGGCTTGATGTGGATGCTAAAGAGCGTGTAGCGAGTGCTACTGCTGCAATTAGCCAAGCTAAATGGCAGTGCGCTGGTTGTACTGCAAGCCTCGCTGCTATAATCCTCGGAACTTTAGCCTCTACTCATGTAGTTCAAGGTTATGTGGCTGTGAAAGTGGCTCAGGCTAGCTTGAAAGTGGCTGCCGGCGGATCTGCAGTCTACTCTGCGCACATCGGCGACTCTGCTAAGCAAAGCCGTAGCGATGCTCTTAAAGCAGCGTTTGCAATGGTTAAAGAGGACGATGTTCATGTAAAACACCTTGCAGAAATGCCTTACGCTCCACTTGAAGCAGTGTAAGCTAAACGCTGTTTAAAGTGATTCGTTAGTATAACTTAAAAGCCACCGGGGAAATCTTCCTGGTGGCTTTTTTTATGAACCTTTTTTATATATACTCCTCTTAGTTGAAAACGGGGCTTTAGCGCCGTCCAAGTTCCCATTTTCAGCTACGAGGAGTATATAACCCGCATGGCTGATTCTCCTGCTCCAAAACTTCCTCTTTCGGATTGGCTTGTAATTGCTTGCATTGTGGGGTTTCTTTCGGCCTTGACACTTATTTCGCTGCTTAGCCAGCGGGATCTTCCCGAGACTGCAGAAGCTCCCCAGACGCTCACGATAACACAGCTGATTCCGGTTTCGATCGCAGGGGCTGTCGAGCATCCTGGCGCCTATGAGATGCCTAAAGGGAGCTCTTTGGCAGATCTCCTTGAAAAGGCTGTCCCGAGCTCCGTGGCGGATCTTTCGAAGCTGAAGGGGCGTTCTAAGCTCAGCAAGTCGCAGCATGTGAGCGTTCCTGAAGTTGAGTGGGTGACTGTTCACATTAAAGGGGCTGTTTCTGGGCCTTCTACCTGCCGTCTGGTTAAGGGGAGTGTGGTTGCCGACCTTCTTCCGCTGATTCAGCTTAACCCTGAAGCTAACCCCGCATTCTTTGCCAAAAGGCGGAAGCTCAAAGATCAAGAAACTGTCCAAATCCCTCGCCTCCGCTCCCCACCAAGCAGAGCCTCCCCATTAAGCGGTGCCATCTCCAGTGGATAACGTGGGCCGTCCAAATTCCCGTTTTCAGCTAAGAGGCGTATATTTAAAATAGATGTCCCAGAGGGACATCTGGACTTTGTCATTACCCACATTTTGGGATAGCCGATTTGCTCAAAAACATGACTGCCTTCTGGAGAGGGCAACCGCTTGTTTAGGGCAAATCGGCTATCCCAAAATATGGGTAATGACAAGGGCCAAAGTCCCGGGGTTGAACGATCGTAAACAGCCGTCTTTTCAAAAATGAAGTGCAAAAATTAAGTTAAAAAAAAGAATAGTCGGGCGATGAAAAAATCTATCGCCTAGATCTTGAACCTGTTCCAACCTGTTGACAGCATAGTCTCAACGCGAATTGCTCAATCTGGGTTTGACTGCCTTCTATCTTGGTTATCCTGTTTTTTTGGCGTTTGTCATGGAGCTTGGTTCGTAATTAGGGCATTAAATGGGGAGGGAGCCTTTTTAGAGCAGTGCAATTCATTGCAATTATTAATCACAAAACAATTATATTCAACGGCTTACGTAAATCTTTCCATCTCTCTTTTTCTTGTTATCCGAAAAAAATAGCTCGAAGATACCTGCTCGTGCTACTATGTCCAGCCTAACTTAGCGATAGTTGTTCGTAGATGGCAAAAGACGTTTCGCGGGGGAGGGCAATCTTGCTGGCCTTTGACTAACGTGGTCTCTTTCAAAGCTCTTCCAGAGCAGTTTTCGCTTTTTATATTGTGTGAAATTAAAGGTGTTTGCTAAACTTTCACTTTTCGTTTCTTGACAGTCTCTTGGCTAATCAAAAAGCTTATGTCTTTCCCTCATACAATCAACTGATAAAGGATGAGATTGATGACTCTGAAATTAATGGGTAAAAAGCGTGGTATGACCCAGTACTTTAACGCCAAAGGCGACGTTGTCGTTTGCACCGTTATTACTGTAACACCTAACGTGGTGATTCAGGTTAAGACTCGCTCCGGACGCGATGGCTACAATGCCATTCAGCTCGGTTTTGAAGAAATGGAGTTAAAGCGCGCCGAAAAGATACTTGGCAAGCCTCGCACTGGTCATTGTGTAAAAGCAGGAACAGCTCCTTACCGTTACCTTAGAGAGTTGCGCCTAGAAGCCGCTCGTCACCTTAGTATCGATTTAAAGCAAGTTGCTGAAGCTGAAAAGAAGATGCCTACTTACGAAGCAGGTCAAACGATCACTGTTGAAGCTGTCCAGAAGCTTGTTGATGCGGCTGCAGCCTCTAAGCCTGCCAAAAGCGCCTATGTTGATGTAACCGGGATTTCTAAAGGTAAAGGTTTCCAGGGTGTAATGAAGCTGCATAAGTTTTCCGGGATGAATGCAACGCATGGTGCTGGTCCAGTACATAGACATGCGGGTTCAACAGGTATGCGTACGACTCCAGGTCGTTGCTTCCCCGGTGGACCTAGAGCGAGCCGTATGGGTAATGATAGAATGACAGTACAGAACCTTAGAGTTGTGGCTGTAGATGTTGACAATAGCCTCTTGCTAGTCGAGGGCGCTGTACCTGGTGCTAAGAACGCCTTGGTTTATGTCACTAATGCTAAAAAGAAGTAAGTATCAGGAGTTGAGCTGTGGCTGCGCTGAAAAAATATAATTTGTCTGGTAATGAAGTTGGAGAAGTTGCTGTTGTCGATGATCTCGTTAACGCAACGGCTAACACGCAGATGATTAAGGACTATATCGTCGCAATTCGTGCTAACGCTAGACAGTGGAATGCTAACACGAAGACGAGATCAGAAGTTAATCATTCTACGAAAAAGCCTCATCCTCAGAAGAAAACAGGAAATGCCCGTCAAGGGTCTCTCGCTTCACCTCAATATAAAGGTGGGGGCCGTGTTCATACACCAAGAACTAAGGTTGATCAGCATGTGCGGGTCAACAGAAAAGAACGTCGCGCTGCTATGTGTGCGATTCTTGGGGAAAAAATTCGTAATAATCAGGTCCTCGTACTAGAAGATGCTACTATGGATCTTCCTAAGACAAAGACAGTGGTTAGCTTCCTTAAGAAAGTTCTTGTTAGGGATGCTGATCAAATACAAATGTTGGGTAATAAAGACCTTCTTGCAAAAAGAGTGCTTTTCCTCGGAGAGGGCGAATCTGCCAGGTCCGGAGCAGCTGTTTTTTCAAAGAGCGTTCGCAATATCCCAAAAACACAGTTTATGCTCGCCGCTAAAGTTAGTGGTTACGAGCTAGTCCTTGCTCAGCAGCTCATTATCACTGAAGCTGCTCTTCAAGAGTTAAATGCTTGGTTCAACGCGTAGGTAAAAGACAATGTCTCGACAAGACCCATATTCCGTTATTAAGTCTCGCTATGTGACAGAAAAGACACAGATGCTTTTGGAGCTTACAGAAGAGCGCAAAAATCGCAGTGCTCAACAGCTTAAGTGCAACAAGCCAAAGTATGTGTTTATTGTCGATAGAGAGGCTACTAAGCCTCAGATTGCTAACGCCGTTAGAGATATTTACAGCAATGATAACAACAAAATTAAGGTTGTCAGTGTAAATACGATTAATACAAAAGAAAAGCCTAAGCGCAGAGGAAAAGGCCGTCAAGGAGCATCAGCTTCCTTTAAAAAGGCGATCGTGACTCTGGAGCCAGGCGATTCATTGGACAATATTTAAAAATTTAGAGTTTAAAAAGGGCTGGTAGATCACATGGGTACTAAAACTTTTCGCCCAATTACTTCTTCACTTCGATTTCTTGTCTTGCCGGATTGTAAGGAACTTTCCAGGACTGAAGGGCGTAATGGGGGTAATCCTAGAGTAAAGCCGACGAAGGCGCTTCTTGTTCCAAAGAAGCGAACAGGTGGACGTAATAACCTTGGTCGCATTACTTGCCGTCACCGTGGTGGCGGAGCTAAAAAGCATTATAGAATCATCGACTTCAAGCGCACTAAAGACGGCATCCCCGCTACAGTTGCTTCTATCGAATACGATCCTAACCGCACACCTTACATCGCTCTTCTCAATTATGCAGACGGCGAAAAGCGTTACATTATCGCTACAAAGGGCATGAAAGAGGGTCAAGTGCTCCTGTCAGGTCCGACTGCTCCCGTTCAAGTTTCTGGCAATGCAATGGCTCTTAAAGATATGCCTTTAGGATCGACTGTGCACAACATCGAAATGATCCCTGGCAGAGGCGCTCAGCTTGTTCGCTCCGCCGGTCTTTCTGCTCAGTTAATGGCTTGTAGCGGTGGATTTGCAACAATAAAGATGCCTTCTGGCGAAGTTCGCATGATCAATGATGATTGCAGAGCGACTTTCGGCGAAGTATCAAACGGTGAACACACCCTCCGCGTAGAAGGAAAAGCCGGTCGTAAACGCTGGATGGGGATTCGTCCTACTGTTAGAGGAACTGCCATGAACCCTGTCGATCACCCACTTGGTGGTGGTGAAGGGCGTCACAGAGGCCACCAGGCTATGTCCCCGTGGGCAGTACAAAGTAAAGGCTTCCGTACTCGTACTAAGAGTAAGTCGAAGAAGTTTATTGTTAAAGATCGCAGGAAATAGGCGGCTAAAAAATGACAAGATCAGCAAAAAAAGGTCCCTATGTGGCCCACCATCTTCTCTCTAAAGTAAATGCGCAAAACAGCCGTCACGAGAAGGTTTTGATCAAAACTTGGTCACGTGCTTCAACACTTATTCCAGATATGGTTGGGCATACGTTTGCTGTCCATAATGGACGCAAGCATATTCCAGTATTTGTCACTGAATCAATGGTCGGCCATAAGTTAGGTGAATTCGCTCCTACGCGAACATTTAAGGGACACACAACTAGTAAGAAGTAAGGATTTCCTTTATGAAACAAGCTCAGCAACCTACTATGAAAGCTAGGGTTAATCAGAGAAAGAAAAATCAAGTGGCTCGTGCAATTACTAAGGGCATCAGGGTTCCTCCAAGAAAGGCTCGCCTAGCGGCAGGTCTTATTCGGAACTGTCCTGTCACTGAAGCCATGCACCAGTTGGCTTTCTCACAACTAAAAGCAGGCAGAATTCTCAAGAAGACTCTTGAAAGTGCAGTTGCCAATGCTGAACAAGACGGCCTCAATAGAGACGATCTAAGAGTCATCGAAGTACGTGTAGATGGTGGCTCTCATCTTAAAAGATCTAAGCCCAAGAACAAGGGTGGACGTCATCCGATTCTTAAGCGTACAAGCCATTTTACAGTGATTGTAGGGATCCCGCCCGTAGTAGGAGGAGTATAGTATGGGACAAAAAGTAATCCCAATCGGTTTCCGTCTTGTCCGCAATAAGAAATGGCGGTCAACCTGGTTTGCTAATAAAAAAGACTTCGGAAATTTATTGATTGAAGATTTTCGCATCCGAGAATTCCTGAAAGGGAAGAAATTCCCTGGCGTTGCTCGCTTTACCATTAAAAGAATGGGTGAGAAAGTTGAAACGACAATTCATACTGCACGTCCTGGATTAGTTATTGGCCGTAAAGGTGCTGATATCGAAACACTAAAGGCAGATTTGAATGCGTTCACTGGAAGAGACTGCTACATAGAGGTTGCCGAAATTAAGCGTCCTGACCTCGATGCGCAACTCGTTGCAGACAACATTGGAAAACAGCTCGAAAACCGAGTTGCTTTTAGACGCGCTATGAAGCGTGCACTGCAGACTACAATGGCTGCTGGTGCGTTGGGAATTAAAGTTCAAGTCGGTGGCCGTTTAGGCGGTGCTGAAATTGCTCGTACAGAGCAGTATAAAGAAGGATCAATTCCTCTTCATACACTCCGCGCTGACATTGACTATGCTAGAGCTCGTGCTCAAACAACCTACGGTGTCATCGGCGTTAAAGTCTGGATCTATCGCGGCGAAGATGTCATTGCGAAGTCTCCAGCAGCAAAAGTAGCGGCAGGAGGGTAATGCACCATGGTACAGCCAAAAAAGACAAAATTTCGTAAGCAACAGAAAGGCCAACACGCAGGTCTTAGCAAAGGTGGTAACTTCGTTACTTTCGGCGATTTCGGAATGCAAGTTCTAGATCGTGGTCGATTGAGTGAAAAGCAAATTGAAGCTTGCCGTATCGTTATCAACCGTTACTTCAAGAGGCAGGGGCAGGTTTGGATTCGCGTATTCCCAGACAAGCCTGTTTCTAAAAAGCCCGCTGAAACTCGTATGGGTAAAGGTAAAGGCGCCGTAGATCATTGGGTGGCTGTTGTTCGCCCAGGCAGAATTCTTTTTGAAGTCGGCAACGTTCCTAAAGAAGTCGCTCAAGGCGCTCTTAGACGTGCGGCAGCAAAGTTAGCCCTGCGTACGCGATTTGTTGAACGTGTAGAAACTGTGTAAGGGGAAGTCATGAGTACTGAAAAAATGAATAAGGCTAAAGATCTTCGAGATCAGACAATGCATGAGCTAAGTGTGCGACATTCTGACCTTTGCAAGGAGTTGTTCTCCCTTAGGAACGAAATGCAGCTATCTAAAACAAATAAAACTCCTCATCTTACACGCGTAGTTAAGAAAAACATTGCACGTGTTCTCACCGTCTTGAGCGAAAAACAAATAGGAATGAACGCATGAGCACACTTGCCGCAGAGCATACAATGGTAGAGGCCGGACAGGGGCAGCGTAAAGAAAAAACAGGCGTTGTTGTTTCGAACAAGATGGTTAAGACTGTCGTTGTTCACGTAGAAAAAAAACACCGTCACGCTAAGTACGGTAAGGTTATTTCTCGTAGAGAAAAATACTATGCACATGATGAGCACAATGAAGCACAGCCTGGTGATACAGTCGTGATTCAAGAGACTCGTCCTCTTTCTAAGCTAAAGCGCTGGAGAGTATATAGTATCGTAAAGAAAGGGAATCATGCAGCACCTGTAAGTGCGATTGAAGGTGGAGACGTAAAATGATTCAACAAGAATCTCAATTGTCGGTTGCCGATAATTCTGGCGCCAAAAGAGTTAAGTGCTTTAAAGTTCTTGGCGGATCCAAAAGACGATATGCTTATGTAGGCGATGTTATTGTTTGTTCAGTACGCGATGTTGAACCAAACGGAGCTATTAAGAAGGGTGAAGTTGTTTACGCCGTGATTGTTCGCTCAAAGCGTTATATCAAGAGAGCTGACGGGTCGTGGATTAAGTTCGATACCAATTCTTGCGTTCTATGCAAAAGCAAAGACGATGCTGAGCCAAGAGGCACGCGAGTCTTTGGACCTGTAGCTAGAGAGCTTAGGGATAAAGGTCACACTAAAATCTGTTCGCTTGCTCCCGAGGTGATCTAATGAAAGACGTTAAAGTTATGAAGAGACAAAAAAAACATAGTCACATCTGCGAAGGCGATACAGTAATTGCTATTGCAGGCGATGACAAAGGAAAGACTGGCCTTGTTATTTCACGTCATGGCCTTGATAAAGTGAAGGTTGCAGGATTGAATGTGTGCAAAAAACACGTCAAACGTACCCAATCTCAACCTGGACAAATCATCGATATAGAAGCAGCTATCAACGTTTCTAATCTTAAGATTTGCACTGCTGAAGGGTTACCCGTTAAGCTTAAAGTTAAGAAAAGCAGCGAAGGCGTAAGAGAGCTCTATTATACAACTAAAGACGGCCAGACTCAGCAGTTCGTCCGATCAGCAAAGTCAACTAGGTAGATTTAAGATGACCACAGTGAAAAAGACAGAAAAAAAGAAGCATGAGCATAAGCATCTAAACGAACGTTCTAGACTTCAAGTGAAGTATGCGGAACAAGTCTATCCAGAGTTACTGAAGGACTTCAAGAACCCTATGCAGGTTCCTACTCTTAAAAAAGTAGTGATTAGCATGGGTCTTGCCGAGGCTACAAAAGATAAAACTTCTGTAACCGATTGCTTCAGAGAATTAGCTCTAATCTCGGGTCAAAAACCTATCATCACAAAGTCTCGTAAAGCGATTGCTAACTTTAAGCTCCGTCTTGATCAAGATATCGGTCTTAAAGTAACGCTTCGTGGTAAACGTATGTTTGACTTTTTTGATCGTTTCGTTAATATTGTTTGCCCGCGCGTTCGTGACTTTCGTGGTTTTAATCCTAAGGGATTTGATGGAAGCGGGAACTACTCATGTGGTCTTACTGAACAGGTAATTTTTCCGGAAATTAACCCTGATGATATCAAGCGTTCTCAAGGGATGAATATTAATTTTGTGACCTCTGCGGAAACCGATGAAGACGGCAGAAAACTGCTTAAATTGCTCGGCCTCCCATTTGCTGCACAATAATAAAAAGAATATAAATCTGGGCGCGTGAGGTAATTATTCTCGCCCAGCCAATACTCAATTTTAAGGTATAGAGGCATATGCAATCAGACCCAATAGCCGATCTTTTAACTCGAATCCGCAATGCTAGCACTGCAAAAAAACATCACGTAGATGTTAAAGGCAGCAAAATGGTGCATCGCATAGTAGAGATTCTTAAAGAAGAAGGATTCATTGCTCATTTTCTTTCTAAAGAAGAAAACAGCCAAGAAATAATGCGTCTTTTTCTTAAGTACGATGATAAGAGTCGTCCGATCATTAACGGAGTTAAAAGAACTTCTACACCTGGGCTTCGTAAATATGCTGGTAGCAAAGAGATTCCATCTATTCTAAAAGGTTTGGGTATTTCTATTGTCTCTACTTCTGCAGGTGTAATCACTGGAAAAAAAGCTAGAGAAAGCAACGTCGGTGGCGAATTGTTGTGTCTCGTTTGGTAACTGGTTAAGGAGTCGTTGAGAAATGTCCCGTAAAGGTAAAACACCCATCTCCCTTCCAAAGGGCGTTGAAGTTAAAATTGCTGATAGCGTAGTTGACCCTACTGCCAGTACTGTCACTGTGTCAAATGGCTCTGGAAAGTTAACCCAAGAGATCATCAGCAAGCTTATTAAGTTTGAGACTAAGGATAACCAGGGTGTGAAAGAATTGCACGTTGAACTCGTTGATAGCTCTGAAGAATCAGAAAAGCTAAACGGTAAGTTCCACGGTCTCTACCGCGCGCTTATCGCTAACATGATTGAAGGTTTGACTAAAGGCTTTGAAAAGAAACTCACATTGGTTGGAGTTGGATACAAAGTAGCTCTTACAGGCAAGAGTCTTACCCTTCAGGTTGGTTATTCACATCCAGTGATTTTCCCAATTCCTTCGGGCTTAACTGCAAAGGTTGAAGGTACTAATATAATTGCAATCACCGGAGCAGATCGTCAGGCTGTAGGGCAGTTTGCAGCGGCAATTCGTGCAACACGTCCACCTGAGCCTTATAAGGGTAAAGGGATCCTCTACGGTGACGTTGTTAGTGGGCTAGAGTATATCCGTCGTAAAGCTGGTAAAGCTGCGGCTAAGAAATAATTCTCATAAATAAAGAGATGTCATAGGACAAGTATCATGCAAAATGAAATTAAAAAAGCAAACATTCGCAAAATAAAGCGAGCTTTGCGCGTTCGGTCTCATCTGACGAAAGGCACTCTAGAAAGACCTCGTTTTTGCGTCGTTAAAAGCAATGCACATATCCGTGTACAGCTTATTGATGATACAAATGGGATGACAATTGCAAGCACTTCTACAGTAGCTAAGGAATTTCGCAACACTGAATTCAACAAAAAAAACATTGCATCTGCCACCGAAATTGGTAAGCATATTGGCAAGATTTGTAAAGAGAAAGGTGTTAGCCATGTAATTTTCGACCGCGGTTCTTCTAAATACCACGGGGTTCTTGCTGCTGTTGCGAATGGCGCCAGAGAAACAGGTCTCCAATTCTAATTAGGATAAAAAAGTATGAGCAGACAACCGGATTCTAGAAGAAGAGACGAAGGCGAACACAAAGAAGAACTTGTTGAAAAGGTTCTACACGTCAATCGTTGCGCAAAAGTGATCACAGGTGGACGAAAGTTTAGCTTCTCCGCAATGATCCTTGTTGGTGATGGCAAGGGGCGCGTTGGTTTTGGTTTCGCTAAAGCTAACGAATTAGCAGATTCCATTAAAAAAGGTGGAGAACTTGCTCGCAAAAATATGGTCACATTCGAGATGGACGAAAACGGAAGAACAATCCCTCATGAAGTAATTGTTTCTTACGATGGCGTTAAGCTTCTTCTTAGACCCGCCGCTATTGGAAAAGGTATTATTGCAGGGTCTAAAGTGCGTGCAGTTCTTGAAGCTGCAGGTATTAAAGATGTTGTAGCAAAGAGTCTGGGTTCATCAAACCCCTTTAATCAAGTGAAAGCTACTTTTAAAGCTCTTTCACTTCTACGCAGTCGTCAAAAAACGTTATTAGCACGAGGAATTAGTTCGTGAGCTCACTGTCATTAAATACATTAAAAAACCCTTGTAGACCACACAAGAATCGCAAACGTGTTGGTCGTGGAGTAGGGTCCGGCTTAGGAAAAACATCTGGTCGTGGAGAGAAAGGTGCTGGTTCACGTTCTGGTTACAAGAGACCTAAAGGTGCAGAAGGTGGTCAGTGGCCCCTTTATAGAAAGGTTCCTATTAGGGGGTTTTCTCGCGGTCGCTTCTTACGTCGCTTAGATGTTATAAATCTTCGACAAATTGAAGTGATGCTTGAAGAGCTCAAAATAAACGGACTCCTCACAGGCGCACAAGTTGTTGACCTCCAATGGTTGTGTGATCGTGGATTTCTCAGTGGTCAATCTTTTGGGCTGAAAATTCTTGGTGATGGAGAGATCTCAAATAAAGATCTTTGGGCCAATGTAACAGTTGAAGCCCATGCTGTTTCCGAATCAGCTAGACAGAAGCTCGATGCTGCTGGTCTTGCATATACTTCTCGTAGTTGAAAACGGGAATTTGGACTAGCGCGAAAGCTCCCGCGGCTGAACGATCGCAAGTTCCCATTTTCAGCTGCGAGGGTATATACACAACTGTAAGAAAAACAGACGCAATTCCCACTAATTTCAAAGCCTACTTATTTTCAAAGCAGGCTTAACTGAACATCCTGAGCTGGGGTGTAAGAGGCGAGCTTAGGGTTAAGAAGCCTCATAGAGGTCACTTAGCCCCTGGCTAAAAGAAGAATTAGCGAAAATTGCTGAAAAAACAGGCTTCATTTCGATGATTGAAATTGCTCAACGTATATTCCGCCTTCCTGAATTACGAGCAAAGATCGTGTTCACTCTCTTGCTATTGGTTGCTTGCCGTATAGGAGGGTTTATTCCTGTTCCAGGGATTAATGGTGAAATGGCTGTTGCCTATTTTCGTCAGCTTACCGGTGGAGGCCAAAACCTCTTTCAGTTAGTTGATATTTTTTCTGGTGGTGCTTTTGCTCACATGACAGTAACTGCCCTTGGAGTCGTCCCTTATATTTCTGCATCGATCATTATGCAATTAGTGATCGCCCTTATTCCTGCGTTTCAACGAGAAATTCGTGAAAACCAAGAGTTAGGAAAGAGAAAGGTTACTAAATGGACTCGCTGGCTGACAGTTATTCTTTCCTTTGGACAGGCCGGATTGTTTGCAAAATATGCCCTCCAAATGGACTTAGCTAATCCTGGAATTGTTGTCGGGCAGTTGAGTCAATTAACCCTTTTTGGGCTGCCTTGGCTTTTCTTTGTTGTCGTGATGCTCACAATGACAACAGGAACCGTGTTTCTTATGTGGATTGGTGAGCAAATTACAGAAAAAGGGATCGGGAACGGCGTCAGCCTTATCATCACGACAGGGATTCTGTCGAGCTTGCCAAGCACTATCGGCTCTGTGCTTAACCAGCTTAATCTCGATTCACAAGAAGCCGGGCCGCTATCAATCTCTTCACTTGTTGTTTTTCTAGCGGTGTTTGTAGGGGTTATTATCGCAACTGTCCTAATTATTCAAGGGCAGCGCCGTATTCCTCTACAGTATGCTCGAAGAATTATTGGTCGTCGCGAAGTTCAAGGAGGATCTGCATATATTCCTCTGAAGATTAATTATGCAGGGGTTATTCCTGTCATCTTCGCCTCATCACTATTGATGTTTCCTGCCACACTTGGGCAGTTTTTCGGACCTGGATCTTGGGTTCAAAGTGTCACTTCTTTGCTCATCCCGGGTCAGTGGGTAAATACGGTTCTATACGTAGCGCTTATTGTCTTCTTTACTTACTTCTGGACAGCAACACAGTTTCACCCTGAACAGATCGCTTCCGACATGAAAAAGAATGGGGCTTTTATTCCTGGTATCAGACAAGGGAAGCCCACACAGGTTTATCTAGAAGCTTCGATGAGTCGTATTACTCTTATTGGCGCCCTATTTTTGGCACTCATCGCTATTTTACCTACAATTATTGGTAAGGTGCTAGGCGTAGATCAGACTATTAGCTACTTCTTTGGGGGAACTGCTCTCTTGATTTTAGTAGGCGTTGTTTTAGACACGATGAAACAGATTGAATCCCATCTCATTATGAAGCGGTATGATGGGTTTATGAAGCGGGGCCGTGTTCGAGGGAGATAAGAGCATTAAATGGCTTTCCCTCTTTGACTTATTTTCTATCCTTTGATAGATTTATTGTTTTATTTGATTTTTAGCTAGGAGAAGCCAGTGGCACGTATTATTGGTATCGATATTCCAAATGAAAAAAGAGTGGAAATCGCATTAACCTACATTTATGGGATCGGACGCACGCTTTCGAACAGAATTCTTGAGAAAGCGGGTATTAGTCGAGACGTAAGGGCAAAAAACCTTAGCAATGACCAAATTGCAAGCATTATCAAGATCCTCCAAGAGGATAAGCTTGTTCTTGAAGGGGATTTGCGTAGAGATACTCAATCTAACATCAAGAGATTAATGCAGATCAATTGTTACAGAGGAATCCGTCACCGTGAAGGGAAACCTGTACGCGGTCAAAGAACTAAAACTAATGCCCGTACACGAAAGGGTAAGCGCAAAACTGTTGCTAAGAAGAAGGCGTAAGTTTTAGCTAGGAAGAAATAAAATTAGGAGTCGCACCGTTGAGTAAGCAACACACCACTAACAAGCCCTTAAAAAAAGCGGCTGTTAAGGCTAAAAAGAAAACTGCTAAGCACGTTCCACATGGTGTTGTACATGTAAAAGCGTCGTTTAACAACACCATTGTATCTATTTGTGATACTTCGGGGAATGTTATTTCTTCGAGATCTGCTGGATCTGCAACGACACAGAGCTTTAAAGGCTCAAGAAAGTCATCAGCCTTTGCTGCAACTGTTGCTGCTCAAGAAGCAGGCAGAGTCGCTATGAGCTATGGCATGACAGATGTAGAATGCAACCTTAATGGTCCTGGACCTGGTCGTGAGTCTGCTTTACGTGGAATCCAGAGCGCAGGCTTAAGAATCAATGCGATTCACGATAAGACACCTGTTCCGCATAATGGTTGCCGTGCACCTAAGCGCCGTCGCGTTTAATCTTGTGCTGCCGTTGTTATTATTAGTTATATCAATCATTCAACATTAGGGTTCAGACATGTCAGTGACCTATGGCAAGTTAGAGATGCCGGAAAAAATTGTTGTGGACGAGGCAACTGCTACGCCTACGTTTGCAAAGTTTATTGCAGAGCCGTTTGATAAAGGCTTTGGGCATACTGTTGGAAATTCTTTGCGACGGATTTTGTTATCATCGCTTGAGGCCCCTGCTATCATTTCGGTGCGCATTCAAGGCGTGCCCCATGAGTACATGGCAGTTGAGGGGATTGTTGAGGACATGACGAATATTGTTCTTAACCTTAAGAACGCTCTTCTCATTTACGCTCCAGCAGAAGGACGTGACCCTCATCACCATTCACGAAAGATCACGACGATCACTAAGAAACTAGACATCGAAGATCTCGGGAAAAGTAGACATGTTTCTGTCACGTTGGGCGATTTGGTTGGTGATCATCCTCTGTTTAAAGCAGTTAACCCAGACCTTCATCTTTTCACTGCGACTCAGCCAATGAAGAGAACAGTTGAATTAAAGGTCATGATGGGTAAAGGGTATGTCCCTTCAGAGCGTCACGTTATCGAAGAAAAGCTTGTTGATGAAATCGTTATTGACTCTGCATTCTCTCCAGTCACCTTAGTAAACTATTATGTTGAGAAGTGCCGTGTAGGCCAAGATACAGATTTTGACACACTGATCTTAGAAGTGACTACAGATGGGCGCATTAGCCCAAAGAAAGCACTTAGTTTAGCGGCACAAATCGGAATTAAACACTTTGATGTATTTGATGACGAGACGGCTGATCGTCTTAGCTTTGAAACAGAAGCAGGTGACCGCGATACAGATTTAGACACACTAGTTCTCCAACTAATGAAGAGTGTTCATGATGTTGAGTTGTCTGTTCGTTCTGCGAACTGCCTCAAGAATGCGGACATTCACACGATGGGTGAGTTAGTTCTAAGAGAAGAATCAGAAATGCTTAAGTGCCGCAACTTTGGTAAAAAGTCTCTTACTGAAATCAAAGAAAAGCTAAAAGAACTTGGACTTGAGCTTGGGGAGGACTTAACATCCTTGGCAGAGAAGATGGGGGCACCAGTAGGTGATATCACCGCAAAGAACATTAATAAACTTCTCCAGGATTATCTGGAAAAACAACAATCAGCCGAGAGCTAGACGAGGAATAGAAAATGAGACACCGTAAGCATACATTTAAGATCGGTCGTACAGGTGCACACAAGCGTTGTTTGCTGGCCAATATGTTGAAATCGTTGATTCTCAATGAGCAAATACAAACAACGGTAGCAAAAGCCAAAGAACTACGCCGCTTTGCAGACAAGATCATCACTCTTGCCAAAGGGCCTGATGCTTTGACAGCTAAGCGCCGCGCTATTGGGCAGCTTATGGTTACGTATAACACGTTAACTCCTCAAGAACGGAAGGTGGCTTCTTTGAAAGCTGGCGAAAAGAGAGACACAAGCTCTCATAACGATGATCGCAATGTAATCAACAAACTCTTTGATGATCTCGCTCCTCGTTTTGCTGCTCGTCAAGGCGGTTATACTCGTGTCATCCGTATGTCAAGGCGCATTGGTGATAACGCTGAAACTTGTATTATTCAGTACCTCCCAGCGGAAAGTACTGCACAAGTCACTTAATTTTAAACTAACTAGACTAAAAAAAAAGCTACGGTAGGGTTAACTCTCTACCGTAGCTTTTTTTATTTCCCCTAGTACACTACGCTGTACTAGCTTTAAAGCGCAGGACCCTCTCCAGAAGGTAACCTGGGCGGTCCCGGTCTGGGATCTAACCTGCCACCAAGCAAACGTTTGATGTGGATTTAATCTGAAATCCCAGCCCGAGACGGCCTGGTTACCTTCTGGAGAGGGCAAACGCTTGTTTTGAGGCTTCCAGGTGAAAATTATGATTTTTATGGAAACTCAAAGAGCTTCGCTAATGCTCGCTCTTTAAGCAGCTTAGGCAACTGTGGTCAAGCAAAAGATCTGTAAATAAAAGGCCTAGACGGCCTGGTTACTCACTAAAGACATTCCTGCCGCATAGACAGACCACTAGGGAGCTTAAATATTTAAGCAGGGGTGCATGGATTCCCTTCTTTACATTCAGTATTTTATGCATTATGATGGCGCTAATTAATTCGGTGCCGTGCTGATAATGGGGGCTATTGATGACGATCAAGATCGCGATTAATGGATTTGGTAGAATTGGACGTTTGTTTTTCCGTCACGCAGTGATGAGACAAGATCTGGATGTGGAGTTCGTTGCGGTTAACGATCTCGTTCCAGCAGATAATTTGGCTTATTTGCTTAAGTTTGACTCTACGCACGGCCGTTTTAAAGGCAAAGTGGACGCAAAAGAGAATCACCTAGTTGTGAATGGCAAGAAGACGCTCGTTCTTTCTGAGCGTGATCCAAAAAAATTACCCTGGGCTGAACTTGGCATCGATTATGTGATCGAATGCACAGGTTTATTTACAGAAAAAGAAGAGGCTCAAAAGCATCTTACTGCCGGAGCTAAGAGGGTTATTATCTCTGCTCCTGCAAAAGGTGGCGTCCCAACGTTTGTCATGGGCGTTAACCATGCAAAATACAATCCTTCAAAGGATTTTATTGTTTCCAACGCTTCTTGTACCACAAATTGCCTAGCACCTATCACAAAGGTGATTCTAGACAATTTTGGTATTGAAGAAGCATTGATGACCACTATTCACGCGGTAACAGCAACACAACCCACAGTTGACGGTCCTTCAAAGAAGGACTGGAGAGGTGGGCGTGGCGCTTTACAAAACATTATACCTGCATCTACTGGCGCTGCTAAGGCAGTTGCTTCGTGCATTCCCGAAGTTGAGGGGAAGTTGACGGGCATGGCACTCCGCGTGCCTTTGGCAGATGTTTCCGTAGTTGATCTTACTGTTAAAGTGAGTAAATCGACCACCTATGAAAAAATATGCTGTGCAATGCGCAAGGCCTCAGAAGATTCTATGAAAGGGTATTTATCATATTGTGATGAACAGGTGGTCTCTTCAGATTTTATTGGCAGCACCTATTCCGCGATTTTCGATAAAGGTGCAGGAATCGCTCTCAATGGCACATTCTTTAAGCTCATTGCTTGGTATGACAATGAAATGGGTTATTCCTGCCGTATCGCAGATCTTCTCAGATATATGGCTTCTGTCGAACCCAAATAAACCATTTAATCATGGATGGAACCAGTGATTTTTACTAGAGAACCCGTTATTGAAACAATTATTACAGCGAAAGAGGGCAGCAAGCTCGTCGTTCGTAATAGCAAAGGTGTCGGTCAGGAAGAGTATTTCGTCGATGCTGTAGAAGTTATTTCCTTTGGACATGCTGTCTTTTTCCGTTCCCTCGAACGCCCAAAGTGTTTTGTAGTCCCTATTAGCGATTATGAAGTTCTTGAGGTTAGAGAAACGCGTATTGTCTTGAAAAAAGGAGTCGTCGAGAAGGGAGTTAAGATTGGTGGCTGGCGCGAAAGCTCAGCGGACATTCGGGAGTCTTCAAGTGACGAGGAGTCAGACGAGATAGAAGAGTCTCAAGAAGAGCCTGCAGAAGAAAGAGATGAAGAAGGTGCAGTTCCTGCCCCAAAAGGTGGCGATAGGAAACGTGGACGTGTACGTCGCAGAAGTCGTGGCAGAAGTCGTGATGGTATGGAAGATGAAAAAGATTCTTCAGACTCTCCAAAAGAAGAGGGTTCTGAAGAGACTCGGTCAGAAGAGTCTACTCAGTCAGCTATGCAGTCAACGGGTCAGCAGTCCCGAGGACCTATTCAGCAAGCGCCAAGAGAATCTAATTCAAGAGCCTCCTCTTTCAGAACCTCTGATGAGGAGGGGTCAACTTCTACAGTAACAGGACCTTTAAAAGCCATTACAGTGCCTCCACTTGTTGTGAACTCTATGGATTTTTATGCGGATTCAAAGTTTGACAGCGCTCGCTTTTCTCTGGCAGAGGATGAAGGTTCCAAAAAAGAGCCTATAGATCTCCTTTTAAGAGAGGCTTCTTCTGAGGCGCCTCTGGAAGCTGAAGGTGGTCTCCTAGAAAAGATCCCTAGTAGCACTTCTCCAGAAGCTGTTTAGCGGGTAGAGTAGGTTTTTAGAGATGGGTATTGCCTCTTCTGTAGACATTGATCTCAACGCTCTCACTACAGCCCCCTTTGAGACCTCGGCAGTAGAAGGTAAAGAAAAGCTGCCGGGGTCTCGCCCCATTGCTATTCGGATCTCAGAACAGGGGGTCCATTTCTTCTTTGAAAGGAGCCAAGAGGTTGTTGTGCCCCTCTCACAGATTTCCGGATGGGAGTTTTGTGAGAAGGTGTGCATCGTGACCTACAGTGGAAAGGTGCTTAAATCTAAAGGCGTCAAACGTCTTTCCAAAGAGTTTTGTGGTGCTGAGTATGTCTCAGATGACTGGGAAGAGCTTTCTGATGCCACAGTGGCTATTGAAGCTGATCCTAAAGATATTCGTTTATTGCAAAAGCAGTTTAATCTGCTTCGCGTTCGTGAGTACGTTTTCCATCTTTCCTCGTCCGAAAGGGAGTCTCTTGATATTCGGTGTTGCGGCTCTTGTGAGCTACTATATAATAGCATTCAGGCCCCTTCAGAGGGGTGTTCTTATTGTGCCGAGTGCCTCACTGTTCTCAAGGGGCGAAAGAGTCTCTGCGTAGATAATGAAAAGCCGTACAATTTTTGTGCCTCTGGTTTTTTCTCTCTCCTTGGACATGAACTAAAGAAAGGGCTCTACCGGCTAACAGGTAACAGCACATACACTTTTCAGGGGTTTGATAATGAGGTAAGGCCAGCAGTGGCCAAGTTGCTTTCTCATTTCTTATGGGCCTGTTTGTGGCTTATCACCATCGCCTCCCTTTGGTACCCCGTTATTTGGGGATGGATGCCGCCAACGTCTCTTGAGTGGGTCCGTTATGCAATTTATGGCTTTATGGCGCTCACCCTTGTAAATGTGTTCTTCTTTGGCTATTACGCTACGGGTTTGTTAATTCGGGGCGGCGTATCGACTCTGATTTCCCCACCTCCTTGGGAGCGGGTTTTTCGTTTCTCTAGGGATGGAAAAGTGGATAAGGCGCTTTCCTTGATGAAGGAAAAAAATCTGTTAGACCATCCAGGATTGCTCGCTAACGTGGCTCTTGGTTGTTTTAAGAAAAAGAGCACTTCTGCTGGATGGGATTATCTCAAAAAGGCGTTAACTCTATGTCCTAGCCACCCTGCACTGCTTGTTCTCGCACACACCTACGCCCCCAATGAAGAAAAAGTTTATTGGAAGCAAAAGCTGGAGGTCACTCATTTGGCCCAACAGCTCTTTATACACTCTTATAAATTAGTGCCATGAAACTGCTTGTTTTACACCACTCCCAACCTTGGAAGCCTCAGAGAAAAACAATAGAAGACCATCTCATGGCCTTTCGGCGCTATCTTCCAGATGCAGAGGTTCACTATTGCAACGTTCTATCAGGGATCCCTTTTTACGTCACACAGGTAGCCTATGACGGGATTGTTCTACATTACTCTTTGCTTAACATGCGCATGCGCCACCCCAAATGGTGGCCTCGCTATGCTCAAGAGCTTTTGTGTCTGAAGAAGATGTCTGGGGTAAAGATCGCTATTCCTCAAGATGAATATTTGCACACAGACATGCTCTGGACCCTATTTAAAGACATTGGGGTCGATACCGTTTTTACTTGTGCAACGCAAGCGCAAGCGCGTGTGTTGTATCCACTTGATAAATGTGGGGTGCAACATCTCTTTGCAACCTACCCAGGATTTGTTGATGAGGAGATGGTCCGTCAGGTTCGCTCTCTAGAAGGAAGCGTTGCAAAAGAGATCGATATTGGCTACCGCGCAAGGAAAGAGCAGTTTCTTTGTGGCCGCTTAGGGCAGCTCAAGTATCTCGTTGCCGAAGCTTTTTTAAAGCACCAGAAGACAACTCCTTTGAGCATGGATATCTCGACTGATCCGCGCGCAGTCTTTTATGGAGATAATTGGGTTCGCTTTCTAATGAGATGCCGTACCGTGATAGGTGTTCCTGGGGGCTCTAGCCTTTGGGATATTGATGGAAAGGCTCGTAGCGCTATTGAGGTGTACGTTAAAAAACACCCCACAGCTGATTTTGAAGAAGTGGAAGAGCATTGTTTTAAAGGTAAAGATGGTGTTTTTGTTCTGTCGGCTATTTCTCCGCGCCATTTTGAATGTGCCATTACCAGGACGTGTCAGGTTTTGGTTGAAGGGGATTATAGTGGCCACACGACGATGCAGCCTGGTGTCCATTATATTGCGGTAAAGCCCGACTTTAGCAATGTCTTGGAGGTTCTGGAGGCGATTAAGGATCGCAAGGCTTGCGAGCAGATGGCAGAGAGGGCCTATCAAGATCTCGTGGCATCTGGAAAATATACTTATAGTGCATTTGTAGAGCAGATTTGTTCTCATATTCGTTCGGTCGCTCCATCCTCAGCGCCTGCAGAAAAACAATTGTCTAAGGTGGTGGCGTTCTTGCTCCGCTTAAGACACTCCGGAAAGTTTTTACAGGCCGCACGCTGGAGGCTGTGGTACTTCCGTGCAATTTCACTTCCTAAAGCTTGGCGCCGTTTTACTGTGCGCTTTAATAATCCTTTGGAAGAGAGTAAGAAATGAGGGACGTATTACACCGCGTCAACCTTGGCCTCATAGGTGGAGTAGAGCGTCTTTTTTGTTCTTATATGAGCCGGGCAACAAAAACAGGCTTTAACCAGCACGTGCTTGTGGGTGGCAAGATCGCCCCTCTTTTACAGTCAATTATCCACAAAGAGGCAGCCTCTGTTGCTTATCTTAAGTACTGGAAGGGGATTAAGCTTCCCAGGTGCTTGCCCTTCTTGCGAAGATGGCACCATCAGAATCTTTTCCAGCAACATGCAGGCCAGTTACTCATGTTGTGGAATGCTTTTGGAGAAAGGCAGATTATCCAGCAGGCTCGGCAGCAAAAGTGTTCTGTAATTTTTTATGATCACGGCAGCGCCATCAGCCAGCCGGACGCTCCTATGAATGGAGCTTTTCTCGATGACGTGGACCTTATTTTAGCGTGCTCCCGGTCGTCTAAGCGGACAATGGAACTGCGCTGGGGTGCCCATAGGCCCATTACCATCGTGAGAAATCCTTTGCACTATAGAGCCGTGCCTAGAAGTGAGCCCAGAGATCTTCCACACAATCGTCCCTACCGCTTAGGCGTTGCTGCTAGGCTGGTTCCAATTAAGGGCGTTAGCCTCGCTATCCATGCGTTAAGCTTACTACGTGAGACTAAGCTCCTTGCCGAGTTGCATATTGCAGGGACAGGTCCTGAGCATAGCAAATTGAAGTCGCTAGTTAAGCATTTAAATCTTTCGGGCCATGTCTTTTTTCATGGGCTTGTTCCCGATATGCGCCGTTATTACGAGGAAATCGACCTCCTACTAATCCCTTCCTTAAGAGAGCCCTTTGGCCTTGTAGGGCTTGAAGCTGCCGCTCACGGCTGCCCTATTGTCTGCTCCAGGATAGATGGTCTTCCAGAGGCCGTCATACATGGCGCCATGGGGCTTTGCTTGCCGCCCTCCATTCCGCTTAAAGAATATCCCCGTTTAGGGGGAACTCTCTCTTCTATTCCAAGGCAAGTCTTCGATCCTGTTAAAGATCAGCTTGTAGAACCCTCACTCCTTGATCCAGCTGTTTTAGCTGATAATATTCGCAATATTTTGCAGTCACCCTCTCTATATCAACAACTTAGCAAAGGTTGCTTGTCTACAACTGCTAAAGATTACAGCTTCACCGACTACATTTCTCAGCTCGAATCTGCAATGGCCACAACATTCACCCCTTCATGATTGACACTTAACCCCCATTCTCGTTAACGTATTTCTCTCTCTATCCACGCTCGAGTGGTGAAATGGTAGACACAAGAGACTTAAAATCTCTTGGGAGCAATCCCGTGCCGGTTCGAGTCCGGCCTCGAGCATATACTCCTCGTAGCTGAAAATGGGAACTTGGACGGCGCCAAAGCCCCGGGGCTGAACGATCGCAAGTGCCCTTTGTATTTCTAATACTAAGGCACTTACGATCGTTCAGCCGCGGGAGCTTTCGCACTAGTCCAAATTCTCGTTTTCAACTACGAGGAGTATATACTCCGCTAAGCTGAAAATGGGAACTTGGACGGCGCCAAAGCCCTTGTCATTACCCACATTTTAGACCTTTTCTTTTCTCTGCTATGTGAATTGTCAAGCCCAAATTATTTCTCGTCCCTCTGAACGCTTTCGCTCCCTGGGTAGGGCAGCGTTACTTTTTTGAAAGCCGCTTAATTGCCGCTTACGCGGTTTTCTAAAAAACAACCATCAACTCCGCGCCCCCTTCTCTTTTCTCTTGTTTTTCTCTGTGTTCTCTGTGTTTCAAAAAAAAGATATTAAGATTTTCGAAACACAGAGGCACAGAGAAAAACAAGAGAAAAAAAAAGGCCTAAAAATGTGGGTAATGACAAGGCCAAAGCCCCGGGGCTGAACGATCGCAAGTGCCCTTTGTATTTCTAATACTAAGGCACTTGCGATCGTTCAGCCGCGGGAGCTTTCGCACTAGTCCAAATTCTCGTTTTCAACTACGAGGAGTATATTTGGACATAAAAGAAAAAAAGACTTGCTCAAAAATCTAATTATAATTCATAATAATACGTTAAATATTCAAATTGAAAGGGATCGTCAAAGATGGTCTTGGGAGATTTAAGGTTTTCATTTACCCTTTGTGAATAAAAACCTGTGTAAAAACAACTGTATATCAATTGCTTATAATTATAAGGAAGTAACACCATGAGAGACATAGGACTGGAAGAAACGGTCATCAATATCATTGATACCGATGAAAATGCTAAAGATTCTAAGATTGTTTCTATTACAGAAGCTGCCAAGATCAACAACGTAACTCGCCAGGCGATTTATGTAGCGATTAAGCAAAACAAGCTTAAAGCTTCTAAAGAGACAACTCGATGGACAATCCATCTTGATGACCTAGAAGAGTATCGTCTAAACAAATATTCACGAGCCAAGTCGACCTACAAGGGCGAGCTTCTTTTTGACAATAAGAGAGGCTACTACTCAGTTAATCAAGTTGCTACTGTTTTGGGCGTTCCTGCTCAGAAAGTGTATTATGCTACACGCGTTGGTTTGCTTAAAGCCTTCCGTAAAGGCGCGGCTTGGGTAATTCATGGCGATGATGTTAAAGAATACGGCGCTAGCTACCTCGAAAAGAAAGCTTCTAGACGCAAAACTGGCTAAGCAAGACGGCTAATTTTAGCCACCAGCTACCAGAAGACAATAAAAGCGCTGTGAAAGGGGATTTTGCCCTTCATGGCGCTTTTTGTATTTTGTCTTTAGTTAATCGACGATACACTGTTCCAGCTTCCTATTTATATACTCCACTTAGCTGAAAACTGGAATTTGGAGGGCGCCAAAGCCTCGGGGCTTTGGCGTCCTCCAAATTCCAGTTTTCAGCTAAGTGGAGTATATATCTTTCGCCTGACAACGGCTAACCCGGCACTTTAAAGAGTTCGCTTCGCTCACTCCGAACATTCTAACCAACAGGCGTTAAACATGTTAAACAATCTTGTTTATTTAGGTTGCCTTCCAGCTCCTTTAGGGGATGTAGTTTTAAAATAAAAGTAGGGGGGGGTCTCGATGAAACGCCTTTTAAAGTCCGATGTGTTATCAACAGGTCTTGCCATGTTCTCCATGTTTTTCGGAGCTGGTAACGTTATTTTTCCTCTTTTGCTTGGTCAGTGGGCTGGAGATAAAAATATTTTTGCAATTTTGGGGCTTTGTATCACTGCGGTGCTTGTCCCTTTTACGGGGTTGATTGGCATGATGCTCTATGAGGGGGATTATGAAAAATTCTTCGCCCGCATTGGCAAGGGTCCTGGTTTTGTTTTAGCCTTACTTATCATGGGGTTAATCGGCCCTTTTGGAGGGGTGCCACGTTGTATAGCGCTCTCTCATGCCACCTTTGCTGTGTCCCATCCAGAGTGCCCACTTTGGCTATTTAGCCTCATTGCCTGCGTTGTAATTTTAGCCTTTACATGGAATAAGAATAAAATCGTAAAGGTCCTTGGCTATGTCCTTACCCCATTGCTACTTGGCTCGTTACTGATCATCATTGTTAAGGGGATGTTGTTTTCCCCTGCAGCCCCTATTGTAAATGAAACAATGGGAAGAGCCTTTTTGCACGGGCTTTTAGAAGGATATAACACGCTTGATTTGCTAGCTGCGTTTTTCTTTTCGACGATTGTCATTAGCGCTTTAAAAGAGAGCCAAAAGAAGGCCGATGTGGTAGGAAAAGAAACCTCTTGCCGAAGAATGTTGTCCATTACATTCAGGGCCAGTATGCTTGGGGCATTCCTCTTAACAGCTGTCTATGTTGGCTTTAGTTTTATTGCCTCTTTTCATAGCCAACACTTGCCCACTTCAACACCTGATCAACTCCTCGGAGTGATGGCTTTTCATCTTCTAGGGCCACAAGGTGGCTGGATTGCCAATGCAGCGGTTTCTCTTGCTTGTTTAACAACAGCAGTGACCCTTGCAGCTGTCTTCTCTGAGTTTTTGGAGACACGTGTATTTCAGGGGAAGGTGGGGTATGTCCCTTGTCTTCTGATCACGCTGGTTGGTGCTTTTCTTATTTCAAAGTTGAAGTTTACGGGAATCGTTGCCTTTCTCTTGCCGATTTTAGAGATCAGCTATCCGGCTCTTATTTTGCTAACACTTCTGAACATTGCCTATAAGCTGTTTAATTTCCGGCCGGTGAAATTCCCCGTCTTTGCGGCATTCGCCATAGCTTTGCTGCTCTACCTTCTTTGAAATTTAATTTTTCACCACAGAGAAAATCCAAGAGAGAGTCAAAATAAAAAGCGTGTTTAAATCTTTGCCCTCAGGTGAAGGTAAAGTGGGCCACCTAAGGTCTGGGTTTTAAATTTAAGCCTGTAGCAAATATTTGTTAAGGGATCAGTCTGAAATCCCAGACCGGGACGGTCTGGTTACCTTTCTGTGAGGGCAAATATTTAAGTAGGCTCTGTATTTAGAAGAGTCTTAAGGGGCGGGGCCTTCTTCGGAGAGGACTTTGAAGTCTTTGATAATCAACTGGATGCTGATTTTGTTTTGGAAAGTGTTGATTTGTGGTGTGTAAGCGATGCGCAACAGCAAGTCCTTCTTTCTAAGCTCATCTCTTCGGTCAGCCATTCCAAAGGCAATCCCTTCTAATAGACGGTCTCCCTGTTCTAAATAGAGTTTCATATGAAACTTCCCAATCACTTTTGGAAGCCAGACTTGCCTTGCATCACAATAAAGAATAGGGGCGGGGTTTTCGTTGCCATGGGGAGCCAGAAGGGCCAAAGATTCCATGAAGTCGAAGGTGAGTTGGTTGAACTGTGCTTCAGCATCGACGTAGAGTTTTGAGACCACATCATTATCACGTAAGATGGCATTTGCTTTGGTCAAGAACTTTTCGCGGAAGAGTTCGATGTGCTTCTCTTCGATCATTAACCCTGCAGCAAAATCATGTCCCCCGAAATTCATTAAGAGGTTTGCATTTTCTTTTAACATCGGGAGCAAGGGGAACTCTGGAATTGTCCTCATCGAGCCCTTTCCAATTCCATGACCAATCGCAATCATGACTGTAGGGCGGTTGTAGAGCTTGGCTATTCGAGCAGTGATGATTGCGATAATGCCAGGATGCCACTTAGAAGAAGACATGACAATTGCTTTGCCTTCAAGTATTTCTGGGTGGGCTTTAATGGTAGCTTCAACATCTTCAGACATCAACTGGTCAATTTTTTGTCTTTGAATGTTATTGAGATCGAGCTCTTTGGCTAAGATAGCAGCTTGTTCTGGATCTTTAAGAAGAAGGAGCTCAACCCCTTTTTTCGGGTCAGCAATGCGCCCTAAGCTGTTGAGCCGCGGGGCAACTTTTGAAGCAATATCTGCTGGAGAGAGGGTCTTTAGGTCGAGCTCACAGACGGAAAATAGCTTAGCAAGGCCCACTCGGTAAGCTTTGCGAAGTTCCTCAAGACCATATCTGACTAGAATTCTGTTTTCTTCTAAAAGAGGGCCCATATCGGCAATTGTTCCTAGTGCTACGAGGTCTAGGTAGAGCTTAAGGTCGATTTTATCGGCAATATGTGGATGGCTAGAGGTGAGGTGATTGGTGACCGCGTGGGCGAGTTTAAAGGCCACACCTACGCCAGTAAGCTCGTTGTAAGGATAAGCGTTTGACAGTAGCTTGGGGTTTAGCGTTGCGATACAATGAGAAAATTTGCCGGTAGGCTCATGGTGATCGGTGATGATGACATCAAGGCCGCAGGTAGAGACTTTTTGGACCTCTTGAGCTGCAGTAATGCCGCAGTCAACAGTAATTAGCAGGCGGCACTTACTGGCCATGCCGTATTCTAGGGCTTTTAGCAGAAGGCTTTGACCAGGAACGTTTCGGTTAGGGACGTAGAAGTGAACGTTTGCACCGATAGCTTGAAGAAAGTCTGTGAGAAGTGCCGTACCGGTCATTCCATCAACGTCGTTGTCTCCGTAAACTAAAATCCCTTCACCAGTATCTAGAGCGTGAATAATCCGATTAACGGCTTTGTCCATGTCGGTAAATAGCTCTGGCTTATAAAGATCAGGGAGCTTTGCGTAGAGGTAGTTATTGATTGCCTTTATGCTGGCAAAGCCTCGAGAAGAGAGGACTTGTGCAATAACAGGGTGGACATTGAATTCGCGAACGATTTCGTCTGTCCATTCCTGAATGGCAGGATCAAGCGGAGGATAAATCCAAATAGGAGATCCCTCTCTGTGGCTGTAAAACATTAGGTGATTCTTGGTGGAGTATTTATGTTGCTGCTCAATTTACCAGCTACCCTATTAATAGCAAACATTAACACGGGTAACTAGCAGGAGGGCCTCAGAGCTGTGGGAGAAAAACAAGTACAGGATAGCCAGGGTTTCTGGGATAAAAGCTGATTTTATCCTGAAAGCCCTAACTATCCTGTCTTTTTTCTATCCTGCTTACTTAGGCCTTTTTGAGTTTTGCTGGAGCATGGTCTTTAGCAATCGATCTGTCATGTAGCATCAATAGAATTGGCGCTGCCACGAAAAGCGATGAGTAAGTTCCAATGATCACACCAAGAGCCATGATGAGAGAGAATCCAAAGATTGCACTACCACCCAAGCAAACCAAAGCAAGAAGCACGACAAACGTAGTTCCAGAGGTCATGATTGTTCGGCTAAGGGTTGCATTTAGGGCGTGAGTAATGATTTGGCTGTACTCTATTTTACGGAGTAGGCGTGTGTCCTCACGTATCCTGTCAAAGACGATAATGGTATCGTTGAGAGAGTACCCAATGATTGTCATAATCGCTGCTACCGCTTGCAAGTCGAGTTGGAGAGGAATCCCAAGCTTATGGAGGATGGCAACTGAAGCAAGTGTGATCAGCACCACATAGATAAGGCCAAGCGTTGCGCTGATCGCATACTTTAACTCAAATCTAAAGGTGATGTAGATCAAGATGCACAGTAGCGCAAGGCCTAGAGCGACGAGAGCATCATTGCGCATAGTGTCCGAGAGCTGTCCACTCATCTCTACCCAGTTCTTATCTAGGTTAGCAAGGTATGAGGGCTGAATGTCTAAGCCAGCATCGCTTAAAGCCGCAACAAGCCAGACGATATGAGGGTTTTTCTCATATCCGTAATTGACGTGTTGCGTGCCATCAGCTGCTATGAGGTCATGGAAGGGGTGACCAGGTTGTTCCATGCTAACACCGAATTGCAAGCGGAGCTTGTTGGGCGTGTTAAGCTCTTGCACTTGGAAGTCGCCGTTTTTTGCCCCACGAGCAATAAGCGCCTTGGTTACCGCTGCGCGGTAATCAACACCTGCACCTGCTTCTGTGTTAGATTTTTCTTGGAGATCGACAGTGATGGCGAAGCCTCCAGTAAAGTCCATGCCGAAGATTGTCTGGCGTTGGTTTACAAGAAGAACGCCTCCAGCAATCAGAACGACTAGAGAGGCAAGAAGTACAGGACGCATCTTATTCAAGAAGTTGAAGCTTGGGTTTACAAGGAAGCGAGCCATCTTCAGCTCTTTGTGCTCTGGATTTTGTACCCATCCAGCAAAGAAGTAACGTGTCATGAACAGTGCTGTAAACATCGAAGAGACAATCCCGATGATCAACGTAACGGCAAAGCCTTTAATAGGGCCTGTGCCGTAGTGCATTAGAATCAGTGCCGCCATGATCGTTGTAATGTTCGAGTCGAAAATCGCGCTAAAGGCTTTGCGGTACCCTGTCTGAATCGCAGAGGCGATACGCTTGGATATTGCAAATTCTTCACGAATTCTCTCGAATACAAGAACGTTAGCATCAACAGCCATACCCACTGTCAGAACAATACCCGCAATCCCTGAAAGGGTCAGCGCAGCGCTGATGTTTTGCAAAACGCCCCACATTACAAGTAAGTTAAAGAGCACGGCAACAGAGGCTACAAGACCTGCAAAGCGGTAGTAGCCAATCATGACAACGCAAACGAGGATAAGACCTACAAATGCGGCAAGAATCCCGTGAGTTCTCTCTTCGTGACCTAGGTCAGGGCTGATATTCTGCTCTGACAAGATCTGAGGCGTAAAGCTGAGTGAGCCTGCTTTGAGGTCGGCAACAAGCTGGTTGACTTCTCTTTGAGAGAAGCTTCCAGTGATTTGTGCGCGATCACGCAAAGCAGAATTCAGTGTTGGTGCTGTGATGATAGATCCGTTAAGGATTACCGCCATGCGCCATCCACGGCCATTTGAGAAGTGTTCTTTCTCTGTGCCGGCGATCTTTTCTTGAGAGTACTGTGAGGTCCAGTTGTAGAAGTCTTCACGAGGGTCAACTCTGCGCCCTTCTTTATCAGAGAAAGTACTTCGCACTGCAAAGGAGAGGAAGTTTCCTTCAGATGGACTGTAGGCAGCACTTACTTCACTTAAATTCGAGCCTTCTAGCGCTGGGTTGCGGAAGGTGACGAGCAGTGGATGGGTTTGTCCTTCCCATTGAACGAAGTCCGTACCTCTTAGCATGGCGATAGAAGAGAGTGTATCGTTAAAGGCATTTGAGGCCGCTGGAGCCCATGGGCCAGCAAGCCGGAGCCCGTTGTCCAAAAGCAGTTGTGCGGTGTCTGATTTTGGAGAAGAGAAGTCTTCAGTTTCGCTATTTCCACCCAAGTGCTGCCAAGCAATGGCATTGATGCTCTGGATGTCTTTGCGGTTAGTGACGACGGCTTCATTCCAAATGTCTTGTAGGAACTGGTTTACAGCGCCTGCTAGATTAGAATTTGATCTTCCAAAACGCTCGTTAACAACATGGAAAGTCATCGAAGAAGCTCTGATCAGCTCAGAAGCAGAGAGCCCTTGAGAGCCCGGGAAGTCTAGGACAATGTTGGTCCCTTCGGTCCGAATTCCCACTTCAGAAACCCCCATTTTGTTGACACGTTCTGTTAGCTGATTAACCCCTTCTTTAAGGTCAGTTTCATTTGTGACAACTCGGTTGCCATCTCTGAGACCAATAAGAACGGTTTTTCCTCCAGAGAGGTCCATTCCCCAGTGCAAAATTTTGCGGTTGTCTCCGCGAAAATACTTAATCGCGCTAAGCCCAAGGTTGTTTAGGAAAACGCTCTTGGTTGGAGGGGGGACTTCGTACTGGGCGCCTGATGAAATGCGCACTTGCGCTGCATTGTACTCATCACGCCATTTCATCAAGTCTTCGTGAATCAGTGTGTCAATGCGGTTTTGTGTCAGGATGCGCTGTTCGACATCGGTGAATTCCAAAACGGCATATTGTTTTGATCCGTGAACAGCAAAATCTTCGCGTGTGCTCTTAAGAAGCGGTGCGTAGTAGTTATTGTGCTCAAAGATGAAGTCCTTTCCAAACTGCCGTCCAAGACCATATTCTGCTCCGGAGTAACCTAGGAAGCTCTGGTTCTGAAGAAGGCGGGCAAGGCTCTTGAAGTCATCAATGAACTGCTGACCCCCTTCGGCATTTGGTGCACTCTGGTACTTTTGCAAAATGCTATTGATCCCTTTAGCGATCACGTAGATAGCGTCAGAGCGGAATCCAACAAGTGGTGCCTCACCTGATAGTGCAGGAGCGTAGATTACTAACCCTAGTTTTTGCTGTTCAGGAGTTAGCTTTTGATAGGTCGCATAGTCCCAGATAGGAAATGCGTTTGCTTGCAAGTCGGAGTGCTTAGGCCGCCAAAAGTTGACAATTCTGCCTTTAACATCGCTCGTGTACTGCTCTGCAACGTGGCCGAGATCAAGCGCAAGGATGCTTTGGCTGTTTGTCAGGGTGTTTAAGTTCACAATAAACTCTGATGCCCCGGGAACGATTGTCTCATCAGCAACCTGTGCTACGCGAGCAATCTCGTTGATAATCAATTGGTCAAGTTCGTCTTTTTGGCGGGCATCTAGCTCGCCTGATCCTTCTTGTTCTTTCAGAGCTGTGATGTCTGAATGAAGTTTAAGGGTGATAAGGTCGCTGCTCCAGTCGATGGCAAGTTCGCTAATAAAAGGGTTGCGATTGCCAAGAGAAAGCGTCTGGAACTTAGATGTTGATGAGAGAGCTGCAGCTGATTTTTCGAGATTTGCTTTAATAGACGCTATAGTAAGAGGCTCTTCAGGGCTTTTAAAAAGCTCTGGATACTTTTGTGTAATAGAGGTAGCCCCTTCTAAAGATTGCTGCTGCCCTTCAAGGCGTTTAAGTTCCTGAAGCTTATTGCTATCAAGGAAGTGGCCGCTTGCAGCGAGGGTCTTTTGTTCTTCAACAAGAACGGCTCTTCTTGAGGAGAGGTCTTGTTTAGCGCGTTGAAGTTCAAAAATAAAGAGCTGAGAGGCCTCTTCACCTTTAGCAGAGGCGCTTCTTCCGTAGCTTGCAAAGGTTCTCTTTGCTACCGGAGAGGTTGCCCCAAATGTTCTGTCCATTTCAACAACTTTGCGAGAAAGGGCAGCAACAATGTCTGTTCTCTCTTTTTGAGAAGAAGAGGCAGCTGCCATAGAGAGTTCCTGTGCAGCAGAGCTTGTCCCCCCAAAGCCTAGCGCGAGTTGTTCTGCCCGTTCGTAGACAAGTTTCTGATAGAAGGGGGTTGGCTCGTCAGTTGCTGTTTTTTTTGTTGCAAACTGGAAATAGTTTTTTGTTTGAGCAGGGTTAAGGTAAGAGCCAACCTGTCTTTCGACAAGCACAGTTTTAAGCTCATCAGCTCCTGTTTCCCCACTTAAAGCAAGCCCTGCTGGAGTAAAAGGAATCAAAGCCCCAGCGCGAGGTAGATACTTCTTAAACATCTCAGCATTAGAAGGATCTGTAAAGGTCACTTCAATAAGCCGGGAATCTTCAGCCACCGTTTTTATTGAAGCGGGTTTTAGACCCAAATGTTTGCAAAAAGCACCTATCCAGTCTTGAGCTTCATCGCTCATAGCCCCTACGCGCGTTGCAATACTTTTTTCAATAGCTGCAGCCTTTTGATCTCCTATAGGAGCCTTTAGAGGCTTTGTATAGTAGAAAACTGTTGGTAGAATATTATAAATAGTGAGGATAATAACAGCTAGAATCAAATACAGCTGCCATCGTTTACGTTTTTCCATAAAAAGACTTTCCTATGGTGAAATTAACTAGCACAAATTACGTGGAGCGAACACGATAAGCAAAGGGGTGCCATTCTGTCAATGATTCCCATGGGAGTAATAGGTGACCGGTCATTAAAATGGTTTTTTGAAACACACAGAGCGTAGAGACGTGAGAGAAAAGACATAACTCGATAGGCGGGATCGCCTTCAGCTAAGCGGAGTATATACTCCTCGTAGTTGAAAACGGGGCTTTGGCGCCGTCCAAGTTCCCATTTTCAGCTACGAGGAGTATATCTTTTTTTTGTTGAAAAACACCCCAGAGGTATCAGCGGTCTCTGACCACTTTAAATTTTAATCTTTTTTTGTCGCACTTCACTGTTGAATGGGCCTTGTTTTTCTTTGCGCTTCTGTGCCTTTGCGTTAAAATATGGGTTTTAATGTTTGGTCACCTGTTACGATCGTATTCGAGCTTCTGAAAAAAATATCGTTTGTATATACTCCTCGTAGTTGAAAAAAGGAAATTTATCCCAGATGTTGTTTGAACTTAGCATTTGGCATGTGGCCGTTTTAAAGGAGATCAGAGCGTGACAAGGACGGCTCTTTCTGTGCAAGTTGCGGAGCAAGGTACTGAGCAAATTACTGAAGAACCAGAAGCTCTGTCTTCGCTATATACGCCCGATCAGTTAGCTCTGCTCGATGAAAACCGTATTCCTCACCACATTGCCATCATTATGGATGGCAACAGACGCTGGGCTATGCAGCGTGATCTCCACCCCACATTAGGTCACTGGGAAGGGGCTGAGGTTCTTGTTGCTAGCGTTGAAGCTGCAATCGCTATTGGCATTAAAGCGATGACCGTTTACGCTTTTTCCACCGAAAATTGGGACCGCTCTCAAGCAGAAATTGATGCCTTCACCCTCCTTTTAAAGATATATTTGCTCCAACAAAGAGAGCACATGATTAAAAATGGGGTGCGTCTTAATGCAATTGGCAATACTTCCCGTTTCCCCCCTTTTATTCTCGAGCTTTTAGATGAAGTGAAAGAGGCAACTTCAAAAGGGACAAAGATAGATCTTATTTTGGCTTTAAATTATGGTGCCCGCGATGAAATACGCAGGGCTTGTGAAGTCCTTCTTGACCGCTGTTTAAGTCAAAATTTAAAGAAAGAGGATGTTACAGAAGAGTTGCTTTCTAGTTGCTTAGACACTGCCCATTGGCCAGACCCAGAACTTCTCATCCGAACGGGCGGGGAGATGCGCTTAAGCAACTTCCTTTTGTGGCAACTATCTTATGCGGAAGTCTACGTTACTCAGGTTTTGTGGCCCGACTTCTCTTCTCATGAACTACTTATTGCAATTCTTGAATATCAAAAGCGCAAACGGCGTTTCGGAGGGTGATCGATGGAGTTAAAAAATCGCCTAGTTGTCGGCGGCGCAGTCGTTACGCTTGTCGGTATATGTATCTTTTTATCAACCCTTTCGTGGGGATGGTGCTTTTTTGGAATGGCCCTTGCTGCTCTTGTTGCCATTGCTCTTTGGGAGTACTTCCAATTAGCGAAAGTTAAGGGGTTGAGTCCTCCGGTAGCTACCTCAATTATTGGTTCTTCTCTATATATTTTAATCATGACGTTAGTGGGAGTCCCGTCAGTCCTTCCCACATTTGTGTTAGCGGCAACTCTGGGCATTATTATCGTTCAGTACTTTTTCTCAGGAGAGAAGCCTTTCATTAATATAGCGATAGCTTTTTTTGGGATTTGCTACATTACAGTGCCTCTTTCTTTGATCATTAAGATCACCTACTTCTTCCCTCCAAATAGCCTTTATAACGGCACTTTGTGGTTAGTCTATTTGCTTGTTGTAACCAAAATGGGAGATGTTGGCGGCTTTCTTGTGGGGACAAAATGGGGAAAAAGAAAGCTTGCTCCAAAGATCAGTCCAGCTAAAACAATCGAAGGGTTAATGGGAGGAATCATAGGCTCGGCTCTTGCAAGCGTAGTGCTTGCCCTTCTTTTTGACGGTACCCCCTTTGTTGCTTTGGGAATCTCGGTTTGGGCGGCTTTAATTCTTGGAGCGCTGATTGCAGTTGTTGGACAATTCGGCGACCTTGCAGAGTCTTTGCTAAAGCGTGATGCTGGAGTGAAAGATAGCAATCGGCTGCCAGGCCTTGGGGGATTACTTGACATGGTAGACTCTCTTCTCTTTACAGCGCCGCTCATTTATTTCTTTATGTGCATTCGCTTCCAAGGAGTGACGTGATTATCACGATTGATGGACCTTCCGGAACAGGTAAAAGCACTGTTGCTAAAAGACTTGCAGAGCAGCTTGGGTTTTCTTATTTCGATACAGGAGCCATGTACCGAGCGGTAACTTATGGACTTCTTAAACAATCGATTAGCTTTGAAGATACTCAAAAGATAGAGCAGTTTCTTGGGAGCTTTACGTTTACCATTCGACAACTCGATGGGGCTAAACAGTACTTTTCGGGCGATGAGGAAGTCACAAAGCCCATTCGTTCTCAAAAAGTCACTTATCATGTTTCAGAGGTAGCTGCTTTGGACATTGTTAGGCAGTCACTTGTTGCAATACAAAGACGCTTTGCAGAAGGGATCGATGCTGTTTTTGAAGGGCGCGACCTGGGGACTGTTGTTTTCCCTCAAGCCAATGTTAAAATTTTTCTCAACGCAAGCCCTGAAGTACGCGCTGAAAGACGCTATCGCGAGCTTTTGGCTACACAAGGTAGTAAAGAGACTGTTCTTAATAGGGAAGAGGTTCTTGAGTCTTTAGCTCGTCGCGATGAGCAGGACTCTACAAGGGCACATTCCCCTTTGCGTCAAGCCGGGGATGCGTATCTTCTGGATACCTCTGGGTTAACAGTAGAGCAAGTGGTTGCAGCGGCCCTATCGAAGATAGAGCTAAAAACAAAGCAAGGACCGCAATAATGAACTGGTTCTATAAGCTCGCTAAGTTCCTCGCTAAAACATGGCTAAAGCTTTGCTATGGCTTTAAAGTGCACGGCATCGAGCATGCTAAAAAGGTCTCTGGGGGAGCGCTTGTTGCAAGTAATCATACCTCTTTTTTAGACCCTGAAGTTGTTTCAGTAGCGTGCCCATTCCCTGTAACTTTTATTGCGCGCGACACTCTATTTAAGATTTTTATGTTTGGCCGAATAATCTCTTGGCTGAATGCTGTTCCGATTGTTCGCGGTGGAGGGAACACCGCAATGATTAGAAGGATGTGTGAGCTGTTGCAAGAGGGGCGAAAAGTTTTGATGTTCCCAGAAGGTTCCCGTTCAAATACTGAGGAGCTATCTCCTTTTAAGGCTGGATTGGGGCTTCTGGCTTTTTATGGAAAGTCTGACATTCTCCCTGTTTATGTTAAGGGAACCCTTGATGTATGGGGCCGAGGCAGCAAGCTTCCTAAGCTATGGGGAAAGATTCACTGCGCGTTTGGAACCCCGATACGGATTCAAGAGTTTGCTGCTATGGAAAAGCGGGCGGCTCAAGAAGCTATTTCTGCAAAAGTGCGCGAGGCAATCGATGCCTTGCGTCAGTGGATAGACGCCGGCGCTCACGGCACCCCTCCGTAACGCAGCCTTAAGAGTAACAGTTCACATGCCCAGAGCGACTTTATCAAGAAAGATTTGACGCTTATAGGGGGTGTTTTGGCAGCCTTACGATTGAAGTGGCATTGCTCGCTTTCCTCCCTCTCTATTTTCTCTCACGTTCTCTGTGTTTCAAAAATATTAACACCATTTTTTTTAACCACAGAGGCGTGAGAGAACGTGAGAGAAAATACAAAAAAGTTTGTAACAGTTCACATGCACCGACGAAGGAGGGGTATGTGAACTGTTACCCTTAAGAAAGAATAGGCTGAAATAGCCTTCTATTTTTGAAACACAGAGGGTTTGCAAATCATTTAAGTTTGATAATTCACGTAGCAGAGAAAAAGAGAGAGAGAAGGGAAGGGTTAAGGTTTATTTTCAGAAAAACCGCTGCTGCGGTTTAAATAACCAAGAAAGTTCTTCATCCGATTGCTCTGTCCCAGTTACGGTGGTAGAAAATGCGACCCATTGTTATATAGTTCCAGTATCAGAATCGGTTTTGGAATTACTTATGCGCTCTATTTTTCTTCTATGTATTGCTTCCTTGCTGCCGCTTTCTCCGATGCTAGCTCTAGAGCCAGCTTCTTTAGTTGCGGCAGGCACTCAACCTGTGATGCCTTCTTCTTCAGAAGAGGCGTTTGCTATCAGGAGGATTGCTGAGTTTTGGAAGGATAAAGAATACTCCCTTGTTAAAAGGCAGGTTTGGGACTTTCTGGATCATTATCCACAGAGCCCCTTTTGCGATAAGTTCCGCGCGATTCTTGGTGATATTCTAACGAGTGAGGGGCGCTTTGAAGAGGCTCTGAAGGTCTATGATTCAATCACCTCAGCTGCGCTTCCTCCTCAAACACTTGCTAATCGGTTTTATTGCCTCTATGAACTCCGCCACTATGCCGAGCTAGAAAAAGAAGTGAGCCCCTTGCTCGAATCTGGACTTCCTGTCGAGACTAAAATCCAGCAAGCACACCTTTTTTACCACGCAGAAGCTTTGTTTAGACAATCTATAGACGAGTCTGATCCAGCAGTTAAAAATAGGCGGATGCAAGAAGCCAAATTTGCCTATGAAAAGCTCCAAGGGACCAGCTACGGGGCTTCTTCACTTTCTGCACTCGGAGATCTATACCGAGTTTCAGGAGATCCTAAGAAGGCCTCAGAACTCTATTTTTCTTTGGCCGAGACGCAGCTAGACCATAAAGAGCAGTTCTTGTTTAAAGCGGCTATGATGCAATCTCTTTTTGCTCCAGAAGGGGCTGTCAAAACTTTTAATGAGGTGAGTGCAATTGGGGGCTCTCAAGCTGCTGAAGCAAACTTCAATAGGCTGGTTCTTCTTTTTGATCTCGAACGGTACTCCGATATTGTTGAAGAAGGCGGCGCTGTGATTTCTAAATGCGCTCCTGATAAAGTAGCAGTTGCTAACTATATTATAGGAAAAAGTTATTTTTCTTTGGGAAACTACGAAAAAGCGCTTGAGCATTTGAATGTTTTTGTTGCAGCGCCTGTGAGCTCACCTTCTCAGGTTAAGATCGCTTTACTTTCAATTATGGCTTGTGGGTACCATTTAAAGAACATTGCAGTTGTTGAGTCTGCGGTCTTGGTTTTTGAGAAGAGCTTTCCTGGAGATATAGACCAGCCACGAGCTTTATTTTTGGAGGCTTTGACCTATAAGGATTCGGGGAAGGAGGCTGAAGCTAGAATAATTTTTCAGTCCATTGTGGATGGGTATCCTGCTTTTGAAGATATCGAAGCGGTAGTGTTTGAAAGAGACCTTCTGCTGGCAAAACCTGGTTCATGGCAGGCGTGTCATGATGCTTTTCTTGACTTTACAAGGCAGTATCCCAGAAGTGTTTATTTGCCTCATGCCACAAGGCAACTGCTAAAAGCAGCAAGTTACCGTGTTGAGGAAATAGAAGCCAAGGGAGAAGAGGGGGTGAGGGCTCGTGAGCAGCTTGTAAACGATATTGCCGGAGCAGTAGCTACGGCTGGGGTGCTCGATCCCAAGCAAGAAAAAGATTATCGCCTAAAGCTTGCCCGGACGCTGCATGACCTAGGCGAGTATTCAAAAGCGCTAGAAGAGATCTGCGCTTACTTAAGTAAGTATGCTGAAACGCCCAACCTTTATCAGGCACATCTTCTAGCAGCATTATGTTACCAAAAGCAAGGGGGAGACCCAGAGGCTTTTGCTTTTCATGGAGAGCAGGTGTTGATCTTAAAGTCAGACCTCCCAGAGAAAGACTCGCTCCATCTCAACCTCTTCAATGCTTATCTGCAGCTCTCTAAGAAACAAGAGAGTAAAGAAATCGCAGGGGATTCAAAAGCAGCAGAACTTGCAACCCAATACTTAAATAAAGCAGCTGAGCATCTTTATGCTGTTATCGGCGAAGGGGATGATCCTGTTCAGTCTGAGCATCGTCTGTGGCTTGCGAATTATTATTACATTAGCGTTGATAATTTCTTAAAAGCTCATTGGCAGAATCAGCTTGAGGCTAGCAGCAAAATCCATCTGGCAGAAAAGTCTGTAAAGCTCTTCCAGCAGGCTCTAGGAGTCTCTTCAACCGCTACAACTATCCCTATATTGACAGCAGATAATTTGTATCTTGAGTCAGAAGTGTTTAAATTAGCCCAATTGCTTGGATGGATGAGCAAAAAGAAAGAGCAACTCTCTTTGCTCGAGCAGCTTCGCGCTCAGCAAGAAGCTAGTCCAGAGCTTCACTGGACTCTTCAAGCGCGCACACAACTTTTTTTGGCTGAGGCTTATGAGTCTTCAAAAAACAATTCTAAAGCGCGCGTGCTCTACGAAGCACTTGCCAAGGAAAACCGCGAATCTGACACCTACGCGACGAGCAGCGCTAAGCTTCACCTTGCAAGGCTCATCTATTCAGCCCCTTCTGTAGAGCAGGAGAGGGAAGATGATCCTCAAATGGTCACTGTCTTGAAGCTTCTTAAGGACCTTCAAATTCGGAAGTACTTGCCTCATGAGCCCATCCATTTAGAAGCGGCTATTGAATACGCTGAAATTCGATCGAATTTAGAGCCGCAGCCTCAAAGGGACGCAAAGCTTGTATTCATGCTGACACGTGTCAGACAGGATTTTTCTAATCAGGAAGACCTCTGGGCTAAAGACTACTATGCGAGCAGGCAAGAGATGCCGGATAAGGATGTGGTTTATCAAGCCTACATGATGTGGCTTGACGCTAGGATTGCACAGTTGCAGGCGCATCTTGCAAAATCTCGGGGAGCGTTATCAGAAGTAGAAAGCAAAGAGTTTGCTGCACGGACGATTTTCTCTGCGCTTGTAGAGGGGCGGTTTGCGGTTTCGGAGTATCTCGTGGCAAAGGCAAAAGTTCATTTAAATGAGTTAGAAAGTACGAACTAGAATGAGCCTATCATTTGAGATTTAATCGACTATAGAAAAAACATAGGGAATTTATAATGAGACCGACCCCCAATCGTCATTCTAAACGGCACAGCTTTGCGCTCATAACCGCTATTTGCGGATCTGTTGCAGTGCATGCTTTGGGAGTCTTATATCTTCAGGGATTGGGTATTAATGTTTACCTGCCTCGCCATGACGCTCTTATTGAATCCACACACGTTCCCTCCTATTCCGATCATCCTAATGCCGATCAGGAAAAAGAAGATAGAGAACGGGAGCTTGCCATTATTTTTAACCAATTAGCTGACCGTCCTACCCCCCCTCAACATCTGCCTATTAACCTTCCTTTTTTAGGAGTAGAGGGGGGCTTTCATACTCCAGAGTTAGATAGTTCTGTAATGCGGATGTCTCCTATAGGTTCTGGAGCAGAGGAAACTGACCAGGAAGAGGTCGCCCCTTCACATGCATTTGACAAGCTGACTTTAAAAGAGCAAGTCGTGCTTGTCAACAGGACTGAAGTTCTAGCTAAAATAGAGGTGCAGTCACTGCAAACAGATGACGCCTCTATTCAAGAGTTGGTTCAGGCCACAGAACAGGCCAAGGGATTTGTGAAAGAAGAGGTACTGGCCCGTATTGAAGCAGAAGGGTTAAAGGTAGGATTGGACCCACACGCAAGCTTAGAGGCTATGGCTAAAGAGACCCGCTCAAGTACGGGTCACGCGGAAGCTCAAAGCGCTGAAGGGCGTGTCGATATAAATGCTATTGTGGGGCGCAACAACGAAGCTCTTACAACTTGGGTGGACACTGTTTTAAATACGCCTGCAGTTTCAGGGAAACAGGCTGCCGCAGGAACTAGATTGACTGTTCCTGCAGAAGAGGTGGCAGGGGTGGCTTATGGAATAGACCAGATAGGAACCCTTGCAACCAGTCAGGACTTCACTATTGAGCTTGCCTACACTCCCAAGTCTTCAGGTTCTGGATATACTTTCCGCTTGGCCTTTCTTCCAAAGGATGGGATTACTTTTAAACGGATACGGCAAAACTTATTCTTTCTCATAGATCGTTCGCATTCCATTTCAAAAGATCGTTATTTGGTTACTTGCGCAGCAGTGATCAAGGCGCTCCCTGCAATGCACCCAGCAGACACGTTTAATATTTTAGTGTTTGATGATGGCGTTATTAGATTTTCGGATACAAACGTTGCAGTCACGAAAGAAAACATTGCTAAAGCAAATGAGTTCATAACAAATCAGTCTTTTGGCGGTCTTTTTGCGAGCACAGATCTTTATGCATCACTGCACAAGATTGTTCCTGAGGTTGTTGCAGATACAGAAGTAAACACTGCGATTTTAATCTCTGATGGAGACTCTTATCTGAAGAGAGAAAAGCAGCGGCTCATGATTGGAAGATGGACAAGGCAAAATCACGGAAAAGTCTCTTTGTATAGCGTCGCAACAGGCAGTGGAAATAACCTGCCTCTTCTTGAACTCTTGAGCGCTTTTAACAAAGGGCTTCTTGTTTATACCCCATCTTATACGGGCCTAGAAGGGGCAATGAGCACTCTGATGAGGGCTTTGCGAACGCCAATTGGCAAAGATGTTGTTGCTACGGCTGTTTCTTCGGATGCAGGAGCGAATATTATTCTTTATCCAAAAGAGCACAGGCTCCCTACTTTTTATGAAGATACCCCGTATGTGATCTATGGCGAATGTGACAGGCTGGCGGACTTTACGCTCTTCCTTCAGGGGAGGCACTACGATAAGTGGTTAGATATTAAACACTCAGTCACTTTTGATGGGGCTACTTTAGGAGATGGTGCAATTGAGAGGCGCTGCATTTTATTTGAAGCAGATGATCATTACGAACGGTATTTAAGAGACGGGCAGCTTTCTCATCTTGAAAATGCAAAAGAGCTCTTGGGGCCTTTAAGAATCCAACCCGCCTTCCAGTAAGTGCCGTCCAAATTCCAGTTTTCAGCTAAGAGGAGTATAGAATGAGGTTTGATGCGTATTATTAGCGGGGAATTTCGTGGAAGACAAATTCAAACTCCCAAGGGGGGGGCGATACGTCCTACAACAAGCCAGGCAAGGCAGTCTCTGTTCAATATTTGTCAGGGATACATCGCAGGGGCTCATTTCCTAGATCTTTGTGCAGGCTCTGGTGCTATGGGGCTAGAGGCTCTTAGCAGGGGAGCTGCAAGCGCTACGTTTGTTGAAAACGAGCGGCAAGCGCTGCAATGTATTCATGACAATATTGCCCTTCTTAAGGTCTCGGATAGATCTCGCATCTATAGTGGAAGTGTCTTCGAGGTGCTACCTAAACTTGAGAAGCAATCAAAGCGCTTTGATGTTATCTACTGTGACTTTCCTTATGGCGTTACATGTCTTCATGAAGGAAGGGATGTTCTAGCTTTAACGCGAGCCCTAGAGATCTTAGACGCATCTTCGATGCTTGCAGAAGGGGGCGAGGTGTTCATTGAAGGGGCAGCCTCAGAAGAAGATGAGCCTTTGCTTGTTCATTTGGTCTTAAAAAGTTCTCGTCGCTTAGCGGCAGCTCGGTTAAGGCAATATACTCCTCGTAGCTGAAAATGGGAACTTTCGCGCTAGCCCAAATTCCCGTTTTCAACTAAGAGGAGTATATGTCCGATTAAATTCGTCTGGAGTTGGAGCAGATTCGTGCAGCCATATGGACCCTATATCGTGACTGCTTAAAAATTTCTTTATGCGATTGCCCCGCCAAAACACCCCTCTGTGAGCATCAAATCTTTCTTGATAAAATCGCCCTGTCTCTCAGGAGTTAAAAAATAAACTCTTAGTGGGAGCTGCTTTTAGGATGGCGCTTTAATTGACTTTATTGTGTGTTTTGGATGTGCAAGACGCTATTTTGCATTAGCTAGGCAGGGCGAAGCCTTGCTGGCGCCAGGCTTCGTAGGTGACGACGGCAACGGCATTAGAAAGGTTCAGGCACCGTTTTTCGGGAAGCATGGGAATAGTATAGAACCTTTCTGGCCATAGTTCAAGGAAGCGCTCTGATAGCCCTGAGGTTTCAGATCCGAAGATCAGCAGGTCATCACGCCCATAAGCTATTTCTGTGTAGGGCTTAGTGCTCTTGCTCGAGAAGAAGTAGAAGTTGCTACCCGTTGCCTTTAGCATCCCTTGAAGATCATCAATAAGTTCAACAGAGACCCCTTCCCAGTAGTCAAGCCCTGCCCTTTTAAGCCAGCGGTCTTGAGTGCTAAATCCAAGTGGCTTCACCATGGTTAATGAGCTTCCTGTTACAGCACAGGTTCTCACGATGTTGCCTGCATTTTGAGGGATCTGTGGTTGGTATAAAACGATCTGCATATCATTTGAGACTTTAGCGAATATAAAAATAACGGCAGCTACTTGATGAGCTGCCGTTATTACTTTCTTGAAAAACAAAATGTCTACTAACGAACTGCGCTAGAAGAATTCGCTGTTTGAGATTTGCTTTCTTCTGCTGCAGTGTCTTGGGAGGAATTAGCTGAAAAGTTTGCGTGGACAGAAACATTTTCTTTTTCACTGTCTGCAGCACTGCTCTGAGGCGTTGTTGCTTGAGCCTGAACTTGTGCAGCAGAATCTTCACCTACTTTCATAATTTCTACCTCGAAAACGAGGAGTGAGTTAGGAGGTAGGTGTCCAGCTGTTCCGTATCCAAGGTCTGGGTGGATGTACAGAGTGCGCTTTTCACCTTCTTTCATCCCAACAAGCCCTTTGCTAAAGCCAGGAATGGTGTGGTCTAAAGACAAGGTGACAGGCTCGCCGTTGTCTAAAGAGCTGCCAAATACTGTACCGTCAGCATAACGTCCTGTGTAATGAATAATTGGAGCGCCATGAGACTTTACTTCAGCCCCTGTTCCTGCTTGCTGCACTTTGTACTGAAGTTTTCCTGTCTCAACTTCTATGACACCTACTGCCTCAGCATTCTTAGTAAAGAAAGAATTAGCCTCTTGGAGGTTTTTCTGAGCCATTTCGTTAAAAATCGCTTCTTGAATCATTGTTAGAGACTTTTCGTACTCTTCTTCAGACATTGGCGAAGGTTTCCCAACGGCTGCATCGCGCATCCCTTTAATGATGCTTTCCATGTCAAATCTAAAGCCAGGATTGTCGAGGTTTTTGCCAATTAGGTGGCCAAAAGCTTCAGAGATCTTGTTGACATCCGCTTGTGTAAAAGAGGCTTCAGCAGCAGCGGGTGTTGCCTGTGGGGTTGCAGCTGTAGGCGATGCTGCCTGAGTTGCAGTAGGAGGTGTCGCCGCTTGGGCAGATGCTGACGTCTTTGCTTCTGGTTGGGCCGTCGCTTGTGCTTTGGCTTCATCTGCGTGGACGTTAAGGAACGTAGTAACGGCCGCGACTCCAGCCATTAAAAAGAGACGACGTGTAGATGACATAAAAAGAGACTCCTTGATAGTAGGATAATAACGAATTGAATTTAAAAGCTTACGGATTTATCGCCAAGTGAATTTACTAATCTCTTAGCATTTAATTTAGAAATGTCCAGCAGGAGAGATCCACTGCTCTGCGTAGGCTTCCAAGGCATGAAAGTGAATAAAAGTTTTAAAAATTCTTTGGAAGGATGTCTTTTTTTGCATCCACGTTTGCTTAATGCGTGCAACCTTTTCAGTTGCAATATCAAACGACACGACTGTAGGCAAGGCCCTCTCCTGGGTTATTTGTCTTATTTTTCCACAAAAATTTTGAGATCTTTTAGCTGTTTTATTTCCACGGTTGAAGGAGCGTCCATCATGAGATCGCATGCTTTTTGTGTCTTTGGAAAGGCGATAACATCACGGATGTTGTCTGTCTGGGTGAGGATCATCACTAGACGGTCAAGTCCTAAAGCAACACCAAGGTGAGGAGGCGTTCCATATTGAAGGGACTCAATAAAGAAGCCAAATCTTGAGTTGATATCTTCATCAGAGAGTTTAAGTGTCTTAAAGATTTTCTCTTGAAGTTCTCCGTTGTGAATACGTTGCGACCCAGAGGCAAGTTCGTAGCCGTTAAGGACAATGTCGTAACTTGAGGATCTGACCTTCAAAGGCTCTGTATCCATTAAATGGATATCTTCTAGGAGAGGGGAGGTGAAGGGATGGTGTTCACTTTCTAGCTCCTGAGAGTCTGAATTCCAGCTAAATAGGGGGAAGTCGATGACCCAGAGGAATGAATATTTATTAGGATCGATGAGGCCACGCTCACCCGCAACGCGTCTGCGCAGGTGGTCTAATGATTGGTTGACCCTATCTGGCTGCTCTGCGGCAATAAGAAGAAGGTCGCCTTTTTCCATTTTTGTGCATGCGATCAGTTCTTTCTGAACTTCTGGCGAGAAGAACTTAACGATGTTTGAGGTTAGTCCTTCTTCTTGAAGCTTCATCCAGGCAAGGCCTTTGAGTCCAAAAGCGCTTACAAAAGCGGTGTAGGCATCAATTTTTGACCGGGGAACGTCGGCGCCGCCTTTTACGCAAATCGCCTTCACACAGCCACCTGAATTAAGCTGTTCGAGGAAAACAGAGAAGGTGGAATCTTTAACGATGTCATCTAGACGGATAAGTTCCATTCCAAAGCGGCAGTCAGGCTTGTCTGTTCCAAAGCGCTCTAAACACTCAGCATGGGGAATGCGTGTGAATTTGTGTGGGATAGTAATGTCGATGGCTTTTTTAAATACGCTCGCAAGAAGCCCTTCAATAACACCAAAGAGTGTTTCTGGAACTTCAAAGCTCATTTCCACGTCAATTTGGGCAAATTCAGGCTGTCTGTTTGCGCGTAGATCTTCATCGCGAAAGCATGTAGCAATTTGAAAATAGCGGTCCATGCCACCAATCATAAGCAGCTGCTTAAAGATTTGAGGGGACTGTGGCAGAGCGAAAAACGTTCCTGGACATGTTCTTGAAGGGACGAGATAGTCACGTGCCCCTTCAGGAGTTGATTTTGCGAGAATAGGCGTGGTGACCTCGATGAACTTTTGCTTATCCATGTACTCGCGAACAGCCATGCATACTTGGTGGCGCATGATAAGTTTCTTTTGGATGTCACCGCGGCGCATATCGAGGTAGCGATACTTAAGGCGTCGCTCTTCTTTGACGTCGATGTTTTCATCGCAGACTGAAAAAGGAGGAGTGAGCGCTTTTGAAAGAATAGCAAGCTCTTTTACTTCAATTTCAATTTCACCGGTAGCAAGCTTAGGATTTGCCATCCCGTCTGTTCTTGCAATGACTTTGCCTTTTACAGAGATTACCCATTCAGCGCGCAAGGAGCTTGCTGTATCGTGAGCTTCTGGGCTTGTTTCAGGGTCGAAAACAAGCTGTGTAAGGCCGTAACGGTCGCGAAGGTCAATAAAGATAAGCTCGCCGTGATCACGGCGGCGATGAACCCAACCTGATAGAGTAACTTGTGTTCCGATGTGGCCCTTATTGAGGACGCCACCTGTGTGGGTTCTGCGATAGTCAAACATGTGATTTTTACAGTTATAATATTAAGATTTAATTTGTAATAGGACATCGGCAAGGCTATCAATAGGAACTTGACGTGACGTACCTGTTGTCATGTTTTTAATTTTAACAGCCTGAGAGACAAGCTCTTCGTCTCCGATGACCACAGCAAAGCGAGCTCCAATTTGGTTTGCATAACTCATGACGTTGTTGAGTTTTTTGCCGCTAAAATCCATTTCAACAGCTAAATTCATCTGCCGCAGCTGCCTTAGCAAGTGGAAGCAACGCTCTTTAGAAGCTTCGCCTAAGGGGACAATAAAGAGCAGCGGTTTAGGCCGCTCAGGGAAGGGGGCGTTTTGGCCAATCATTGTTAAGATGATTCTTTCCATGCCGGTAGCAAATCCAACTGATGGGAGGTCTGGGCCGCCTAAAGTCTCAATAAGGCCATCATAACGGCCGCCGCCGCCAATGCTGTTTTGCGCGCCAAGCTCAACCGCTACGATCTCGAAGACTGTTTTGTTGTAGTAATCGAGTCCTCGCACCAGTTTGGAGTTGATCTCGTAGGGGATTTCGAGGTGAGTAAGCAGGCGACATACCTTGTCGAAGTGAACGCGAGACTCTTCAGTCAGGTGGTCGAGAATTGAAGGTGCCTTAGCGACAATGGCCTGATCTTCAGGAGATTTAGAGTCTAAAATGCGTAAAGGGTTGATGTGAAAGCGCCTTTGGCTATCGGGAGAAAGCTTTTCTAGATTGGGCTTTAGATGGTTTTGCAGTGCTTCGCGGAAGTTTTTGCGGCTTTCAGGATCGCCTACAGAGTTGAGGTTAAAGCGTAAGCCACTTAATCCTAAACGGATGTAGAGCGTATAAACCATATCAATCATTTCGACGTCTTGCTCGGGAGTAGAGTTCCCTATGGCTTCTGCACCAAACTGATAGTGTTGGCGGAATCTGCCTGCTTGGGGGCGCTCGTACCGGAACATCGGGCCAATGTAATAGAACTTATGGAGGGGGCCTTGAGCGTAGAGTTTATTTTCGATAAAGGCTCTGGCAACAGGAGCTGTTCCTTCTGGGCGCAAGGTAATGGACCTGCCCCCCTTGTCATCAAAGGTGTACATTTCTTTTGTAACGATATCAGAGCTTTCCCCTACGCCGCGAGTAAATAGAGAGGTGTTTTCGAAGATAGGAGTTCGAATTTCGCGGAAGCCGTAGTGTTCTGCTGTTGAGCGGATAACGCTTTCGACGTAGTGCCAGCGGTCGATATTGTGCCAAGAGTCCTGAGGTTTGGGATCCTGTGGCAAAATGTCATAAACTCCTTTGGGAGCTTGGATGTCGCTTTCTACGTTTTTGGTGTCAGTGGTCATAAGCATTGGCCTTCAAAAGGAAAAACAGGAGCACTATAAGTCACTTCCCCAAAAGAGTAAAGCCTCTAGACGCAGTTTCCAGCTACGAGGAGTATGTAATTGACCAGGGGTTGCATGTCTTCGGGCTAACGCCCTCGCATTCCACCGCCTGGCTAAGTCCAAGTATCCCTGTGGGACACGATTTAAAACGCAGGAAGCCTCTTGCATAAAATCTCAGCCCTTTGGGCTGAATTTCTCAACCACAACCACCCAAAGCTTTTGCTAAAAAAACAGGCCGTAGGTCTGTAATTGCACACAGCCCGGGGCACCGCCCTGGGTATAAGCGAATATAGCCTACGCAGCCTGTAAGGCTGCAATTACTTCTAGTTTTGCAATCCCCTCCTCTATTATAATTTAAGAATCTACGCTTACGCGCAGATTCTTAAGCATCGCTGGGTTCAACCTAGATTGAGCAATTCGCGTTAAGACTATGCTGTCAATAGGTTGGAGCAGGTTCAAGATCTAGGCGATAGATTTTTTTTCACAGCAGCAATGACGCCTAAATGATCTAACCGCTCTACTTGTGCATGCATGCCCATTCTGACGCTCCCTGTTGCAGAATTCATGGAGGATCACTATAAATCAGAATTTTATTTCTGCAAACTGCTCAATCTGGGTTCAACTCTGTCAAGCAAAAGATACGTAAATAGGAAGCCGCCTATGGTCTGGGTCTTATAGTCGATTTGTGTTCAAAAAAAATGGCGAAGTCCGTGGGGACTCCGCCATTGTCATTTCAAAGAGCACCTAAGCTAGGCGCTAAGCTTCAATTAGAAGCTGTAGCCTAACTGCAGAGCTGCACCTGTTGTAACAAGCTTCTCGCGAAGTCTTTTTGTTCCAGTTGTCATCTTGTCTTCGTTGAACGCATCGGAGTAAGATAGGTCAAGAGTAACATCCCAATCTTCTGTCATATAGAAGCGAACAGGAACGTTAAAAGCGTAGTTCCAGTGGTGAACCATACGGAACTTTCCGTTAGCAATGTCTGCAGATGGGAAGCCTGCTGTGTGTAGACGACCGTAAGCCAGATATTTAGCTTGAACGCCTAGACCGACATCAACGTAATCAGTAACAGCGTAGTTTAAGCGAGCTCCAACGCCGAAAGTTTCTTTTGTCCAACGCATTTTAGCTGCAGTTGTAGTTGGCTTCACTTCTAGTGTGTTGTAGCCAAAAGAAACGAATGGAGTAACTGTTCCGTTAGAGAAGAATCCTAAGCTGTAACCGCCGCGAAGTTCGCCGTTCCAACCTTTAGCAGGGTTCTTTGTAACGCTACTAACTACGTGACCTTTTTTGAATTTAACATCGTCGTAACCAACGTCAGCACCTAGGTACCAATCGTTTTTAGCTGTGTGATCGTATCCAAGAGCTGCGTTCCAACCATTTCCTCTGAGGATACTGCTCTTTCCGCTAGGTAAATCAAGGGTGTATTTTGCGTGGTAGTACTTAGGTCCTACGTAAACGCGGTTTGCATTACGGGTATAAGCCGCTGATTGCTTTTCTGCTGGTGCTGCAGCTGCTTGGGCATTTGCACCAGTTAGAAATGCAAATCCTGCTAACAAGCAGGCCGCAAATAGTTTTTTCATGTGTTCACCTTTTGTGAGAGTGTTTGAAGAATAAATGTAGTTCGAACGTTATCGGGACTTCTCATTTTTTTCAAGAAATTTTCCAGAAAACTTTAGAGTTATAGTCGCTTAAATCTTAAATGATAGGCTAAGACAAAGCGAAAGCCGCGCAATTCAACGATCGCAAGCAGACCTGTATTTCTAATATTGACCTGCTTATGATTGGGCCCATTCAACAGTGAAGTGCGACAAAAAGATTAAAAAATAAAGTGGTCAGAGATGGCTGCGATCCCTAGGGTGTTTTTTAGCAAAAAGAACATTCTAGGAGAAGCATATGCCCAAAGGCTACCATCATCTGACCAGAGACCAACGATGCCAGTTGTACG
>CAMCWV010000006.1 GCA_945882915.1 Waddlia chondrophila WSU 86-1044 | reverse complement strand
ACATGTCGAGGACTGGTGAAAGCGTTGGACATGTCCCAGCACTCCAAAGAGTTCGCTTCGCTCACTCCTTAAACCCCACTGAGTTAAACGTTATCTGCCAGCTCTATTTTTTAAAGTAAGAGTCCCAGCGCTCTATTTATATACTCCTCGTAGCTGAAAATGGGGCTTTGGCGCCGTCCAAATTCCCGTTTTCAGCTAAGCGGAGTATAGTTGGGTTTAGAGCGGATGGGGGGAAATGAAAAAGGTCTCGTATCTGTTTGGATACGAGACCTTTATTTTGCGCTACGTTAGCAGAGAGGGGTCTCTGCTAATTTGATAGGCTTTGGGGCTGATTGACTTCACCGCGCTCGTCACTTTGGAGTCCGCCAGGTCCAGCTTCCTCTGCTAGATGACCGCTGCCATCTTCTGCCGAAGCCACTGGAGCTTGAGCAAGAGCCTCCTGATTAAGGGATGGTGGGGGGGCTGGTACGTCAGTAATAATAACTTTCTCTCTATCTAGAGCTTGAGCAGGAACAGTGTTTGAAGAAGCTTTAGCTGCCGCTGGTTGTGTTGGAAGTTGACCGGCTGCCTGAGAAAGAGGGCTTACATTACCGCTGCGAGTTTCTTCCTGTTGTTCCGACACTAGAGGTGCAGCAGAATCGTTCTTCTTAAAGTGTGTTAGGGTTTCTTCTGAGACAGAACCAATGGTTGAAGAAGCTTTAGCTGCCGCTGGTTCTGTTGGAAGTTGATCGTTTGCCGGAGAAAGAGGGCTTAAATCACCGCTGCCAGCTCCTTCCTGTTGTCCCGGCACTAGAGGTGCAGCAGGATCGTTCTTCTTAACGGGTGTTGGGGTTTCTTCTGAGACAGAATCAATGTTTGATTTTGGTAGGTTTGCTTGGAGTTGTTCGTGGAATGCTTTTGTCCATTTAATAGCATGTGCAGGAGAAAATACCCCAACAGTGCTGATTCCAAGGGCTTTAGTTTGGTGCCAAGTAGCTCTCCACTGGAAGAAGAACTCGTTAGAGCGTTCTTTTGAGAGGAATCCCCCTGCGGCAAAGTAAACTGACCGAACAGAAGCTTCTAAGAGGTTGGTTGCAACTTTATAGAACTGGTGTCCCGTAAGAAGGCCGAATTGGAGGCGGTTAGGATTGAAAGCTTCTTGTGCTGCGTATTTTGCGAGCAGGGGCACGCTATCAGGGTTAGTTCCCTGTTGAGTTTGAACTGGTGCGAAATTAGATACACTTGCCATGAGGGGCCTCTTTTGTTGAGTAGTAATGTGTTTTTATTAATGGAAATCGCTTTGTCGCGCTCTTTACTTGTTGATTTTGTTAGACTTGTCGATTTTCTTGCTAATTCTGCTTTTGCAATTGTTCTGTCCTGCTGCCCTGTTAATAGGATGGTTGATGTGTAAAATTCTAGTTAAGAATAAGTGAATGATTTATTTAATGTCAATAAGTCAATAAAGAATTTTCACAAGCGCAGCATGAGGCCCGCCTCTCTCAGGACAGGGTGATTTTAACAAGAAAGATTTGACGCTCACAGAGGGGTATTTTGGCAGGGCAATCGCATGAAGAATCTTCTTGGTTATTTAAACCGCGGTAGCGGTAATTAAGCGGCGAAGCCGCGGCAGATGCTAGCCGTAGGTGACCGAAGGGAGCCTACGGAAATGCGTATAAAAAAACGCAGGGCCGCGGCCAGCGGCGACACCCTTTCTGTGAGAAATGTCGCCACTGACCGTGGCTTACTATTATAATTCTACTATTCCGTAGGTTTCCTTCGGTCACCTACGGCTAACATCTGCCGCGGCTTCGCCGCTTAATTACCGCTTCCGCGGTTTTTTTTAAGCTATCAAGCCTATGTCCGATTAAAATCGCGCTGTCTCTCAGGAGTTAAAAAATAAACTTTTAGTGGGAGCTGCTGCCAGGCCGGTATCTGCCTTGCGGAAAATGCAAGCTTCCGCTTAAACTTAAGCTTATGAACTCTCCAAAATCTTTTTTTCACCCCCCCTCTGTTGCTCGCTACTGTCGCTACCCCTAGTGGGTTGTCTCTTTTCTCTTGTCTTCATTTTTTGATTTTTTTGATCCAGTGCGCCCACTACACAGGGATGTATGCAGAGGCTACTAACGCCTCCTTCTTCGTTTAAGTATTTCTTAGTTCTTTAGGATTTGTATGAGTCATGCGTCATTGTCTGGCACTTCCCGAGGTGGAAGTGTTGTCAGCGGGGCCCTGCTAGTTGCGGGAACCTGTATTGGAGGGGGAATGCTGGCCCTCCCTGTGTTAACAAGTTTAGGAGGGTTCATCCCTTCTTTGGCTCTTTACTTTCTTTGCTGGCTTTTCATGGCAGGGACAGCTCTTCTCTACCTAGAAGCTTGTCTTTGGCTCGAAGGGACGCCCAACATTGTCTCGCTTGCACGCCATGCTTTAGGAAAAGGTGGTGAAGCAGTTGCCTGGGTGGTCTACCTGTTTCTTTTCTACTGTTTAACAACAGCTTACGTAACAGGCTGTGGAGGGTTTGTCACTTCGCTTTTTGGCGAGGGGATTCCTCACTGGCTTGGCTCTATTGTTTTTGTTATGGTCGTAGCTCCAGTTGTTTATAGAGGAGCGCGCGCTGTCGACAGAGTTAACCTTGTTTTAATGGTTGGCCTCGGCTGTTCGTATGTGCTGCTTCTTGTTCAGGGGCTTCCTCACGTAAAGCTTGATCTGTTAAAGCATGCAAGCTGGCCCCTTTCTCTTGTGGCGCTTCCTATTTTCTTTACCTCGTTTGCGTTTCAAGGGATCGTGCCTAGCCTCACCTCCTACTTGAAGCGGGATCCTCGCAAGGTGCGCCTAGCTATTCTTTGGGGAAGTGTAATCCCACTTTTTGTGTACGCCATATGGGAGGGGTTAATTCTTGGAATTGTTCCCACATATGGTCCTGGTAGTTTATTCGAGGCTTTAGAGGCAGGAGCAAATGCTATTCAGCCTCTAAAAACTGTCTTAGGCGACCCGATGATATACATCGCTGGAGAGTTCTTTGCCCTTTTTGCTCTGGTGACATCGTTTTTAGGAGTGACTTTAGGGCTTTTAGACTTCCTTGCAGATGGTTTAAAAGTAAAGAAGGAGGGGAAGGGGAAACTCGTGCTTTGTCTTCTTGTATTTATCCCGCCGACGGCACTTGCGATGACAAGCCCTCATATCTTCTTGTCAGCTTTGGGGCTGGCTGGTGGATATGGTGTGGCGATGCTACTTGGAGTGCTTCCTATCTTGATTGTCTGGGCAGGCCGATATAAGCATGGTTTCAAGTCTCCGTACCATTTGGGAGGGGGGCGTATTAGCCTGACACTGCTGATGGTTTTTGTTCTTTTTGAGCTTGGCCTTGAACTCTCGCAGCTACTCAAATAGTGCGGTGACGAAGTTTTCTGCATCAAAAGGGATCAGGTCGTTTTCGCTTTCGCCGACGCCAACAAACTTTACCGGGATGCCCAGCTGCCGCTGAATGGCGACGACGATCCCCCCTTTTGCTGTACCATCGAGTTTGGTGAGAATCAACCCCGTAATGGGAGTGTGTTGATGGAATATCCTTGCCTGCTCGATGGCATTTTGCCCTGTGGTAGCATCGAGAACAAGAAGTGTTTCGTGAGGAGCATTAGGGTTTACTTTGCCACACACACGGCGGATTTTCCCAAGCTCATGCATGAGGTCTGCTTTTGTATGAAGCCTTCCGGCCGTGTCGATGAGGACGATGTCTTTGCCTCTAGCCTTCCCGGCAGTGACGGCGTCGAATACGATGGCAGAGGGGTCGCTTTTGTGCTTTCCTTTGACAATCTCTGCTTTGACGCGTGTTGCCCATAGCTCTAGCTGTTCAGTCGCTGCTGCGCGGTAGGTGTCTGCGGCGGCGATGAGGACGCTTTTGCCTTCTTCAACGTAGCGCTTGGCAAGTTTAGCAACTGAGGTTGTTTTCCCATTACCGTTGACCCCAACGATAAGAATTACGGTAGCCTCTCCGGCGGGGGCCTGGTGCATCGTACTTGGTTGCTGCCTTAAAATAAGGAGTAGCTCTTTGCGGATTTCTGCGATAGCCTCTTCTTGGGTTAAGGTCCCTTTTTCTTTAAGAAGAAGGCGGAGCTTTTCGACAAGTTCGTTTGCAGTTTTTACGCCCAGGTCGGCTTCATAAAAAGCCTGTTCGAGCTTGCTTAATGTGCTCTCATCGACTTTTCCCTTAAATAGCTCTTTAATTCTTTCGGCAAGAAGTGAGCCTGTACGGCTGAGTGCAGACTTCACTTTGTTGTAGCCGGCTTTTAGTAGACCGAATACCATGGCAAGACCCTCGTTGTTGGCAAAAAATTTAGCAGATTCACCAATAATACACAGAAGTGAGTCGAAGTAACTAATCCTTTTGCATCTCCCACCGCTTTGCGTTAAAAGTTAAAAGTGAACAGGGGTACCTTGGAGAAGAGAACATGGATATTCACGAGCATCAGGCTAAAAGAATTTTGCAGCGGTATGGCGTCCCAATTGCTCCATTTGCTGTTGCGGCAAGTGAGCAAGAGGTGGATCAAGCGATCCAATCCCTTCATCTTGAAAAGGGGGTCATCAAAGCGCAGGTCCATGCAGGTGGCAGAGGAAAGGCAGGTGGCGTTCGATTTGCAAAGAACCCTTCAGAGATCCGTCAAGTTGCACGGGAGATGATTGGAATGACAATCACCAACCATCAAACGGGAGTGCAGGGGGCTGTTGCCCAGCTAGTCCTCTTAGAAGCGCCAACGGCTATCCAAAAAGAATACTACGTTGGGTTTGCCATTGACCGGCAGTGCGGGGCTCCTATTCTTATTGCTTCGCCTGATGGAGGAATGGACATCGAAGAGATTGCTGCAACACGTCCTGAACGCCTTCTTACGATTTCTCTTGGCGCTGATGGGGTTTTAAAGCCGTTCCAGTTGAACAGTCTTGTTAAATTTATGGGGTGGACGGGGAATACGGCAACGCAAGCTAAGCTTGCCGTCGTAGCTCTTGCAAAGGCTTTTAAAGAGACCGATGCCATGCTTTTAGAGGTTAATCCTTTTGTCGTCACAAAGACAGGGGATGTGCTTGCTTTGGATGCCAAATTGTCAGTTGATGATAACGCTTTGTATCGCCAACCCGAGATCCAAAGTTTTTATGACCCCTCACAGATGAGTGAGATGGAGGTCTTGGCAAAAGAAGGGGACCTTGCCTACGTTTCTATGGATGGCGACATTGGATGTATGGTTAACGGTGCAGGCCTTGCGATGGCAACTATGGATATCATCTACTATTATGGAGGCAAGCCTGCAAACTTCCTTGATGTGGGCGGCGGCGCTTCTAAAGAAAAGGTCTCGATAGGCTTTAAGATTCTCCTTTCAGATCCCAAAGTAAAAGCAATTCTAGTGAATATCTTTGGGGGGATTTTGAACTGTGCAACCCTTGCTGAAGGGTTGATTGCGGCTGCTTTAGAGTGCAATGTCACAGTCCCTCTTATTGTCCGGCTTGAGGGGAACAATGTGGAAGAGGGGCGGCGGCTATTAAAGGAGTCTGCCCTCCACATTCTATCAGCTGACGGGCTTGATGAGGCTGCTAAAAAAGCGGTTGCTGCGGCTAATGAGGCTGATAAGGTGGGGGTCTAAGATGTCTATTTTGATCAATAAGAATACACGTGTGATCACCCAAGGGATTACAGGGAAGTCGGGGCAATTTCATACCGAGCAGAGTTTGCAATATGGTTTAGAGGCTGCAGGCGTCTCTCAGTTTGTTGCTGGCGTGACCCCAGGCAAAGGAGGGAATCAAATTCTTGGCTTGCCGATCTACGATACGGTTCTTGAGGCTAAAAAGGCTCAAAACTTCCAGGCGAGCATGATTTTTGTTCCCCCTCCGTTTGCAGCAGATGCCATTTTAGAGGCTGAAGATGCAGGGGTCGAGCTGATTGTTTGCATCACAGAAGGGATCCCGATTCGAGATATGTTAGAAGTTAGCCGTGTGATGAAAAATAGTAAAACAAGTAAACTTATTGGCCCTAACTGCCCAGGAATCATCACTCCTGGAGAGTGCAAGATTGGGATCATGCCAGGGTACATCCACCGTCCGGGGAACATTGGTATTGTTTCCCGCTCGGGGACCTTGACCTATGAGGCTGTGTGGCAAACAACACAGCTTGGTCTTGGGCAGTCAACTTGCGTAGGAATAGGTGGCGATCCTTTAAATGGGACGAACTTTATTGATGTGCTCAAGCTGTTTGAGAAAGACCCTCATACGGACGGGATTCTCATGATTGGTGAGATTGGGGGCACGGCTGAAGAAGAGGCTGCCGAGTGGATTAAGAGCTCATGCAGCAAGCCTGTTGCAGCCTTTGTTGCAGGGGCAACAGCGCCTCCAGGACGGAGGATGGGGCATGCGGGGGCTATCATTTCTGGTGGCAAGGGGATGGCCTCTCAAAAAATTGCAGCGCTAAAAGCTGCTGGAGTAAACATCGCAAAAACACCCGCACACATGGGTTTTGCAATTCAGGAGAGTCTTTCTTTAAGAATTTCTTCTCAAAGGTAATTTTATGGCAGTACTTTCTTCGCGCGTTTCTTTTTCTATTCACCCTGTTTTCTGGCTGTTTGCAGCAATTATCGGCTGGGTCAACAGCATGACAATGGCAGGCACGTTGATATGGGTTGTGGTTATCTTTGTCTCTGTGGTTGTCCACGAGGCGGGGCACGCCTTGAGTGGGCTGGCTTTTAACCAACGGGTACGCATAGAGCTTGTCCCTTTTGGGGGGATGACCTACCGGTTAGGGTCCAAACTCAAGCTTTGGCAGGAGTTTATAGTTGTCTTTAACGGCCCTATTTTTGGCTTTGCCCTTGCAGGTCTTGCTTACTTAATTCAGCAAAGACTTCCTGCAGGGAACTCTTCAGAGCTTTCTCTTTTTGCGTATGCGGTCAATATCACCCTTGTTGCAAATATCTTTTGGAGTCTTATTAACCTCGTCCCTGTCCTTCCTTTAGATGGGGGGCATCTTTTAAGCATTATTCTGGAGTCTATTTTTGGCACTCCGGGGATTAAGGCTGCTGTTTATGTAGGGATTGTCATTTCAGTTCTTATGAGTATCGTCTTTTTCATCTTCGGTCTTTTTGTTGCAGGAGGGTTGTTTATACTCCTAGCCTTCGAAGGGTACCGCTCTGTTAAGTATTACCGGATGATGTCTCCGCAAGATCGCAATGAGGACCTAAGGACTCTTTATGTGCAAGGAGAGGCTCAGATGGCCTCGGGAGATAGGATAGGGGCGTTAGAGACGTTTAAACAGGTGCGTGAGGTGGCTAAGAAAGGGGTGACTTTCATTGCAGCAACAGAGCAGATGGCCCATATTCTCGCCTTTCAGAATTCTGAAAAAGAAGCTTTTGCTCTTATCAGCCCTTTTCGCAAGGTTCTCTCGCCGATTTCTCTTAAATTGCTGCAGCGGCTTGCCTATGGTCAAGGGGAGTATAAGATGGTGACAGAGCTGGGTAACGAGCTTTTTCAGGGGACTCCTGATGGAGAGATTGCGTTTTGGAATGCTTTGGCCTACGCCGCAATGGGAGAGGTGCACCCTGCCATTGGCTGGCTCTATTCCGCCCGTGGGCAGCAGTACAAGTTCCCTACAGATCTGTTTGCTAGGCCGGTCTTTAATTCTGTCCGCAGCGATCCCCGCTTCCAAGCGCTAATGGAATCGCTTAAATAAGCTTTCCCAAGCTGTAACAGTTCACATGCACCCACGAAGGAGGGGTATGTGAACTGTTACGAAAAGACGTTGGGTTGCCTGTCTTTCGCCGCCATTTCCTTGTTATTATATTGGAAATGGCGGCGAAAAATGTATACACGGTTAGCCCAGCTACCAAAAAACTACAGTTTTTTTCTTTTTGGCGCGCGCGGGACAGGGAAAAGTACCATATTAAAAAATAGTTTTGCATTAGAAGCTGCCTATTGGATTGACTTACTTGATCCAGAGACTGAGCTGCGATTTTTTCAACATCCTAGTTTGCTCCGCTCTCTTGTGGAGGCTCTGCCTGCAACGATTACTCATATAGTGATTGATGAAGTGCAAAAAGTGCCTCAGCTGCTGGATGTAGTCCATGGCCTGATTGAAAGCACATCAAAGATATTCTTACTGACAGGATCCAGTGCCCGCAAGCTTAAGAGGGGTGGGGCTAATCTGCTTGCAGGCCGGGCATTTATAACCCATCTCTATCCACTGTCTTTCCTAGAGCTCGGTACTGATTTTGATCTCTTGTCGGCATTACATTTTGGCCAACTACCTAAAGTGCAAGCCCTTTCGGAAGAGAAGCAAAAAGCACAGTTTTTAACTGCTTATACGGATACCTATCTAAAAGAAGAAATTATTGCAGAGCAAGTTGTGCGTAACTTGGCCCCTTTTAGACGTTTTTTAGAAGTTGCAGCCCAATCTCAGGGGAAAGTTGTAAATTACGCTAACATCTCCAGAGATGTAGGCAGTAGTGAAGCTTTAGTAAAAGAATATTTCAGTATATTAGAAGACACCTTGGTTGGTTTTTTGCTTGAGCCTTTTGTGCATTCATTTCGCAAACGACTAAGTCATAAACCAAAATTTTATTTCTTTGATACTGGCGTGGTCAGAGCCCTGGCGCGCCAACTTAATGTGCCTCTAGAGCCGCGTACAACGGCTTACGGGGATGCTTTTAAGCATTTGGTTTTAGCAGAGACAATGCGTCTCTGTGCCTATTTTCATTCAGATTATCGATGCAGTTATCTTCGGACAAAAGATGATGCGGAAATTGACCTCATTGTAGAGCGCCCTGGAAAACCTCTGCTTTGTATAGAGATTAAAAGCACAGCACGTGTACTTGAGGCTGATTTGCGCTCTTTCCTTTCTTTGACACGGGATTTACCAGGCTGCAAAGCGCTCTGCTTAAGCAACGATCCCCTTCCACAAAAGATAGAGCATGCCACCGCCCTCCACTGGATGGATGGATTGCGGCAGCACTTTACTCTTTAATTTTTCTGGTAGATTCTCCCTTTCCTCTATTCTTTGGCTCTCTTTTTTGACTCATCGCTATGCATCAGAGAGAGCAAATCTTTCATGATATTGTAGGTTTCTACGAGCTGCAAGTCGTTTTGAAGGTAGCTGTCGATTGGTTCTGGATCAGGAGTGTATTTGGCAATCTCCTTTAAAAAGTTCTGATACCCTTTATTGAGTCCAATACGGGTCTCAGAGTTCTTTTTGAGGATCTCTAAATAGTTTGTGTAGAGTGTCAGCCGTTGCTGAATGTGGAATTTGTATAACCAAGAGACCTGCTGCTTATCTAAGAAGGGCATATCTGGGGTGTCCTCGTCAAAAGCTGCAGAAATGACATCAGACTGCAATGGCCATTTGGTATGTTTCTCTCCAATATCTAAGCCTATTAGCGCACTTGGGGCTGTGATGTCTGAAAGAACACCTACAAGCTGAGGGCTTCTGCCAGAAACAGTGTAGTACTTTCCTTTAGTGACCTTGTATTCCCCTTTAGGATTGGTCTGTTCGCCTCGGGAATCTAGCGAGAAGGTTTGGTAGGTCCCTTTGCCATAAGTATGGTCATCTCCAACGATGATCGCCCTGCCGTAATCTTGCAGCGTTTGAGCTACGATTTCTGCTGCAGACGCGCTGGCACGGTTAGTGAGGACGATCAATGGGCCGCCCCAAACAGGCCTGCTTTCATTAGTCCCAAGATGTTCGACTTTTCCTTTGTTGTTTTTAACGGAGACGACAACGCCTTTGGTAATGAAAAGGCCTGTTACAGCAACCGCTTGAGGGAGGATTCCTCCAGAGTTATAGCGCAAATCTAAGATGACCCCTTTTAGCAAATGGTCTTTTCTTAGCGTTTCAAGGGCTTTATCTATGTCGCCAGCTGATGAATAGTGTTCATCCTGATAAAAAGAAAATAGCTTAATATAAGCGATTGCTCCGTCTCCATAGGGCTCGTAGGAGGATTCGATGCGAGACTCTTTGAGAATAACCTCTCCACGAATAATAGAGATATCGAGCTTTTCAGTTTTTTTGTTAGTCCCTTCACCTTGAACGCGCAGTACGGTAAGGGTAACTTTGGTGTTGGCAGCGCCTCTAATGAGCTCTACAGCATCGCTAATGTCCATGCCAACAACAGGTTCGCCGTCGACAGCGATGAGGCCGTCATTTTTTTTCAATTTATTGGTTTCAGTTGATAGATTTGCTGGGCCTCCATCAATGATCCGAACTACACTAAATTTAGTAATATCATCGCGTAGTTGCACGCCAATTCCAAAAAGGCGTTGTTGAACGGCAATAAGGAATTGGGAGGCTTCGTCAGGAGTAAAATAATTACTGTGCGCATCCAAAGCTAAAGTGGTTGCTTTAAGGACGTTAGAAAGGACTAAGCGCTCCCGATCGGGCATTTGAGTAGAGAGGTACTTCTCTTCCCGTTGGAGCCTTCTTTTGTCGATTCTTTGGAGGGTAAGGGAAACATCGCTATCTGGGTCTGTTATTTTCTCTGCTACTTCTAACTGAAGTGCTTTAAGGTCGATAAGACGCTTTTGGAGCTCTTCTGTGTTTTTTGCCCAAGTAACATCTTTGAAAATAGCGGGGTCTATGTTTTTGGGTAGGGTGTCAAGAGAGATCTCTTTTTCTATAGCATCACGCCGCTTAATGGCTTGGACATAGAGGTTGCTGATGTTTTCAAAAACACTAAAGTTGCTTTTAGAGTAGTCGTCTAAAAGAGCTTTTACAGTTGCATCTGAAGGGTCGATCCAAGGTTTAACTTCAGATTCAATAAAATAGGTTTTTGAGGGGTCTAGCTCCTCAACATAGCTTTGAAGTGCCCGTTTTACAAGCGTCGCGTCCATACACTTGTAGGTGGCATGCTCTTTAAAAATTTTCTTAAGTATTGCCGTGACGTCAGGGGCGCTAATGTCAGGAAGTTTTGCTTCAGTAGCGGTAAAGGAACAGAGAAGGATGAAGGAGAGGATCAGTTTTCGAAGCATAATACCTGCGAAGTCAGTTGTTTGAAGAAAAGTCATTCTTTCTGCTGTTGGAAAAATAGCCGAGAAGTCTTGTTTAATGCTATGAAAAAGCTAAGAGATTCTTTGTTTTAACAATAAGAGAGCTGCCGAGCTTCAAAAAGACTGCCGACACGACAAATATACTCCTCGTAGTTGAAAACGGGAGCTTTCGCGCTAGCCCAAACTCCCGTTTTCAACTACGAGGAGTATATTTAAGGAGCGAGCGTAAGCGAAGCTCTTTGGAGTGCTGGGACTTGTCCAACGCTTTCACCAGTTCTCGACATGTCGAGGACTGTACGAAACTCTCGCTTACTAAGGCTGAGTGGACTCGACATGTCCCGGCGTACGATGTGGTGGACTGCTACGCTTTACTAACCCAACAAGCGCGTACACTCCTCGACATGTCGAGGAGTGGTGAAAGCGTTGGACTTGTCCCAGCACTCCAAAGATCGAGCGATGCTCGATCCTTAAATATACTCCTAATAGCTGAAAACGGGAATTGCAATTGTGACCTGGCGTTAGGAAGAGACAGCCATTAGCTCGACGGTGAATATGAGCGTGGCGTTTGGGGGGATGACTCCGCCGGCGCCACTGGCTCCATAACCAAGTTCTGGAGGGATTGTGAGCTTGCGCTTGCCGCCAACTTTCATTCCAGCAACGCCCATGTCCCAGCCTTTAATGACCTGGCCTATTCCGAGCCTGAACTCTAAAGGCTCTTTGCGATCAAGAGAGCTATCGAATTTTTTTCCATCAATTAATGTACCTGTGTAGTGCACTTTAATCATTTTTCCGCTTTTTGCCACAGGCCCGGTTCCTACAGTTAACTCTTCCTTCGTCACTGTTGGTGCTGCCGCTACAGACAAAAGTTCAACAGTGAAAAGTAGCGTAGCATGGGGTGGAATGTCGTCACCTGCGCCGCTGGCTCCATAACCAAGCTCAGAAGGGATTGTTAGCTTACGCTTGCCGCCAACTTTCATTCCAGCAACACCCTTGTCCCACCCTTCAATAACCTCGCCTGCGCCAAGGACAAAGTCAAAGGGTTCATCGCGATCAAGAGAGCTGTCGAATTTTTTCCCGTTAGTTAGCGTGCCTGTATAGTGTACGGTAACAATGTCCCCACTGCGCGCTGCAGTGCCAGAGCCTTCGGTTAGGTCTTCTTTGCTAAAAAGAGGTTTGACTTGTGGTTGTTTTTCTGTGTCTTTTCCCATGTGATTTCCTTTTGGTTAATAACTTTTAGCGGCGGCTACCTTCCCATCGAGAGACGACTGCGTAAACTTGATCTACGGTAATCTCTGCGATGCAGTGGCATTTTTTAACTTTACGACAAGCACTACAGTTTTTCTTGAGGGCTAAGACCTCAGCTTTTGGTCCCACAGGCCCCCATCTACCAGCATCTAAAGGGCGAATAGGAGCATAGAGCCCTAGCGTATTAATGCCAAAGTTTGCCGCTAAGTGTACAGGACCTGTCGATGCACAAATCATCCCATCAGCCCCTGCAATAAAGTGCAGCAGCTCGTTGAATGAGAGCTTGCCACATAGGTCGACGACATGGGGAAAAGGGGTGAGCATAGAGGCCCTAACTTGAGCTCCTTCTTTAGCATTGCCAGTGACAAAGATCTGGAACGTCTCTGGAGGTAGTAATTGAATGAGTCTCGCAAAGTGCTCAGGAGGCCATTCAATGTGCTCTCCACGAGTCTTGGGGTGCAAAATTAGGTTGAATTTGTTGGTGTTGAGAAGGGTTGAAATGGACCCTTTTTGTTGTAGCGGTTTGTAGTGTTGCAGCTCGATAATCTCTTTAAGCGAGTAGAGAGACTTGCCGCCAAGTGGTCTAAGAAAGTGCATGTCTAGCTGCGTTTCGTGCAGGCGGGAGCATCTACGAGAGATGTTTACAAATCGGTTACAGGTAACCCAATTGATCAGGCGCCGGCAGGTGCCAATTCGGATGGGGATTTCGGCCATTTTAGCGGCCTTACTGATTGTTGGTTCATGGATGACATGAATAAAAATATCAGCGCGAAGCTCTTTTAATCCTTTAACAAGGGAGTCCATGCCCCCTTTTACGATTGATTCATAGTCAGAAAATTCATCTACATCGCTGTATTGTTCAATAAGCGCTCTCGTATATTCCCGCGCTAAAAAGATAACCTGGCAACTAGGTTCGAGTTTTTTTAGCGCGCTTGCCATCGGCAGGCTGAAAGTGACATCGCCAATTTGATTCGTTTTGCTAATGATAATTCGCTTGTTTTTCAGGTCCATGCTAAATATTCTTTAGTATAAGAAATAAGGTGGTGACAGTTTAGCTTAAAGGCATAGTTGAGGTAAAGATTGGTCTTGTGTAATGGTGCTATTTGATCGTCCCGGGCTAATCCTTGTCCTATCTAATCTAACCGATTCTCTGCGCCGAAGTCTTCTTACCTAGATGGAGCAATTCGCGTTGAGAATATGCTTTCAACAGGTTGGAGCAGGTTCAAGATCTAGGCGATAGATTTTTTTTCACAGCAGCAATGACGCCTAAATGATCTAACCGCTCTACTTGTGCATGCATACCCATTCTGACTCTCCCTGTTGCAGAATTCATGGAGGATCACTATAAATCAGAATTTTATTTCTGCAAACTGCTCAATCTGGGCTTTGTATTTCTAATACTATGGCACTTGCGATCGTGGGAATTCCGCAGCTTTCGCGCTAGCGCACCCGCAATTTGAATGTTAACCGACCACTAGGCTTTTAGATGCAGTTAAAGCTGAGTTTTTTTAAGATTATTTTATAGCGCCCTGTATATTAAACCTATCCCAGTAAAAAGTTTCGATCGATTTTCGGATTCTTTTGGGCCGCTTTTTATTTGGATTTGCTTTCCAATAGATCGGGCGCTATGATTTTACATCTGGTATTGCAGTGGCCTTACGGATAGTTGTAAAAATAGATGGGATAAAGCTGTGAAATACGTACAAAAAAAATACCTACAAGTCTTGAAATACCTGCAAGCTTTGATTATTTGTGCATTGACTTTTTTTGGCGGCGCTAAAGTTTATGCAGGCCCTTTGTGGGAGCAGCGGATGGAAAAGGAGCTTGAGTCTACAGGAAAATCACTTGCTAAAGAAAATCAGATAGATCTTCTTTTGGCATGTAGTGGAATTCTCGATGTTGCTCATTCTCAAGGGGTAGGGTTTGCTCTGAGTTTTGTTGATCACAGGCGGATGACCATTGAAGAAGTGCGTCCGATTATTGCTGTCATTTTTAACACTCTTCTTGATAAGGCAACGAATCATCCAGCTTTTCTTGAATACTTAAAACAAACCGACACGTATGTTCACAACCCAACACCGCCTCTTCCAGAGCGGATAGGGATAAAGCTCGCTTTTTGGGATGCAAAAAACGATCGTTATCTTAACCCTGCGCTTGCTCAGGTGCGGGTTGCAGACGGCAAAGTGTTTTATTACTACGCCGATCCAAAAACTCAAGCGCTCACCGATCCTGTAGTGCAGACGATCCCTGAGCTTCTAGAGATGACAAGCGCAAAAGTTAATAAATAAGTTTGCAGAGCTGTTCTTTGTAGCTCTGTTTTTACTTTTAACTCCTTTTCGCTACCATTAAAGCCTTTTCTTTTTCATCCTATCGACGGCGCCAAAACCCCGGGGCTGAACGATCGCAAGTGCCCTTTGTATTTCTAATACTAAGGCTCTTACGATCGTTCAGCCGCGGGAGCTTTCGCGCTAGCCCAAATTCCCGTTTTCAGCTAAGCGGAGTATATACTCCTCGTAGTTGAAAATGGGGACTTGGGCGGCGCCAAAACCCCGGGGCTGAACGATCGCAAGTGCCCTTTGTATTTCTAATACTAAGGCTCTTACGATCGTTCAGCCGCGGGAGCTTTCGCGCTAGCCCAAATTCCCGTTTTCAGCTACGAGGAGTATATAAGAAGCTCAGACCGTCTTGTGGCCTGAGCTTCTATTTATTTACGTCCTTTGGATGAGGACGCACCTGCAAGCGCTTGTTTTGTTGGAGGCGTTTTGTTTGGAATGGCTTTTCCTGAGAGCTTTTTTGCTGGCATAGATTTTTTCGAAACTGCCTTTCCCGCTTGTTCGTAACTTGCCGCAGGCTTTGTTTCCTCTTTGCATGGGCGTCCCCGTTTTCTTGCCTTGGGAGGTGGCTCTTGGGCAAGTGCCTTTTGAGCTGCTTTAGCGGATCTTTCTCCCATCCCTGATGCAGTAAATCCATTATGCGAATTTAAAGAAGAGCCTCTAGAGGGAGACTTTATGGAGTTTTCTCTTAAAAGAGGGCCCCCTTTAGGCGCTAAATTAGTGGAGAGGCTAGTTGATAATGTGCGGAGTGTCGCAAGCCTTTCTGATAGCGCTTCAAGCCTAGAAGTTTGCTCTGTCTTTGGCGTTGCGCGCAAAGCAGCAAGGAACCCTTGTTCGTTTTCGTATTTGTCTGAAAAAATGAGGTCAGAAGCGCTCATAATAGTGGGGCTATACAGAAAGCGCTTTACTGCAAGAGGGAGCGTAAGGGGGATATCTGCTGTCATAACAGGCTCAAGGTCGATTTTTACAGCTTGTTTAGGAGGGCGGCCTCGCTTTGGACGGGGATTCAATGCCTCCTGGGAGTAGTAAGTCTTGGCTTTATGAAGAAGTTGCAGTCTTGCTGCAGCGATCTCTTTAAGAACTTTTACTTCGAATAGATTTTCTTTTAGTTTTTCGATCAGATGCTTTGTGAGGTCAAGATCTTCTTCAAAGACAAAGGGATGGTGGTGGTTGGTCGGTTTTTCGCTTTCTCCTGGCCATTTGATTTGCGTTAGCCATTCGATGATGCGAATACGTGAACGCTCTTGGAAGTATTGCTGCCACTTTTCAAGTTCGGTGTGGTGGTCGTAAATGAACTCTAAAAAGCGCTCTCTGGGCTCTTTTGATTGGATAATATCAAGAAGCTTTTCTTTGGTGTCGATATCGTAGACTTTTTCATTTGTAAAACCTTCCATGATTTTTTTGATTTCATAGAAAGTTAGTTTTGGAATGAGGCAATATCTTTCAGGATCATCTTTTAATTCTTTAAAAAGGGGATCCAAGTCTTCTTGATTTTTGTCGAGATCAGCAAAAATAATAAAACCTTCGTGGGTATCAAGATAAAAATCGCGCTCATCATCCGACTTGGAAAAAAAGACATCTATCAACCGGTAAAGGCGTAAAATAAGTGGATTTTGGGCAAGTTTTGTTTTTTTTACCATGGGAACCTGTCTAAATAGCTATTAAAGCGGCAAGTAAGAAGATGAGAGAATACCCTTGTTTCCCCTTTATTTTCAACGAACTCGAATCTTTCTTTGTTTTGAATCTTTACTCTGCTTAGCTGAAAACGGGGCTTTGGCACCGTCCAAATTCCCGTTTTCAGCTAAGCGGAGTATATGTTTGGCACGCAGAATGCATAAAAGAATCGGAACTTGATTCCATCCCAGCTTCCAGAGTGCGTCCCACTACTCTCCTCAGGTCTTGGAGTAGCGGTCATGACTGGTCCTCATGACCACCACTTTGGAAGCTTTTTTTATCTTCTACAAGATATACTCCTCGTAGCTGAAAATGGGAACTTGGACGACGCCAAAGCCCCGGGGCTGAACGATCGCAAGCGCCCTACATTTTAAATTGTGTCCCGGAGGGGCACTTGGACTTAGCCAGGCGGTGGAATGCGAGGGCGTTAGCCCGAAGACATGCAACCCCTGGTCAATATAAATAAATTAGAAGCCCCAGAGGGGGAGGGCACAAATTAAGTCCTGTCGCTCCGTCCGGAGCTTGGATTTTTATTTACATTTATAGTCGATTAAATCTCAGCCTATCATTTGAGATTTAATCGACTATAAAACTTCCTTCATAAACGAGCGTTGCTGGGCCGGTCATTGTAACTTCTTCAAAGGTGTCACCTTTGGAAGAGAACGCAATTTCTAAAGATTCACCAGAGCGAAGCTTCATACGGATAGGGGAGGCAAGTCCTTTTGTAGTTGCGGCTGCAAGTGCTGTTGCCGTAGCCCCAGTGCCACAGGCAAGAGTTTCCCTTTCGACTCCTCTTTCGTAAGTACGGATAGTAATTTCGTTTACTCCTGTTATCGAAGCAAAATTTACATTTGTCCCTTTAGGCTGAAAAAGAGAATGGGAGCGAATTTCGCGCCCTAAGGCATTAATGTTTAACGCCTGAACGGCCTCTACAAAGATAACGATATGAGGAACGCCGGTATTAAGAAAATGACCGACATAAGAATTTGTTTTTAAAGGGATAGAGATGTTCCATTGGACATCTGAAGGGGCCCCCATATCGACGCTAATGGCCTCTTCTTTGGGTCTTGTGCTGATCAATTTGCCGCCACTTTCAATGTGATAAAGGGGTTTGCGGATCCCAAGCCCTTCTAGAAAGCGCGTTAAGCACCGAATGCCATTTCCGCACATCTCGGCTTCGCTGCCGTCAGCATTTAGCGTACGCATGGCAAAGTCTGCGGCCTTTCCCTTTTCTAAAAGGATGATCCCATCAGCCCCTATGCCACATTGACGGTGGCACAGACGCTGAATGGTCAGCCGGTTGTGTGCAGGAAAGATCTTTTCTCTGTTGTCGATGAGAATAAAGTCATTTCCCGTTCCAACATATTTAGAGAAGGGGATGACAAGTGTCTCAGCTGCTTTTTTGCCTTGGTCATTACCCATAGGGATAGGCTACTTGTACGTATTATTTAGCATTGCTGATGTCTTTAAATGTCACAACGATATGATCAATTAGGCCAAAGTCTTTGGCTTCTTTTGCTGACATCCAGGTATCTCTGTCGAGGGCTTTTTCAATCACTTCAATAGGTTGCCCTGTTGCTTCTGCGTACATTCTTGCTAGCTCAGCATGGGTACGTTTAATTTCTTTTGCTTGGATTTCTAGATCTGTCGCTTGGCCTCTGACCACCCCTGAGATATGGGGCTGGTGGATCATTATTCGGGCTGCAGGTGTAGCAAAACGTCTTCCACGAGGGGCTGCAAGGCTTAAAACAGAGCCCATAGAGGCCGCTAGTCCCGTTACAACTGTTGTAATAGGCGAAGAGATTGCTTTGATTTGATCCCAAAGAGCGAGCCCTGCTGTGATGGAGCCCCCAGGGGAGTTGATGAGAAGCGTGATGGGCTTTCCTGGAGCTGTTAGTTCCAAGTACCACAGCTTGCGGATGATGTCTTTAATTAGCTCGTCGTCAACAGCGCCATTCAGAAAAAGCCGACGGGCATCGAGAAGGGCAAGGTCGATCCTATCATCTAGGCGGCTTAAAGGGCTTTGTTCGGTGTCTGTCTTCGCCATATGAATGGTCTCCCTAAGAGTAATAAAAAATTGTAAGATATTGCCATTATTGACAGGTCGCAGGCTTTTTTCAAGAGGCCCTTTCATCAGTGAAGTGCGACAAAATGATTAAAATTTAAAGTGGCCAGAGATGGCGGATACCTCTAGGTGTTTTTTAACCAAAAACAACAGCTAAGAGGAGTATATACCTTAAAAAAGATCGGCGAGTCCACTACAAATATCGCTGTAATACTTGGAGGTCTTCAATGAAGGTAGAATGAACTCCTCTTTTGTCGCACTTCGAAGTTGAAAAGGCGGGATTTTTGAAACACAGAGGTGTGAGAGAAAAACAAGAGAAAAGGAAAATCACAGATCTTCTTTTTTACATTGGAGAAAAAAAAGGCGAGACCAAATAAATGGTCTCGCCGCGAATTGTCTACTTCCAATTACAGGAAATGTTCGTTAGAACATGTACCCGATTTGCATCTCAACGCCCATGTAAGACGTTTTGTTTGCTTGTGAGAATTGTTTGTAGCTCATGCGTGACTCTGAAAAGAAAGGACTTAAAGTAATGTCCCAGTTCTCCATAGCGCCAGAAAGGTGCCATCTGATTGGCAATTCTGCCGCTACAGACCAGACACCATTCTTAATCTTGTGCTTTGCATCTTTTAATGAAAGGAATGTCGCGCCAGTAAGCCGGACGTTACCTGCAAGGCCGTATCCACCAGTAAGGTTAAGACCCATGTCTAGACTCTTAGAAAGTTCCCAGTTAAGGCGCAGCCCGAGTTGGACTTCTGTGAGGTAGTTAGCAAGTTTTGATTTAGGACCTGTAGCAACTGTCACGCGGCTTGAGTCGTAGCTAAGACCAACGAAAGGAGTAACGATCCCTTGACCGAGCGCCCATGTGTAGCCGAAGCGAAGAGCACCTTGCCAATCTTGTATAGACTCGCTCTTTGTGCCGCCGATCAGGTTTTTTACTTTAGGACGGTTGTAGTTGAGTTCAGCACCGTAGTACCACTCACCTTTCATTTCGTGATCATAGCCAATGCTTCCACCGAAACCAGTTCCTGTCTTCTTTGAGCTACCGTAGTCAGTACGAGAAGAAACATATCTTGGTCCGACGTAAAGGCGGTTGCCTTGACGGTCATAACCACTACCTTGTTGGCTCTTTGCTGGAGTTGCGGTTTGCGCATACCCAGTAGTCGCTCCTAGAAGCATTATCCCTGCCATCAGGCAGTTCAAAAGCAATTTATTCATGTTACCTCCAAATTTAGAGTTAAAAAAAAGATGTTTTACAGATGCACCGTAACATTGGTCCGAATATTCCACAACAAATAATTCCCGCTGCAATATTTCGCTGCAGCAAACCAGATTCTAAAGCGTCTTAAAAAAAGAACAGGACGCCTTTTCAACTAAGCGGAGTATATACTCCTCGTAGCTGAAAATGGGAGCTTTGGCGCTAGTCCAAGTGTCCCTGGGACGCAATGTAAAATGTAGGACACGAAAGTGTTCAGACTGCTTATAAATTTCTTTATGCGATTGCCCCGCCAAAACACCCCTCTGTGAGCGTCAAAGCTTTCTTGATAAAATCGCCCTGGCTCTCAGGAGTTAAAAAATAAATTTTTAGTGGGAGCTGCTGAATCGCGGCTATACATGTCGACAGTAATAGGGTAATCCTGAGATATTCAATGGCAATTTTCACTTTCAATAGTCATGAGTTAGCATGAGCGTTCGCGATCTCACCATTCTAGGTTGTTCTAGTCAGCAACCTACCAGATACCGTAACCATGGAGCTTATCTCCTTCGTTGGAATGATGAGGGGCTCCTCTTTGATCCTGGAGAGGGGACTCAGAGGCAGTTTATTTTTGCCAATGTTGCTCCTACTGTGGTTACTCGTATTTTTGTTTCCCATTTTCATGGAGACCATTGTTTAGGTCTTGGCTCAATGTTGATGAGATTAAATCTTGATAAGGTGAAGCATGAAATTCACTGTTATTTCCCAGCAAGCGGACAGAAGTATTTTAACCGTTTGCGTTATGGAACGATCTATCATGAAACAATCCATGTTGTTGAACATCCTGTTAGTCAAGCGGGGCTAGTGCATGATGATGGAAAGTTCCGTATAGAAGCTGTATTTTTGGAACACGGCGTAAATAATATAGGCTGGAGAATCACGGAGCCAGACACCTTAAAATTTGATCAGAAGAAGTTGAATGATTCTGGAATTAAAGGGTTGGCCGTTAAAGAGCTGCGCGAAAAAGGAGTGGTAGAGATTGGTGGGCATACAATTCGGCTAGAAGATGTGAGCTGGATCCGCTCGGGGGACTCCTTTGCCTTTGTTGTAGATACTTTATATTGTCAAAGTGCTATCGATATTGCTCGTGGCGCCAAGTTATTTCTTTGTGAAAGCACCTATTTAGAAGAGCACAAAGAACTGGCGCGGGAGCATCATCATTTAACTGCCAAGCAGGCCGCTACAATTGCAAAAGAGGCAGGAGTCCAGCAGCTCATCCTTACCCATTTCTCAGCCCGTTATCAACAGGTTGAGGCGTTTGAGAAGGAAGCGCGTGCGGTTTTCCCAAATGCTTTTGCAGCCAATGATTTGAAGTGCTTTTCTTTCCCAAGATAGCCGTCCAAGTTCCCGTTTTTAGCTAAGAGGAGTATATACTCCTCTTAGCTAAAAACGGGAACTTGGACGGCGCACAAAAGAAAAAAAAGAGAAGAAGCCCGTAGCGATTAAAGAGTTGCCGTCTCCAGAAGGTAACGTGGGCTGTCTAAGGTCTGGGATCTAACCTGCCACCAAGCAAACGTTTGCTGTAGGCTTCGGCCTGAAATCCCAGACCTTAGACGGCCCACGTTACCTTCTGGAGACCGCAAACGCTAAGGCTGCGGGGGCTTTGGCACCGTCCAAATTCCCGTTTTCAGCTACGAGGAGTATTGATGTTTATTACCGCCGCATACCAGTTCATAGAGCATCTTAGGGTCATTAAGCAGGCCTCTGAGCATACTGTCCGCAACTATGTAATCGATCTCAATGCGCTTAAGTCCTATTTAGACACAGACGTTCTCAAACTTAATCCTGAAGAGGTCTCTGAAAAGATCCGCTACGATATGAGCTATGCAGATCGCTGGAAGGGACGCGATGGCAGCGAAAAAACAGATCATGTTTCACTTAAAGATATGGATAGAAAGTTAATGCGCGGCTTTTTGGCAAAGCTCAGTGGCGGAGAATCTATGGGAAAGCGCTCTCTAGTGAGGAAGGTCTCTTCTCTTCGTTCGTTTTTTAAGTTCGCATGCGGGCAAAAGATGATCAATAGTAATCCCATGGAGGAGATCGAAAGCCCAAAGTTGCAAAAGCGTATTCCTGTTCCTTTATCGTACGAGCACGTACAAAGGCTTTTTGATCAACCGGAGTTAGGCGCATACCTTAGTTTTCGGGACAGATGTGGGATGGAGCTTTTTTATAGTTCTGGGCTGCGCGTAAGTGAGCTTGTGGCATTAAATAGAAGAGACTTTGATCCGGCTAATCTAGTTGTAAAGCTAATGGGAAAGGGGAAGAAAGAGCGTATTGTCCCGATTACTAAAAATGCTGCTGATTGGGTTCAGTCTTATCTTGATCACCCAGAGCGGCACCGTGACATGGATGGACATTTAGCAGAAAGGGACAAAGAGGCTGTTTTTCTTAATAAATTAGGCACCCGGTTGACCGCTCGTTCTGTTGATAGGAATTTTGACAAGTACCTAACAGCCAGTGGTCTTGCTGGAAAAGTAACTCCTCATACAATTCGACACACGATTGCGACCCATTGGCTAGAAAATGGGATGGATCTTAAGACGATTCAGGTTCTTTTAGGGCACAGCTCGCTTGCAACCACAACTATATACACACACGTTTCCACAAAATTAAAGAAAGATGCATATGATAAAGCGCACCCTAGAGCTTAATTATTTTTTAAACACAGAGAGAAAAATAGACAAAGAAAAAAGGTAACAGTTCACATACCCAGAGCGACTTTATCAAGAAAGATTTGACGCTTATAGGGGGTGTTTTGGCAGCCTTACGATTAAAGTGGCATTGCCCGCTTTCCTCCCTCTCTATTTTCTCTCACGTTCTCTGTGTTTCAAAAATATTAACACCGGTTTTTTTTAACCACAGAGGCGTGAGAGAACGTGAGAGAAAATACAAAAAAGTTTGTAACAGTTCACATGCGCTGACGAAGGAGGGGTATGTGAACTGTTACTAATTATCATGACTTTTTAGGGGTTACCAGGTAAAATAAAATTCCTAAATAATGCCGCTTCTTTTGTAAAGCAGCTCTCTTATAAACTAGTTCTTATTACAACTTTTTGCCGTAACTGTTTTTTTATGATTACAATCGATCGTTTATCTAAGGCTTTTGGCAGTCGCGTTCTTTTTGAAGGGGTGACTTTGACGTTTAATCCTGGCGCACGCTATGGATTAACAGGGCCGAATGGAGCAGGAAAGTCAACGCTTCTCAGAATTATCATGGGTTATGAAGAGGCAACGTCAGGTACTGTGACCTTGCCAGGTCGCGTTGGTATTTTAAGACAAGATATTGAACATTTCAGGGACATGAACGTTCTTGATGTCGTCGTAATGGGCAACCAGCGCCTCTGGGCGGCTTTGCAAGAAAGAGAAGTGCTTTATAACGAAGAGCCAACCCATGAGAATGGGATGCGCCTTGGCGAATTAGAAGACATTGTTGCTGAAGAAAATGGGTGGGAAGCTGAATCTAGAGCAGCAGCCGTTTTATCAGGGATGGAGATCGGTGAAGAAATGCATCAACAGAAGATGCACGAAATTCCAACAGATATGCAGTTCCGCGTCCTGCTTTGCCAAGCACTTTTTGGCCCGCCGCAAGCCTTGCTTTTGGATGAACCTACAAACCACCTTGACCTTGTTTCTATCGGTTGGCTTGAAACTTTCCTTCACGAGTTCCGCGGGGCCTTGGTTGTTGTTAGTCACGACAGACACTTTCTTAATTCTATTTGCACACACATTGCCGATCTCGATTACGAAACGTTAATTGTTTATCCAGGTAACTATGACGACATGGTTGCGGCTAAGTCTTCCGTAAGAGAGCGGGCAGAGTCAGAAAATAAGTCTAAAGAAAAGAAGGCTTCTCAACTTCGTGAATACGTTGCGCGGTTTTCTGCTGGAACGCGCGCCAGTCAGGTACAGTCTCGAATAAAAGAGATTCAGAAGCTAGAGCCTCAAGAACTCAAAAAATCAAATATTCAGCGCCCTTATATTCGTTTTGCAACGCCAGCTCGGCAGTCAGGGCAAGTGGTCCTTAAGGGTAACGGCGTTAGAAAGAGCTACGATAAGCTAGATGTAATTAAGGGGCTGTCTCTTGAGATTGTTCGAGGAGACAAGATTGGCGTCATTGGAAGTAACGGTAGCGGAAAGACGACTCTTTTAAAGATGCTTGCACAGGTGCTTGCTCCAGATAAGGGCTCTATTGAGCTTGGTCACCAAGCTGAAGTCAATTATTTCCCTCAAAACCACAACGAGATTGTTGACAAATCAGAAGATGCCAACCTTTTTGACTGGTTACGTAGCCGTAAGCGTGGCGTATCCGACCAAGAAATTCGTGCTGTTTTAGGAAAGATGTTATTTGGCGGCGACGATGCTTTTAAAAAGCTCGGAGCCCTTTCTGGAGGCGAAACTGCCCGTTTGATTTTGGCAGGGATGATGCTTTCAGAACACAACGTTGTGATTTTGGATGAGCCTAATAATCACCTTGATTTGGAGGCTGTTTCTGCTTTAGGGTGGGGGCTTACAGATTATAAGGGGACAGCTATTGTAGCAAGTCACGACCGCAGTTTAATTGAGGCTGTAGCCACGAAGATTATTGCGTTTGAAGAAGATGGCATTCACGTGTTCAATGACACCCTCGAGGCTTATCTGAAAACACGGCAGCAAGTAGGCATTAAATAGATAAAGGAGTCCATGTGAAAAAGATCGACCCTGCGATTACGCGCTTCCCCTCGCCAGTTTCCTCAGAGCTTCTAGCACGCAGTGATACAGATAAGGTTACATTTATTGAAGGTAAATTCCGTGAAATCCTAGAGGTTTTAGGGCTTGATATTGCGCATGATTCGCTAAAGCATACACCACGTCGAATTGCTAAGATGTATGTGGAAGAGATCTTTTCAGGGTTGAATCCTAAAAACTTCCCGGAGGTGACTTGCTTTGATGCCCCTGTTGATAATAGCGCGTCGGGCATTGTCTTAGTTAAAAATATTGAGTTGATGAGCTATTGCGAACACCACTTTGTCCCAATTGTCGGCATCGCTCACGTCGCCTATCTACCTACTAATAAAGTCGTGGGGCTTTCGAAAGTTAATAGGATAGTCCGTTATTTTGCGAGACGCCCTCAGCTGCAGGAAAGGTTAACGGCGCAAATTGCCGACAGCCTTGCTACAGTACTTGAAACGACAAACGTCGCTGTTGTGATCACTGCAAAGCACTTTTGCGTCTCTATGCGAGGCGTTCAAGATGATGCAAGTGAGACGACCACGCAGATCCTTTTAGGGGAGTTCCTGAACAACCCTCAAATGCGCAGCGAATTCTTCCAAAGCATCCCTCAAAAAGAATAGCAACTCCCCTCAGAAGCTTAATCAACAGCCTAGCAGCAGCCTAAATTAAGAATCTTCATGTAAGAGGCATCTTGTTACTGAAAACCCATTTTAGCTCTTAATGGAGGGACAAAACGAAGAATGGGTTCAGAATAGATGCTGTAAGTAGTTGCGTATGTTGCCCAACGTATACACGTGGCTGCATCTGTTCCCCATAACGCTCTCCGAGGGATTTTGAAGTTATATAAATACCATTCATCCCGAGACCAGTAATGATTGATTTGCATTTCTTGTATGGGAATCTGAACTTCAACTTTACCAGGTATATAAGTTGCGTGGTGGGGTCTAATATGGATTGTGTATTCTGTGCGAATAATGCTTTTACCAAGGGAATGCTGGCTGGCACCGTTATGAACGAGCATTTCGATAAGAAGTTTGTCGTCTGGAATTTTTTTAACCCAAGAAGTTCCGAAAACAACCCAGGGATTGTAGACGCCTCCTGCATTATCGTATTTACGAAGCAGCGTAATCATATCAAGGTCTGCAACAGGCACAAGGAATTCATCCATATCAATAACAGCTAGCCATTTACTATGGCCTTTTGCCTGCTCGAGTGCATGATTGCAGGCGTTGACTTGGATAACATCCCATTCAGCCACGTTATGACTTTCAAAAGGCCACTCCTTTAGATCAACTTCTCCAGCTAAGATATAAGGAGTCAAAACTTCTTTGTAGTTATCTGTGCTCAGGTTGTTATAAAGATAGAAATGCTCTACTCCTACCAATTTATGGTATTCGATCCACTCCTTTAAATAGGGAGCCTCATCACGAAAGATCATTGCAGCGGATAGTTCGTACTGATAAGTAGCAGTATCATTCCCTGGAGGGGTTTCTGGTTGCTCTGCAAAACCAGTACACGTAATAAAAAGAAAAAAGAAGAGGATTGATTGGAATTTTTGGGTCATAATTTCTCCTGATTTTCAGGCTAAATTCAATAGAATAGTTTTTTATTCTAGGGGGGGGGGGGGGTTAAGGAAATGGGTTTTATCCGACTTTTGAAAGTAAGCCGTGTAAGTTTTAAAGAAAAGCGCTTTCGCGCAGATCTTTAAATTCTTAACTTAAGAGAGAGGATGTGTGTGGTGAAAAAAAAACTGGGAGGACGGTAAGCCGGATCTTGTCAATCTCCTAGCCAGGGCTAGGGGACGAGCAATCATTCGTCTAGGAACTTCGTCGCCGAAATTCTCAAGCGACCTCAGCGTAGCGCCGCGGAGAACGGTTTATGCCACTTTCGGGTCTTGCTTCGGATAGGGTTTATAACATCCTAGGTTTCCCTAGGTATGGCTAGCTCCTAAAGCTAGCATTTTCAGCCTGTCTACCGAGCAGGTGCTAGATAGCGGAATATTTGCTGTTATACTTTCCGTAGCCTTGAGGTCATAACCTTGCGGCTATGACCCTCGGCCCCCAGTGTTTCACTGGTATCCTCTCCTAAGAAGTCCGGACTTTCCTCTCCCGCTTCATAAATGAAGTAGCAGCGACTGCTTGTCCTCCCAGAAAAACTAAACGCAGGTTAAACTGCATTAATTGTGCGGCGACGGCGACGCTGAGTTGTCTCGTTAGCGCCAGCTACGGCCTCTTCGCTATTTTGAGGTGCCCCGTGGAGGATGCGTGAACAATGTTCACAGAAAGTCAGGCGCTCTCCTTTGCGGACAAGGTTTTCTTGTTGTGCCGTTAGAGTAATATGACAGCCACCACAAGTTCTATTATCGATAGGAACGACAACGCGATCTTTTTTGTTATTTAGGAGTTTTTCATAAACATGCAATAGTGGAAGAGGAGCTTCTTTCGCAAGACCTGCTCTAGTCTCTTTTAAAGAGGTTCCTTCTTTGTTGATGCTGACAATAGCTTCTTGATTATCTGCATCACGTATAACGCTTTCTTTATGAGTTTGAGATAAACTTTCGACCAGGTTTTGAAGGACGACATCTTCGGCAAAGAGGGCTTCGGTGATATCATTAAGCTTAGCAGCAAGAGATGCGAGCCCACGATTAGCCGCAGAAAGTGCAGTGCTATTTGCGTTGTATTCATCAGCTTTTTTGATATGCTCTTGTTGATCTTCAAGTCGCTTTATTCTTCCGCTAATTTCAACAATTTCAGTTTCACAAGCGCTCTTATTCTTTTTTAGTTCGACAACTTCTTTTTGTTTAGATTCTACCTGATGAGAAAATTCCGCTTTTAAGGTGCGCATCTGTTCAAGCTCATTGAGGCGCTCGTCTTTCTTTTTCATCAGTTGGATCATTTGCATGTCTATTTCTTGAATATCTAAGATAAGCATTAGAGGCTGCTGCATGATCTGATTCCTGAAGTGATAGGGATAAAAAATAACTAGTAGAGATGTTACTGTTTACCTCGATAAGTCTCAAGGAAAACCACGCGATTATCAGAAAAGTTATCGACTGTAAACCTTACAGCATACTTTCGATCGTTCAGCCCCGGGGCTTTGGCGCCGTCCAAATTCCCGTTTTCAGCTAAGAGGAGTATATCTGCCATTTTAAACTTTATCGACTATAAATAAAAGGAAGGGTAGTGTTCAGTAGATATACAGTTAGGAGTGTGACGTGAAGATAGTGCTAGCAGGGGGCTCGGGTTTTATAGGGGGCTCTCTTAAAAAGTCATTAGAAAGTAAAGGAATTAGTGTCACAATTATTTCTCGCACTGCAGGAGAAAATTGTATTACTTGGAAGCAGCTAAAAAGCGATGGGCTCCCTCGTTGTGATGCCGTAATCAACCTTGCCGGGGCAAGCGTTATGGGACGCAGCTGGTCAAAACGTTACAAAGAAGAGATGCTTTCAAGCAGAGTTGAGACAAGTAAAGCTCTTGCCGAGGCAATCGGAGCTGCAGCGCGCCCCCCTAAAGTATTTATTAACGCATCGGCTGTGGGGTACTATTCTCCGAGTCTTACAGAAAGTTATTCAGAATTCGGCCGTCCTGGCAAGACTTTTTTAGGAACTCTTTGCCAAGCTTGGGAGGCAGCTTCTCTTTTGCCCGCTAAAACAAAAACGCGCAGAGTCATTATTCGTATAGGCGTTGTTTTAGGAAATGGGGGCGCTCTTGCTAGAATGCGCTTGCCGTTTAAGCTCGGGCTAGGGGGTGCCATTGGGGATGGACAGCAGCCTTTTCCTTGGATTCACATAGAGGACCTTGTAGGCATATTTGAGCACGCACTAACGCATGAGGACCTTGATGGGGTCCTTAACGCAGTTGCCCCCGCTCAGGTTACTAACGGTGAAATGACTCAGGCGCTGGCCTGTGCTTTGCATCGGCCAGCTTTTTTTAGAGTTCCGGCGTTTGCCCTCAAGCTGTTTTTAGGGGAGCGAGCCTTACTTTTACTAGAAGGGCAAAAGGTTCTTCCGCAAGCAACATTGGCCAGCGGCTATCGATTCCGCTTTCCCCAACTAGACAAGGCTCTTCAGAATATTTTTCCCCCAGAAGGGAAGTGCCAGAAGGTCGAAAGTAAGGCAAAAAGTGGTTTTTTTTATTGACACTGAAGGCTGCGCGGCTCATAACGTCAACTTAAAAAATGAAAGCATAACTGTTGTTGTGGAGGTTCTAGATGAATAAGCAGGCGCCTAACAGACTGGTTCAGCTCACTAATAGTGGCCGAGATAGTAGTGGAAGTGAGACGATAAAAATTGAATCTAATAAATCCGTTGAGTCGAAACCCAAGGTTTTACAGGAGGTTGTGAGCATGACGAAGGAATCTGCTAAAAAACCAGGTGTTGCTGCTGCACCTGCTAAAAATAATACAGCGCATCATGTTCCTCCTCAGTCCGCAAGCTTAAATAAAACGGCCAAAGTACCAGCTCCTCTAACAACTGCTCACAAGAAAACTCGTGTGGTTGTGGAATGTGATGTAGGCTTTGGCAATACAGTTCATTTGCGTGGGGAAGGAGCTGGCTTAAGTTGGGATAAGGGTGCTCTTATGAAGTGCAATGCTAAAGGGTCTGAATGGGTCTTGGAGCTAGACGCGAAGGCCATTTGTAAATTTAAAGCGCTCCTTAATGATAATGATTATAAGTATGAAGAGGGAGAAAATCATCAGATTGCTCCCGGCGGGACTTTGCAATACAAGCCTCGCTTTCCCACCTAATTTTTTTAGTTAGCTTCTCCTTACAATCTTTTCTAAAGCAAAAAAGGCGTCCTCTACAGGGACGCCTTTTTTTGCTTTCACCCCAGGAGAACACAGAATAAAAACAAATTAAATAAGTGTTTGACATCTCTAAAATGTAACCAGACCGTCCCGGTCTGGGATTTCAGATTAAGCCGAAGCAAGCGTTTGCTTGGCAGTAAGCTTAGATCCCAGACCGGGACGGTCTGGTTACATTTTGGAGATGTCAAACACTTATTTAACTTTTTTGCGTCCTGTTTTTTTATCTTTATTCTTTGCGCCTTCGCGCCTTTTGCTCCTTTGCGTTAAAATATGTAGCTCTACATTTTGAGGAGGTCTGGGCGCCAGGAGAAAAGGGGAAGTCTTCCTAAAATAAGCCCGAGGATGATTCCAGAGAGGTGGGCTGTATTTGCAATTCCCGGGGAAATAGAGCCATTGCCGTAAACTTCGATAAAGAAGGAGGCAGTTTGAATAATGAGCATTGTCAAAATAAAGAAGCCAATCAGGCTCACAGTTGTCTTATTCAGATTGTACCCTTCCCAAGCTGCAATACGTTGCCGTGTCCATATAAATGCAGCCATCGCGCACACAATCCCAGAGAGCCCTAAGAATTGAAAGCCACTCATCAGGTATTGAGCTGTGTTGGTTAGAATCCCTGTCACAAGAATAAGCAGCAGGTAACGTGAGAATTTGATTTTTTGTTCAATTTGAGAGCCTAAAATAAGTAGCCATACTACGTTGAAAAAGAGGTGGAAGAGGTCCCCGTGAAGCAAGCAGGGAGTAAAAAGTCTCCAGATCTGACCTTCGCGGATCTTTTCGAAAAGGGGGGCTTTTTGAATGAGAGATACGCTTGTAGATGCTTCTTTTATAGAGGGCTCTTTTGTAGGGGGCTGAGTAAAATGCTCTTGTAGCTCAGTGTAAAACCCTTCCCAATAGGGTGTGTTTATTGTCTTTTGTAAGAGGGAGTGCCCTTCTTCTGGCAGCTCAGCGGGGTGTTCGAGGGCAGCCCAGCTGTACAGGCTGACGAGTTGATCAGTAAGGCGGAAGGTCTCGGGATAGTCGAAGAATAGTTTTTTCTCAATTGGAGAAGAGACGGTTCCTACATACCAAGTAACTTCTTTGGGATGTATAGGTCCAAGGAGGGGTTTTATATCGATCTCTTGCCAAACAAAAAGTAGCCCGCAGAGGATCAGGAGAAGGGTCGTTATTTTTAAAGAAGAGGCTTGAGATAGAAGTGAACGGAGTTTTTGAGGCGGAAGGGTGGATTTAAAAGGCTCTTTGCTAGTTTCTGTTTTTTGTTTGGTTTCGGTGGGGTGAGCTTTTTTTTCGGTAGGTTGTAGGCCGCGAAAGTGGGGGCTATCTGGGGACTTTAGGAACGCTTCATACCGCTCGATGCCAAGGGTAACATCATTTTCGTTATGCACCCAAATGTGGCAGAGCGGATCCCCTTTGGGGCCGTTAATAATGCTTTCACAAGTATTTTCAATTCCTTCGTTGGTCAAAAAGGTTGAAAAATCTTGGCCATCATTTAGGTCAGGTATTGAGCAGATTAATCGCATATGCTAATTTATTTTGAATTAAATCTATCCTTATTCTGGATCTTATTTACAACTTGTGAGGTCGAGAGTCCAGGAATTAGAGGGACGATATGAATTCGTCCACCATACGCTTTGATAACGGGGGCTTCAATACAATTTTCTCCGTATTCAGCTCCATTCACATGGACATGAGGCTGAATCGTCTCGAGGATTGTTCTTGGGTCTGTTTCGTTAAACCAAGTGACGTAACCTACAAAACCTAGAGCGGTCATCATTTGAATCCGGTGCTCGAGGGCAATGATCGGACGGTGGATGCTCTTGTACTGTCTAATAGAGCTGTCGCTATTTAAAGCTACTATTAGAATGTCGGCGACTTTAGAGGCTTCATAAATAATGTGCAAATGACCCGCGTGTAGCAAATCGAAAGAGCCGTTTAATGTGGCGATGGTCTTGCCTGCTGCCTTTAGCTTATGAACAATTGCTTTGAGCTGCTCGGGAGCTATGACCTTTCTGAGGTGAGCTGTTAGCCAGTATTCATCGGCTTTCTTTTGTTCAGCTTTTTTTTGTTCAGCTTTTTTTTGCTCTGTCATCTGCCACTCCAGATTACTCGCTTATGGATGGAAAGGCGATAGGGAGAACTTCGTCGTAGTGGTCAACAAAATGAACCTCTAAGCCCTTTTTAATGTAGTTAGGGAGCTCTTCGTAATCGGGGATATTGTCCCTTGGAAGAATGAGTGTTTGCAATCCTGAGCGTCTGGCCGCAATGATTTTTTCTTTAATGCCGCCAACAGGGAGAATCTTTCCGGTGAGGGTAAGCTCTCCTGTCATTCCTAAGTTATCTAGGACAGGTGTGTTAAGGAGAAGGGATAGCAAAGATGTTGTCATCGTAATCCCGGCAGAAGGGCCATCTTTTGGAGTGGCTCCCTCTGGGATGTGCATGTGGGCTTGCGCCTTTTCAAAGAAGGTGTACTCCGGAGCGTACTTGTGAATAGCGCTGTGAAGGTAGCTCCAGGCGATTTCCGAAGATTCTTTCATTACATCCCCAGCTTGTCCTGTAAGCTTCATGGAGCTTTTCTCTGCTGCAATCTTGATGGATTCGACGTAGAGAGTAGCCCCGCCCAAAGAGGTCCAGGCAAGTCCCATAGCGACGCCCACAGGGGTCCGTTTATAGAAACGGTCGCTAGTAAATGTGGGTTTGCGAAGGAATTTTTGGACTGTTTCAGAGGTGATGCGGACTGTTTTTAAAGGAATTTGCGCGACTTTTCTCCCTTTTTTCTTTTTGACCGGAGCTTCGTCATGTTTGACAATGAGAACAGCTACTTTGCGCAAGATCTTCTTGATTTGGTTTTCTAGGCCGCGGACACCGGCTTCCCTAGCATACCCATTGATGATGGCGCAAAGGCCGTTATGGCTAAATTCTATTTGCTCAGCTTTAAGCCCCATGGTCTTACGGTTGCGCGGAATGAGGTATTTCTTTGCGATCTCGATCTTTTCTTCAAGAATGTATCCAGAAAGGCGCATGATGTCCATTCTGTCCTTTAAAGGTTCGGGAATGGTGTCTAGGACGTTTGCTGTGACAATAAAAAGGATGTCGGAAAGATTGCAGCGAACATCAAGATAATGGTCGAGAAACTCAACGTTTTGCTCAGGATCCAAAACCTCTAAAAGAGCGGAGGCAGGGTCTCCTTGATAACTACTTCCTAGTTTATCGACTTCATCAAGCATGATGACAGGATTCATTGTCTGCGTGTACTTAAGGGCCTGAACGAGCTTGCCGGGCATTGCGCCAATGTACGTGCGGCGATGTCCTTTAATTTCAGCTTCGTCGCGCATTCCTCCTACTGAGAAGCGGTAAAACTTTCGGTTTAAGGCTCTGGCAATGCTTCGTCCAATACTTGTCTTTCCTACCCCAGGAGGGCCAACTAAGCAGATAATGCTCCCTTTAACCCCTCCAGAGAGCTTGCCGACACCAATAAACTCAAGGATCCGTTCTTTGATGTCCTCAAGGCCGTAATGATCTTGAGCAAGGATTTTTTCGGCTTTGCGGAAGCTTTGTGTGTCGTCACTGACCATTCCCCAAGGGATAATGGTTAGCCAGTCAAGGTAGTTACGGCAGACAGAATATTCGGCTGACATTGCCTCTAGAGCGCTCAGCTTGTCCATTTCCTCTTTAATGACATTCATGATATCAGGAGGGACTTTTCTGTCTTTTAGGCGCGCATTGAACTTCTCGGCATCGCAAACTTTTTCGTCTTTTTCAACGCCGAGTTCTTTCTTAATCGTCTTGAGTTGTTCTCGGAGAAAAAACTCTTTTTGCGTCTTAGAAATCGACCCTTCAATCTTTTGGTTAATGACGCTTTGGAGTTTGCTAAGGTCAAGTTCCTTTTTAAGGAGAAGGAGCGCTTTGTCAATACGTGACTGAATGTCGAAAGTTTCCAGGATGTTTTGAAGCTCTTCGCGCGAGGCAGTTGTTAAAGCAACTGCAAAGTCGGCAAGTTTTCCTGGTTCGGTAAAGTCGGAGTGGCCCAAGAAAATCTGAAGCTCTTCTTTGAAGAGTGGATTGAGCTTAAGTAACTCTTTGATTGTCGTAATGATGTTAATGGCGTAAGCTTTAAGCTCCTCTGATGCGACCATGTTATCTTGGTGGTAGACCGCGGTGGCCATGAGATGCTTTGATTTTACTATCGGCTTTTTGGCGGTAAAGCGCTTTTCGATATTAAGAATAACTTGCGCGCCACCTTGTTCAATTGGGATAATGCGCAAGACTCTGGCGAGTACACCCACGTGGTGGAGGTCTTTGAAGGTGACTTCGTTGATGGGGGCGTCTTCTTTTTTTGTTATAAGAATCCCGACACATTTAGACTCAGAGTTAGCAATGTGCTTAAGCGCTTCGTAGTAAGGTCCTTGAGGGATAACAATGGGCGCGGCCATTCCAGGGAAAAAGGGGCGTCGGTTATGAGGGATAATCAAAAGCCGTGAAGGAGGGGCGGCAGCGCCTTTTGCAGCTTCTAGACTTTCTTCAAGGGATTCAATGATAGCTTCTTCGATGTCTTCTATAGATTCTTCGTGTTTCTTGTGAGAATTCAAGTTCTGCCTCAACTGCATAGTGTACAAGCCCGTCAAGTTTAGTGTCCAATTGCATAAATAACTAGAAGAAAAGCTAGTTCTAAAGTCCTGGAGCTTTCGCGCTAGCCCACATTCCCGTTTTCAACTACGAGAAGTATATACACAGAATCAAAGATGGTAAAAATGTTTTTAATTATAGAGACGAGTACAGATCGAGGGCTTGTTGCTATTGCTTCAGGTAGCGAAATTTTAATAGAAGAGCGGCTTCAAGGGGGATATCAACATAGTCACACCCTACTTGCCTCGATAGATAAGTGCTTTAAGCGTCTAGGGCTAACCCCTTCTGCTATTACTGCCGTTGTTGTGGGGGTGGGGCCGGGGTCTTATACTGGCATGCGTGTTGGGGCAGCTGCTGCTAAGTGTTTTGCTTATGCCAGGAAGGTCCCTTTAATTGGGGTGAGTAGCCTTCAGGCTTTTGTTCCGCTTCAAGAGGGCCTCTTTGCAAGCGTTCTTGATGCCCGTGCTGGTGGCGTATATTTCATGATAGGGGAGCGCCTAGCAGATGGAGTGAGTTACACTACCCCGCCGGATAGATGCTCGCTAGATCAATTTGTGGAGAGGCTGGGCGCTGTGCGCAGGATTGTCACCCCACATAAAGAAACTCTTTCTAAAAAAGAGGTGTTTTCTGGCTTTGAATGGATAGAGCAAGCGCCTAATAGTCAGCAGTTTGCAGTGGATGCCGCTAGGCAGCTAGCTGAGGGAAGGGGCTCATATGACGGAAAGCTAGAGCTGCTTTACCTCCGCCTCACCCAAGCCGAGATAGAACTAAGCAAGAAGAAAATAGCAGGATAAAAGGAGTATATACTCCTCGTAGCTGAAAATGGGAACTTGGACGGCGCCAAAGCCCCGGGGCTGAACGATCGCAAGTACCCTTTGTATTTCTAATACTAAGGCACTTGCGATCGTTCGGCCGCGGGAGCTTTCGCGCTAGCCCAAATTCCCGTTTTCAACTACGAGGATTATATACCTCACTTATAGAAGAACAGGTTTTGAAACACATAGGCTTGAGAGAACGTGAGAGAAAATACAAGAACAGGATGGGCAGGATAAAAACAGGATAGATACAGGGAAAAGCAAACACTTACTTACTTGCTCTATCTATACTCCTCTTATCCCGGCTATCCTGTTTGTCTTGTTCTTTTTTAAGGCCTGTTAAAAGAGATAACTGCATAAGGTCGGTTTTTTCTGTTCCACGTAATCTTAATGATCAGTTAAACTATCACTATTTCTCAAATCAAAATTCGACCTCCTAATTAGAGGGGTCGAGTGCATAGTAAAAAACCATAACTTTAGGACAGGAAATCAATGACGATATCAGTAAGTCTTCGCCCAGGAGAACCCCTCGAAAAAGGCATGAGAATCATGAAGAAGAAAGTGGATAGAGAAGGGGTTTTGAGGGCAGTAAAGGCTAAGCGCCACTACGCTAAGCCTTCTGTCGCAAAAAAAGAAAAGTCTAAAATGGCTCGCAAATATAAGCATGTTTAGAGCCTAGTGCGTTTCAGCACCCCCCAGTAGCTATACTCCGCTTAGCTGAAAATGGGAATTTGGGCTAGCGCCAAAGCCCCAGGGCTGAACGATCGCAAGTGCCCTTTGTATTTCTACTACTAAGGCACTTGCGATCGTTCGGCCGCGGGAGCTTTTGCGCTAGCCCAAATTCCCGTTTTCAGCTAAGCGGAGTATATAGTCGATGAAGTTTAAAATGCGCGGTTCAGACAGAATTTAGTCACGCGGTTTGTGCGTTGGTTTATCTTATTGTTTGAGGCTTTATCAACTATGCAGGTGACTTGATGTGACCTGCGAGCGCTGAGTGTTTTTCTTATCTTTTGAGTTTTTTTTATTTCTAAGGAATTTTAGCTAATATGACTGCGGATACTATGAGCGATTTTTACCAAATTTTAGGTGTTGAACGAGGGGCCACTCCAGACGAGATTAAGAAGGCTTATCGAAAACAAGCGCTTAAATGCCATCCTGATCGTAACCCTGGGAATCCAAAGGCTGAAGCTGAATTTAAAAAGGTTTCCGAGGCCTATGAAGTACTTAATGATGAGAAAAAGCGTCAGCTTTATGATCGTTATGGAAAAGAAGGCCTTCAAGGCGGCGCTGGTGGCAGCGGTGGCGGTGCTAGAGGTTTCAGTAACATGGAAGAGGCGCTTCGCACTTTCATGGGTGCTTTTGGCGGTGGCGGCAGCGGTGGCGGCGAATCGATGTTTGACTTCTTCGGCGACGGCGGCGGCGGTGCAGAAGGGGGCTCTTATGGAAAGCAAGGGGCTAGCAAAAGAGCAACTATTCGCCTTTCTTTTGAAGAGGCAGCAAAAGGTGTAGAAAAAGAGCTTGCTATTCTTAACTATGTTAGTTGTCGTGATTGCAGCGGTAAAGGTGCAGCATCAGCGCAAGGGATTAAGCGTTGTAAGCGTTGCGAAGGTCGCGGGCAGGTTGTTACCAGTCGCGGGTTCTTTAGCATGTCAACAGCATGTCCTGACTGCCATGGCGAAGGGCAAGTGATTACAGATCCTTGCAAAAAGTGTCGAGGCCAAGGACGACTAAAAGAAAAGCAGAATGTAAAAGTGCGCATTCCTGCTGGTGTAGACTCTGGCATGCGTCTTAAGATGACTGGCCATGGGGATGCTGGTGAGAGTGGGGGGCCTCCAGGAGACCTTTACGTTTTCTTAGAGGTCGATCCACACCAAGTTTTCCAAAGAGAAGAGGAAAACCTTCTTCTTGATCTTCCAATTAGTTTTGCAGAAGCGGCTCTAGGTTGCAAAAAAGATATGCCAACACTTACAGGCAGCTGCCGCATGACAATTCCTGAGGGGACTCAGAGCGGCAAGGTCTTTAAGATGCGCGGCGAAGGTTTTCCGAATGTCCATGGACAGGGCAAAGGAGATCTTTTAATTAAGGTGATCGTTGAGACTCCTTCACAATTAACCGAAAAGCAAAGACAACTTCTGCGCGAATTTGGTGATTCAGAAAGTAGCGAAAACTTTCCGCGTAAACGCTCTTTTCTAGAGAAGATTAAGTCTTTTTTTTCCGATTTATCTTCGTAAAGTAGCTGAAGAGGTTGCTTTATAGGCGATTATGCACATCAGGAGTTCCTGTGAGTTTTGCAGAAAAAAAGTCTAAGGCATTACAATCTAAAGCGCTGAAAGTACTCGAGATCATGTACCTCTCCCGGTTCATAGACGAGAAGACAATCAAGCTCGTCAAGCAGAATAAGGGTGGAACATTTCAGCTGTCAGCTGCTGGCCACGAGATGGTGGGTGCTGTTGCAGGCCAAGCGTTAACCGCTGGAAAAGACTGGGCATTGCCTTACTACCGAGATCAGCCTCTGGTTGTGAGCTTGGGGTGTTCTGCTGTTGAACTTTTAGCAGGGAGTTTAGCAAGAGCAGGAAAGCATCATTCAGCAGGAAGAATGATGCCCGTCCATTATTCTCATAAAGAGCTTCGGATTGCTTGTCAGTCAAGCTGCGTTGGGTCACAGTTTCTTCAAGCTGCCGGTCTTGCAAAGGGGCTAACACTTTCTGGAAAAGATGAAGTTGTTTATGTCTCTGCCGGCGATGGGGCGACTTCTCAAGGTGATTTCCATGAGGCAGTTAATTTTTCTTCTATTCACAAACTCCCTGTTATTTTTTCTATCCAGGATAATGGCTGGGCGATTTCTGTTCCCATTTGTGAACAGACAACAGGGGGCTCAATTGTGCCCATCCTTGAAGGGTATCACGGCCTGGAGGTGCATGCTGTTGACGGGACTGACTATGAGGCGGTAAGTCATGCTTTTAAGAAAGCTGTTGAAAGGGGCCGTAAAGGGAAGGGCCCTTCTGCTGTTATTTCTAAAGTTCCTCGCCTAGCCGCTCACAGCAGTAGTGATGATCCTCGCAAGTACCGCTCAGATATAAAAGTTGCTCAAGAAAAAGAATTAGATCCCATCCTTCGCATGGAACAGTGGGTCTTACATGAGAAAATCGCAACAGAGCAGCAACTTGAAACCCTTCGAAATAAGTGTTCGCAAGAGGTGGATGATGCTTCTATTGCCGCAGATGCATTGCCTCATCCTGCCGAAGATTCTGTCACTAAGCACGTTTTTGCCGATTTTGAAGCTGTCGATTTTGGCTCAGAGAGAGCGGAGGGGCCTGCCGGTGAGAAGATCGTGATGGTAGATGCCCTTAATCATGCCCTAGATGAAGAAATGACTCATAATCCTGGGGTTGTTGTCTTCGGTCAAGACGTGGCTCATGGCAAGGGTGGCGTGTTTGGCGTTACGGCGAATCTTACTAAAAAACATGGTAAACGTTGTTTTAATACTCCTTTGGCAGAGTCGACAATTATTGGTCTTGCGCTTGGGATGTCTTTAGATGGCGTTCACCATCCTGTTGCTGAAATCCAATTTGCTGACTATGTGTGGACAGGGATTAACCAGTTATTTAACGAAGTGGCAAGCCTTCACTACAGAGCAAATGGAGAGTGGAAGGTTCCTCTTGTTATTCGCATGCCTTGCGGTGGATATATACAAGGGGGTCCCTATCACTCTCAGAGTATTGAGGGGTTCCTGTCACATTGCCCTGGACTGAAAGTAGTCATCCCTAGTAATGCTGCCGATGCTAAGGGGCTTTTTAAGATGGCTATGCGAGATCCTAATCCTGTTATTTTTCTTGAGCACAAAGCGCTTTATAGACAGCAGGTGTTTTCTGGCCGTGAAGAGCCTCCTAGCGACTATCTTATCCCCTTTGGGCAAGCTAAAATTGTGCGAGAAGGAAGTGATGCAACGATTGTTGCCTGGGGAATGACAGTTCTCATGGCTTTAGAGGCTGCTGAAAGGCTCTCTAAGGAAGGAGTTTCTGTTGAGGTGATTGATATTCGGACAATTGTCCCTTTGGATATTGTAACTATTTTAACGTCGGTGCGCAAGACAGGTAAGTTGCTTGTTGCACACGAAGCTCCACGTAATTGCGGCTTTGGAGCTGAAGTTGTAGCGAGAGTCGCTGAACAGGCGTTTGAGTATTTGGACGCTCCTATAATGCGCGTATGCGGACTTGATGTTATTGTTTCCTATTCGAAAGTTCTTGAAAATAAGGTGCTTCCACAAGTCGCTGACATCGAACGGACCCTCCGCCAGCTCTGCGATTACTAACCAAAAAATAAATAACACGGATTTTGGAGTATATTTCTAATATTGGGCGACTTGCGATCGTTCAGCCGCGGGAGCTTTCGCGCTAGCCTAAATTCTCGTATTCAGCTAAGAGGAATATAGGTCGAACGCAGTGAGACTTTGGAGTGCGGGGACATGTCCTAGCTTTTATTAGCGGGGACATGTCCCGGCGTACGCGCTTTTATCTAAAAATATTTATTGTAATCTTTTGTGCAGACCTTGCCCAGTCGAGGTCTGCGCAGATTTTTAAATGCGTGTGGCGCTGGATTTTAGAAGTGGATGGCCTTGCCAATGGTCTCTTGAGGGGCGACAGAGATATCTAACTTAAGCCCATTTTTCCCGAGTATTTCCTGAATAACAGTTACTGCCGTCACAGGGTTGTTGCACTCGCTAGATAGGTGAGCAAGGTGCACATGCTTGAGCTTGGGGTGGTAGACATTTGTCAAAAGAGAGCCGCACTCCTCATTTGAGAGGTGGCCACTTCTTCCTAGCACCCGTTGTTTGTAAACAGGGGGCCTAGAGCAGGCGTGAACCATTGAGGGTTGGTGATTTGCTTCAACGTAGAGGTAGTCGCATTTCTGAAGTTGGTTTTGGACAAGAGTTGTGACAAAGCCTAAATCTGTGCAAAAGCCCAACTTTATACCGTTGAATTTAATCGTAAAGGCGACCGGGTCAAGTGCATCATGTTGTACGCTAAAGGGATGGATTTCTAAATCGCGAAATCGAAAGCCTTCTCCTGTAGAAAATAACTTGAATGCTGGGCAGTCGTGAAAAGTATCGCAAATCCCTTTTGCTGTCTCGCTATTGCAAAAAACGGGAATGCCCATTTTAAAGGCTAGAACCTTAAGTCCTTGGATGTGATCAGTGTGCTCGTGAGTAATAAGAATAGCATCAAGTGTTGACATGTCGACGCCAATGTCTGCAAGGCGTGCGTTCGTGGCCCGTCCGCTTAATCCTGCATCAATAAGAATTTTGCTTTCCCCAGTACCTAAATAGATTGAATTTCCTTTTGATCCGGAAGCGAGAGGGCAGAAACCTATCATATTTTAATTCAACAGCCCGTTTTAGTATTAATTACAAAAGAAAAAGGTAACAGTTCACATACCCAGGGCGATTTTATCAAGAAAGATTTGACGCTTACAGGGGGGGTGTTTTGGCAGCCTTACAATTGAAGTGGCATTGCCCGCTTTCCTCCCTTTCTATTTCTCATTGTGTTCTCTCAGGCCTCTGTGTTTCAAAAATATTAACACCATTTTTTTGAAACACAGAGGCCTGAGAGAACGTGAGAGAAAATACAAAAAAGTTTTTAACAGTTCACATGCACCGACGAAGGAGGAGTATGTGAATTGTTACAGAAAAAGTAACCTATGTTTTAGAGAGGCTACCCTTAAAAATCAACGAAACTTCTTAGAGAGATAGGCCCAGCCGTACTTTTTGCATTGACGGGATTCAATAATTTTTTTAAGAATAGATGGCAGGTTCAATCTCGGACTTTGAGTAGCGGGAACTCAGTGTTGTTATACTAAAAGGAGCTGGGCGGTTTTATGCAAATTATTGTCGAAGACAACATTGTGAATTTGGAATTGCCCAGGAAGAATGTAAGCCTTAAACAGGTAGTCGATGAGACGGAAACGTTTCTCCTTACTGTGGGGAAGGTTCCTGTGGGCCTCTCAATAAACGGTGTGGCCCTTTCTCAAGAGGAGCTACTTCGCAGAGAAGGAGAGATCCTTCAAGGGGACGAAGTCTTCAAATTTGATGTGATCGCTTTAGCGCAATACTTAATTGGGAATCTCGACGGCGCAGCTCTTTCCCATGAAAGGCTAACAAAGAGGATCCAGACCTTTGCTCAGGAGCTCCATTCGCCCGCAAAGAGCATTGATTCACAAACGTTTTTTAAGGAATTCACCGACTTCTTCGAGTTTTGGTGGCGTTTGCACACTCTTTTTCCAGATTCTTTCAAGGCAGTCTCATTTGCCGATAAACCGTTTTTTCAGCATTTCTCAGGCGTTCAGTCTCTTCTTGGAGAGAGTGTTAAAGCAATGGAGGGAAATGACTTTGTTCTTGCATCAGATCTTCTTCAGCATGAAGTTGTGCCAGCTATGGAAGTGATGAGAGAGGCAATTCCTCAGCTAAAAGCTACGATTACAAACAGCGCTCTAAAATCTCCGGCTAAAGCACAGGGGGCTTAGTGACAAATCATAAAGAAGACGCAGCAAGAGCGTATAAGCGGTTGCAGATAGAGTCTGCATCGCCTGGGCAGCTTGTCGTGCTCTTGTATGATGGCGCCATTGAATATCTAAACCGCGCTGAAATTGCCTTTACTATTACTATTAGGGGGCTAGAGTGGATTGAAAAGTTTCACAATAACCTCATCAGCTGTCAAAATATCCTGACAGAGCTAATTGTTTCCCTCGATATGCAAAAGGGAGGCGAGGTGGCGACTAATCTCTTTCGTCTCTACGAATACATGCATTACCGCCTGGTGGATGCTAACATTAAAAAGGAATTAGACCCTCTTAAAGAGGTTAGAGGGCTGCTTTCTGGCCTTAGAGATGCTTTTAAGAGTATCTTAGTGCAAGAGAAGGATTTGCCGATAAAACCGCCGCGCCGTGGGCTTAATCTTCAGGGATAATTAAGGGAAATACGCATGTCAGATGATCAGAAAAGCATTTTAAAGCAAATGAGCGTTCTTGTTTCTGAGCTCGGGGCAAATGTTGAAGCATTGCATAGATCTTCAAGGCAAAACGAAGATGTCTCCACTCTTCAAACCAAGCAAGAGGAGCTATTAGACAAGCTTGACCTTGCATTTGCAGTAGAAGCAAAGCCTTCAGCAGCTAGTAAACAACAGCTTGCCTTACTTCGAGATCAGGTGAGTAAGGTGCGCGATCGCAATGAGGAATTTACAGAGTCGCTCAAGGTGCGTTTGGGGCTTATTCAGTTGAATATGGATGAGGTGAGACGCTCGTCTCAAGCACTTTCAGATATGAAGGCAGCGTATCTTAATGCGCCAAAACAGCCAGCATCTGGCACCTCTCGCCCTTTCAACACCCTGAGTTAGTTTTTTTCTAGTAGATGACGATGTGATAGGCGGGCGCTGCCTCTGGATTGAGAATCAAGTGGGGAATAAGCCCAATTTCGGCAAAGCCGCGACAAAGAGCAAGCCCACCAACTAAAAGGGCTAAACTTCCTGTGATGGGTTTGTAGGCGCTAGACCACTTTCTAAAAAGTGTGTGGGCATGCATGGCCACAATCAGAGAGGGAGTTGTTAGAAAAGAAAAAGCAAATCCATTAATCAATCCCGCAAAAAGATCTCCTGTTAAAGCGCACGCTGAGTAGACCGTGAGTGTTTGGCCGCAGGGGAGTGCAATTGTAAAAAATCCAAGCAAAAATGTTGGCCACGGATGGTTTTGGGCCATTAAGATGGAGAGGTTCTTGCTGATATTAGATGTCCGGCTAGCAAGCCAGATGTAGCCAGGATAGCGCCATCCAAAAAGAGTGCATGCGGCGAGCAAGATGATGATGCCTCCGAAGAGGAAGCTTAATATTGCAGAGAGATGATAGGGAGTTAGAACTAAGTTGAGGATAGCGCCAGCCCCTCCGGCAGCCAGCCCTGCTAATGTAAAGGATAGCAGTCTCCCGCCAAAATAGAGATATCTGTAGCGGTGTTTACTAATCATCATCACCATAGGGCCGCACATTCCGATGCAGTGGAGATTCCCTAAAAGATAGATAGGAAGAAGTGTTAGCAGCAGGGTCACTGTTCGACGGTCTCCGGATGAGGCTGATTATCTGCTTTAGAGATTAGCGCCTGAGCTCTCTTTTGTTGAATCGCGCCTGCATCAATCCCCGTGCCGCCCGACTGCCTGGAGAAGGAAATAATGGTGGCGGTGAGCAAGATTGCGCCTATCCAGAAGCTCGTTCCAATGACAGCTATCTTTAACAGCTTAATGCGTGGTTTTTTTTGAGACATCGATATGAGCCTAACAAATTTTTACTCTATGAGCAAGTAGAGGGATTGGTAAGCGCCTTTATCCGCTAATTCAACACAAAGAAATACAGGCTTTGAAATACAGAGAGTAAAGAGGCACAGAAAAAATACAAGAACAGGATAGGCAGGATCAGCCTTCGGCTGTCAGGATAATGGGTTTTCTGAAATACAGATACATAGATATTTACTCTTACCGTTATGTGAGAGCAAAAATCTAAGCTGGCTTTTTTTATCTTTATTCTCTGCGCCTTCGCGTTGAAGTATTTAATTTTCTGGCTATGGCAGGGTAGGAGCCTTAACGCTCGCCTTTTTATAATAAAAAAATTATAACAAGGCAGCGAACCGAGGAGGGACAATGGCAAATGGTCTAACTGAACTGCAAGTGGACAACTTGATTGCTAAGATCAAGCATTACCTCATCACTATGATGGGGCGTACCGCTGACGAAGCAGATGATCAAGAGTTCTACCGTGCCTTCTCTTATGCTCTTAGAGAGGAGATCATGATTAACTGGGCGGCAACGGCAAAAACGTACGTTGCCCGCAAAAGTCGAATGCTCTACTACCTTTCTATGGAATACCTTCCTGGGAAGTACTTAGGGAGCAATATCACAAACATCTGCGTTCAAGAGATCGTTGTGAGGGTTCTTAAAGCTATGAAGCGGACGACTGTAGGTCTTCTTGCCTGTGAGCCAGATCCGGGGCTTGGCAATGGAGGTTTGGGAAGGCTTGCTTCTTGTTTCTTAGATTCGCTTGCCACGCAAAGGTACCCTGCAATAGGTTATGGGCTTCGTTATCAATACGGGATCTTTGAGCAGGAAGTGTGGGATGGTATTCAAGTCGAAAGACCTGACTGTTGGCTGCTATACGAGAATCCTTGGGATTACCGCCGCGATCTTCGCGCTTTTTCTGTAAAGTTTTCAGGGAGGACTCTTGGCTCTATTAATCCTTCTGGAGAAGAAGTTTTTGATCTTCTTGATTATGAAGAAGTCCGGGCGATTGGTTTTGACACGCCTATTATTGGATTTAGCGAAAAGCACGACTTTGCCGTAAATACCTTGCGCCTTTGGACAACAAAGGAATCTCCTCGCAACTTTCAGCTTCAGCGCTTTAATGCCGGTCAGCTTGATCAGGCCGCTGAAAACACCACCTTGACCGATGTTCTTTATCCAAACGATAATAACGACATGGGTAAACGGATTCGCCTCAAGCAAGAATTTTTGCTAGTGTCAGCCTCTATCCAAGATATTATTCGGCGCCATCTTTTGACCTTTGGAAATATCGGTTCTTTTGAAGATGTCGTCCGAATTCAGATTAATGATACCCATCCAGCTTTGGTCATTGTTGAGCTTATGCGACTCCTTACTAAAGAACACAATCTGACTTGGAACCGTGCATGGGAAGTCACCAAGGCCTGCGTGAGTTATACAAACCACACAGTTCTGGCAGAGGCTTTAGAGCAGTGGAATGAGAATCGCCTTAGGACACTTCTTCCTCGTCAATATCAGATTATCGAGCGTTTGAATATGGAGTTTTGTACCGTTGTTAGATCGCAGTTTCCTGCAGACGAAGAGAGAGTGCGGCGGATGTCTATCATAGAAAATGGTCAAGTGCGTATGGCAAACTTGGCTATTTATGGTTCACACCATATCAACGGTGTGGCCGCGCTCCATACAGAGATCTTAAAAACGTCGATTTTCAAGGACTTCTACGAAGCCTACCCGCAGCGGTTTCTTAACATCACCAATGGTGTAACGCAGCGTCGTTGGCTTCTTCATTGCAATCCTTTGCTTGCAGAATTCATTACAAAACGGATTGGAAAAGGGTGGGTCACCGACTTTAAGCAGATCCGCGCTCTAGAAAGCTGTGCCGCGGACAAGGCTTCTCAGGAAGAGTTTCTCGAGATTAAACTCCAGAATAAGAAGGTTGTGGCTGATTTTCTTCAGAATCGAATTAAGATGCGCGATTACAAAGGGAGGCTTCTTCAGTCGGCATTAATCCTTGACCCATTAGCCCTCTTTGATGTGCATGTAAAACGGATTCATGAGTACAAGCGGCAGCTTCTTAACGCACTACACATTATTATGCTCTATAATGAGTTACTCGAGAATCCAGCAAGTACTCGGGTGAAGCGGACGGTTATTTTTGGTGGAAAAGCAGCCCCTGGATATGAACTGGCTAGGAATATCATTCGACTAATTAATTGCATTTCGCGAAAAATAAATAACGATCCTGCTGTGCGAGATCGGTTGAATGTCTTTTATATTCCAAATTACGACGTTTCTAAAGCAGAAATTCTTATTCCAGGAGCGGATCTGTCTCAACAGATCTCTACAGCGGGAATGGAAGCTTCAGGTACAGGAGTCATGAAGCTGGCGATGAATGGAGCGATGACAATTGGAACAGAAGATGGCGCAAACATTGAGATGCGCCAAGAAATAAAGGATAAGTGGTGGCCATTTTCTTTTGGATGTTTAGCAAAAGAGATCGCTGAGATGAAAGAGAAACGTTCTTATTCTCCTTGGGATATTTGTAGTCAGAACCCAAAGATTAGTCGGGCTGTAGAGGCACTGCGAGACCGGTCTTTTAGTCAGTATGATGCCGAGCACGACGCTTTGCTGACGCTTTATCATAGTCTTATGAATGGAAACGACGGCGATATGGCTGATCGATTCTTTGTCTTAAAAGACCTTGAAGCCTATTACAACACACAATTAAAAGTGGAGGCTCTTTTTAGAAAACCGCACCTCTGGGCAGAACATGCCATCCACAATATCGCAGGAATGGGACCATTCTCTGCAGATGGGGCCATTGAAAACTATGCGAAAGAGGTATGGGGATTGGATAAGGTCTCTTTGGATGAGGCTGTCTTGGAGAAGATCCGAGAAGAGTATAACGAGCATGATAGGTGCCGTATTCTCGTTGCCCCATGGGGCGTAACAAGCAGAGAAAATGGGGTTATTTAGTAGGTCTCAAATAGGGACAGACCACTAGACCTTTTATTTGAGCTTCCACTTATCTCTGAGGGCTTCGTAGGAGCCGTTTTCGCGCATTGCTTGCAGCCCGGCATTAAACTTTTCTGTTAGCGGGGTGGGGGACTTTCGCAAGGTGACAAGGTGGATGCTTTCGTCGGTGAGTAGCTGAGGAACTATCTTAAGAATGTTTTTGTAGAGGTTGTTGCAATAGCCAATAGCTGGCAGGTAGTCCATAACGACCCCTTCAATATTCTGATTTTGCAAATCCTCTAATGCCTTAGCAATATTGGAATAAGGCTTTGAGAGAACGTTTTGTTGCTGTGCAAGGACCCTTGTCGCAGCTATGCTCCCGTTGTATCCCACTTCTTTCCAGGATAGTTCTTTGAGTGAGGTGATTTTCGAATTGGCAGGGACAACCAAGACAAGTCCTGTGGGGAGTATAGGGTCAGAAAAAGTGTAGATAGCTCTGTTTTCTTCTGTAGTTGAGAGTGTGGACAGGCTTGCAACATAGAGGTTCCTGTCGAGATCAGGAATAAGCCTGTCCGTGGTTGTATCGAACAGTTTAATTGAAAGTTTTTGACTTTGTGCAATAGCTGTCACGAGGTCAAAGGTAAAGCCTTGAAGGTTAGGCGCCTTACCAAAAGTCACTGTAGAGGTCCATTCAGGATCTGCAGCGATGAGGTCGTATTTTTTTTCGGAGGACCCTGAGCAGCTTGTGAGTAGGAGGGTGGTAAGAAGGAAAACAAGCTCTAAGCAGCGGCGCATTTTAAGTAGACTCCCATAATAAATCGTACTGATGTCTATAGCAAATTTAAGAATTTTATACTCCGCTTAGCAGAAAACTGGAATTTGGACGGCGCACAAAAGAAAAAAAGAGAAGAAGCCCATAGCAATTAAAGGGTTGCCTTCTAGAAAGGGCAAACGCTTGTTTAGGATAATTTTTCCCATTTTCAGCTATAAAGAGTATATACCTCTACCCATTATTAAAATTGCAGAATTGCGGAAGTGTTATGCCAAAAAAAGAGCTTCCTGAGCCCTACTATTCTCTTGTGGAGCTGCCTTTTAATCCTTGCGATATATGCCGCCCAAAAGAGCCTCTTAAGAAGCTGATTAGCGCTTGCAAACCAAAAATAATTGTGGAGCTAGGTTCTTGGCTTGGCGTCTCTACTTGTTTGATGGCAGCACTGCTCCCCGAAACTGGTAAGGTTTATGCCGTTGATCATTGGTTTGGCCCAAAAGGATGGGAAAATCGATCTGATTTTGCGCATGTTTTGCCAACGCTTTATCAAGGTTTTCTATCTAATGTGAAGCACTTAGGATTCTGTCACAAGATAGTTCCTGTTAGAATGACGACTGTAGAGGCGTCTAAGGCTTTAAACGTGGTCCCAGATCTCATATACGTAGATACCGACCATGAAGAGGAGGATGTGACGCGTGACATCCTTGCGTGGCACCCGAAGCTTGCTCCTGGCGGGGTCATGTGTGGCGATGATTTTAACATTCCCGGAGTGCGGAAAGCTGTGTTAAATACGGCCATGGAGCTTGGGCAGCTTGTCTGTTTTGATGATGTCCTTTGGTGGTTCTCTGGGAGTTCGCATTAAATTTTGCCTTTTCAACTTCGAAGTGCGACAAAAGAGGATTTTATTCTACCTTCATTGAAGACCTCCATGGGTGTACGATAGTGTAACCTGAATTCTCGAAAGATTTATATACTCCGCTTAGTTGAAAACGAGAATTTGGGCTAGCGCGAAAGCTCCCGGGGCTTTGGCGCCGTCCAAATTCCCGTTTTCAGCTAAGCGGAGTATATCAGGACTGGGGTGTAAACTTTGTGCTGTTTTTCGTTTAAATTTTTCACATAAGTTTTTCTCTCACGCTCTCTCACGCATCTGTGAGCGTCAAATATTTCTTGATAAAATTGACCTGCCCCTCAGGGGTTAAAAAATAAACTTTTAGTGGGAGTTGCTGGGCCTAAACCCATGCTGTTGCCGAAGTACTTTCTTTGTGTTAGAATTTCTCAATTCTGAAAACCTAGGAATAGATGATGATACAGAGCAGAATTCTTGCGTCGGTAAAGGAAAGTATTCAGGCAATGCAACAGCTTGAACTCCCTTCGTCTTTGGAGTTTATTACGCAGGCAGCTGAGATGATTGCTGCATGCTTTCAGCAAGGAGGCAAGCTCATCATTGCGGGTAATGGCGGGAGCTTGTGTGATGCGGCTCACTTTGCAGAAGAGTTGACAGGGCAGTTTCGTGGAAAGCGGCGCGCTTTGCCTGCTATTGCGCTCACTGAAGCGGGGCATCTGACTTGTACGGCTAATGACTTTGGTTTTGATTGGGTTTTTGCCCGGGGAGTCGAGGCGTATGGGAAGCCTGAAGATGTTTTTATTGGTCTGACAACGAGCGGCAACTCTCCTAACATCGTACAAGCTTTTAAGGTTGCTAAGGGATTAGGGCTAAAAACGATCGCCTTTCTTGGAAAAGAAGGGGGTGTGCTTAAGGGGACCGCTCATCTAGAGCTTTTGATTCGAGGATTTAAGACTTCAGATCGCGTGCAAGAAGTGCATATGAGCGCTATTCATATCATTATAGAAATGGTTGAGATCCATCTTTTTGGAGCTACAGATTCAGTTGCTAGCTCAGGTGAACATGTTTTAGCAAGAGTTGTATACTCCTCTTAGCTGAAAACGGGAGCTTTCACGCCGTCCAAATTCCCGTTTTCAGCTAAGAGGAGTATATGTTAAGACGTTTTGAAACATTTGTCACAGAGATTATCGATGGTAAGCGGCAAGGGGCCCTGGCTACGTGTGTTAAAGCGGCGCTTTCCCCTCCAAGCTGGGCATTTCGTCTTGCCTCTGATATTCGCAAAACAGCCTATGACTCAGGATGGCTTTCACAATTCCGCTCAAAAGTTCCCGTCGTAAGCATTGGCAATATTGTTGCTGGCGGAACGGGAAAAACACCCGTAGTCCTTCAATTAGCGCAGGATCTTCTTGGTGAGGTTTCTTTGGGAATCCTTTCAAGAGGCTACCGTTCTCAGGCAGAAAAAAGAACCATCCCCACAGTCGTAAGTCATGGGCAAAGCCACGTTCAAGCTCCAGGACAAAATTTTCATGGGAGTAGTCCGCAGTTTTCCCCGGCGCTTTGTGGAGATGAAGCTTGTCTTTTGGCCAGGAACCTGCCGACAGCTATTGTCGTTGCAGGACGGGACCGGAGAGCTTCAGCTGAAGTGGCTATTAATCATGGCGCACGTCTTTTATTGCTTGATGATGGGATGCAACACCGACAGCTGGCTAGAGATGTTGAGATTGTGGTGGTAGACGCCCAAGATCCTTTTGGACGAGGATATTTTTTGCCGCGTGGCTATTTAAGAGAAAGTCCTTCGGCCCTTCGCCGTGCAGATCTTGTCGTGTTGCATCACTCCGATCTTTGTGCCGACCCTGTAGCTGTTGAGGCTAGCCTTCGAGCTTATACGGCAGCTCCAATTGTATGGACCCGCATTAAGCCTTCAGGTAAAATCAGAGACTATAAAGGGGATGTGATGGGCTCTTTAGAGGGGATGAAGGTGGGCGTTTTTTGCGGGGTGGCAAAGCCTTCTAGATTTCTAAAGATGTTAAAGTCTCTTGGTGCAGAGGTGGTGGGGCAGCTTATCACGGCCGATCACGAAGGGGTTTCGTCCCAGCGGCTCGAACAGTTCAGTAGAGAATGCCGAGAAAAGGGAGCGCAGCAGCTCGTATGCACTGAGAAAGACTACGTGAAGCTTTCTCATGAAGATACTGTTTCTCTTGGCATTGGGTGGGTTCCGATCTCTATCGAAATTCTTCGAGAAGCAGAGCAGTGGCACGAGCTTTGCCGCCGCATCAAGCAAACCGTCCCCTGATTATCTATTCCGTTTTTTTTAGGAGCAAGATTGATGAAGTTATGGATGAAGATTTTACTTGGACTCGTAGCAGGTATTGGAGCAGGGGCTATCCTTGGCCCTCAGGCTGTGCACCTCAAAATTTTAGGGACGATCTTCTTGGGACTTGTCAATATGTTGGTTGTCCCGCTTGTTTTAGCGTCCATGACCGTCGGTATTTCAAGCATTCATGACCCTAAAAAACTGGGCAAACTGGGGATGAAGACTCTGGGGATGTTTTTTGCGACAACACTTATTGCTATTTGTATCGGGATGGCCTTTGCTTATTGGCTTAATCCAGGAGAAGGTCTTGGTTTTCAAAGAGTTGAAGTGGTAGGTGCTGCTCAAAAAGGGCCTCTATTAAAAGATCTTTTTGTAAGCATGATCCCTGGCAACCCGATTACAGCGCTTTCTCAAGGAAATATTTTACAGATCATTGTTTACGCTTTTTTCTTGGGCATTTCCATTAATCTTGCCGGAGAAAAAGGAAAGCCGCTACTTGCGTTTTTTGAATCACTTGCCGATGTGATGTACAAGCTCACAAATGTTGTAATGACTTTTGCCCCTTACGGCGTTTTTGGGATCATGGCCTGGGTGGCAGGAACGTTTGGCCTTGCTGTTCTCATTCCGCTCTTCAAATTCTTAGGGACCATTTACCTCGCTTATTTGTTTCACATAGCCGTTGTGTACGGTGGAACGATTTATGTGCTCGCAAGGCTTAATCCGATTCCTTTCTTTAAGGGAATGAGCGATGCTATAGCTCTTGCCTTTTCTACTTGCAGTAGTTCAGTAACACTGCCCGTTGCTATGCATTGCGTACAAAAAAATATAGGGGTTTCTAAAAATATTGCAGGCTTTGTTATGCCTCTTGGCGCTACGATCAATACAAATGGCGCTGCTGCTTTTCAGGGGTGTTGTGCAATTTTCATCGCTCAGGCTTATGGAATCCCTGTTGACTGGCAGATGGCTCTGACGATTATTGTGACATCCATGATGGCCTCGCTTGGATCAGCTGGCGTTCCGGGAACTGGGTATGTGATGATGTCAGTTGTTTTGTCAGCAGCTGGCCTTCCTTTAGAAGGTTTGGCAATTGTGGCAGGCATTGACCGTGTTCGTGAAATGCTTTCAACAGTTGTTAATATGTTGGGGGATGGAGTAACAGCGTTGTGGATTGCCAAGACTGAAGGGGAGCTTGATGAAGCTCAGTATTACGAGACAGCTCAAGTTTGTATGGAAGAGAGCGACGTTTAAGAAGGAGTTGAGAGATGAGCAACCGCATTGAAATTGTTCTACCAAAGTTAGGGGAAAGTATCACTGAGGCTACGGTTAGCAAGTGGCTAAAGAAGGTAGGTGATTACGTCAAAAGAGACGAGTCTCTTCTTGAGGTGGACACCGATAAGGTCAGCAGCGAAATTCCCTCTCCCAGTGCTGGTGTGCTCAAAGAGATTCTCGCTGTAGAAGGTAAAAGGGTTGATGTTGGGGCGCTGCTTGCAATTATTGAGGGCTCTGTTGATGGCGAGGCTTCTGCATCTCAAGAGCCTGCTGTTAAACCAGAAGCTTCTCAGAAAGCGTTATCAAGTGATGACTCTAAGCGGGGATTTCTATCGCCAGGTTTAATGAGACTGGCTTCGGCTGAAGGGGTCTCTTTGCAAGAGTTGGATAAACTTAAGGGGACAGGCGAAGGGGGCAGAGTCAGGAAGAAAGATTTTGAGGATTACATACAAGCCCGTAAGTGCCCTCATAAGATGGCCATCGAAATAGAGCTGCACCAGAAAAAGCTTGAAACCCAGAAAAAGTTTGAAACCCAGAAAAAGTTTGAAACCCAGAAAAAGTTTGAAACAGAGGGCTCTTTGAGCACCTGTGCAATGGCAACTTCAATTAGAGAGTCGATAAAAGCCAAAAGTGTTGGGGTAAAGAGTGTTGAAGTAAAAAGTGCTGACTTCTCACACGCCAAAGTAGAACGTGTGCCGATGACTGTAATGCGTAAAGCCATTGCCGACAATATGGTTCGTTCATTTTATGAGGCGCCGCACGCTTCGCTTATTGGTGAGGTAGATGTAACGGCTGTTGTTAAGTTCATCCAAAAAGAAAAGGACAATTTCCTTCAGAAGAACGGCGTTAAGATCACGATCACGAGTTTTGTTATTCAGGCAATAGCTCAAGCTATTCGGCAGTGTCCGATGATCAACTCTTCTCTTGATGGGGACACAATCCTCATGAAGAGAGATATCAATATTGGGATTGCTGTTAGTGTCGAGAAGGGGATTATGGTTCCTGTGATTAAACAGTGTCAGGATCTTGATCTCCTTGCGATCTCTAAGGCAGTTGCCGATATCGCTGCGAGGGCTAGATCCGGCAAGCTTTGCCGTGAAGATGTGATGGATGGGACGATTAGCATGACAAACTTTGGAATGTCAGGGACGTTAATTGGCATTCCAATTATTCGCTTTCCTGAGGTGGCAATTGTCGGGATTGGGGCCATTCAGAAGAAAGTTGTGGCTCTTGATGACGATTCCTTTGGAATCCGTCAGATCATGCATGTCACGCTCACTTTTGACCACCGTGTCATTGATGGGATGTATGGGTGCGCTTATCTTTCTGCTTTCAAGCACCATATGGAAAACGTCAACGCTGCTGATTTAAAATAAACCTTTGCTGGTCTAGCTTTGCCGCTTGCCAATTAGTAACAAATCTATTACTAATTGAGGTGCGAACGGCATTGCCTGCCTTTCTCCTTCTCTGCTATGTGAATTGTCAACCTTAAACCAGAATGTAATAAACCAGAATGTAACCAGACCGTCCCGGTCTGGGATTTCAGACTGTGCCCGTAGCAGACGTTTGCAGGGCGCCAAGTTTAAATCCCAGACCGGGACGGTCTGGTTACATTACACTGTACTAGTGCAATTGGCTTATTCGAGGACTAGTTTGGCAGTTGGAAGGTGGCGAGGTAGATTTTGCTCTTCTTTTCGTGAGAGGAGTATACTCCTCGTAGCTGAAAATTGGAACTTGGACGGCGCCAAAGCCCCGGGGCTGAACGATTGCAAGTGCCCTTTGTATTTCTAATACTAAGGCACTTGCGATCGTTCAGCCGCGGGAGCTTTCGCACTAGTCCAAATTCCCATTTTCAACTACGAGGAGTATAGTAGGCCATGTAGAGGGTTTTTCCTGTATGACAAGGCCTGGGTAGCCGCAATCGCCGCCAGAGGGAACTTCACACACCTCTTTAAAGCTGGTTTTGGTCATTTTTGCTAAACTGACATAAGCCTCTATTTCTTTCTTGTTCTTCTTTTGACCCTCTCGAAGGCGCCTCGCAGCGGCCCACATACAGGCGTCATCTTCCATGACAAAATTAGAGCCCCCAAGGTGCCCTTTTAAGGAGTGCCACTTCCATTTTTTGTAAGGGGGAGCAGCGACTCCTATTTTCCCGGAGCCACGCTCTCGGAGCAGGGCAATCATTGTCCCGTCTTTTTGAAAGCGAAGGCGCCCTTCGCTTGGATTTTTTCTTAAGCGGAACTTGTGGAGGGGAGAAAAGTGAACTCCATCACGGGAGCTAAAGAGTGTTAAAAGCCAGGGGGTCTGATCGGTGCGATAAGAAAGGCCGTAGGCTATACCATCGAACCACTCTACAGCCCAGATCCACTCGTAGGGGAGCGTTGTAAGCGATGTAATCGGATCCCAGCGCTTTCCGTCTTTAGAGAAGGTTAGACGAGGAAAGCAAGTCTTGAATACACCCTTTTCATAGATAGATCCCCCCATAATGAGCATGAAGCGCCCGTCGGGAGTAATCGATAGGGGAGGGTCGCGAAGGTCTACACCAGAAAGTGACAGGTGAGCGGCGGGCTTCCATTGGACGGCATCAGAGCTTTTAAGAAGACGAACCGTCCCTTCTTGCCCTCCCGCATGGTTATCCCCCTCACGAAAGCAGCAGTAGAAGGTCCCCGCTCTTTCTAGAAGGTCAGGGAAGGCTGCATGAAGGGGTTTGTCCCATATCATCTAAAGCGATCTTAACATCCGTTTCTCATCAAAAATGTCTAATTAGCTCATTGTCTCCATTTCGTTCATAATGTCCACAAAAAGCTCGTGCTTGGTTCGAAAATTCCAGGGCCATCGGCATTGTTGCATAATTATACCTTCTAAGAGTAGCTGTCTGTAGGACTGCAATTGCAATTACACAACAATGCCGGGCCCATCATTTGCAGCTTTCGTTCTTCAAAAACCGTTGCAAAAGTAGTTAAGAGCCCAAGCTCTTTTGTTTTTAGATGGGGGCAAAAAAAAGGGCGAGACTGGACTTATAAGAGTCGCAGGCTCGCCCAAGAAAGGGGAGAAAGACTACTTGTTAACAGTTTCTTTAAGAGCTTTTCCTACACGGAAACCGACAGTCTTTGCTGCTTTAATTTTGATTGCAGCGCCTGTACGTGGGTTACGACCCGTACGTGCTTTACGTGATCTAACAACGAATGAACCAAAACCAACGAAACCAACAGTTTGTCCTTTTTTTAAGGTCTTTGTAATTCCTTCAAGCATTGCATCCAATGCGTTTGATGAAGCCACTTTTGTAAGTTTTGTTGCTTTTGCAAGGTGCGCAATCATTTCTGCTCTGTTCATATAGTTTCCTTACTTGGGGTTAAAAAAAAATAATCAAAATACAGCTTAAGCATGCTTTGCTATTGAAATACATGAAATGTCATTTATGCGAACAGGGTTTCTTCTGTCAAGTAATGAATGAAAAACAATTTGAAGATAGAGGGGAAATAATCGAAAAACAGTATTTTTTGTCTGAGGGTTTAACATTAAAAAAAAAGAACAGTCAATTGATGAAAAAAATCTATTGCCTAGATCTTGGACCTGCTCCAACCTGTTGACAGTATAGTCTCAACGCGAATTGCTCAATCTGGGAGACATGTTTTAGATTGAGACTTAACTTCTGGGAGTTCCCGTTACACTGGTTTGAAGGGAAGCCTCCCGACTTGGCGCAGCTCATTCGGAAACGTTACCAAACCGCCACGACATGATTGGCCCTCATGCCAAGGTGTTGCCATAACTTTTTAAGGACGTACAGGACGTACGCCAAACCATTGTTAGTTTTCTGTGTCAAAACGATCAACTGTTTGTATTCCGTTCAATGATTTTAACCGGGTAACCAGTTCTTCTAGTTCTTCCTTATCGTGTACAAACACTTTGATGGTTCCTTCAAATAAGCCTTCCCTTGATTCGATGGTTAAGCCTGCGATATTGATCCGCAGATCGCCGCTGATCACGTTGGTAATTTTGTTTATTACGCCCACATCATCCAATCCCATAATTTTCAAGCCTGTGAGGAAAGATATTTCTTTATTCTTGGCCCATTTCGTTTTCACTACCCTATGGCCATAATTGGCTAATAATTGCGTGGCATTCGGACAAGCGGTTCTGTGAATGATTAAACCATTGCCTGTGCTTACAAAACCAAATACATCATCCCCGGGAATGGGGTTGCAACACCTGGCCAGGGAGTACATAATCCTGTCGCTGCTTTCGCCAAAAATAATTAACTCAGAATCTTTGTGGTTATCATTTTTCTGGTGAGTATGATCAACCGGAATTTCTGTAATAACTGGTTTGTGTTTGGGAATTTCGATCCTGTCACCCAATACCTTGAAATCTTTTAACTCTTTCAGGTCAATCGCTTTGGTAGCTATCCTAAAATAGAGATCCAGCGGTGAGGGCAATTTGTAAAACTGAACCAGTTCTTCAATAGTGTGTTGGTTGTATGAGGCCCCTATGGCTTCTATTTTGCGTTGAAGAGTATATTTGCCGTCTTCGGCTGTTTTTCTTTTCTCTTCGCGCAATGCCTCTTTTATCTCGCTTTTTGCTTTGGCAGTAACCGCTATGCTTAGCCAGCCTTCTGAAGGCTTTTGTTTGTTACTGGTGATGATTTCTACCTGGTCGGCGCTGCGAAGTTTATGACTGATAGGCACCAGTTTATGATGCACTTTGGCGCCGATGCATTTGGTTCCGATAGCCGAGTGAATGGAGAATGCAAAGTCCAGAGCGGTGCTGCCGGTAGGCAGCATTTTTACTTCACCTTTGGGGGTATATACATAGATCTCTTCAGCGAGGAATGAGGTTTTAAAATCCTGTAAAAAATCAACCCCATCTGTATCCTGCGTACTTAGTACTTCGCGGATCTGCTCGAACCATTTATCAAAACGGTCTTTATTATTACTTCCTTCTTTGTATTTGTAATGAGCAGCCAATCCTTTCTCTGCGATTTCATTCATCCGTTTCGTGCGTATTTGTACTTCTATCCATTTGCCCTGCGGGCCCATTACGGTTGTGTGTAAGGCTTCGTATCCGTTATTTTTGGGATTGCTGAGCCAATCTCTCAAACGTTTGGGGGAAGGGGTGTATTCGTCAGTGATTATGGAATACACTTTCCAGCAATCTTCTTTTTCTTTTTCGAGAGTAGAATCCAGTATTACACGGATGGCAAACAGGTCATAGACCTCTTCAAATGCCACACCTTTCTTTTTTATCTTATTCCAGATTGAGTGAATGCTTTTTGGCCGGCTACAGATCTCAAAATTAAAACTGCCGGCCACTAATTTTTCTTTTAAAGGGCGTGCAAATTCATTAATATAGCGGGTTCTCTCTCTCGTGGTTTCTGACAGTTTTTTAGCAATTTCCCTGTAAGCGTCCGGTTCCATATATTTCATGGAAAGGTCTTCCAGTTCCGTTTTAATAGTGTACAACCCCATACGGTGGGCCAATGGTGCATATACCCAAACAGTTTCAGATGAGACCTTAAGCTGCTTCTCACTCTTCATGTGGTCGAGCGTACGCATATTGTGCAGGCGGTCGGCCAGTTTTATCAGAATGACCCTTGGATCATCGGTAAGGGTAAGTAATATCTTTTTAAAATTCTCTGCCTGCTGACTGGTATTGGTATCCATAACGTTGGATATCTTGGTCAACCCATTAACTATCTTGGATATTTCAGAGCCAAATTCTCTTTCAACATCTTCTAAAGAGATGTCGGTGTCTTCAACGATATCATGTAATAAAGCGCAGATGGTACTTCTTACGCCAAGGCCAATCTCTTCTACACAGATCATGGCTACGGCAATCGGGTGTAGAATATAAGGCTCACCACTTTTGCGGCGCATGGTTTTATGTGCATCTGCCGCCATTTCAAATGCCAGCCGTATCAATTCCTTGTCACCTTTTTTCAGCTTAGGCCTCAGGCTTCTTAACAAGGCGCGATAATGCCTGACGATCCAGGGGTTTTTCTCTAAAAAGACTTTATGCCTTGTCACTGCCTACCATCCCGAGTAACTTGATCGCATAATCATCATTCCATCCAACCTTCCTTCGTCTCATTGCGACAAGTGAAGACTTCGATTTATACTCGTTAAAGACCTCTAAGGGTGTACGATATTGTAACACTTTTTTAGGTCGGTTGTTAAGCAAATGTTCGATTTCTACTATTACCTCATTGGTTATATTGTCAAGTCGTTGATGCTTAGGCAGATACTGTCTAGCCAGTCCATTCGTATGCTTATCTAACCCTCTTTCCAAAGAATGATATAGCAGCCTTTCAGGCTGCCAGAGTTGTATTTGCCCCAACCTACGGCTGGGTTTAAACTCTGTGCTGTTTTTCGTTTGGCCCATTCATCATTGGATGACCCTGTAAGGTGGGGCAATAAAGCCGTTTTTGAAAAGGGTGTGGTGTGGTAGGCTTGCTGGCTATTGTTGGTAATGTGAGGAGGGTTGTGATGAGTCAGGCTAAAGAAGCTTTAAAGGTGTGTAAGCCAATAAAGGTGGCGATTCGTGGCTTTGCGATGGGGGAAGGGGAGCCGCTTGTTGTCATGTCGGGCCCATGCGTCATTGAGAGTGAAGAACACACGATGCGGGCGGCAGAGAAGTTGAAAAAACTTTTTGATGGCAGCAAGCTCAATTTGATCTTTAAATCGAGCTATGACAAGGCCAACCGTAGCGCCGGTAGTTCTTTTCGCGGGCCAGGCCTTGACGAGGGACTGCGTATTTTACAGCGCGTCCGAGCTGAATTTTCCCTTCCAGTCATCACAGACGTGCACACGGTTGAAGAGGCAAAAGCCGCCGGTCAAGTGTGCGATGTCATCCAAATCCCCGCATTTCTATGCCGCCAGACAGACTTAGTTATTGCCGCTGGAGAGACAGGCGCTGCTGTCAACGTCAAAAAGGGGCAGTTCATGGCTCCTTGGGACATGAAGAACGTTCTAGATAAGCTCAGAAGCACAGGAAATGAGAAGTGCATTCTAACGGATCGAGGCACCTCTTTTGGCTACAACAACCTCGTAAGCGACATGCGCGCTATTCCCATTATGTCACAGTGGGGCTATCCTGTTTGCTTCGACGCCTCCCATTCTGTCCAATTCCCAGGCGGTCATGGCGACCGTTCAGGTGGCGATAGAAGATTCATCCCCGTGCTAATAAAAGCTGCAATTGCCGTGGGAGCTCATTCTATTTTTGTCGAATCGCATCCCGACCCCAAAAATGCTAAGAGCGATGCTGACTCAGTGCTCTCTTTTGATGATATCCCAGCATTGATTATCGCAATGGAGCGACTCTACGAAGTAACCCAAGAGCTCAAGTCTATTGGAGCGTTAGCAGGGTAGAGCACAGTGCTCCTTACGGTTAATAAAGTGGATTATGAAAAAATTTCGTAGGCATATTATTTTTTCGGGACTATTGCTGCTCGCAGGGCTGTGCGCATTGGTGGCTATCTGCCTTTTTTCTAACGAGAGCGATGCAAGAGAATACGGGCAGCTTGTTGCTAGCAGCAAGCCTATTGTTGACCTCCGAAGTGAGGATGCTCCTGTTGCAATACAACATCGCGAGGGGGTTAAAAAAGACCTCTGGCTTATGCAAGACGGGCAACGTCTCCACTCTCAATTTGTTAGCCATAATTCAGACGTTTCGTTTTTCCATAAAGGAAAGGGAATTGAAGTCACCGAAGAGCTCCATCAGATTGAAGGCTCAATTGAAATAGCCCAAATTTCCACACCAAAAACAAAGTCCAGTTTAGAGTCTAAATCAGAGTCTAAGCCAGAAACAATGTTTATCCGTAGTCGTACAGCAAGGTATGGAAAAGAGCTACTCACTCTTACAGGTGACGTATTTCTCTTGCACGCGCTAGGCGAGATGCAAGCCGAAAACGCTGCTTTAAGAAGAGCCCCTCATGGCGGCGCCCAGCTCGGACTCCAGGATCTCGAACTAAAAGACAACGTAATAGTCCGGTTGAATAACGGAGTGCTCCCTCAGGGCGGTATGGCCGATGTTACCTCTCAGCAGATCTATTGGGACGAAAGTAAGCATACACTTACTTTGACAGGTCAAGTCTATTACAAAGATCGCTTAGGGGAGGTGTGGGCCGATGAAATGGTCTTTTACTATGATGTTGAGGCCGAAAATCGCCTTGAGCCTAAATATGCCCTTCTCACCGGACATGTGAAGATGCTTAACGATGCTCCTTACAATGTAACGAGCGCTGCGCCGCCTGTATTACAGTTCGCCTTAGCCGATCAGGTAGACTACTTTCCGCAGACAGGACAGCTCCTCTTCGATTCTAAGGAAGGAAATCGCGTTCTTTATTTTGATAAGATCCGCGATATGCAAGTAAGCGCCAAGACCCTAAGAGCGCAGAGGCAGACTCCTCAGGCTAAGGAGTCTGTGCAAGGAGAAGGGGATGTTCACATGACCTTTAGTGAAGGGGAGTGGGACCGCCTTAAACAACAGTTCTCTTTGAACTGAGTTTTCTGGTTTAATATACTCCTCGTAGCTGAAAATGGGAATTTGGACGGCGCACAAAAGAAAAAAGAGAAGAAGCCCTTAGCAATTAAAGGGTTGCCTTCTAGAAAGGGCAAGCGCTTGTTTAGGATAATTTTTCCCGTTTTCAGCTAAGCGGAGTATATTCTTTAATTTAGTGTTCTTGGGATGTAATGAATGCAACCGATTTTTCAGGCGCAAGGACTCGTTAAAGCCTACGGTGGTCGAAGAGTGGTTAACGACCTTTCTTTCGAGGTGAAAGAAGGAGAGATCGTTGGTCTGCTTGGACCTAATGGAGCTGGCAAGACGACTGCTTTTTATATGACGATTGGGCTGATACGCGCCGATGAGGGAAAGGTTTTTTTTAAGGGCCAGGACGTGACACTCCTTCCCATGCACCAACGGGCCATCATGGGGATGGGGTACTTAGCTCAAGAGCCTTCAGTATTTAGGCAGCTCACTGTCGAGCAAAACATCCTATGCATTCTAGAAAATTTGCCCTTGAAGAAGGCAGCTAGAATGGCTAGGCTCGAAGAGCTCCTTCACGAGCTGCATCTTGAGCCTCATGCAAAGAAACTTGCCTCTTCTCTTTCAGGTGGGGAGCGTCGCCGATTAGAGATCACCCGCGCGCTAGTGACAAATCCGTCGTTTCTTCTCTTGGATGAACCCTTTGCAAACATCGACCCCATCGCTGTTCATGACGTAAAGCAGATGATCAGACTTCTTGCTAGTAAGAACATTAGCGTGTTGATTACTGACCACAATGCGCGAGAGATCTTCTCTGTTGTAGATAGGAGTTATCTTATTCGGGAGGGGAGAGTAATGCTCTCAGGAACCGTTGACGACCTCATCAACAATAAAGAGGCGCGGGAGACTTACTTGGGAAGGGACTTCCGCCTCTAAAAGGCGTGCTCCACCACAGAAGCGGTAGAGATATACTCCTCGTAGCTGAAAATGGGAACTTGGACGGCGCCAAAGCCGCGGAAGCTTTCGCACTAGTCCAAATTCCCGTTTTCAACTACGAGGAGTATATAAGAGAACTTCACCTGACTTCAGGTGAAGTTCTTTTAGGTTAGGGGGTGCGTGGGCAAAGGGGCTGGCCGGCGAAGAAGAACGCGATTTCGTTAGCAGCGCTCTCTTCACTATCAGAACCGTGCACAGCGTTTGCATCGATGCTATCAGCAAAGTCTTTGCGGATTGTTCCAGCATCTGCTTTCTTAGGGTCAGTTGCACCCATGATAGCGCGGTTTTCTAATACAGCGTTTTCCCCTTCTAGAACCATGATCATCACAGGGCCAGAAATCATAAAGTCAACAAGGTCTTTAAAGAACCCACGATCTTTATGAATAGCATAGAACTGCTCTGCTTTATTGCGGCTGAGGTGGATCATTTTTGCCCCAATAATGTAGAGCCCTTTTTGCTCAAAGCGGGTGATGATTTGACCGATTACGTTTTTTCGGACTGCGTCAGGCTTAAGAATAGATAGAGTGCGTTGAGTTTTCATAGTAAAATGTCTCCTTAATTAGTAATAAAAGATGACTATGATATGCCGGCGAAAAATAAATATCTAGTCCCCAGAAGGGTTTTTTTAGCGGCTGTTAGAAGTCTTCTTTCTGACTATTCCACTTTAATTTATCAGGCACATAGATGAATTTTCAAAGAAATCTTCTTGTTCAGCGGTTATAGACGCTAAAGAGAGGTGAGACACAGCTCCTTCTGCCAGCTTGCCTATGTCTATTGTGTAGGGAAGGTTCGGAGAGGCCTCTTTGGCAAGACTTTCGGGCTTTGGACGTATAGGGTGTGCTATTGAAGCCCCACACTCAACATCTCTACCACCTCTAGCTACAGCTGCGCCAGAAGTTGTCTCGCTGCTAGAGGCTAAGAGCTCTTTGAGTGCTAATCGGGCTTCAGTGGGAGAGGGACGCTCTGCTGGGACCCAGCGCAAGATCCATTTCGCAATTCTTGTCAGCGCGACTAACCGCGGATCTGTTGTTCCTGGATCCGTAATGCCTAAGTGCCTTTCCAACCAGTTTTTTGGGGCGGTTTGCGCTGCAGTCCAGTGTTTAGGTCTGCACATGCCTTCTTCATCAGGTTCGTGTGTGGCCAGGCCGAGATCTCCGTTTCCTTCCCTGAGTAGAGCCGGTACCGGGCCGAGACTATTAGCAATTAGCTGCCATTGGTCGATATGATTTTCGCCAACCCACAGGGGCCTCCCTTTAAGCATTTCACAGATCGTAATTCCCACACCCCACATGTCAATTGATGCGGTGACTTGGTTTGCTGAGGCGGACCCCTTTACAGCTGCTGAGTTGACTATTATCTCTGGAGCGCGGTACCAACGTGTGGTGATATAGGTTTTAAAATAGAGCCTCGCTTCAAGAGTCGCTAATCCAAAATCAGCAAGATGGGCATTACCTTTCTCATCGAGCAGGACGTTGTCAGGCTTAATATCGGCATGAACAATCCCTTCGCAGTTGCCAAGTTTTACTCGGCCTAGTATCTCGAGAGCTTCAAAAAGATGGGATGTGATGCGGCAGATGTCTGCTATAGTAAGAGTGCGAGCGGAGATCGCCTCTTTAAGCGATTGCCTAAACACGGGCATTGAGTACCATAAGCAGTTTCCGATTCTTCCAAAATTTAAAACACGAACAATTCGCGGGCGCTCATGAGAGTCAAGTGCATTTGCTTTTGTAAGGGCCCAGACTTCTCTTGCAAAGCTAGGGATACTGTCAGCTTCGCCAGTCATGAATTTTACAGCAATAGATGAGATGAGCCCTTTTCTTATAACGATTATCTCATGAACAACGCCCCAAGATCCTTGGCCTAGACTCCTTTTAGGAACCCATTCTACTGTTGTAGATGCCCCTTCGATTAGGGAGTATCTTCTTCCCATAAGACGATTGTTAGCAGGGCCTTGACCTTTTAATAAGATTGATAGTCTTAGGTCCTGTTCTAGTTCTGCTAAATGGCGTAAATCAGGGTTAGAACGTTCAGAGTGCTTACCTGGCCTGAGGTTTAAGATTTCCAATCTTTTCCATATTAAAGGAAAAAAGGTACATCCATTTTCTATATAGAGAGTTTGTTCGGATTGTGTAGCGGCACTTTCTTGCACAGCTGTGCCGGCGGCCTTTGCTAGTGGATCGTCTGGGCCGTAAGCGGCTGGACCAGTTGGTATTTGTGAGGCCATAATCAAGCTCCTGAAAGAAATAAACAATAAAAAATTATAACATATTACAAGCATTTAATTATACATATTTGTAATAGATAGTAATCTAGTTCGATCTTATTAATGATAAGTTGTTTTTTTTATCAATAAACGTCTGGAAAGGGCGTTGTTGCATAATTCTTTGCCCTCTTTACTCTTTTCTCTCTGCGTTTCAAATATTTTAATGCCGAATTTTTGAAACACGGAGGAGTGCGAGAACACAGAGAAAATGCAAAAAAGCTTTCCTGTTGTTTTTAGTCGATTATGCGGGCAATGCTGCTGGAAGACGGAGACTCGGCAGCAGGAGCTGCATTCTTGGTGCAAGGTTTTTTGTTTACAGGAGTAGCGGGTTTGTCATCACCTACTACGCTGGAAGCTCCATGAGGTGAAGTTGCTGGCCGTTTACCTGCTTGCTTCTCTGCCTGCATTTCTGGCGGCATCGTTGGTAGGGCCGCCGCCGCGCTACCTATCCCTGCTGCAGTAGGTGGAGCTGTATAAGTTAAAGTGACTTTAGGCGCTTCTCCGCTCTGTAACCACTCTAAGGCTTCTGTCGCTGTCGGTCGATCTTCTGGCATCCAACGAAAAGTGCTCTTTAAGAGCTCTGCTAATTTTAACAGCTTTGGTTGTTGCAGTGAAGCTTGATTCAATTCTAGCCGTTTTTCTAACCAGTTAGGATGTGGCGTAAGGTCTTTCTTCCAGTGTTTGGGTCTGCATAGACCATCTGGTCCAGGGGAATCTAAGACTATTTGTAGATTTGTGTTGTTTGCTCTAAGTTCAGCAGGGGCCTTGCCAAGGCTATCAGCAATGAGTTTCCATTGGTCGTAATTGTCTCTGCCGGGCCAAAGGATTTTTCCTTTCATAAGCATTTCATATATGATTACCGCAAGACTCCACATGTCAAGGGATGGCGAGAGCCTCGAATGTGGCTCGGCGGGTAGGCGTTGTTCATTAAGGTGGCAAGTGGCCTCTGGAGCGCGATACCAGCGGGTGATGATGCGGCCGGCTCTAGGGAGTTGATCAGCGAAACATGTTAAACCAAAATCGCATATTTTGGCATTGTCATTTTCGTCGAGCAGGATGTTTCCGGGCTTAAGATCACAGTGAACGACTCCTTCATGATCCCCGAGTTTTACTCTCTGTAACAATTTTAGCCCCTCTAAAATACTGCATGTTACGCGGAATATTTTTGCTAATGTAAGGGTTGAAGAACAAATTGCATTTGAAAGCGTCTGTGTAAGTGCTGGCATTGTTATCCATGAACACTTTCCGATGGTTCCATAGGATAAGAGGCGAACAATGCGTGGATGGGTGGGAGAGTCGAGCTCGTTTAGCTTGCTTAAGATCCACGCCTCTTTAGCAAGATCCTCATCAAGGCCTTTCCCGGGCTGCGCAAGTTTTATTGCAACGGTAGTGCTGTCATTACATGTTAGCTTGAGGACGGCGCCTGATACGCCCCGGCCTAGATATTCTGTTTTTGTTGTCGTCCACAAGACCCCATCACCCGCTGGAGATGGGGATATTAGGGAGAACCTCCAGCTCAGCAGGTCGTTAATTCCCGGGATGAGGGAGGGGGCTACCTCTTGACCCTCAAAATTTACTATAGCAGTAAGTGTCTCTTCAATGGCTCCAAGTTTTATGACACTTGAGGTTGACAAGCTAGCAGTTACATCCAGAGTGTGTTTTGGAAGTCTCTGTGCTAATGGGAGGAATGTCTCTCCGCTTTGTACGTAGAGCTGCACATCAGAAAGAGGAGGGCAAGCAGGAGGGGCATAGGCGCCGGCGCTGCTGGGTAGTTGTGCGGCCATAATCGAGATCCTAAAAAAAATTAGGAGGCTATTTTACCACAGCGCAAACATTTAATTATAGGCAATCTGACTCACCACAGCAGCTTCCACAAAAAGTTTATTTTTTAACTCCTGAGAGGCAGGGCGATTTTATCAAGAAATATTTGACGCTCACAGAGGGGTGTTTTGGCAGCCTTACGATTGAAGTGGCATTGCCCGCTTTCCTCCCTCTCTATTTTCTCTGTGTTCTCTGTGTTTCAAAAATATTAATACCAGTTTTTTGAAACGCAGAAGCGTGAGAGAACGTGAGAGAAAATACAAAAAAGTTTGTAACAGTTCACATGCACCGACGAAGGAGGGGTATGTGAACTGTTACTATTTGTTTTGAAAGAAAGCCTAAAGTCGAGTCTGGGACATCCATTTTAAATATCACACCTCTTTTCTCTTGTTTTACTCTCACGTTCTCTCACGCCTCGTGGCAAGAACGGTATGAAACCGTCTTTCTCCATGCCCGAAATTACGCTCGATCTTCGCGAAAAATATTTAGTGGGAACTGCTGGACTCATCAGACTTAAGCCAATAGCAAACGCTTCTTTAGCATTAATCTGAAATTTCAGACCTTAGGCGGCTTTCGAGATCAGCTAGCTCTTGCTGGATCCCTTCGGGGAGGTGGGTGGTGAACTGAGCAAAGTATTCTTTAAGCTCAGCAACTTCTTTAAGCCAGGCGGCGTTATCAACGACAAGCAACTCTTTTAACGTGGCAGGTGTTACAGAAAGATCCGAGAGGTCGATCGCGTTTTCTGCGGGGAGATAACCAATAGGTGTCGAGCTAGCCTCTCCACCTCCATCACATCTTTCAAAGATCCACTTGAGAACGCGGATGTTCTCTCCAAAACCTGGCCAAAGCCACTTGCCAGAGGCACTCTTTCTAAACCAGTTAACGGTAAAGATCTTTGGTAGTTTGTCTGCAGTTGTTCTTTTAGCAAACGAGAGCCAATGGGCGAAGTAGTCCCCCATGTTATAACCGCAGAAGGGGAGCATCGCAAAAGGGTCGTGACGTAGCTTTTCTACAGCGCCAGATGCGGCGGCTGTTGTCTGAGAGGAGATCCCTGCCCCTAAAAAGACCCCATGCTGCCAGCTCTTCGCCTGGTAGACTAAAGGGACAACAGAGTCTCGACGCCCTCCAAAGATGATGGCAGAGATGGGCACCCCTTTAGGGTCGTTCCAAGCAGGGTCAAGAACGGGGCACTGCGATAGGCGAGCGGTATAGCGGGCATTAGGCTGCGCGGCTACTTTTCCGTTTTGTTTGCCACTTTCAGCGGACCAGTCTTCACCAAGCCAGCTGGTAAGATGTTTGGGAGGTGTTTCGGTCATGCTTTCCCACCACACATCACCTTCGTCTGTGAGCGCACAATTCGTGAAGAGGGTGTTCTTTGTAATAGTTTTCATGGCGCTTGGATTCGATGTCATCGAGGTTCCATGTGCTACCCCAAAGAATCCCGATTCGGGATTAACCGCACGTAACATGCCGTCAGCATCTAATCTTAGCCAAGCGATGTCATCGCCAATACATTCTACTCTCCATCCAGGAATTGAAGAGCGGAGCATTGCAAGATTTGTCTTCCCACACGAGCTAGGGAATGCCGCGCAGATGTATTTTTTTTGCCCTTGAGGGTTTGTGAGTCCTAGGATGAGCATGTGCTCTGCCATCCACCCATCGTCTCTAGCCATAACAGAGGCAATTCTAAGGGCAAGGCATTTCTTTCCTAAAAGAGCGTTGCCGCCATAGCCGCTTCCATACGACCAGATGGCACGTGTTTCCGGGAAGTGGGCAATGACTCGCTGCTCAGGATTGCATGGCCAAGGCACATCAGAGATAGCCCCTCCTGTTTCAGAAACAAGAGGAACCCCTACCGAATGCATGCAAGGGATAAAGTCGCCATCTCCTAGTGCTTGGAGGGTTGCCGTCCCCATGTGTGTCATGATTGACATGTTGCAGACGACATAAGGGGAGTCGGTGACTTGAATGCCAATAATTGAAAATTTGGAATGGAGCGGACCCATGCAAAAAGGGATGACATACATCGTACGCCCCTTCATGCACCCTGTAAACAGCTCTCGCAGGTGGCGTTCCATCTCAAGAGGCTCGCTCCAGTTGTTTGTGGGGCCAGCATCTTCTTTTGACTTAGAGCAAATGAAAGTGGAAGATTCCACTCTAGCAACATCTAGCCGGTGAGAGCGGAAGGCGTAGCTATTAGGGCGCTTGCTTTCGTTTAACTTAGTCGCAGTTCCAGTCTGCACCATGAGCTCTGCAAGGGTGTGAAACTCTTGCTCTGACCCATTGCAAAGATGAACAGTATTAGGCTGGCATAGATCAACAGCTTGTTGAATCCACTGAGAGACTTTTTTATTTACTGGGCAGAGTTCTGAAGGTGAATTCATCTTAAGCATGGTCGCCTCCCCTTTTTTGAAATACCCCAGAAGGGGCCAATTACAAAATCTAAAAACAGCTAGTACAGGGTGATATAAACTTATTTACATCACGCTTTAATAGTTTTAGATGTCACCAATTGTTCGGCGGCGCTTCAGCTTGTCTAGGTACTCAAGACACTTGCCTGTTCCTAAGCAAACCGCCAAAAGAGGATTAGGGGCGACAATAACAGGTAGTCCTGTTTCTTTTGTAAGTGCCCTGTCGAGCCCTTTTAATAAAGCGCCACCACCAGCCAGAACCATTCCCCTCTCAACAAGGTCGGCTGCAAGTTCTGGAGGGCACTTTTCTAAGGTGAGCTTTACAGCTTCAATGATCTGCTGAATAGGTTCTGCAAGGCACTCTCTGATTTCTACAGAGTTGATCCGTTTGGTAAGAGGAAGCCCCGCTACCTGATCGCGTCCACGCACTTCCATTTCAAGTTCATTATCTTCCATCGGATAGGCCGAGCCTACAGCGATTTTGATCTCTTCTGCTGTACGGGGGCCGATCATGAGGTTGTAGGTACGTCTCATGTAGTTGATGATGCATTCGTCAAATTCGTCTCCAGCAATGCGTAGAGAGCGAGACTCAACGATACCGCCTAAAGAGATGATTGCAATTTCAGAAGTTCCACCGCCAATGTCAATGATCATGCTAGCAGCAGGTTCATGCACAGGAAGGTCAACGCCAATTGCAGCTGCCATAGGCTCTTCGATAAGGATCACTTCCTGCGCACCAGCGTGCAGAGCAGAGTCTTCTACAGCACGCTTTTCTACGCCAGTGATCCCTGAAGGAACGGCAATGAGGATTTTTGGACGGAATAGGCTGCGAGTAGGGGTGACTCTTTTGATTAAAGCTTTAAGCATCCCTTCGGCAATTTCAAAGTCAGCAATAACACCATCTTTCATTGGACGGACGGCATGGATCTTTCTTGGTGTTTTACCAAGCATAGCCTTTGCCTTGTGCCCAACGGCGAGCACTTCATTAGTGCGGGAATCTACTGCCACTACTGAAGGTTCTGTGAGGACAATCCCTTTGCCGCGGACAAACACAAGAGTGTTTGCTGTGCCGAGGTCGATGCCGATATCATTAGAGAAGATCCCGGCAAAGTTTTTCCAGTTGTTGAACCCTGGGACTTTAAACTTGTTAAAGAAAGACTTTAGACCGGAGGGGTTGGAGGGGGTATTCATTTAATCCTTAACTTGTTGGAGTGAGGGCTATTTGGGGGCAGGCAGACTCGAAAATTTTCAACGCAAAGACGCGAAAGATGCAAAAAAAAGGCTTTCTGATTGTTTTTAGTGGACTATCCAATAATGCGCTCTTAGGTGGATTCTATACTCCTCTTAGCTGAATCTAAAAGAAAATCTTGAGCAATATATTCAAAATGGTTTTTTTTTAGATTCTTTGCTTCTTTGCTTTAAAAGTATTGAAAGTAGCAGGCTACAGCTTTAGGTTTGTAGCAGCCCAAGCACTTCTTCCCACGTTAACTTTGCGAGTGCTTCATCATCACTGCTAATCACTTTTGTTACCAGTCCACGTTTTCGGTTTTGGAGCTCGACGATCTTTTCTTCTATGGTTCCTACAGTAATCAGCTTGTAAGAGGAGACCGCTTGCTGTTGTCCTAAACGATGAACTCTGTCTGTCGCTTGGTTTTCTACAGCAGGATTCCACCAAATATCGTAGTGGATGACAGTATCAGCTCCTGTGAGGTTAAGTCCAGAGCCTCCAGCTTTTAGAGAAACTAAGAAGACAGGAATTCCCGGATCTTCGTTAAATTCATTTACAATACCTAAACGATTTTTACTAGTCCCGTCTAAATAAGAGAACCGTATTCCCATTTTTTGAAGATCATCTCGCATGATGTGTAACATGCGGGTGTACTGACTAAAGATGACTGTTTTGTGCTTTCCGGCAATTAATGATTGTAACAGTTCAACAAGAAGGTCGTACTTGCCAGAATCATTTTCTTCTGCAACCTCTTTAGCAAAGATTGCAGGGTGACAGCAGATTTGTTTGAGCCGTGTTAATGTGGCCAGCACGTGGATCTGGACCTTATCAAACCCTTCCTTCTGAACAAGTTTAGAAAGCTCTTCCCTGGCTGACTTAGCGTACGATTTGTATAGCTGCTGTTGCAGAGGGGAGAGTGGGCAGTGGTAGACGATTTCTGAAACGGGCGGCAGATCGCTTAAGACATCTTTTTTCATGCGACGGAGAATAAAAGGAGAAATCTTTTGTCTTAGACCATTGAGGTTTTTCTCGTGGTTAAGGCCAGTGTTGCGGATGTACTTTTCTACGAAGCGATCGTAGGAGCTAAGTAGCCCGGGCATAAGGAAGTCAAAAAGGCTCCAGAGCTCTTCTAGAGAGTTTTCGATCGGCGTACCTGTCAGAATAAGCCTGTGTTTTGAGCGGAGGAGGCGGACAGATTTGGCGTTTAGCGTTCCTCTGTTTTTGATGTGTTGCGCTTCATCTAGCACAGCGTATCCAAAGTTTGTTTCCCCATAGCTTTCGATGTCTTTTTGTAGAAGGCTGTAGGAGGTAACAATAACGTCGTAATTAGGGATCTCTTTGAAGAGCTTCTTTCTTGCGTTGGGGACACCATCGATAACCAAGACTTTTAGGTTCTTATTGAACTTAATAAATTCGGCTTGCCAGTTGTATAGAAGAGAGGTGGGGCAAACGATCATATTGGGTAGTGGCGATTTGCTTGCACAGTACTGTGTGATCGCCACAATAGCTTGTAGGGTCTTTCCAAGACCCATGTCATCGGCAAGGATGCCGTTGAGGTGCATTAGACGCAGCCTCTCGATCCAATGGATCCCTGTTGTTTGGTAATTGCGCAGGTCTGCTTTAATACAGGCAGGAATGGGACTTGGAGTGATTTCTCGAAGGCCAAGCATCTGCTGTTGCACTTCAAGAAGCTTGTCTGAGATTTTAAAGGCAATTGGGAGCCCTTCAAATTGTGCTGCATTAATGCTTGCAAGACTCCAGAGCGGACGCAGTTCTTGATGATTATCGAGTTTCTGGATCCCAATTTCATCAAAGATTTGTACGACTGGCGCGAGTTTTTCGAGATCAAGCACTAGAATTCTATGATGTTTTGTTGTCGATTTGCTCTTTGTAGCTCCAAGCTTAGATTCGCTTTTCGACTCGCTTTTGGCTTTTTGAACGTTTGCATCGAGCTCGATAAAGGCCTTTTTGGTAGCAATGCATTCCCACAAAAGATCGAGCGTGATTCCTTGAAGGTTGCCCTGAACTTCTAGATCTACTTGGTAGGTTTCTATTGTTGGGGACTCTTTTAGGGTGAGCTTAAAATGGGTCTCGTCATAGAGAAACTGATCCAGAAGGTTATCTGGGCACTCAAAGGAGACCCTGTTTTGAAAGCGAGGGATAACCTCTGTCATGAACTCGACAATCTTTTTCTCTGTTTTAGCAGTAAAGGCGCCTGTCTTTGGTTCAAGAACGAAGTCCTGAAATAGGTTGTCGAGCATTTCTCGTTCTTCTGCGAGGTCTCTGGCGAGAATTCCCATGTCTGTGACAAATGTCGAGATATGATGATAGTCGAGCTCTGTCTCTGAAGCAGGAATTTCTGCATCTTTATAGCGGAAGTAAAGAGAGGCTTCGAGCTCTCCGTTAAGATAGTTGACCTTGCATCTTGCTTTGACATCTTCGACATAAGGAAGGGTGACAAAGCGCTGGATGAGCTCTTTGTTTGAGACTTCTGCAAAGCGCTGCAATTCGGGCAAGGCGTTCTCTACAAATGTCCCAAATAAAGGCTCTGGAATGGTCATATTGCCAATGCTAGATAGGTAACGCAGGTGGGTCCGCTTAATTTGGGGCTGAAACCTGTAATACGTGTTCTCAAAAATAAGGCCAGGCTTGTGGCATTCGAAGAGGATGCTTTTTTCTGGGCGGATACTTTCTTGGTTAAGGATGATCATCGGCTTTAGAAAGATCTTTGCAGTCGGCTTTTCGGTGTATTCTAAAGTAAACCGCAAGGATGTGTTTGAAGGGGAAAAGCACAAAGGGTTTTCGAGTGTGTCTTTGTAGAGGCAAGGAATGGTTAGGGTTCTGCCAGTCCCTTCGCTTGCAGCGGCTCCTTTAGGTTGCTTGCCCCCAAGCTCGTGAGCGTGCGCTAGTAGTGCGCCGAATGCTTCCCCCTCGACAAGTCCTGTGCGCAAAGAGCGCTCTCCAGTTTGTGCCTCTGGGAAGCGGGTGTGGTTTATCATCATACTGAGGATCTCTTGACTGTCGTCATCAAAAGATTTTGAGGTGAAGTAATAGCGTTTGCCATTGATTACGACAGCTTCTTGATTGCGAATCGCGTCTAAAAACTCACGTAGCTGAGGGATGTGTAGGGGCTTTGATCTGAAAGGAAGGCGAAGGGCAATTTGGATTTCGATAACCGAGGCATGATTGCCGGTAAGTGGGCTGAGTCCTTGAGAGAAAATAACAGCAAGTTCGGCTTTATCTTCTGTGACGGGCTCTTCTGGCAAGAAGAAAGGGCAGTCGCTAAGAAGTGCAGAAGCTGTGCGGTATTCGTGGAGTAGTTCTTTTTGATGTTTTTTGTCTTGCCGGACAACTTCTTTTGTCGCCGCAATCTGGAAGGTCTCTTTTAGCTGTTTTTTTTCTTCTTCATCTAGCTTCGCAACTGTTTCTACAGGACCTTCTTTGGCAAATTGAACAACGATTTCGTCTAAATGTTCTTCAAGGAAGTAGACGAGGGCAGCTAAGTGTTGGCAGTCGTAATTATAGGGGCAGTCGCAGTTAGAATCGGTGGCTGTTGATTCTTCGCGGTTGATTTCCAGTTCACATTCATAATGGTTGTTGAATTTGCCCTGGATCCGGCTGTGCACTTTTAGGCTGTGCGTATCTAGTTGTAAAAGCTTGGCAGTGATACCTGATTTCTTGTCATAGATCTCTTTGCCCTTTTTTAGGATCACGGGAGGGAAGTCTTGTCTGAGCTTGCGGAAGTTCAACATAGTCTATGCTTAAGCGCCCTTGTAAGGTATTTTCGTAAGGTGTTTTCGCGCGAAGAATGATCACATTATTTTACTGATTCATCGGTAGTAACGCAATGAAAAAAAAAGTAGGGGGGAGAAGGCTTGGCCCCAAACAAGCTTTGCCCAGCCAATGGACGCGAGTGGACAGGTGCATGGGCGGATTCAACACTGCGTATTAATTATTTTTTTTCAGATGCTGCTTTTGTCCACTTTGCGTACATTTAGACGGGCTTCCCCGCCTGTCCATTTTGTCCGTGGACAAGGCGCAGCCTGGTTATTCTTTGCCATTTTTGATTTGTTTGCTTGCAGAAAAAATAATCAGCTCCTTATATTGTTTATACTCCTCTTAGCTGAGAATGGGAAAAGTTATCCTAAACAAGCGCTTGCCCTCTCCAGAAGGTAACCAGACCGTCCCGGTCTGGGATTTCCGACCCAAGCCTACAACAAACGTTTGCTTGGTGGTAGTTTAGACCTAGGTTAGCCACCAGACCGGGACGGTCTGGTTACCTTCTGGCTGGTTACCTTCTGGCTGGTTACCTTCTGGCTGGTTACCTTCTGGAGAGGGCGAACGCTTGTTTTTATACCTTCATGCGGGTGTAGCTCAGTGGTAGAGCGTCACCTTCCCAAGGTGAATGTCGTGAGTTCGATACTCTCCACCCGCTATAGCCGCTACCTGGAAGAGGTACTGGGAAGACTGGTTTTTAAGGTAGAAAGCAACAAAGCAGACAGTAAGACAATAAATAAGACAATAAATATGCGGGTGTAGCTCAGTGGTAGAGCATCACGTTGCCAACGTGAGGGTCACGAGTTCGAGCCTCGTTACCCGCTATTAAACATTTCAATCTCAAGGTGAGGTGAGCTTTTCACTTCTACTTTACTCATATGCGGGTGTAGCTCAGTGGTAGAGCATCACGTTGCCAACGTGAGGGTCACGAGTTCGAGCCTCGTTACCCGCTAAATATACTTTTCGTAGCTGGAAACGGGAATTTGGACTAGCCCGAAAGCTCCCGGGGCTTTCGGGCTAGTCCAAATTCCCGTTTCCAGCTACGAAGAGTATATAAAAAAGTCTTGATACTTATTTAAGGAGCCCTGGCAGTGGTCGAACAAAAAACCCAAGAAAAGACATCCCAAGCAGATCATGAAGCCTGCTCTCATGACTCCTGTTCTCACGGCTCGCACGAAGCTGTCCACGCACACGTTTCTGCAGAAGATCACGCTCTAAAGACTCAAGAGCCTCAAACAAGCGAGTTCACCAAAGGCGCCATTCATGTTACAATGATCGAAAGCCCAGGTTGCAGCATTAAGTTGATCGTAAAAGCAGAGCCAGCAGCAACTGCCGAGACTCGCCGTGAGGCTGTCAAGAAGGTTAGCAAAGAGATTTCTCTTCCTGGCTATCGTAAAGGGAAGGCTCCTGAGGCTCTTGTTATGCAGAACTTTGGCAAGCATGTTATTCAAGAATGGGAAGAGAGTCTTGCAAATCGTCTATTAAAAGAGAGCTTAGAGCTTTCAAAAACAGCGCCTATCCATCCTAAGCATATCGCTTTTAATTGGATCGAAAAGCCAACAGCTGAAAAAGGGGCTCTTGTCGAGTACACATTCGAAAGAGCTCCTACTGTTCCAGAAATTAGTGTCGATGCGCTTACATTACAAAAAGTAGAAGTAACTCCTGTAACAGAAGATGATGTGGACCAGTCTGTTGAAGGGATCCGCAACTACCACACGAATTGGAAGGAAGTGACTAAAAGAGCTGTTCAAGAAGGTGACATGATCACCCTTGACATCGTAGATATTAGCGCCGAAGGGTCTCCAAAAACAATTGGCCATGGTGAGAAGCTAGAAGTTGCCAAAGGAAACATGGGCGCTTGGCTCCGCACGCTAGTGGTCGGCATGTCAACTGGGGACGAAAGCGTTCCTACAATGAGCGAAGTGGATGATGAGACTCCAAGACACATCAGAGAAGATTTTAAACCTACACTTTGTAAGGTAACAGTCAAAAAGATCGAATCAGGAACAAAGCCTGCTGTTGATGAAGAGCTTGCTAAAAAAGCGGGGGCCGACTCTGTTGAGGTTCTCCGCACAAGACTGCGCGAGCGTTTAGAGCGTCATGCAACAGAAGAAGCTCAAGCAAAGATGAAAGAGCAGCTTGAAAATGCATTACTTACTAGATACCGGTTTGAAGTGCCAAAATCGCTGATGGATTCAGAGCGAGAAGAGCGTATTAAGCAGAAAATACATGCACTCCGCCGCCAAAAGAAAACTAAAGAAGAAATCACGAGCATGGAAGGGCAAATTGAGCAAGAAGTAGCTCGGTCAGCTTACAAAGCCGTCCATATCTTCTTTATTGCTAGAGCCGTAGCTGCCCGCGAAGGGATTGCGATCACTACAGAAGAGTTGCAAGCTGCCATGGGCCGTTTGATTCAGCAAGGCGCTTTTGGATCTATGGACTTTAGTAAGTTGTTCCAAAAAGACAGCGATTTGATGGGCAAAATCTCTATCGACGTGCTTGTTAACAAGACTATGGATCATCTACTTGCCCAAGTAATGGCCAAGTAGATGACGGTAAGGCATAAAGCGTTGCCCCACATAAGCTACTAAAAACAACAGGAAAGTCTTTTTTGCATTTCCTCTGTGTTCTCTGTGTTTCAAAACCTGATATTAGAATTTATAATTAGAGCGAAAACTTCAGTTCTTTCTTTTATTCTTTGTGTCTTTGCATTAAAAGCGCTTCTACAAATATACTCCTCGTAGTTGAAAACGGGGCTTTGGCGCCGTCCAAGTTCCCATTTTCAGCTACGAGGGGTATGCGAAATTCGTTAATTTATATTGAGTCGAGGAACAACACATGTCACTTATTCCCTATGTTATTGAGGATACTGGTCGCGGCGAACGTTCAATGGACATTTATTCGCGTCTACTTAAAGATCGCATTGTTCTCATTGGCTCAGAAATCAACGATCAGGTCGCTAACGCCGTAATTGCTCAACTGCTATTTTTGCTTACCGAGGATCCTAAAAAAGACATTTCGATCTACATCAATAGCCCTGGCGGCGAAATTTCTGCAGGCCTTGCTATTTACGATACTATCCTCTTTTTAGGCTGTGATGTGACGACCTATTGCATGGGGCAAGCAGCTTCTATGGCAGCGCTTCTTTTAGCAGCAGGAACAAAAGGAAAGCGGTACGCCCTGCCTCATAGCCGGATCATGATTCACCAGCCTTCTGGTGGTGTGACAGGGACTTCTTCTGATATTAGCCTCCAAGCTAAAGAAATTCGCAAAATCAAAGATCAAATTGCAGATATCATGGCAACGCATACTGGCCAAAAGATAGAAAAAATCCTCGCCGATTCAGACCGTGATTATTATATGGGCCCGAAAGAAGCAATTGCTTATGGAATCATCGATCAGGTCGTTGTAACGGCTAAATCCCTTTCTACAGAAAAGACTCCCCATCAGAAACATGATGGCGAATAACGAGATAGCTACTAGATGACAAGAAAAACCTTTATTTCTAAAGAAATCGCCGCCTGTTCTTTCTGCGGAAAAACAGAGGATGTTGTTGAAAAGCTCATCTCTGGCCCTAATGTTTACATTTGCGATACATGTGTTCGCCTTTGTCTAGGGATCATTGATAAGAAACCAACTAATCTCGACTTTAAGATACTTAAGCCTCGAGAAATCAAACAACGTCTCGATGAGTACATTATTGGCCAGGACAACGTTAAAAAAACGGTTTCTGTAGCAGTTTACAACCATTATCACCGAATTTTGGGGATGGGTAAAGAAGGGGCGATCCCACTTACGAAGTCAAACGTTCTTCTTCTTGGTCCTACAGGTTCTGGAAAGACGCTTATTGCCAAAACCTTGGCGATGGTTCTCGATGTTCCTTTTACGATTGCTGATGCAACAACGCTTACTGAAGCCGGTTATGTTGGTGAAGACGTTGAAAATATCGTTCTTCGTCTTCTTCAAGAAGCTGATTACGATGTTGCGCGTGCAGAGCGTGGAATTATCTACATTGATGAAATCGATAAAATCAGCCGCACGACCTCTAATGTCTCAATTACACGGGACGTGTCTGGAGAGGGTGTGCAGCAGGCTTTATTGAAGATCGTTGAAGGAACCATTGCTAACGTCCCCCCTAAGGGTGGAAGAAAGCATCCTAACCAAGAATACATCAAAATCAATACCGAGAATATTCTCTTTATTGTTGGCGGAGCGTTTGTTCACCTCGACCAGGTGATTGCGAAGCGTTTAGGACGCCGCACCATGGGCTTTAAGCCAGGAGCCTTGCCAGGAGATAAACCAAGCGATAAAGAAGAGCAGATCGATTCTAAAGAGAAAAACAAGCTTCTTGCCAAAGTTGAACCAGAAGATCTGATCCAATTTGGGATGATTCCTGAGTTTGTTGGCCGTTTTAATTGCATTGCCAACTGCAACGAGCTGCTCATAGGAGACCTCGTCTCTATTTTGACAAAGCCAAAGAATTCGATGGTTAAGCAGTACACCCATATTTTCGAAAGAGAAGGGGTAAAGCTCCACATCTCAGCGGGCGCTTTAGAAGCCATTGCTGACAAGGCTATGAAAATTGGAACTGGCGCAAGGGCTTTGCGTATGATCTTAGAAAATCTTCTCCGAGACCTGATGTTCGAGATCCCTTCAGATGAAACAATCGCTGAAGTGATCCTCGAAAAAGAATGCATTGACGAAGGGAACCCTCCTACCATCAAGCGCCGCCACGACCAAAAAACCGCCTAAGCGCACCCTTTAAGGGGCACCCCGCAAAACTCGAAAAAGCAGTATTCTCTATTATAATTTAAGGATCTACGCGTAAGCGTTTCTCTTTGGAGTGCTAGGACAGGTCCCAGCACTCCAAAGAGAAACGCTTACGCGTAGATCCCTAAATTCTAGAATTTTGCAATTCCCTCACCATAAAAAAAAACTTATGTGAAAAATTTAAACAAAAAACAGCACAAAGTTTACACCCCAGCCTGCGGCTAACATCTGTTTTATCTCTCAGCCGCTTAGTTGCCGATGCCTTTGGTGATCCCAGTGATAGCCGAAGAGACCGCTTGCAGAAGCGCCCCCGCCATCTGCAGAGCCATCTGGTAGGTCGAGGTGACCTGCTTTACCTGTTGCTGGTCAGAGGACACCATTGCAGCAGCTGTCGTTGCCGTATTCCCCGCAACATTAATCATGGCGCTTAGCTGAAGTGGGCTTCGAGCTGCTTTCATCTGAGCAACTTCCTCACTAAGTTGCGCAAACTGGCTTGCCTGGCCTGGGAACTGCGCCTTCATGGAGGCGAGCACTTTAGAAATTGCAGCAATCTGGCTGTTCACGATTGCCTTCTTCGCAGCAAGAGCGCCCGACGTTAGCTTTGGAGGCCCCTTAATATCCTGCAGTGCGGATTGCAATTTGGTGTTGTGATCGACAACAGAGTCAGAAGCTTGAAGAAGTGTTCCGAAGTTGGCCAGCGTATCTCCAACGCCCGACAAGAACTCTCCGATAATCACCTTTGAGATCATGTCTTGGAGGTCTTCTTTAGTAGGATCTTCTTGAGGAGCGGCAGCACCAACAGCAGTGGTTTTTTTTTGTGGAAGACCGAAAGCTCCAACAAGCGCTTTTTGAAGAGAGGTAATTTCTTTTTGGGCTGCTTTATCGTCAGTAGAGCCTTTGAGGTTCTTTTGCGCTGAGTTTAAAAAGGACATTAACTGCGTAAGTTCTTCTTTGCTCATTTTAGCATTTTTAGGAGTGCCAGCTAAGGTCGAAAGAGAATCTCCAACATTTTTAAGCCCATCGCAGAGGAGGCTTTTAAGCGCAGGGTCTAGAACGGGGATCTTGTTTCCCGCAGCGTCTAGGCTGTAAATAGGTTTTTTCTCAGGCGCGGTGAGTACGGGGATTGTATTCCCTTTTGGATCTTTTTGAACTTCAACTTGAATTTGGTATCCAAAATTGATATGTTGAAGTTTGTTCGAGAGAGCGCTACAGGCATCTTGGAAAGATAGCCCTTGCTGTTCAAACTGCGAGCTTAGCTCGTTAAGCTTAGTTGCAAGTACTTGATCATCTTTTTTCAGCTTTGTAATTTCTTTCTGAGGCTTTGGCTGCTTTGGGTCTAGCTGGTTTTCTAGTTGGTCGATCTTCGCTTTGTTATTTTTTATCTTAGATTGCACCTCGAGCAACTCCAAGATAAGTGTCATTTCATCGCTTCGCTTTTTGTTTGAGTTGGTCCCAACCTCGGCAGCCCCTCCAATGGATGTAGGTGGAATAACCGAGGGGGCTCGATTAAAGATGCTTTCAAGACTCATTTACTCGCTCTCCGGTTGATGTCTACAAATGGCTTTTTTTCATTCTATTGAAAATTAGATTTTAACGCGAGTCGTGGTTTTTATAGTGGCCCATTCAACAGTGAAGTGCGACAAAAAGATTAAAAAATAAAGTGGTCAGAGATGGCTGCGATCCCTAGGGTGTTTTTTAGCAAAAAGAACATTCTAGGAGAAGCGTATGCCCAAAGGCTACCATCATCTGACCAGAGACCAACGA
>CAMCWV010000005.1 GCA_945882915.1 Waddlia chondrophila WSU 86-1044 | reverse complement strand
GGGGGGGGGCACGAGGTTTTTGACGCTCTGCAGCAGGAGCTTTCGCAAATTAAGCATGTGCGTGGATTCCTGAGCCAGCTAGAGCGCTCGCCTTAGATTCACCACAAAGAGCTCACTTCATTCGCTCCGGAGTTACTAATCAGCAACGTTCTCGCTGGGCAAAAATCTTGAGGCAAAAAAAAACTCCCGCCTGGTGAGGACGAGAGTTCTTTTTTTTTATTAGCGTCTAAGAGGCTCAAGGCCTGCTACCTGCTAGTGCAACGATTACCTCAATCTGTCATTAAAAATATCATTGCTTGTAAGTCGGTCCCCATATGGCCAGCTTACAGACTTGATTGTAAGCGGAGGCGTGCAGCATCCACAGCATCCATAGCCCCCAGCATAGTCTTCACAGCCTGCTTCAGCGCAGCAGGATCCATAGCCTCCCTAGCCTGCTGCCTAGCCTGCTCCATAGCCTCCCTAGCCTGCTGCCTAGCCTGCACCATAGCCTCCCTAGCCTGCTGCACAGCCTGCTGCCTAGCCCGCTCCCTCGCAGGAGGATCCATAGCCTCCTCCACATCCTCCCTAGCCTCCCTAGCCTCCCTAGCCTCCCTAGCCTGCTGCACAGCCTGCAGCACAGCCTGCTGCACAGGCTGCAGCATAGCCTGCTGCACAGGCTGCAGCATAGCCTGCATCGCAGCAGGCTCCACAGCCTGCATAGCCTGCTCCACAGCCTGCTGCATAGCCTTCCTAGCCTGCAGCACAGCCTGCAGCACAGCCTGCAGCACAGCCTGCACAGCCTGCACACCCTGCATATCCTGCATAGCCCCCTGCATATCCTGCATAGCCCTCTGCATATCCTGCAGCATATCCTGCAGCATATCAGGCACAGCCCCCCGCATATCCCACATATACCGCATATCCCGCATATACCGCATATCCGGCATATCCCGCATATACCGCATATCCTGCATATAGTGCAGCCTATCCTGCATATAGTGCAGCCTGTCCTGCAGTATATCTTGCATTTTGTGCATAGCCTGCATAGTCTGCATAGTCTGCAACACAGCTGCTTTATCTTGGTCGTTCATAGTAGACTCCTTCAATAAGGTTATATTGCAACTACCCATAAGAATGAGGCAACTGCCGAATTCTTAGTGTAAAAAACAGACGGGAACCTTTTATTTAATCTCATCTCTTCAAAAATGAAGTGCAAAAATTGAGTTAAAAAAAAGCAGGCTAGAGATGGTCGAATCCCCATAGTGGTTTTTAACATAAACAACCCCTATGGAGTATATACTCCTCGTAGCTGAAAATGGGAATGTGGACTAGCGCGAAAGCTCCCGCGGCTGAACGATCGCAAGTGCCTTAGTATTAGAAATACAAAGGGCACTTGCGATCGTTCAGCCCCGGGGCTTTGGCGCCGTCCAAGTTCCCATTTTCAGCTGCGAGGAGTATATTATGCCCGAAGACTACCATCATTTGACCTATTCAGAGAAATGCCAGATCTGCGATTTAAAAAAAAAGAGTAGACTTGTAGCTGCTCATAAAGTTGAGGTAATTGAGGGAATTGCAAAACTAACGAAAGGGAAGAGTTTTTCGGGTCCGTTGTAGCAAACCTTACCGCAGCTCCGAAAAACTTCCCCCTTTCATCATCTTTGTAATAGCGTTACGATCTTTTCACCGCAAATCCATTACAATCAGCAGTTCCCACTAAATATTTTTCGCGCAGATCGGGCGTAATTTTGGGCATGGAGAAAAACGGCTTCATACCGTTCTTGCCACGAGGCGTGAGAGAACGTGAGAGAAAAACAAGAGAAAAGAGGTGAGATGTTTAAAATGGATGTCCCAGAGGGACATCTGGACTTAGCCAGGTGGTGAAGTGCGAAGCACGAGAACCCCTGGTAAATGCAAATACACATCCAAGCTCCGGACGGATCTACAGGATTTAATTTGTACCCCCCCCCCCCTGGGGCTTCTAATTTATTTATATACTCCTCGTAGCTGAAAACGGGAATTTGGACGGTGCCAAAGCCCGCCGGTCCACACCGTCCACTTATGTCCATTCTTGTGATGAGGCGAAGCCTCATTGTTTTCTTGAGGAATTTTGCCTAACTCATTATAATTTTTCTCAGTCACTAAACCGACAAGACTATTAAGAGGAAAAATCATGAGCCTTCGCGACAGGATGTACGAACTGACTTCTATTGAAGAAGTTAATGAATTTTTAGAGGAATTCCCTACAGGAGCCATTTTTAAAGCAGGCACCTGCCATAAGACCGTAGATGGTTTTGCTGTTGTAGAAAAAGCGCTTAATAGCAGACCTAACATTAACCTCGGTTTTATCCGCGTTGTAGAAGCGCGTCCCGCCTCTAACCACATCGCCGAAATTACAGCTATTGTTCATCAGTCACCGCAGTTTATCTTGTTTGCAGATGGGGCGCCTGTCTATGATGTCGACAACTGGGATATTACGTCGCAAGTAGTTGAAGCTGCTTTGCAGAAAAATTTGGGGGCAGCCCCTTCTGCAGCCATGACAACAGGTGAGTAGGTATAGTTTTTTTAAGTATTAAATCTGAGGCACCATGACCCGTTCTGATCGCGCTTCTGATGCTTCAAGCGCTATGACGTACTTTCCTTCTGATCAAAAGAAGGTGATGAAGAAATTTGGGAAGAAGGCGCTGCTTGCTTCTTTAGAGAAGATGCTTCTTATTCGTAATTTTGAAGCGTGCGGCGTAGCCGCCTATCAGAAAAAGCTCATTGGCGGTTTTTACCACACATATGCTGGCCAAGAAGCTTTGCAGACGGCCGTTATCGATGTCTTAGGCGTCAATAACTGGTACGTCACCTCTTATCGCTGCCACGCGCTTGCTTTGCTTCTCGGCGCCACGCCAAATGAGCTTATGGCCGAGCTCTATGGCAAAGCAAATGGCAACGCAAAAGGTAGAGGAGGCTCTATGCACTTCTACACTGAGCGGTTGCTGGGTGGTTTTGGTATTGTTGGCGGGCAGATTCCAATAGCTACAGGGGCTGCTTTGTCGGTTAAATACTTGAAGAGGGAAGGAGAGGTTGCTGTCTGCTTTATGGGCGATGGTGCTGTCGCACAAGGGGCCTTTCACGAGTCACTGAACATTGCTGCTCTTTGGAACCTCCCTTGCATTTACATCATTGAAAATAACGTCTGGGGAATGGGAACAAACGTCAGCAGAGCTGTTTCTGTGAAGGGGATTGCCGAGAAGAAAGCTGTTGGCTATGGGATCAAAAGCTATAACCTCGACGGGATGGACTACTTCAACTGCGCAGCAGGAATGGAGCAGATCTATCAAGAAGTGGTAGAAACTAGCCGGCCCGTTCTTGTAGAGGTATTTACTGCCCGTTTTGATGGTCACTCGGTCTCTGATCCGGCCTTGTACCGCAGTAAGGAAGAATTAACTCATTACAAAGCGCGCGATCCTATTAACCTTCTTAGCAATGCAATGATTGAAGCAGAGATGCTCTCAGAAGAAGAGTTTAAGGCGATGGGTAAGCAGCAGAGGCAAATTGCTTTGGCGGCTATGGAACACGCAGAGCAGAGTCCGCTACCTAATCCTGCCACATTAGAAGAAGAAGTTTTTGCTCCGTAGGTTTTATCAACTGTAATTTGGAAGAGTTGACATGGGAATGCAGCATGTGGAAATGCGAGAGGCCATCAGGCAGGGGCTTGAAGAAGAGATGGCTCGCGACAAAACGGTGCTTATTTTTGGTGAAGAGGTGGGCGAGTATAATGGCGCCTATAAAGTCACCAAAGGGATGCTTGACAAGTGGGGCCCTGAGCGTGTCATTGACACTCCGATTGCGGAGCTTGGTTTTGCTGGAATGGGCATTGGAGCTGCTATGACGGGTCTGCGTCCTGTTGTCGAGTTCATGAGCTGGAACTTCTCGTTCGTAGCTTTTGATCAGCTCGTCTCTAACGCTGCCAAGATGTATTACATGTCAGGGAGTAGATTCTCGGTGCCTATTGTGTTTCGTGGCCCTAACGGCGCTGCAGCTCAGGTTTCGAGCCAACACTCTCACTGCGTTGAAGCGATTTACGCCAACTTCCCGGGGCTTATTATTCTCGCTCCTAGCAATCCATACGATGCCAAGGGGCTTCTTAAGTCTGCTATCCGGAACAACAACCCTGTCTTGTTCTTAGAGTGTGAGCTTGCTTATGGGCACAAGATGGATATTCCTACAGAAGAGTACCTGGTTCCTATTGGCAAGGCTAAGGTGGTTGTAGAAGGAGGCGATGTGACGATTGTCTCCCACGGAGAAACTGTAAACCTTTGTAGGCGCGCTGCAGCTGAGCTTGCCAAGAAAGGGGTTAAAGCTGAGGTGATTGACCTTCGTACAGTTAAGCCTCTGGATATTGCGACGATTGCTGAGTCGGTCCGAAAGACTCACCGCTGTGTGCTTGTAGAAGAGGGGCATATCTTTACGGGGATTTGTGCTGAGGTGGGCTTCCAGATCATGGAGCATTGTTTTGATGATCTTGACGCTCCTATTGAGCGCGTCTGTCAGCTTGAAACGCCGATGCCCTATTCAAAAGTCCTTGAAAGCGAAACCCTGCCCACGCTAAAGCGCCTCCTTGCTGCCGTCGAGAAAGCATTGCTCTAATACAAGTAGCGTGCATTAAGGTCGAACGAAGTGAGACTTTGGAGTGCTGGGACAGTCCAACGCTTTCATCAGACCTCGACTTGGCCAGGTCTGTATAAGCTTCTGCCCTACTCAAGAGGACTCGACATGTCGACTCCTAACAAAGCGCTGGACTGTCCCAGCGCTCCAAAGTCTCACTTCGTTCGACCTTAATGCACTCACTCTCTTCTCTTCTCTTGAATTTCTTTACTCTTTTGCGTTAAATTGCGTTAATTCTACAAGGAGACCTCCATCATGCCTTCGCCCTTTATTACCGTGACAATGCCAGCAATTACTCCAACGATGGAGCATGGGGTTATTGACAAATGGCATAAAAAAGTAGGCGAAAGGGTCGAGGCTGGAGATATTCTTGTAGTAATTGATACAGATAAAGCAACTATGGAACACGCCGCATTTGACGAGGGGTTCTTAGGAGAGATTTTTGTTAAAGAAGGGGAAAAGGTTTTTGTGAACCAGCCGATTGCGGTTCTCACAGAAACTAAAGGGCACTCACTTAAGGAGTACCACAAGCCGAAGTTTCAGCCCCCTGCTGTGGCAGTCGAGTCTGTAGAGGCTCTTACAGAAGCTTCCCCAACTCAAAATAAGCATCACACATCTGTAGCGCCCACTTCAGGGCGCTCTTTTAGCCAGCCTGCATGTGTTCCAGAAGCTCCTCTTTTAAAAGTGCAGTTTGGGTACCCTACAGAGTCTGGTTTTGGATATTCTGGTTCTGGTCATTTAAAAGCTTCTCCTTATGCAAAAAAACTAGCAAAGGAAAAGGGGCTTGACATGACAACAGTTAAGGGTACAGGCCCTTATGAGCGTATTACTAGTAATGACCTTAAGTTGGCGCAGCCAGCGGCGCCAGTTGCTTTTGGTAGCCGTCAGGGGCCCTCAGAGGTGGCAGGGGCTTATGAAGAGCAGGAGCTTAGCCCCATGCGCCAGGTTGTTGCAAAACGGCTTCAAGAGTCGAAAAGCTTTGTTCCCCATTTCTATGTTCGCCAAGAGATTAATGCCGAGCCTTTTTTGAGTATTCGCGAGCAGCTTAGCCTAACAGGAGTGAAAGTAAGTATTAATGACCTCATTGTCAGGGCTTCTGCTTTGGCTTTGCGTGAAAAGCCGGAGATTAACAGCGGATTTAACACCGTTAACAACACAATCGTCCGCTTTAAAACAGTGGATATTTCGATCGCTGTGAGTGTGGATGGTGGGCTTATTACTCCAATTGTTCGCTACGCTGACTTCAAGAATCTTGGTCAGATTTCCGTTGAAATTAGAGATCTTGCTGGACGCGCTAAGCTAGGGAAGCTTGCCCGTGAAGAATACATGGGTGGCTCGTTTACCATTTCAAATTTAGGGATGTTTGGCATTGCCGATTTCCAGGCGATTATTAATCCACCTCAAGCAGCCATTTTAGCTGTGTCAGCTATTCGGGAGGTTCCTGTTATCAGACACGGGAAAGTTGTTCCTGGAAAGACGATGAACATCACTCTTTCGGTTGATCACCGCGTCATTGACGGCGTTGCTGCTGCCGAATTCCTCAAACTCCTCCAAAAATACCTCGAAAGCCCCGCTATCTTACTTATCTAACATCCGCCTTTTCAACTTCGAAGTGCGACAAAAGAGGCTTTCAATCTCCCAGTCCCCAAGCCTCCTCTTAGATGTTTTTTTGTTGAAAAACACACTAAAGGTATCAGGCATCTCTGACCGCTTTAAATTTTAATCTTTTTGTCGCACCTCACTCTTGAATGGGCCAATTTTGCGGAGCGCCTCTAACGGGCTCTTTCTTTTTATCTCCTTTTTTGTTTTTTCAAAAACAAGCCCAAAAGGCGTTGACAAATAAGGTCGCTTAACAGAATCTTGGCATTTATCTGATCTATTCTTTATCTAATCTTCATTTTTAATCGAGGCAAGAAGGGGGTGTTTGAAACGCTTTATCCACATTGCGTAATAGTATATACTCCGCTTAGCTGAAAACGGGAATTTGGACGGCGCCAAAGCCCCGGGGCTGAACGATTGCAAGTGCCCTTTGTCTTTCTAATACTAAGGCACTTGCAATCGTTCAGCCGCGGGAGCTTTTGCGCTAGCCCAAATGCCCGTTTTCAGCTAAGCGGAGTATATTCAGCTCCTTTAGTCTTTTGGAAAGAGGGAGGTTTCCCTGCTGGCTCTTACTTCCGCTTTCTACTTCTGCTTTAATGCTTTCGTCCCTTCCGCCTGGCCGCCTCCTCCTGACCCTTGACTGACCCTTGCTTTGCATCTTTCTTTTAAGCTCTGCTAGCTTTTTTTGCCTCCGCATGTTTAAGAAAACTTAACCATACCTTTATCAAATATTAAGACAATTAGTGTGTCATTATAGTTTATACTCCTCGTGGTTGAAAACGGGAATTTGGACTAGCGCGAAAGCTCCCGCGGCTGAACGATCGCAAGTGCCTTAGTATTAGAAATACAAAGGGCACTTGCGATCGTTCAGCCCCTGGGCTTTGGCGCCGTCCAAGTTCCCATTTTCAGCTACGAGGAGTATAGATAAGCTAATTTAAGCTAAAAAGAGGTTACCAAGTATGTCCATCGGCGGCCCCGATTATATTCATCCGCTTCATCAAGGCGGTTTTCATTCCCAAGATGAAGAAGAGCAAGAGCATTCTGCCGCAGATACATCTTCTCATGGCGGACGGAGTTGGAAACATCTTCGAGATGGAGGCTTTCGAAATGGTGGCTTTCAGGGTGGACTCATTTTAAAAGAACGGTATCTCACAAATGAAGAGGGGCAGCTTTCTCAAAAAGAAGGGCTCTCTTTTTTAACCAAACACTTTACTTCTTTCCGCGGAATTCTAGGGCATTACGCTCGTAAACAGCTCGAGCTCTTGTCTTTAGAAGAGCAGATAGGGGTGCTTTGTCTTGCAGCTGTCGATGTTCGCGACAAGACCCTCTTGTCGTTAGCTAAACGGCGGCTGATTGGTGGATGCATTGTTGCTACTTCAGAGCTCTATTCTGGGCTTCAGATGGTGGAGACTCTTCAGTCTTTTAGCCCCATTCCGCTTCTGGTTGTTCAGGAGTTTGACCGAGAAATGACCCACTGGTTTGGAGGGTTCGTTCGGTTCCCCAGTCAAGAAACGCTCCAGCGCGTTGAAGACGAAACATTGATTTTTGAGGCCGGAATAGAGCTTGGCAAGCATTGCAGACAACTCGGTATTCACGCCAATTTTCTCCCTATTCAGTTAAGCGGTATAATCAAAACAGGCGGCGGTGATGACAAGCAGAAGTCGCTTCCTTTGGTGAAGGGGCTTCAAGAGTCGGGGGTAATTGCCTGCGCCAAATATCCAGCAGCTGGATCAGGGACCGGCTCTACTGCTGGCTCCTATTCAGTTGCAGTGGCTCATCTTTCCATCCATTCATTAGACGCTCCTTATCTTTCTCCAAAAGCATTAGCACCTGTTGTTGTTGAGCAACATTTAAATGAAGTCTTTGGGTTTAAAGGGCTTGTTTTCTCTGACCTGCGCACCCTGCACGGAATCGAACTTGCTGGAATTGAATTTAACAGAACAGAGCAGGAAAGGCTTATTCCGCAGCTTTTCCGCTCAGAAGGCGATCTTTTTGTTCTCCATTCAACCCATGTGCTCCCTTTCATTGCAGGGGTAAAGCGCGCTGTGGAAGAAGGGGTTATTTCTCGAGAAGAGGTTCAGTCAAAAGCGCTGAAGATGCTCCTTGCTAAAGAGTGGCTCTCTCTGCACGAAGAAGGGGGGGGCGTCAATGAAGAAAGAGCTCTTGCTTTTGAGGGGCTACAGCTGCAGCGCTATCAAGAGATTCGGAAGAATTTGTATCGGGGAGCTGTGAGGTTTGTTAGGGCGCCTCGAGACGGCACCTCTTTTAAAGGAGAGGCTCATGGGAAGGTAGCTCTTATTCGAGTAGATGGTCCTGTAGGAGCTCCTTTTGAGCAGACACTTAAGAGTCATAAGAAGCTTGATTCGTTCTTCTTTGCTTCAGCAACAGCCCCTCACAGCGCTTCTTTCGAGCAGTTTTTAGACAAGGTGCGTGGCTATGATGAGGTGGTCTTGGCTCTTTACGAAATGTCACAAGAAGGGCTCCATCAGGGCGGGGTGTCGTTTTCGACATTTGATTTAATTGAGCGTCTTTCGCTCTATGCTAGGGTTGTCGTAGTTGTTCTTTTTGGGCAGCCAGAAGAGAGTATTTCCGTATCAGAAAGAGTCTTTGTTGTTCAGGCGTGTGAGCAAGACCCGGACGCTCAAATTGCCGCTGCTGAGCTGCTTGTGTAGTTATAGTGTTTTTGAATGATTAATGGATTGTTAACAGCCTGTTAAGTTTTGTTTTGCAATATAAGTCATTTTTCGGTACAATTAGCGTATAGTTTTTAATTAATTAGCTTATTCCTAAAAGGAGCAAAAGTTCATGCAAGTTGGCCAGACCCTTTTCAATCCCGCATCACAACAATCATCCTTCTTATTTAAGCCCACACCTGCTTATGCCCCGATCCAGATCAGCCAGGCCGACAGAGAGACTATTGGAACGTGGCTTGGTGCTATTTCGACATTTGAAAGTCAAGGATTTGAGGGCTATAAGCAAAGATCAGTAGAGCTTGTTAACAAGTACGTGGCTAAAAAAGAAGAGGCAGATCTTCAAAGCGCTGAAAGCAGAAAACAGGTGCTGTCGAGGCTTGCATCTGTTGGCGGTGCCGCTGCTAAAGCTATCGAAGCTGCTGCGAGCACAGGATCTAGACAGGGGCCTAAGAGCGTGACGAATCTTGAAGTGGGGACTGTTAAAGTTGATAACAGAGTAGACAGCACAACCGTCATCTACAACTATAACGGCAATGAAGAGAAGTCAAAAGGTTATAGCGGAGCTGCAAAGATTATTGCTGTACTTGGTGGTTTACTTGGAGCTTATCTGTTTGGTAAAAAGATCCGCCAAGTTGAAGACAAAAAAGAAGACCTTACAGGAGATCTTGCAAAAACAGCAGGCCTTAAGAGCGCGCTTAAAACTCTAAAAAAAAACGTCCAGCTTACATCAAGTGCAGAACAAGCCTCGCCAGCTCTTAAAGCAATGAACCAAAGAATTCAGGAAGTTGTTGGGAAGCTTGAAGAGATATTGAAGCACTCTTCAGCTGTTATCCAAAGGCACAAAGAGGGCGTTGAAGGTTACTGGAAAGGGTTGCTCATCACTGTTGTTGGCCTTTGCGTTGGTGTGGTCGGGATCGTAGCCGATTCACCTGTCCTAGTTGTTATTGGTGTGATTGCTGGCGTGTATGGACTTTATCGTCTTGGCGGAGTTAGCGGCGGCGAAAAGAAAATGCTGAAGCGCGATCAAACCGACAAGGAAGCAATTGAGCGGCTTGATGGTGAGGCTAATGTTTATAAGCAGTCTATATCAGCTGAAGCTATTGGATCCGGTCCAAGCGCGCCTCCACTATCTTCTGATGATGAGGAATAATCGACTCCTCGTAGTTGAAAACGGGAATTTGGGCTAGCGCGAAGAGCTTGGATGCGCTCCCTCCTTACAACAAACGTTGCAGCCCAGCAATAGCTACGAGGAGTATAGATGTCAGCAATCCAAAGTTCTTGGGGACTCCTTCTGAGGGGTCAAATAACATCAGCTGAGCGCTGTATTGGTGGCCGCCTCTTGACTTTCCATTGGTGGAAAGTTCTAAAGACCTATCCAGACACTTGCCAAAAGTTCCAGGCTCAGTGATCAGCTCTTTCCTAGAAGTATTGTCTTCAAGGTGAATAAGGATCTCCTTTGCGCGGTTAATCGCTGCAAAGGGGAGGCCTGCTAGCCGCGCAACGTGAATGCCATAGCTTCTGTCCGTGCTTCCTTTAATGATCTTTCGAAGGAAGATGATGTCATCATTCCACTCTTTCACTGCAACGTTGTAGTTAATTGCGCCCGGAATGCGCCCTTCGAGCTTTGTGAGCTCCCAATAATGTGTTGCAAACAAGGTCTTTGCTCTCTTGCCAGGAGTGGTTAGCAGATACTCTGCAACAGCCCACGCAATTGAAATGCCATCATAGGTGCTTGTCCCTCTGCCAATCTCATCAAGAACAACAAGTGATCTGTCGGTGGCGTTATGAAGGATATTTGCGGTCTCTGTCATTTCCACCATAAAAGTAGACTGCCCACGGCTGACATCGTCGCTTGCTCCAATGCGCGTGAATACCTTGTCGACAATGCCCATGTGGGCAGATATCGCTGGAATAAACGACCCGAGTTGCGCCATGATGACAAGAAGTGCTACCTGACGGATGTAGGTCGACTTACCCGCCATATTAGGGCCGGTAATTACAAACAAACGGTCGTGCTCAAGGTTTGTTTCATGACCTAGGAAGGTGTCATTAGGGACAAACTTTTCTCCTGAGAGTGAAGCCTCCACAACAGGGTGGCGCCCTTCTTTAATTTCTAAGCGCTGACTGTCATCAATGATTGGGCGGATGTAGTTTCCTTGTCTTGCAGTCTCGGCAAGAGCCACAATGCAGTCGATAAGCGCTACTGCCCGCGCAATATTTAGGACCTTTTCGGAGTACTGGATCACTTCTAGACGAAGGCTGGTAAATAGCTCACTTTCTAAAACAGAGAGTCTATCCTCTGCTGTGAGAACTTTTGTTTCATATTCTTTCAGCTCAGGCGTGATAAACCTTTCGGTGTTCACGAGGGTTTGGCGACGCTGGAAGAGCTCGGGCATCTTTGTTGCTTGCCCTTTGCTTACTTCGATGTAGTAGCCAAAGATCTTATTAAAGCCTACTTTTGCTGTTTTTACGCCCAAGTCATCGCGGATATATGTTTGATACTTGGCCATCCACGACTTCCCGTCGTGACAAAGCCCGCGTAGCTCGTCAAGTTCGCGGTGGTACCCTTCGCGGAAGATATTCCCATCGCTTACGCGTATTGGGGGCTCATCTACAAGGGCCTTGTTGATGACTTGAGAGATCACAGAAAGCTTTTCTAGGTGCTTACTTGCCTCGTGCATCAGCTCTGAAGGACATTCCTCCAAAAACATTTTAACGGGCGGGATCTGGTCAAGTGACAGTGCAAGCGCAAGAAGGTCTCTTGGTCCTGCGCAGCCTGTATTGATCTTCATCATCAACCGCTCAAGGTCGCGCACTCTGCTGAGGTGGTCTGCAATTTTACGGGCGCTTAGTGGGTGTTTAACGCACGCTTCGATAGCGTCTTGCCTCTTGTGAATGTCCTTAACAGAAAGAAGAGGCTGCTTGACCCACTGCCTTAGCATTCGCCCTCCCATAGGGGTCCCTGTTCGATCGAGAACATCGAGGAGCGTATTTCTTTTGGAGCCGTCATGGAGGCTTTCTGTAAGCTCGAGGTTCCGCTGCGTGATTCCATCAAGAGAAAGATACTCTGTTGTGCAGTAAGGGCGGATCTCTTTGATATGCTTAATAGAAAGGCACAGCCTCTCTTGCAGGTAGCTAAGCAGCGCCCCGGCGGCGTTGATAGCAGCGACCATCCCTTTTAGGCCAAAGCCATCAAGGGTATTCACGCAGAAGTGTTGGATCAAGAAGTCGAGGGTTGTCTGGTGGTCAAAGTGCCACTCTTCTTGGGCATTTACCAGGCTGCTGTATGTTAAGGAGGCTTCGTGGAAAAGCTTTTTGTGGCGTTCTTTGAACTTATCAGAACATAAGAATTCTGCAGGACGGAGCCGGTAGATTTCGTTTAGAAGGTCGCGCTCTTGCGCGCATTCGATAACACGGAACTCTGCGGTAGTTAAATCCAAAAAGGCGAGTCCAAAAGTAGCCCCCACTTGTGTAACGGCAGCAAAGAAGTTGTTTTTCTTTTCTGAAAGGTGGGTTGAGTTGACAAGAGTCCCCGGCGTAACAATTCTTACGATCTCTCGTTTAACGATCCCTTTGACCTGTTTAGGGTCTTCCATCTGCTCAGCAACGGCAATGCGGAAGCCTCTTCCGACAAGCTTGTCGATGTAGGGGTCGCTGGCGTGACAGGGGATCCCGCTCATAGGGATCCCTTGCCTTTGCGTGAGCGTTAGGTCAAGCTCTCGGGATAGCACACCGGCATCTTCATAAAACGCTTCGTAGAAGTCTCCTAAGCGAAAGAGTAGAACAGCGTCTTTAGCAAGTTTCTTGCAGGCGTGCCATTGGACCATCATGGGAGAGGGCGCTGAAGTAGGAGGGGAGTCATTTTCGTTCATGCTACATCCAATTGTGACTAAAATAATCCAACACAAAGAAAATATACTCCGCTTAGTTGAAAATGGAGCTTTGGCGCCGTCCAAGTTCCCATTTTCAGCTAAGCGGAGTATATTTTCGCTCACGTTCTCTGTGTTTCAAAACCTGTATTTCTTTGCGCCTTTGCATTGAATTATCAGGGGCTGGGGATCATGTCCCAGATGCTAAACTTTCTCCCCGACCGGTACTCATCCAAAACAGCTCCTTCCTTGCTAATCGCTTGGTAGAGAATAGAGTTCCTGTCGACAGTCACAAGCCAAAAGCATTGCTGCTGACCGAGCGTTTTTGCGAAGTAAAGATGAAAGTAGGGCTGAATAGGAGAGTATTGTAAGTCAGGGCCCCAGCATCCATCACCAAGATAGAGCGTTCCTTTAGGATTTATCTCCCCTCCCCGCATAGGTTTTGTCCTTTTGAGGGCGTGGTCATGATGCTCAAAAGCCGTGTTGAGCTCGTATTTGTCAAAAACAGGGAGCCAATGCTCTCTTCCTAAAGCTGAATAGGGAGAGAGCATTCGCACCGCAATGTCTTGGCGGTCAAGTAGAGTTAATGTTCCGTGCAAAGAATGGTAAAAGGTATCTGCCGAGGCGAAGCGGACGCTTGGGTAGAGGGGGATGTGGTAAACGGCCATCTTGAGGGGGATCTCTTTTTGTAGATCCATCTCCTTTTGGAGCCATTCGAGCTGCTCGCCATCATGAGAGGCAACGTGGCCACTGTCTAAGATGAAGAGGACTAGATTTTTTCCAATCGCGCGTGAAAAGTAGGTTTTGTTTGTGCTGGTTTGTTTGAAGTAGTGAAGAAAGAACGGTACGTCTTGCGCTGTTTTGCCATACCCTTCAAACACCTCTTGGTTGCCGATGGCCAAGATCATCGGAATAAGGTGCCCATCGGGTGTCACCATATTCTTGGTGTACATCGCAAGCCAGGCATCCCATTTGTAGTAGTCACTAAGAGAGCGGACATCTCGTGGATAATCCCCGCCGAGAAGGACAAACATAGGGTCTTTTTTTGCAGCTACTTTAGAAAGCTCGTCGGAGGTCTCGGTAATTTCCCAGTCGCCCCCTTCTACAAAAGTGATGGACTCATCTCCATCTGAGAGCGTTCGGAATTTTTTTTCTTCAGAAAAGCCTGTTTTTTGATGCCCAACAACAAAGTAGTAGGTTGTTGCTGGCTTTAGATTTTGCAATTCTACGTGGTAGACCCGCCTTTCGGCAGGTAGCCCAGGAACAGCAAACCCTTTCTCTGTTGTTGCGTACTGGTAGTGCTGGACGTTTCCTTCGTGCGGTTTTGTGTCGTAATAGACAGTGATCTCTTCGCCTGGCTGCGTGCTGTGAACAGAAACCGTCATTGTGGTGTCGGTATTGTTTTGCCATGTGAGGTAGATGTATGGGTAGGGAGTGGCTCCCTTTTCTTCTCCGCACAAACCAGCAGAGGTTATGGATACTAAAAATAGAGACACGCAGAAAAGTAAATAGCGCGCGCGCGGCATGGAATTTTTAGGAAGAGAGGATTGAGAAAATACGTTCACAATGTTTGATATCTTGGGTAATGGCTTGCTTAAGATCAGCGATATTTTCAAAATGTTCCTCTGGCCGGATATACTCCAGAAACACGACCTCTATGGTACGTCCGTAGAGGTTTTTATTGTAGTCGAAAATGTGAACTTCCAAGATTGGTTGTGGGTCGTCTCTAATGGTGGGGGCTAAACCCAAATTAGCAGCCCCAAAAAGCTTTTTTTCGTTATCAATCATCACAGAGACGGCATAAATGCCAAGGGGAGGGAGGCAGAGTCCTGATACGTTTAGGTTGGCCGTTGGGTAGCCTAGTTCCTTGCCAAAGCCGTTCCCTTTACAGACGACAGAGGCAATGGAATATTTCCTGCCTAGAAGGCTCTTAGCCTTTTGAATTTTCCCCTTTTGGATAAGCTGGCGCAGCGCGCTGCTAGAAATGGGGGCGCCCCCTTCTTGGTAGACCTGCTTAACGTACTCAACGGTAAAGTCCATTTGCGTGCTGAGAAGTTGCACATGTTCTGGATTTCCGTCCCTTCCAAGGCCGAAGCGGGCATCATGGCCTAAAATCATATGGCGGAAGTGGAGCCTTTCCTTGAGTAGATGGAGGAACTCTTTAGCAGATTGTTCTGAGAATTTTTTATCGAAGGGAAGAATAATAAGGAGGTCGACCCCTAAAGATTCCATGATACGGATTTTATGAGCTTCCGTACAAAGCAGGAGAGTGGGGCGCTCTGGGTGGAGCACCGAAGAGGGGTGGTTACTAAAGGTGAGAACGACCGAGAGCTTAGATGCGTCCGTGTACTCGCATAGGCGTTTTAAAACAGCCTTGTGCCCTTCGTGCATCCCGTCGAAGTTTCCGATGGTGACGACGGCTGTCTTATCTTTGCAGTCAAAGTGGTTGAGGTCTCGAATAACTTTCATGATAAAAATAAGCGTTACAAAAAATTAAAGACTTTCACCACAGAGCTGTAAGAGAAATATAAGAAATAGAGAAAACACAAGAACAAAATGGGCAGGATCCCCCTTATGGCGGGCAGGATGAAAAATAAGAGATCACGGGATTTTATTATGGCTCCCACAAGTCGGATCTTGTTTATCCTGCTCTTGTATTTCTAATTTTTCTCGTGATTGTTGCATAATCCACTAAAACAACAAGAAACCCTTTTTTTGTATTTTCTCTGTATTTCAAAACCTGTATTTCTTTGCGCCTTTGCGCCTCTCTTTTTTCTTTGCGTTAAAAGTATTTTATCCTGCAGTCGAAGGCTATCCTGCCCATCCTGTTCTTGTGTTTCTCTCACGACTCTGTGGTGAAAGTCTTTAATTTTGGATTACGGAGCCCAGTGTTGGAGGAAGGGAGTGAGGTCCAGTTCGGCCCCTTGCAACAACTCTCCATCTAGGCAGTCTTTCAGATGAAACTCTCCGCTTCGCGTTCTTTTTAGCTCTGATAAGTGGGCGCCGGATCCAAGCATACGACCTAAGTCGTCAGCAATGCTGCGGATGTAGGTCCCTTTGCTGCAGGAAACGCGCAGCTCCAAGTAGGGATAAGCGTAGCTGAGCAGCTCAGTCTCGAGGGTGACTTTGCATGTTTTTCTTTCAACGGTTTGCCCTTTTCTGGCGAGGTCGTAGAGCTTTTGCCCGTTGATCTTTTTTGCTGAGTACATCGGAGGGAGCTGCTCTATTTCCCCTTGAAAGTGGAGAAGGGCAGTTTCGATATCGCTAAGAAGAGGGATATTCGGAGAGGTTGAGACTTCTTGGCCGTCACAATCAAAAGTGTCAGTTGCAATACCTAAGTGGACTTTGGCAATATATTCTTTAGAAGAGCCTAGGAACTGGTCGCTTAAGCGTGTGTATTCTCTTCCGACAAGCATAACCATAACCCCTGTAGCAAAGGGGTCTAACGTTCCTGCATGGCCAATCTTTTTGATTCGAGAGAGCCTTCTGAGGGCGCCTACGAGGCTAAAGGAGGTCTTGCCCCTAGGCTTATTAACGAGCAAAATTCCTTGCATGAGACTTGTTGATAGGGGTTCTAAGGGTAGAGGTTATGGAGACTCCACTATTACCGAAAATTCAGTATTTGAGGCTCTTTGCTGTCTTTCGGACTCAATCTTTTGAAGAGCTTCGTGGATTCGCATGTGCTTGTCGACAGAGTCATCAAGCATAAACGTTAGCTGAGGAAAGTGACGCATTGTCACTTTCTTGTTTGCGCTTCCTGCAATAAATCCTGCTGCAGAGGTGAGTGCATCGACTGAGTCTTCTTTGACTTTGTCTGGGCCGATAATACTAACAAAGACCTTCGCATGGCGAAGGTCTTTGCTAATATCCACCCGTGTTACTGATACAAATTGGCTCAGACGATGGTCCCGCACGTCTCTGCAGATAACTTCTGCTAAGACCTCTTGAAGGAGTGAGTTAAGGCGCGCTGGGCGATTTTTGGTCATGGCTTTCGTCTCTTAATTTTAAAGCTCTTGGGTGATCCAAGATATGTCGAATGTTTCTAGGATGTCTCCGGTTAAGATGTCGTGGTTGCAGTTATTAAGGCGAATTCCACATTCGAGCCCCTTTGTAACTTCTTTTACGTCATCTTTCACTCGTTTTAACGAAGCTATTTTCCCCACCCAAATAAGAGCACCATCTCTCTTGAGTCGCAGCTGGTGGTTTCTTCCGACAATACCTTTTGTGATCATACATCCAGCAAGTGTCCCTGCATGTGATGACGTAAAGATTTGGCGGACTTCAGCAACACCCATTTCATCTTCTTGAGGAAGCTTATCGAGGGTCCCTTTCATTAGCCCTTTTACCTCTTCGATAGCATCATAGATGATGTTATGGAGAGTGGTAATGATTCCGGCTTCTTCGAGAAGGCCTTTAGCGCGAGCTTCAACAACAGTGTGGAAGCCCAGAATTGCCGCTTTAGAAGCTTTGGCCAGTTCAATATCAGAGGTGGTGATTTCTCCCACTTTACTGTCAGTGATGTTGAGGAGGACCTTATCAGACTTAATCTTCATGAGAGATGTCTTCAGAGCTTCTAGAGACCCTTGCATATCTGTTCGTAGAATAAGATTGAAAATCTTAGGTCCGCTGGTGTTTTGCATGAGGCTTTCTAGAGATGGTGGCTTTCTGATAAGAGGTTGCCCTTTACGCTGAGCTTCAGCTCTCTTTGCAGCAATGTCACGAGCTTCTCTTTCGTTTTTAACGACAATAAACTCATCTCCAGCTTGAGGAAGCCCAGTTAACCCAGTAACTTTTACAGGAGTCGATGGGCCTGCTTCTGTTAGTTTCTCACCATCGTCGTTGAACATCGTCTTAACTCTTCCAGAAAGAGTCCCGAATATAAGGGCGTCTCCGAGGCGAAGTGTTCCGTTTTGTACGAGAACCGTCGCAACGCAGCCAACGCCAGTGTGCTTTTCAGATTCGAGTACGGAACCGCGGGCTCTAGAATCAGGGTTTGCCTTCAGCTCTAGAACTTCAGCTTGCAAAGCGAGAAGCTCGAGGAGTTGGTCAACTCCCTGGCCTGTTGTTGCAGAGCAATTAACAGTCAGGGTTGTTCCACCCCAATCTTCAGAGAGAAGGTCGTTGTCTCCAAGTTGACGTTTGACTTTTTGTTCGTCAAAGCCAGGCTTGTCGCATTTATTGAGGGCAACAACGATTGTTACTTTTGCAGCTTTTGCTTGCGCGATGGATTCAATAGTCTGGGGCATAATACCGTCATCGCCAGCGATAACTAGGACGACGATATCGGTTACTTCTGCTCCGCGTGAGCGCATGGAGTTGAACGCTTCGTGACCAGGAGTATCTAGAATAGTGATCTCTCCGCCAGCTGTTTTACAGCGGAAGGCGCCAATATGCTGGGTAATTGCTCCCGCTTCTCCGGCAGCGACTTTCGTCTTGCGAATGTAGTCAATCAGGCTTGTTTTGCCGTGGTCGACGTGACCCATGAATGTAATGACAGGGGCGCGTGGCTGCAATAGGTTTTTAGTAGTAGCAGTGATTTCTTCTTTGATTGTGTTTTCAGTTACACGCATGTGGCGCTCTTCAGCCGTATTGATCTCGATCTTGCAGCCGAATTCTTCGCCGATGAGCTCAGCAAGTAAGGGGTCGTCAATAACAGAGTTAATGACCATTTCTTTCTTTTCCTTAAATAGGTATGCAATGATCTCAGAGGCTTTGATTGTAAGCGCTGCGGCTAGATCTTTTAGAACAATAGGAAGGCGTATGCTAAGAAACGTAGGACGAGGAGTTTCTTTCTGAATCTCTTTTGGACGGTTGAGAGGGCGTCTTTTTCTCCGGCGAGACCCACCTTCTTCACCTTCGTCATCGCCAGTTCTTATAATAGCGGAACGGCCTAGAGGTTTTAGGTCGTGGAACTGTTTTGTTTTAGATCCATCGCGTCCTTTGCTAGCGGCATTATCAGAGAAATCTTTGACTCCCTTTTTACCATAACGAACCTCTTTATCTGCCGCCGTCGTAGTGGTTGTTGTCGTTTCTGGTTTTTTAGGAGCAATTTTTTCTTCTTTAGGAGCGACTTTTGCTGCGGGTGTAGGCTCGAGCTTTGGCGCTGGAACGGGAGGAGGGGCAAGGTCGCGGATGTGTTTTCCTGTGATACCCAGCTTAACAGGCGGTAGCTGTAGAGGGTCGCGAGGATGGGCATGTGCTTTGCGGGGCGCAAATCGAATTGGGTTGTAAAGAGCGGGAGCGTTGATTTTGCTCTCGGATATTTTTTCTTCTTTTTGCACAGGAGGGGCTTCGTTGGCTATCGTAGGGGGCTCCTCATCACTTTCTGTGCGCCGCTTTTCTGAAGTGTGTACATATGATGCTTTAATTGTTTCTTTGGTCTCTTCTCTGTTTTCTTCGAGAATAACCTCTTGAATAGCTTCTTGAACGCTATTAGAAAAGGTGCTTTCAACAGAAGCTGCTTCTGTGATGGTTTCAAAGGCTTCTGTTAGCCCGTGAGCAGAAGCCGAACCTTCGTGAACGTGCTCATGAGAGGAAGTTTCTTTGGTCTCACGATCTCCAGCGAATGCAGATTTTGACTTTGCACGTATCCGCTTTCCTTCTCTGGAAAGAGATGACGTACCGCTAACTTCGGCAGCCGTTGCGCTCATATGACCGGCTTTTTTAGGAGCTGCATTGTCTGAGAGGGCTTTGTCTCCCCGTCCTTTGGCTTCAAGGTCTTTAGAATGTGCCTTCCTTTTGATCAGCTCCTCTTTGCTCTTTTCGGAGGTAACTGCGCCTGCCAGTTGGAGATTTTTGAGTTTAAGGGTAACCGCGAATTTTCTTTCGGTCGTCTTCTTTTCCAAAGCTCTAGCCTCTCTGATTTTCAATTTGCTGCTCTTCAATTCGATGCTCTTCAATTTGCTGCAAGAACTTATTAGCCATATCCAAGCTGATGCCTTCTACTTTTGAGAGGTCTTCAGGGCTAGCCTTGCGCACGCTGCGGGTAGTATCATAGCCCCCTTCTGCAAGAATATCAATGACCAATGTTGTTATAGGATCATCAGTAAAGTGTGCTTTCAGGTTTATTAATGGAGCGTCTAGCGAGTCATCCTTGTCAACGGCAATTTGTGTTCGCTGTTCTGCGAGCTCTAGATTGTGCGCTGTCATTCTATGAACTTCTAGCTGAACTCCAAGGAGCTGACCGTTAAGTTTAACGTTAAGGCCGCGCTTACCAACGGCCGCAGCGAAGTGGTCATCATCTACAACAATTGTGACCGTCCCTTGATCAAGATTGCTGTGTTTGCGAATCTCGATAGGATGGAGTATCTGTTGTAAGAGCGCTATCCGGTTTTCGGAGTGTGCGATGATGTCAATTTTTTCGTTGTTAAGCTCGCGAATGATGTTTTTTACGCGAGCTCCACGCAGCCCAACGCAAGCCCCTACAGGGTCTACTTTAGGGTCGTTAGAACGAACGATCAGCTTTGTGCGGTAACCAGCTTCTCTTACGATATTTTCGATCGATACAGTCCCGTCGGAAATTTCAGAAACTTCTAGTGCAAAAAGTTGTTTAACGAACTCTGGAGAGCTGCGTGAAAGGATAACCTCAGCACCGCCATTTTCCAGGTCTCTAACTTCAAAAAGAAGGGCACGTACTTTGTCGCCAATGTTGTAGTGGTCTGTTTTAGGATATTCTTTTGTTGGCAAAAGCGCTTCGACTTTACCAAGGTCAAGGATGATGTTACTCCCTCTGACAAAGCGCTTAACAGATCCAGAAACAATTTCGTGCTTATTGATGCGGTCGCGGTATTCTTTGTAGATCACGTCCCGTTCTGCACCACGAAATTTTTGCATAATGATTTGTTTAGCTGTGTGAGCAGAGATACGCCCCAAGCCTTTTGTCTCAACCGGAACATCGATGTACTGCCCAAGTTCGCACTCAGGATCTAAAACGCGCGCGTCTTCTAAAGAAATTTCGCTGGCAGCTTCCTCGACAACGTCAACGATCTCTTTTTCCCCTAAAACTTCAATATAGCCAGTTTTAGGGTTCATGGTTACGGAGACGTTAGAAACCCCTAAGAGGCTCTTTTTAGCAGCAATGCAAATTGCTTCTTCGATGGCTGAAATGAGAACTTCTGTTGGGATCCCTTTATCATTCTGGAAGTATTCCAAGAGGGCAATTAGGTCTTTGTTCATAAGTATCGATCTCTGTCATTGTTGGTCGTTGATAATGATGCAAAAACCGAAGGTTGCCCTTCGGTTTTTAGGTTAACGAATAAACGTACGGTTCCCGCAGGGCGTTATTTCTTTGTTTCACGATAAGCTGCAAGCAATTCGCTCAAGTCGCTGAGACTAGCTGAGCTTTTGGAAGCAGTTCCTTGAGCCTGACGTCCAGGAACAGTGATCTTATCTCTGCCGCCATCGTTGTTTGCAGAGGGGTCTTTACAAGAGAGGGCAATCTTTTTAGCTTCAGAATCGAGCTTAAGAACCCTTGCCGTAAGTGGTTTATCACCCTGAGTCTCTTTCCACCTCTTTACCGCCTCATCTACTGTTGCGAAGGAGGCATCAGATAGTTCTGATGAGTGGATAAGAGCCTCAACATCATCGAATGCAACGATATTTACAAAAACACCGAAGGCTGTTGTTTTTGCAATCTTCACCTCAACAATTGATCCTTCAGGCATAGTATTTTTTATGACATCCCAAGGATTTGTTCCTAGCTGCTTGACACCAAGTGTGATCTTTTTGTTTTCTGTGTCGACAGACAAGATCTTTGCGCTGATTTTATCTCCCTTTTTAAGCGTTTCAGAAGGGTGTGAAATTTTCTTAGTCCAGCTCAGATCAGAGATGTGGACAAGGCCATTAATCCCTGGCTCTACCTCAACAAAAGCGCCATAGCTATTTAAGCCGATTACTTCTACTGTGACGATCTCGCTGATTGGGTACTTTAAAACAGCTGCTTTCCAAGGATCGTCCTCTGTTTGTTTGATCCCCAGAGAGATTTTCCCGTCTGCTTTTTGAACAGAAAGAACGATCGCTTTAACTGTCTGGCCTTTCTTAACAATTTCGTTAGGATCAGATATAGTTTTTGTCCATGACATTTCAGAAACGTGGATAAGGCCTTCGACACCAGGCTCGAGCTCGATGAACGCGCCGTAAGAAAGGAGGTTAACAATTTTCCCTTCTACAACCGTTCCTGGTGGGTATTTTGACTCGATTTGATCCCATGGATTTGGCTCTAGTTGTTTGAGGCCGAGGGCAATACGTCCTTTGTCTTTATCGATAGTGAGGATTTTAACTTCAAGCACTGCGCCTAGGGTGACCATCTCAGAAGGATGCTTAATTCTTTTCCAAGACATGTCTGTGATGTGGAGTAGACCGTCAACACCGTCGAGGTCTAAGAAGACACCGAAGTCTGTGATGTTTTTCACGGTACCCTTAACAATGCTGCCTTCTTTGAGTGTCTCGAGCATTTTGGCTTTGTTAGAATTGCGGCAAGCTTCCAGGAGTTCACGGCGAGAAATAACGATGTTTTTACGCTTCATGTTGATCTTAATAATTTTGAACTCAAGGCGATGTCCGATGTAATCATCAAGGCTTTTAATGCGCTTGTTGTCAATTTGTGAGCCAGGGAGGAATGCTTCCACTGTGCCAGTTTCTCCGATATTGACTATCAAACCGCCTTTAACTTTGTGAGTGATTTCGCCGATAACAATAGACCCTTCTTGTGCATTTTTAGAGATGTTTTCCCACTGCTTAATACGGTCTGCTTTCTCATAAGAAAGGCACATTTGTCCGTTTTCGTCTTCAGTTTGGTCTATAAGAACGTCACAAAGGCTACCAATAGAAATCTCTGATAGGTTTGGGAATTCGCTAACAGAGACAAGCCCTTCTGATTTTTGGCCCACATCTACAACGACGTAGTCTTTAGTTATTTCAACAACAGTTCCTTTAACAATACAACCTGCAAGCCTAACAGAAGCTGCGTTAGGATTTGACTCTTCTGCTCCACTCTCTAGCAGATCTGTAAACTCTTTAAGGTCGGCCGCATTGCATTGAATGTTACTTGCGTTATATGAATCCCATGTATAGGGGGAAGCTGCCTGAGTTGTTAGAGTGGCTTGAAGAAGGTTTGATGAAGGTTTGGACATTTAAGGGTTTCTCCTGAAGTTTATAATAAATGTAATCAGTATATAGAAGTACCTCGAAAAACGCAATCAAAAGATAAGGTTAAAACCAGGCAGTAGCTCAGGAGGAGCGCTGGGCCGGGGCGATTGTACAAATAGTAATTTGATGCTTACAGGGGATGTGGAAGGGCAGTCGCATGAAGAATCTTCTTGGTTATTTGAACCGCGGCAGCGGTAATTAAGCGGCGAAGCCGCGGCAGATGCTAGCCGCAGGTGACCGAAGGGAACCTACGGAAATGCGTATAAAAAACGCAGGGCCGCGGCCAGCGGCGACACCCTTTCTGTGAGAAATGTAGCCACTGACCGTGGCTTAATATACTCCGCTTAGCTGAAAATGGAAGTTTGGGCTAGCTTTCGCGCTAGCCCAAACTTCCATTTTCAGCTAAGCGGAGTATATAAATGGCGGTGCAGAGAGCGTTTTCAGAGACTTCAATCGAGTAGAGGGCGGGAAGGCTTGGCTTTAGGTGGTCATAAATCCACTTAGCCATAAACTCACAAGTAGGAGCGTCTGTTTTGAGGCTTTCGTTTAGCCATTTGTGGTCAAACCACTTTTGCATCATCGGCATGACAAGGGCATCAATCTTTTCAAAAGGGGTGATCATGTTTTTTTCTGCCCCTTTTGTCTTGAGAGTTGGGGACTTTAAACTTACTATTAAGAGAAAAGAGTGGCCATGAGGTGTTTGGCACTTTCCTTTGACGAGCGGCAGGTTGTGTCCAGCTTCAAAGTGGTAGGTTCTTTTTATAATGAACATGAAATCTTCCTTTTAAGGACTTTAATAAGGGTGTCAAGAAGAAGTGTTGACGAATGAGACTATATACTCCTCTTAGGTGAAAACGGGAATTTGGATGGCGCCAAAGCCCCGGGGCTTTGGCGCCATCCAAATTCCCGTTTTCAGCTAAGAGGAGTATATTTTTAATATTGGGCGACTTGCGATCATTCAGCCGCGGGAGCTTTCGCGCTAGCCCAAATTCCCATTTTCAGCTAAAAGGAATATATACTCCTCGTAGTTGAAAACGAGAATTTGGGCTAGCGCGAAAGCTCCCGCGGCTGAATGATCGTAAGTGCCTTAGTATTAGAAATACAAAGGGTACTTACGATCGTTCAGCCCCGGGGCTTTGGCGCCGTCCAAATTCCCATTTTCAGCTACGAGGAGTATATTAGTACTCTGCCGGATAGAGTTCAAGGAGTCTTAGGCCCATGAAAAGCACGTTAATAATGAAATTTGGTGGCGCAGCTGTCGAAACCCCCGCCCATTTTTCAAAAATTGCCGATATCATTGTCGCAAAAGCAAAAGAGTACCGACAGGTAGCTGTTGTTGTCAGCGCGATGGGTGATATGACAGACCAGCTCATTGCTCTGGCAAAAGAGGTAAATAGCGACCCGCCGCGCCGCGAATATGATATGCTTATCACGGTCGGAGAAAGAATTAGCATCTCTCTTTTAGCAATGGCCTTAGCTGCCAAAAAGAAAAAGGCGATTAGTTTTACAGGAAGTCAATCGGGCATTATCACATCAGGCACCCATTCCGATGCTCGTATTATTGAAGTAAGGCCTCACCGATTGCTTCCCCACCTTGAGCAAGGAACCATTGTTATTGTTGCGGGTTTTCAAGGGGTGAGTCAAGAAGGGGAAATTACCACTCTTGGAAGGGGAGGCTCCGATACAACCGCTGTTGCATTAGGGCTTGCCCTTAAGGCCGATAAAGTCGAATTTTTTAAAGATGTTGCTGGAATTTTTGAGGAAGATCCAAAGAAAAAGCCGGGAGCTAAGCTCCTCTCCTCTCTTAGTTATGAGGAAGCCTTAAAAATTGTTAAAAATGGTGGCGGCCAGGTCTTGCACGAGCGATGTATTGCTTTAGCAGGAAGAAATGGTTTACCATTACATGTCCTGTCCTTTCATGATGTGGCTACCCATGTAGGTTCTAATCATCAGCTTGGAACTGTTATTTCTGAAGAAAGAAGATCTTGTCAGCAGGATGCTGTTTATGAAGAAGTCCCTGCGGAATGAGCGTCGACATTTTTCCTTTCTGGCCCAAAAAAGCATCTCAGCGCTCTTTGGGGGCCGAATGCCTACGGGTCATTTTACAAGGCAAATCACCCTTGTAAAGTCACCTTTACGCTACCTCTCGGGATCACCCGGTTTGCGCCCTTCTCAATCTGGCGAGAAGAACTTCCCTACTGTGAACGCCATGGCGAGTTCAAATTTAAGCTTAAATGCAAGCAAAAGCCAACTGACGCCTAAGTCTCAATCTTACATCCCTCGGATTACTACGGTATTCGATGGCATAAACGTTCACACTTCCAGTCGCCCTTACGTTTCGGTGATTAAAGAAAGGCTCGCCTGCCTTATTCCACAAGACCTCTTTTGGGACTTTGGTAAAAGTCTTGAAGCTACCCAAGGGTGCCTAACCCGTTTCAAGCGCCACCTCCCCCTCTTTGCTCACTCCGAATTTAAAGAAGCTCCCTTCAATCTCTCTTTCTATATGCTAAACAAGCACCGTAGAGGTGCCTTTAAGTTTTTTTATGAGATGGTTAGCAGGTGGCTTGTTCCAACAGAGAGTATTGATGTCGTATTATTTTATGCCGCTGACTTCCGAATGGTTGATCTTAGTGATGACTCGTACACCATGATAGAAGTGATGCTTCGGGTAGAGACTGAAGATGAGCTGGCAAAAATCAAGCGTAATCTAAGGATTATCGAAACAGAAGTTTGCTTGGGAATAGGTTCTATCTACCATGCCAACCGTATTCTCGAAATTAAAGGGCTCTCTGCTGATGTAAAGACGGCGATGATCCAAGAAAACATTGCGATGTTAATCAAGCGTCGTCCTCAAGATTTGGATTATGACGTCTTTTCCGAAATGCAACACTTTTTGGTGCTTTGTACGAATGAGTTTAAAGCCATTCGTGAATATCGCCATATGAGCCGCATCATTTGCGTTCACTATATTTTCCGCCGAGAACTTCGCAAATGCATAGAACAGTACCCCGACAAGCGCCATGTGTTCTTAAAGCTAGGAAAAACACGCTTGCACCACCCTCCAGGCGGCGTTAAAGTTGTTTTGGGCATTGTTGTTGCTGTGAACTTTCTTAGGGATTACGAGGTCTTTGAAGAGCGTCACGTTCTCAAGGCCTTGCAGCACTATATTCCCAGTGTCAAATTGGTAGAGGGGTCATTCTTTGCTAACCCTGCTAGATTTGATCCTATTCGGACACTTTATCTTGAAGTCGAGAAAAACGATGGCTCAGAGTTTTCTCTTGAAGAGTTAAAAATTGTGAAAAGGCAGATCCCTACCGATCTAAAAGGGGGGATTGAGCATCTTATTCACCCCATTTTCATGCCGCGCAATGAAGAAGAGGTGATGCGCAATATTGTTTCGCTTAGCCATCAACTCAAATACACGCGGGACATGCCGCAAGTGATTATTTCATTTGACGAGCAGACAGATGCCGCCATTTCTTTTACTATCATTTTGCTGCGACTGCTTAAGCCAGATAGCAAAGCTATTCAGGAGCTCTTTGAAAGAGCAGATACCTTTTTGGAGTACGTTCCCGACAGGGTAAAGGTTGTGGGGGCTCTTCGCAAACGTTACGAAAAAGAAGCTACTGTGTGTAGAGTGCGCCTAAAGAAAGTTGACTTCCTTCGTAGTGATCACTCTCTTGATCTGTACAAAGCGCGGCAGTCGGTTATTTCTGAGTTGATGCGCATTGTTGGTGAAGTAAGAGACTACAATGGAGGGATGATTTCCAAACAAAATGAGCTGTTTTGTGCTGTGAAAGAGTCTCTGCAAGGGATTTCTCGCCATAACGAATGGCTTCTCGAAAACTTCTTCTATTCCCTGACGCCAGTAGTTATGGGGACTGTTTTAGAACCGGCTCCTTTGCAAATCCTTTTCAAGATGCTGTTAGAGGTTCAAGAGAAAGGTTTTTTTCATGCAGAGGCATATGCCGTGGCTTCTAGAGCTGACAACAGGTTTGTTTACGTTCTGATAACTGCGGCTCACACCTCTTTTAAACAGTATGTGGAACAAAAAGTTGAGGCTCTACAGATTTCTCCCATTCAACTTGCCTCTATCTTTGTTAATGTTCATGATAGCCCTTGTTTAGGGTATATTTACTCTAATGACGACCCGGCTTTGCAGTTGCAGTTCCAAAGTGCTGTTGAGCGCTCGCTCGCGAGCTGGCAGCAACAAAAAACCACAGAAATAAGAATAGGATAAAGACAGGGAAAGAGAAAACCAAAATAAGAGGCCGCTAGCAGTATCACGTGAGCCATCTCGGTCTGGGCCTGAATTCTTAAAAACTTTTGAAAAACATGATTCCTTTACCTAAAGAAAACATTGAGAGCAGCCTATTAGATAATGGACTTCAGGTGGTCACGGTCGAGATGCCTAGCGCCTATACGGTCTCTGCTGGCCTCTTTGCTGGTGTTGGGTCTCGTTTTGAAAAACCAGCAGAGATGGGGATGTCCCACTTTATTGAGCATATGCTCTTTAAGGGAGGATCTAAGTATTCGGCTAAGGGAATTAGCGAAAGCATCGAAGGTGCTGGCGGCTCAATTAATGGGTACACAACAGAAGAGAGCACCTGTTTCTACGTGAAAGCTTTGCCAGAGAGCTTCCGTGATTGTATGGACGTTCTTTTAGATATGTACACGGCGCCTCTTTTCAATCTCGATGATTTAGAGAAAGAGAGAGAGGTGATCATTGAGGAGATTCACTCTTGCGAAGATCAGCCTAGCAGCTTTATTAACGATCTGTTCTCATCAGTAGTTTTTCCTGGGCATCCACTTGGAAACTGGATTTTGGGGACAGAAGATAGCGTCTCTAAAATAACGGCTGAGCAGTTAAGGGCCTTTTACGAAAGGTATTACATTGCTCCAAATACCGTCATAGCTGTTGCCGGGGCTATTAAGCACTCTCAAGTGGTAGACTGGGCAAAGCAGCATTCGCAGAGGTTCCGCAGCGGTGTTAGAGAGGAGTGCGTTAGATTTAAGCCCGAGCAGTCGACGCTCCGTGTTCAAGTCGAAATCAAAGAAACCGAACAGTGCCATTTGCAGTTTGGTGTTTTCTGCTCAGATCGTTACGACTCTCGTAGATGGAGTTTGCGTGTGCTTAATACGATTGTCGGTGAGAATATGAGCTCACGGCTTTTCCAGGAGATTCGAGAAAAGCACGGCTTTGCCTATCACATCACTTCGGCCTTAGATTTATATGACGATGTGGGCTGTTTTTATGTGCAGTCTAGTTTAGAAAGAAATAAAGTAGATGTCTGCATTGAAGCGAGCATGAAAGTCTTGAAAGAGCTTTGCAATCAAAAGGTAACGCCAAAGGAGCTTGCTAGGGCAAAGCGTTATATTATTGGACAGACGTTGCAAGATATGGAAAACTCGATGGCGAGTATGCTGTGGGCAGGGGAAAAACTTCTGACGCGCGACCGGAACTTTTCTACAGAAGATTTTTGTAAGAAGATCGAGGCTGTCACTGCAGAGCAGGTTCACCAGTGTGCTAAAGAGATTTTCATCTCTTCTGCTATGAACATTGCTATTACTGGTCCTTACCAGGCCACTGAGAGGCTTCCTAAAATATTGACATTTGAAAACTAAGATTTTTTAAGGATTTCTTGTGATTAATAAGGCTGATATTAAAATTTCTCCTTCTCTTTTGGCTGGAGATTTTGGCCGTCTTGCAGAAGAAGCCAAACGCATTGAAGCTTCTGGCGCCGACACATTGCATATTGATATTATGGATGGTCATTTTGCCTCTAATCTTACGCTTGGCCCAAGAGCTGTTGCAGCGGTTAGAAGGGCTGTGCCTAAAATGTTTTTAGATGTGCATATTATGGTCCATGCCCCAGAGAATTGGGTTGAGCCTTTTGTGAAAGCAGGAGCTAACCAGATCACTTTCCATTTTGAAGCGACCGAAAATGTTGCCGATCTTTTGCATTACATTCGCAAATGCAATGTGAATGGGCAAAGGGTTAAGGCGGGCTTGGCGTTTTGTCCAGAAACCTCGGATAGCATGGTGATTAATTATTTGGATAAGGTCGATCTTATTTTGCTGATGACTGTTCCCCCTGGTCATGGTGGCCAGGCTTTTATGCCTAAGGTGCTTGAAAAAATTAGGTTCACACGTGGATTCGTGGACAAACACCATATTCGAGCCGGAGGAGTGATTCAAAAGCCAGGAGACTCTACTCCTAAGTTACCGCCTCTTGATATTCAGGTGGATGGGGGGATCAATCTTGAGACTGCGAAATTATGTGTTAAGGCTGGAGCCAATATTCTTGTAGCGGGGACCCATCTTTTCCAAGCTCCTGATATGGCTGTGGCCATTGCAGCCCTCCGAAACTGCACTTCATAGGAAGGTAACGTGGACCGCCTAAGGTCTGGGATCTAACCTGCCACCAAGCAAATGATGAGAAAAATCTATCGCCTAGATCTTGAACCTGCTCCAACCCGTTGACAGCATAGTCTCAAGGCGAATTGCTCAATCTGGGTCGGAAGGTCCTGTTTTATCTTTTCTTAAAGTCATTTTTGGGTTAAATTGTACGTCTTGCATAACTAATAAAATCGAGCTCATTACTTATTATGGTTACCACCCCAAACGCCCCTCTTATAAGCCAACAGGTTACACCTGGAATGACGATTTCCATTAGCAGTAAATTGTACCATGTTGAATCAAATCAGAAGGTAACGAGCCTCAAGGGTGCCCCTCCGCTTATGAGGATGAAGCTCAAAGATTTAGATACCAATAAAGTTGTCGAAAAGAGTTTTGAGCTTGGTTGCACGGTAAAGGCGGTTCATCTAAGCCATCAGAAGCTTGAATACCTTTACAGAGAGGGGAATGATCTCTTGTTCCTCAATGTTAGCAATTTAGATCTTGTTCCGGTTTCGTCCAGGGTGGTCGGAGATGCTATTCAATTCCTTAAGGAAGGGGTCGGTCTCACTGCCTCGTTCTACGGTTCCACCATTCATTCCGTCGAGCTTCCTCAATACTTAGAGTTAAGAGTAGTTAAAGTAGAGCAAGAAAACGCGGGGCCCAACGGAAGGGTCGGCACGATCGGAGGCGCCAGACTTGCCACGATAGAGACTGGCGCTAAGATAGCAGTTCCCCCTTTCATTGGAAAAGATGACGTTATCAAATTGGATACAAAGTCAAAGGAATACGTTCAACGGTGTTAAGAAAGAAGTCTGATAGCGGAGGTTTTGAGTGAAATTCGAAGAGATTGAGAAGTTGATGGAATCGATGAAAAGGCTCGGGTTAACCAAGCTTTCCATTAAACAAGGGGACTTTGAAGTCAGCCTAGAAAGAGAGACCGCCCTAAAGCCGGCTCCTCAGAGAGAGCACATAGATACTCACATGACAATTGCCCCACAACCTCTTGTTAGAGGGCACCACACCGGAGGGCATGTCGAATCTCACGATAAACATGCGCACTCAGCTCATCCTCCAGCAGCAGACAACCACAAATACGTAACCTCTCCGATGGTTGGGACATTCTATACAGCGAGCTCTCCGGATGATACTGCATTCATTAAAGTAGGCGACACCATTACCCCAGATAGCGTTGTTTGCATCATCGAAGCGATGAAAGTCATGAACGAAATCAAATCAGAAGTCGCAGGAGTCGTGACCGAGATTTTAGTACAGGATATAAAGCCTGTTGAGTTCGGGCAGAAGCTTTTCTGCGTGCGTCCTGCTTAGGGCTCATTAAGGAATAACTTTCCAACGTAATTTTTTTTAACGTAACTCCTTGTCGTAAATTCTATGCATAAAGTTTTAGTTGCCAATCGTGGTGAAATCGCAGTTCGTATTATTCGAGCATGTCATGACTTGGGATTGCAAACGGTGGCGGTCTACTCACAAGCAGATGCCGAGTCTTTGCATGTTCTCTATGCTGACGAGGCAATTTGCATTGGAGAGGCCCCTTCTTCAAAATCGTATCTTAGAATTCCTAATATTCTTGCTGCATGCGAGATCACGGGGGCAGATGCGATTCACCCAGGCTATGGTTACCTTTCTGAAAATGCGAATTTTGCTTCTATTTGCGAAAGTAGTGGGCTTAATTTTATTGGCCCCTCTTCACTTACAATTGCGCTGCTTGGGGACAAAGTCAAGGCAAAGTCTACTGCTAAACACGCTAAGTGTCCAGTAATTCCAGGCTCTAATGGAGTGATAAGAGACATTGATGAGGCGTTAAATGTTGCTAAAACCTTAGGCTATCCGATTTTCATTAAAGCTGTTGCTGGTGGCGGTGGAAAGGGGATTCGCGTTGCCTATTCGGAAAAGGAATTCGTTAAACATTTTGCAGCTGCTAGAGGAGAGGCCGAAGCGAGCTTTGGCAACCCGGATATTTATCTTGAGAAGATGATTGTTGGTCCCCGGCACATTGAAGTGCAGGTCGTAGGGGATAAGCATGGAAATTACATCCACTTAGGCGAAAGAGACTGCACAGTCCAGCGTAGGCGCCAAAAGCTTATTGAAGAAGCTCCTAGCCCTATTCTTTCTCCTAAGCTTCGTAAACAAATGGGACGGGCGGCGGTTCAGATTGTTAAGGCAGCCAAGTACCATTCGGTGGGAACGGTCGAGTTCCTGCTTGATCAAGACAAGAACTTCTACTTCATGGAAGTGAACACCCGTATTCAAGTTGAGCATACGATTACAGAAGAGCTTACGGGCATTGACCTTGTCGTTGAGCAGATTCGCATTGCTATGGGACAAGAGCTTTCCTTAAAGCAAAAAGAGGTTACGTTTAATGGGCATGTGATGCAGTTCCGCATTAACGCCGAAAATCCGATGTCTAACTTTGCGCCATCCCCAGGCAAAATAGAGTACTACTTGGCTCCTGGCGGTCCCAATGTTCGTATCGATAGCGCTTGTTATTCTGGTTGCACTATCCCGCCTTACTATGACTCTATGGTGGCTAAGCTCATTGTTAGGGGAAAAACCCGTACAGAGGCGATTGCTTCTGCAAAGCGCGCTTTGCGAGAGTTTATGATTGGGGGGATTAAGACGACGATCCCTTTCCACAAATTCATGCTGGATGACGAGAAGTTCCTTTCAGGAAAATACGACCTGACCTACATCGATAAGCTCGTAGAAGAAGGCAAGGTCATCTGGAAAGACGACAAAGACCACACGCATCAAGAAACGGGCTTCGCCCTATAGTAGGCGGGCGCTAGCCCGCTTGTCCATCCGTCCATGGTCCTCGGCGAAGCCTTGGGTGCTCAGTAGCGCCCTTTAAGGCGTCCCTACGGCTGCAGAAGACACTCCAAGTGATGGCGCTAGGAGCGTGTCTATTGGGTCAAACACCAAGGCTCCCAAAACAGCTAATAGCCCCACAATAGCCCCAATAATTATTATAGCAAGTACCCAGGCAATAATAGCCTTAAATGCGTGGATGCGGTGTGCTTCTGCCAGACACTGTATTGTTATCACAATAATCCAAACAGCAAGAACGAGTTCTATAGCTCCGAATAAGCTAGCAACAGAAAATAGAACAAACTCTTCAGGACCATGCTCTGTAACCATTAAAGGGCCTGCAACCCCACAGAAAAAGATCTCAAAGGGCTTGAGGATCATTCCCCAGATATGAGGAACTAACGACCAAGCAATAGCCGCTCTTATTTCTAGATAAGACCCGACACCTCCAACCCAACTTCCTGTCCATTTTGTGACCGTACCGACTACATAGAGGCCAATTAGTCCCATAAGAGCGCCAAAGACGGCGCTAAATAAGACGACGAATATAGGGTGGTGAGAGCTTGAGAGGCCTGGTGGCCATACAAACAGCCCTTGCAAAAGACCATTGATCAGCACGAGCCAAAGAACCGTTCGCTTTGGGTTTGTGTCTAGGATGCCTCGCATAGTAGCTCGCGGATGGCGCCAGATAGAAAACCAAGGATTTTGTTGCGTGGAATTAAGGTCTTGCATGGGGAAGTCTCCTTGTTAGCGGTATCAATTAAATTTACAATACCACGATTAGAGGGAGAGGTGAACTAATTTTTACGTCTTCAACGAAAAAATTTATTTATAAATTTTCAATCCTCATAACAGACCACTAGAAGTTACTGACGGAGCAAGAGGCTTGGTAATGGGCTTCGATACCGGTTACAACTTCTTCAGGGTCATCGGTAATTGTGAAAAGGCTAAGGTCTTCTGGTGAGAGGTTGTTGTTTGTAATAACAACGCTTTTTAGCCATTCAATAAGTCCGTTCCAGTAGGATGATCCCATGAGATAGACAGGGAAGGGCTGTACTTTTTTGGTCTGAATGAGCGTGAGGGCCTCGAAAAGTTCATCGAGAGTTCCGTAACCTCCGGGAAGAACAACAAACGCTTGTGCGTACCTCATAAACATCACTTTACGGACAAAGAAGTAGTGGAAATGGAGGTTGTATTTTTCATCAATGTGAGAGTTTGCACCTGTTTCAAAAGGAAGGTCAATGCCTAGGCCGCAAGAGGCTCCTTTTCCTAATTGAGCCCCTTTATTGGCAGCTGCCATGATCCCAGGGCCGCCCCCAGTAATGACGGCATACCCTTTTTCGGCAATTTTCTTAGCGACATCAGTTGCCATTTTATAATAGGGGGATTTAGTATCTGTTCTTGCAGATCCGAAGATAGAAACGGAGGGGCCAATAGTTGTGAGTGTTTCAAAACCATCAACAAACTCTGAAATAATTCTGAAAACGCGCCATGAATCTAAGTGTTGCGCTTGTTCAATAGATTCTTTTGATCTTATTTTAGATTTCATTGTCTTAATTTCCCCATAAAAGATTCTAGTTGGAATAGTATACCCCTTTGCCTTATATGCCTTATAATTTTCAAGGTTAAATCGATCGGAAACAAAAGGAAAGAAGATGCGTTGGGCAGTCTTTAAGAAATTAATTATGGTTGAGCAAACTCTTTTTGGGTTGCCTTGGGCCGTTATAGGTGCGATTTTGCCTTTTGCAGATCCGGCGTTTGCTAACTCTTTTAATTGGAGCACTTTTGGTCTAAAAAGCGTGTGGATTGTTTTAGGATTTTGCTTTGCTAGAGTTGCAGGGATGTCTTTTAATCGCTTGATTGATAGGCACATCGATGCTGACAACCCAAGAACAAAAGATCGCTCTATTCCAAAGGGGGAGGTCTCTCCAAGACAGGTGATGTTACTTGCTTGGGGATCGGTTATTGGAGGTGTTGTCGTTGCTGGATTGATCAACAACATTTGCTTGGCCCTGTCGCCGTTTATTATCCTTCTTCTTTGGGGATACTCGTACACTAAACGTTTCACTATGCTTTGTCATTTTGTTCTGGGGCTTATCGAGTTTTTTGCCCCTTTTTGTGCCTGGATAGCAATCACAGACTCTCTTGCCTGGCCGCCAGTACTCCTTGGGGTGGCGGCTCTCGCTTCACTAGCTGGAATGGATGTCATATACCAAATTCAAGACCATGTATTTGATACTGGGCACAAGCTGCGGAGCATTCCTGTGGTATTAGGGGCTCAGGGGGCGCTATGGGTGGCACGTATGTCACATGTGGTTGCTGTGGCAGCGCTTATCTGGGCTGGGGTGCTAATGGGGCTTTCGGCCGTTTATTTTATTGGCGTTGGTGTGGTAGCTTCTCTTTATATTCATTATCACCGTAAAATTAATCCTAAGGCCCTGGATGCAATTCCTCAGGTCTTTTTTTCATGTAACACATGGGTTGGGTTGACGATGATGGCTGCCGCTATAGGAGTTATATCCTTCTCTTAGCTGAAAACAAGCTCTTTAAGTTTCCACAAAAATCACGATTTTTCACCTGGAAGCCTCAAAACAAGCGTTTACCCTCTCCAGAAGGCAACGTGAGCCGTCCCGGTCTGGGGTCTAACCTACCACTAATCAAACGTTTGTTGTAGGCTTGGGTCTGAAATCCAAGACCTTAGGCGGTCCACGTTACCTTCTAGAAAGGGCAAGCGCTTGTTTAGGATAATTTTTCCAGTTTTCAGCTAAGATGAGGATATTATAATATGAGCCGTATTGTTGTAGGGGTTTCAGGAGCCTCAGGAATTATTCTTGGTTATCGTATGGTAGAAGCACTTGCCCTTGCAGGGCATCATGTCCACCTTGTTTTGTCGAAAGGTGCTTGCTTTACGGCTATTGAAGAGCTTGGCACAGAGTATGCGAGTGGCGAGAAGTGGATGAAACTCTATTCTAAAGAGGTCCAAAAGCGCGTGACTTGTCATAGTATTTCTGATTTTTCTGCTTCTATTGCAAGTGGTTCTTTTCTTACTGATGGGATGATCGTTATTCCTTGTAGCATGGCAAGTTTAGCTGCGATAGCTTTGGGGCTTGCAGACAACCTTTTGCGGCGCGCTGCAGATGTTGTTCTCAAGGAGAGACGCCCATTTATTGTTGTCCCTCGTGAAGCACCCCTTTCCGAAATTCACCTTGAGAACATGCTTAAGATTACGCGTATGGGCGGCGTGGTGCTACCACCTATGCCTGCGTGGTATTTGCATCCCAAAAACATGGACGATGTCGAATCATTCATCGTCGCCAGAGCCTTTGACGCCCTAAAATTAAAGTCTCCTCCCACCAAGCGCTGGGAATAAAATAAAGGCTTCGCCCTGTCATTTGACCTAGATTGAGCAATTCGCGTTGAGAATATGCTGTCAACAGGCTGGAGCAGGTTCAAGATCTAGGCGATAGATTTTTTCATCACCTGACTATTCTTTTTTTAACTCAATTTTTGCACTTCATTTTTGAAAAGACGGGGTTATTTAAACCGCGGCAGCGGTAATTAAGCGGCAAGGCCGTTGCAGATGCTAGCCGTAGGTGACCGAGGGAAACCTACGGACTAGTAGAATTATAATAGTAAGCCACGGTCAGTGGCGACATTTCTCACAGAAAGAGTGTCGCCGCTGGCCGCGGCCCTGCGTTTTTTTATACACACTTCCGCAGGTTCCCTTCGGGCACCTACGGCTAGCATCTGCCGCGGCTTTGCCGCTTAATTACCGCTTCCGCGGTTTTTTTTCAGCTAAGAGGCGTATATTTAAGGATCGAGCATCGCTCGATCTTTGGAGTGCTGGGACTTGTCCAACGCTTTCAACACTCCTCGACATGTCGAGGAGTGTACGCCCTTGTTGGGTTAGTAAAGCGTAGCAGTCCACCACATCGTACGCCTGGACATGTCGAGTCCACTCAGCCTTAGTAAGCGAGAGTTTCGTACAGTCCTCGACATGTCGAGGACTGGTGAAAGCGTTGGACTTGTCCCAGCACTCCAAAGAGCTTCCCTTACGCTCGCTCCTTAAATATACTCCTCGTAGTTGAAAACGGGAATGTGGACGGCGCACAAAAGAAAAAAAGAGAAGAAGCCCGTAGCAATTAAAGGGTTACCTTCTGGAGAGGGCAAACGCTAAGGCCCCGGGGCTTTGGCGCCGTCCAGATGCCGATTTTCAGCTGCGAGGAGTATATAATCGACGTTCCGGGCGCAGCGGAATCCGATGTTTGCTTTTGGCTCGTGTGGGGCAAAGCCTTGCCTGAGACTGCCTCTGCAGAGCTCGAGGGGAGTGAGCCAGCACCCGCCTTTTGCGACGTGTAGCTTAGGCGATACAGGCTTTTCAGCTCCCTTTGCAAAGGGGTGGGGGTGAAATAGTGAATCTGTCCATTCCCACACATTTCCTAGCATGTCATGAAGGCCAAATCTGCCGGCAGGTAGCTGTCCTAATGCAATTGTTCCTCGTTCTTTGTCTTTATTGCAATAGAGCTGAAGGGGATCTTGTGTAGCTCCCCACGGATACTGGAGCCCTCCTTGTCCTCTGGCAGCAGCTTCCCACTCATATTCTGTTGGCAGACGGTAGGTTTGCGGTGGCAGCCCTTCTTTTTCGCTTCTCCATCTGCAGTAGGCCTTGGCCATAGAGATTGAAATTAGTGTAGCGGGGAGGTTGTCTCCCCTCGAATAGTCACTGCCCGTGTAAAGAGGCATGCACTCTTTAAATTGCTTAAACGTTACAGGGAAGATATCCATAAAAAATGGCTTGATGCGCATCCGGAAGGGGGGCTGTTCATTCTCGGGGCCATCATGAGCGCCGATCTCAACTTTTTCTAAACAGGCGACAAGTGCCATTCCAGCAGGCGGCTTAATACTTTTTATTTTCTTCTCTTCAGGAGAAAGCTCTAGATGAGAGACGAGTTGTTTTTTTAGATGTCCAGCAACCTCTCCCATATTCGCATAACCGCCACCATGAGGAGAGGCTAGGCATCGGTTGACGATTTCATCCCAAAGAGGGTCTAAAGAGCCGTCATGCTCTTTGAGCGGAATAAACAACCCTTTTGGATGTTGTTTGCTAATGTGGTGGTAAAGAAGAGCTCCAAAAGCATACTGCATAGAGGTGGGGTGCAGGGGGAGTCCTTGACGAGATTCCGGCGGGTAAAATGGTTCATAGCCGTATAAATTAAGAGGACTGCTTTGGATCCCGTTCTTTTCTTGATTAAGTCTTTTAGCAGTAGCTAGAGGCGTTGCCATTCGATAGTGAAGAAGCGACTGTGGACCGTCTCCAAAAAACAAAAACGGCTCCGCATAACCATCTAGCTTAGGACTTGGGGTGCCTTGAGACAGAATTCCTTGCGCGGAGTTAGAAAAAATATAAATGTTATCGGGTTTTAAGCTGTTGTGGAGGATCCCATGTTTGTAATAGCTTTTGCGCACCTGCTCAAGGGCAGAGAGCCCTTGAGCAATTCCTTCAAAGAGCTCAAGTAGTGTGCGGTGCCGTCCAAGAGTGTTGCTAGAGGTGTTTGTGAAGTCGAATGAATTTAGCGTCTGTAGGCTCGCATTTAAGGCTTTGCCGTCTACCCCAGGGCGCTCTTTAGCAATAAAGAAGATGTTTTTATGAGATCCGAGCTCAATTACTTTAAGAAGGTTTTTATGCTCTATTGAGGGGAGGATGGCTTTTAGCAATTCAAAGCGGACGACAAAGTTGTCGTTATTAGAAATTTCCGGAGCAATCACTCGGAGCAGGATGGGCTGTTTTTTCTCGTCTTGCGCTTCATAAACGATACCAAAGCCATCCTGCCCAAGCTCTTTAAGGATAGTGTGAGCTCCAACAGCAGGTGGCGTTCCTCGGATCATAAAACTCACTTTAATAAGTTCTTTTGACTGCTTTTATAATGCAAAATTAGCGCTGTACTAATGCCCAGACCCTTGAGAAGGCTTAATCTGCTCTTGTCTTTTGGAAGATCTCTTTGATCTTCTTTGCTTGAGGTGTACCGCCAAGATTCATCCGGACATGGCCGTTAATGACTTCATGCAGGTTTTGGACGGCAATGAAGGCGTGGGGATCTTCTCGGTGAATAATTTCTTTCAGCTCGGCAAGTTGTAGACGTTCAACAATAGCGTAAAGGATCTCTTTGTCTTTGCCGGTAAAGCCGCCGCGGCCATAAAAAACTGTGAGCCCAATGCCAAGTTCATGAACAAGCGCTTCGGCAACTTGTTTAGGGTGTCCACTAATGATGGTGACAGATTTTGTCTCGTCAAAACCAACGATCACAATATCCATCATCTTACTTGCGACAATGAACATTATCATGGAGCGAAGAGCTGGCTCTGGGTCTTGATAGACAATCCCTGCGATTGTAAATACCAAGACGTTGATAACTAAAATAACCTGCCCAACCGTGAATCCACGGGTACGGCTAATGATGATGGCTAGAATCTCTGTTCCATCAATACAACCCCCATGGCGAATGATAAGGCCACCCCCTAATCCAAGAAGCGCACCGCCGGCTACCATCACCTCTAAAATCCCAAGCTTATCGAAGGTGATGTCTAATTTTGCGACAAGATGGAGGGAAATGGCAAATAAGATGACCGCTACAAACATCTGAATAACAAATGTTTTTCCTATGGACCTATAGGCAAGAAATAAGAATGGCAAGGTAAGTAGGAGTAAAAAATAAGGAAGGTATTGCTTGCCCAAGAGGTGGGCGCCGATCATAGACAGACCGACGACGCCGCCATCGATCAGGCTGTGGGGTATAAGCAGTGTTTCGATAGAAAATGCCGCTAAAAAAGCACCTAAAGCCGTCCAAAAAAAAATGACTAAGTAGTGTGTAATGCGCTGAGAGGTAGTAGCTTTAACCATAATATTTTACTTGGTATGAATAGTATTGTGCCTCATCAAAAGAGGCTTGTTGACTAGGCTGGACAATACGGATTAAAAGAATGGTTGTATAGGAAAAAAAGAGGCTTTTTGAACGATCTTTTGTCAATAAGTCGTAATTAAGAGGAATGGAGAAACAAGATTGAAAAAAAAAGTTCGCGAGAGACGGGACTTGAACCCGCAACTTCCGGCGTGACAAGCCGGTGCTCTAACCAATTGAACTACTCCCGCAAAAAAGTCGCCTGCTTTGCAAGCTTTCGAATAGTACTTGCAAAGTAAACTGTTTAAAACAGCATGCTTTACAAGCAATGGGCGCAACAGGGCTCGAACCTATGACCACCTGTGTGTAAGACAGGAGCTCTACCAACTGAGCTATACGCCCTTGAATTTGATTTTCTTCGAATCTGATTTTCTTCGAATCTGATTTTCTCTGAATCCAGCTTCAAATCTAACTTCTAATCCAACATTCAAGGCTTGGAAAATTAAGTGATTACTCTACATGTCCCGCTGAATTTTCCTCAACAAATAATCGCAACTTCTCAATAAGTCAGGTTCCCCATCGAGAATACCCGGTCAAATTCTTTCGACAACGCTGCTTTTTTGGTCCGTCTTGGGGTCTGTCTTATATACTCCTCGTAGCTGAAAACGGGAATTTGGACGGCGCCAAAGCCCTGGGAGCTTTCGCGCTAGCCCAAATTCCCGTTTTCAGCTACGAGGAGTATAGGCTTGATAGCTTAAAAAAAAAGAACAGTCAAGTGATGAAAAAATCTAGCGCCTAGATCTTGGACCTGCTCCAACCTGTTGACAGAATAGTCTCAACGCGAATTGCCCAATCTGGGATTTAAGGCTTTATCGACTATAAGTCTGTCCTTTCGATCTTTTCTCCAAGAGGTCCAGGCGGTTAAGCGCCTTGGCCTGAGCTGTTTCTGTGAGGGCTCGCCCTCCTTCTAATATATAAATCCGCGCAAGTTCGACTTGGAGCTGCTGACTGAGAATTGTCATTTGCTTTTGAGATTGCTCTGGATTTATTGCCAAAGTCTTATTTCCTGCCCGCTCTGCTGCCTGTTCTCTTGCTTGGATTATGACATCTACAAGGTCGTTAAAAAGGGCTTTTAGCTTGGAAGATGCCGTTACGAGCTCTTCTCGTGAGTGAATGTCTTGCAATTCAGTAATAAGCTGGCGGATGATTTCTTCCCCTTTGAGCTGACTTTTGGCTTGCAACCTTGCTTCTTTGCTTTGGCAGCTGGTTGTTAAAAGCCCAAAAGCTGTGAGAATTAAAGCTATTATCCAGCATGAAAATCTGGATAAGACTTTGGTGAACCTCAAGTCTTGCATATATTCCTCGTAGCTGAAAATGGGAACTTGGACTAGCGCGAAAGCTCCCGCGGCTGAACGATCGTAAGTGCCTTAGTATTAGAAATACAAAGGGCACTTGCGATCGTTCAGCCCCGGGGCTTTGGCGCCGTCCAATTTCCCATTTTCAGCTACGAGGAGTATATACTCCTCATGCCGACAGTAGAGTTTTTAAAGGCAGCAGCTGGTTCCCGAGAAACATTCTGCTTTCTTAGGGCTCTTTTGAAATAATTTTTCGAAGGGGTCTCTGTGGGAAGCTAGTAAATGCTTGTCGGTGAGGTCTGCGATGTGAATAGGAACAGCTGTCATATAGCCTTGGCTAAGCAGCTCAATATCGCTATCGTGATGCTCTTCAAGCATGACGTGCTTGCCGCCAAGCCAGTAGTATTTACGTCCTGTAGGGTGAGTGCGAGTGTCGGGGTCTTCTACGCAGTAGCTGTTTCCTTGTCTTGCAAACTTGAATCCTTCGATCTCTTCGGCATCAGGGAAGTTTATGTTCAAAAATGTTCCTTTAGGGAACGGGGTCGTTAAGACATACTGAATGACAAGGGCAATATACTTTTCGGCTACTTCAAAGCGAGGGGTGTCAAAGTTAAGGCAAGAAACCGCAACCCCTTTAACGCCGCGCATAGTTCCTTCAATAACAGCGCCAACAGTACCACTGTACAGAACATTGCGTCCAGCGTTGGACCCGGCATTAATGCCTGATACGATGAGGTCTGGGGGGCTCTTTAAAATAACGCTAAGCGCCATCTTAATGCAGTCTGCAGGCGTGCCGTTGACTGCATGCGCAGGAGTATTCTCTTCCCAACGAACCTTTTCAATTTGCAGTGGGTGAAAAAATGTATTGCTTACGCTTTTTCCAGATTGCTCCGTTGAAGGGGCAACAATGGTGATGTCGGCAATAGTGCGAAGAGCGCGCCATAGGTGGTAAAGCCCAGGAGCGTGGATGCCGTCATCGTTGCAAAGAAGGATATGAGGTTTGCTGGACATGTACTGAATACCTCTAGTCAAGAGCGCACTGGATAAACTGAAATTTAAACCATTTTACTAGAATCTGTTCTTACCATTCAAGGCTTTGTTTAGTGCAGTGGAAATAAAAGGGGTTCTACAGAGAAAGTTGACAGGAAAGACGGAAAGAATCAAAGATAAAACTAATACAAGTGGGCAAAATGAAACGCCATCGGATATCTCACCTAATAGAATTTTTGCGAACTGGTATTTGGCGCATTCGCGCTAAAGAACTGCCACGCGGCCGGTTTCTTCTTACTAAATACTTACGCGTATTTATGATTTCCTTGCGGGAGTTTCGGGGGGATGAATGCCTTTTACGGGCCTCCTCTTTAACTTACTATTCTCTACTGGCTCTTGTTCCTGTTTTAGCATTGATTTTTGGTGTGGCAAAAGGCTTTGGTGTGCAACCGATCCTCGAGGGCCTTATTTTACAGAAGTTTTCGGAAGAGAGGGTCGTTGCGGAAAAGGTGATACTTGTTGCCTCCCATCTTCTTGAGGCCGCGCAGCAGAAGTTTGTCGCAGGAGCTGGAGCTGTGCTTCTATTTTTCTCCTCTTTAAGAGTCTTTGGTTCTGTTGAGAGAGCTTTTAATAGTATCTGGGGCATAAAAAAACACCGAACGTTCGATAAAAAGTGCATTGATTACTTGGCGATGATGACTATTTGTCCCCTTTTTATTCTGGTGTCAACGGGAATTACATTAGGAATGACAGGAGAGATTGCGAGTATTAATGAGAAGTTTCGTTTTTCAGAATTAGGAGTTCTTCTCTATGGGTTGACGCAGCTTATTCCTTATGTTGCTGGGTGGATGCTGTTTACTTTCCTATATCTCTTTTTGCCTAATACTAGAGTGAACCGCGTTTCTGCGGCTATCGGAGGGTTTGCAGCGGGGACAGTCTACCAGATTGTTCAGTGGGCTTATGTGATTCTTCAGGTGAAGATCTTAAATTATGGCGCGGTATATGGGAGCTATATTGCAGTTCCCTTGTTCTTGATATGGCTCCATACAAGCTGGCTTGTTATTTTGTGGGGTGCAGAGATCGCTTTTGCCCATCAGAATGCAGAGACGTATGAATTTGAAGCTGACTGCCTGAGTTTAAGCTACAGTTACAAGAAGCTTTTGGCTCTTTACGTTGTTAACTATCTTGTGAAGAATTTCGGTCGTTATGACAAGGCCTGGACGGCAGTAGTTGTTGCGCGGGATCTTGAAATTCCTGTTCGTTTATTGCATGAGATTTTAGATCGGCTTGTCACCTGCCACATCCTTGTAGAGACGTTGGGGGAGCAGGAGGGTGAGGTTGCGTATCAGCTAGGGCGTGACTTTTCGAAGTTAACGATTAAGGATGTTTTAGATACCCTGGAGCATGCAGGAGTAAACTCACTTCCGATTGCTCTTACAAAAGAGCTGACCACTTTGCAGCAGTGTTTACAGAACTTTGATGCACTTATTAACCTTTCCCCCTCTAACCGCCTAATCAAATCGATATAAGCGTGGAAGAGAGTCGACAAAAATACAGCAGAGAGAAGTTGCTGATTAAGTGGCCCCCTACTTTATGGCCTACGCGCCTTGTCGGAGCCGTAAATCATTCCGGCCTGGGCGATGTTTGCCCGCACATTTGGAAATAGAGCTTCCAGTTCGCTAAGAATCTTGTCGACTTTTTTCCGCATGGAATCTTGCCCTACGGGGCATTGGCAGGTGATTCTAGCAAAGCCATGTTGCTGGGAGAAGGTTTTGATTTCGGCTTCTGACATGAAGATGAGGGGTCTGATGATGGTGACTCCGTATTCGAGCATGTCGAGCTTTGGGAGGATGGTGGCGAATTCTGCCTTGTGAAGAAGATTCATAAGGAGAGTTTGGGCGCTGTCATCGCGGTGATGGCCGAAGGCGATTGCCTCGGCACCAATTTCTTTTGCTGCATCAAAGATGAGGGCGCGCCTTTCGCGTGAGCAGCGGTAGCATTCGAGTGTTTCTAGCTTTTGAGTTGACTCACGTAAAATAAAATTGACGCCTAGCTCTTTGCAAATTGCCCGTAAAAAATGGGTACTTACGCCAGAGCCACAAGAAAATTCACCCCCAACGTGGATGCAATGAATGTCTAGCTCAGGAAAGCCTCTTCCAGAGATGGCTTTAAGCAAAAACAAGAGGGTTAGGCTGTCTTTGCCACCGCTTAAAGCAATGGCGATGCGGCCTGATGGGGGAATAAGGTCAAATTCAAAAAGAGCTTTGCGGCAAGCGCTTTCAAGCTTTTTTCCCACGCCAGACCATGGAGGTCTAGCGATAGGTAGAGGGTCGCGGGTGTTGGTGGACGATATAATAGGTAGCATGGGCCATCTATTTTAAAGAGGCCGAAGAGAGAAGTCAATGGTAGACAATTTCTTAGATCTCTTTTATATACTCCTCTTAGCTGAAAACGGGGCTTTGGCGCCGTCCAAATTCCCATTTTCAGCTACGAGGAGTATATATAGGAGTTCCAGCCGTGAAAAAAGCAGAAATAGGACGCAACGACCCTTGTTCGTGTGGATCGGGCTTAAAATATAAGAAATGCTGCATGGGCAATTCTCTTAAACGCAAGGTTTCTGTAATTAGTAGTGGTGGAAAGAAGCAAGTAGCAGAGCCGCCTATTGAAGTGACGACAGTGGACCTATTTCAGCGCGCAATAGATATTCAGGCGAGTGAAAAAGCAATGCTGCGAAGAGCTGATTTTTCTCCTACGAAACATAATTACTCCGCTTCTGGGGTAGAGCAGTCAAAGCCCGATATTTCTAAGCGAAAAGAGCTTTCTGAAGAGGAAAAAGCGCGTAGTGACGCGGAAGATGAAGCGGGCCGTCTTAAGGCTGCAGAGCGGCGTGAAGAGCCGAAATTCCACCCAACAACGAAGGATTATTCAGAAAAATAATAAACTCGTTGAGGATAAAAGGGCTTCTTTGTTATAAAGGCAGTCTCTTTATCATCTTTTAGAGATATACTCCTCTTAGTTGAAAACGGGAATTTGGGCTAGCGCCAAAGCTTCCGTTTTCAACTAAGAGGAGTATATATGCTGGTGTAGCTCAGTTGGTAGAGCAGCCGATTTGTAATCGGCCGGTCGAGGGTTCGAATCCTTTCGCCAGCAAATTTTTTTTCTAGTTTTGGGGATGTGGCAGAGTGGCCAATTGCGAGAGACTGTAAATCTCTTCTCTTACGAGTTCGTTGGTTCGAATCCAGCCGTCCCCAACCTTTCCCCTCCCAATCCACACTAGTTACGCAAGTATTACGCGATCCATCTTCAAGAGTCTTTTTTGGACGAGTGGAGCTCATTTTGAAATTTAAGGTATTTGCTAGAGGCCTTTTCTTTGCGAGACCATTCTTTAATGTCTTGTAGATCAACTTTATGGCTTCTAGCAACCATTAGAGCTTGTTTTAATCCTTGAGCATCTCCCCCATGGTAATAATGTGACAGCCTGTCTCTTACACAATCTGTTGGTGTGAGAAGCTCCAAAGTTCCTATCGGAGATTCGATTCTTTGGTAATCTTTTACAGGTTCATTTCCTACGGCAACAGGTGGGGTGCAGAATTCAATTAAATAGGGACATTCGGGATGAGTGAAGTATCGGTCTTTTTCATGAAATCCAATCTCTGCTAAGACCTTTCGGATCTTTTTCAAGTCTGAATGCGTCACAAAGTCCAGATCATAGGATTGGTAACGATTTTCTGTGCAGATGGAAACGCGGGCGCCCCCTACAAGAACGCTTTTAATGCCGCTATCTTCTAGTGTTTGTGCACAAATAAGGCTAAATCCTTAATGTCAATCTTTGTAAAGTTAGTTTGTTTATTAGATTTCACAGCGGTTTTTTTGTCCTTCGGGGTCTTCTTCGCTTCATGTTCTGATACGTTTTTTCTTTGATGTCTTCAGGTAGAAATTCGCACGCCTTTTGAGCAAGCATTTGAATTTCTTGTAGAAAGGGGTAGCGAGGATTCCATTCGAATAGGCGAGTTTTACCCTCCAGAAAACTGACTAGCAGCCCTCCCTGTTCTAGTTTTTGAAGGGTTTTTTGGATGGGATCTAAAGGTGATTCAAAACATCTGCTCAATTCAGAGGCATAACATTTTTCATGTAAGCACAGGTAGATTAGCACCTTTTCAACATTCTTATTTCCGAATAAATATTCAAGCATATGTCACCTGTTAAATAGGTCATATAACCTATATAGTAGGTATTTTAACCTATTGAATAGGTGGATGTCAATAACAAAGACTTCATGTGGTGGTGGTTCGCTTAAAAAGTGGTGCTATCTATCTTCGTCCTGAATATGGTGCAAGGCGTTTTGAGTTGGTTACTTGAATGGGGGAAGGCGAGTGAGTATAATGGACCCCAAAAACTAGACAGGTCTCAAAGTTATGTTCTGTGCTAAATTTTAAGGCCAAAGGAGGGTCTGGCACATGAACGGAAATCTAAGAACAGCACTATTTAAGAAAAAAGGTAACAGTTCACATACCCAGGGCGACTTTATCAAGAAAGATTTGACGCTTATAGGGGGGTGTTTTGGCAGCCTTACGATTGAAGTGGCATTGCCCGCTTTCCTCCCTCTCAGTGTTCTCTGTGTTTCAAAAATATTAATACCATTTTTTTAAACACAGAGGCATAGAGAACGTGAGAGAAAATACAAAAAAGTTTGTAACAGTTCACATGCACCGACGAAGGAGGGGTATGTGGACTGTTACGAAAAAAGTTGCCATTGAAGCGCTGAAGGTTGAACGGACTGTAAATGAGATCGCGCGGCAATATGGGATTCATCCCTTGCAAGTTGCTCAATGGAAAAAAGCATTGTTAGATGGCGCAGAGTCTCTTTTCGAACGACAATCCAAGAAAGGAACAGACGCAGAATCTGTAAAAGCTGATTTGGAACGCAAGGTAGGTCAATTAACCATAGAGATTGATTGGCTTAAAAAAAACTTGGACTTTAGCTCTAAAAGAGCGTTGGGCTGTCGTCGACATTGCTGACCAAGATTTTTCTCTTGCTCATCAATGTCGACTTTTAGGGTTAAACCGCTCCTCCTATTACCTGGAGCCTCCCGAGGAAACGGTCTATAATCTACAGTTGATCCAGTGCGCGGCAAACCCCGTCCTTTAGGGCGGGGTTTGCCGCGCACTGGATCAAATACACTTGATGCCGGGTTTTGTATTGAGGCTCTTGAAGAGGCCTTGAAGAATGGGAAACCAGAGATTTTCAATACGGATCAGGGCGTGCAATTTACGAGTTTAGCCTTTACAGGCATACTAGAGCGCGTGTGGCGGTCTTTGAAGTATGAAGATATTTATTTAAAGAGTTATGAGTCTTTAAAAATGGCTCGAGAGGGCATTGGTAGGTATTTTCGTTTCTACAATAACGAGAGATTGCTCCAGTCTTTGGACTATCACTGCCCTAGTGATGTATATTTTAAAAGAACTGTTCACTTGTGTTCATAAGTTGACAACCTAGGTCGCTTATTCGCAGATGATAAGAGGCAGGTTGCCAACTTATGAATACAGCGAACAGTGGATGAAGAAGAGCAAAATCTGTTTTCTTTTTTTTTAACAGAAACGGCAAGATAGAGATGCAGACCATAACTACTTAAGACGGAAAAGTTATCTTGCCTTTGGGGTCCACTATAGAGATTTGGGTTTGCGCAGACCGCTTGCTTCTATGTTATTGCTTTTCTTAGCGTGCTGGATAAAGGGCTTAAATCCCAAGCAGAGGCCTTTGTTAAAGCAGGTGTTTTTACGAAGAGCTCTTTCACATTAATTTTTGAGATTAAAATATGAAGCGAGCGCTGTTTGTATTTCGAAGGGATTTGAGGCTAGAGGACAATACAGGGCTCCTGTTTGCTCTTAAAAATGCAGAAGAGGTTGTCCTTAGCTTTATTTTCACTCCTCAGCAGATTGATAATAATCCCTATAAAAGCAACCGCTCGCTGCAGTTTATGATCGAGTCTTTGGAGGAGCTGGCAAAAGAGATTGAAGCCAGAAAGGGGAGGCTCTATCTTTTTTTTGGAGAGCCCGAAAAGGTTATTGAAAAGTGCATTAAGCAATTGGATATTGATTCTGTAGTCGTCAATCGCGATTACACTCCCTACAGTATTCAGCGAGATGAAAAAATCGAGGCCATTTGTGAAGATTATGAAGTCGATTTTCATTCCTTCGATGACGCTCTTTTACACCCATTAGATAAGACATTAAAATCTGACGAAACGCCCTACACAGTCTTTACCCCCTATTATCGGAACGCTTCAAAGCTTACTGTCCGCCATCCTGAGCGCAATCCTTATACGCATTACTACTCTCAGCCCATCTCATTTGCTGAAGGTGCCGTTTTGTATAAAAAAATCCTCCCCAAGAGAGCTCTGCAGCAAAAAGGTGGGAGAAGTATTGCGTTAGAAATCTTGAAAAAAGTCTCAACATTTTCTAATTACAATGTAGAGCGTAACTATCCTGCAGAACAAGGAACAACACACCTCTCTGCGCATCTTAAATTCACAACGTGCTCTCCTAGAGAGGCCTATTACGCAATAGCCAAAGAGTTAGGGGCAGACTGCGGGCCGGTTCGCTCTCTTTATTGGCGAGACTTTTTTACTGCAATTGCCTTTCACTTTCCTAGAGTCTTTGGGGAGGCGTTTAAGGCAAAATTTAATGAAATAAAATGGAGCGGAGACGAAAAACTATTCAAGCTCTGGTCTGAAGGACAGACGGGCTTTCCTATTGTCGACGCCGGAATGAGAGAGCTAAACCAAACGGGATTTATGCATAATCGGGTGAGGATGATTGTTGCAAGTTTTCTTGTAAAAGATCTCCATCTTGACTGGAGATGGGGTGAGAAGTATTTTTCTCAAACGCTTCTCGATTACGACCCTGCTGTAAATAACGGTAATTGGCAGTGGGCGGCGAGTACCGGTTGTGATGCTCAACCCTATTTCCGAATTTTTAATCCGTGGGCTCAGGCAATGAAGTGTGATCCTGATTGCGTTTACATTAAGCGTTGGATTCCAGAGTTAGCAGAGTTTTCTTCTAAAACAATCCACACATGGCACTTGCCCAGAAACCGTGAGGGGGTGGGTGCTTATCCAAAGCCAATTGTAGAGCACGCGTTAGAGGCAAAACTGGCTCTTAAGGTGTATAGGAGTGCAGGGTGTGAGTTAGGGCTTTCTGCGACTACCGATGCCGATGATAAGTGAAGTTATGAAGAGCGCAACAAAAATGAAGAAAGAGATTTGGGGATATTCCATAGATAAGCTGGTAATATTAGTAAAGCCGAGCGCGCCTAAGACGAGGACGATCAGTAAAAAAACACAGCCTAGTTTAACATCGCCTTTTCAACTTCGAAGTTCGACAAGTGAAGGCTTCGATTTAGACTCGTCTTTTCAAAAATGAAGTGCAAAAATTGAGTTAAAAAAAGAATGGTCAGGTGATGAAAAAAAATCTATCGCCTAGATCTTGAACCTGCTCCAACCTGTTGACACAATACTCTAAACGCGAATTGCTCAATGTGGGTTGTATGCGGGATCAGCGGCCACTAATCCATTTCAGCTTGTTAAAGCAGTATTGGACAGCGCTATGTTGAATCCAGATGGCTCGATAACGATTCCGGCTAAGGCTGAAGCTCAATCATTAAGCAGCTTATTCCAATCTATTCAAGCTGCTTAGGCAATGCCATAGCTGCGACTTAGTCGTGATTATGGGAGGGCTGGCGGCGTAGGCGCTTCTTTTCGGAGTCTTTTGACTTTTTTATGCTGTTTTTAAGGCGGACTGACTTGGAGGCGCGTGTTGGGATTCGTTGAGGTTTCTTGTAATTAAGCTTTTCCACCAGTTTCCTAAGTTTTTCGAGGCAATCTAGCTTGTTGCGGTATTGGCTCCGTTCTTTTTGGCTTGTGACGACGAGTCCTGTGGGGATGTGGGTTATTCGGACGGCGCTATCAGTAACGTTAACGTGTTGCCCACCGCTGCCACTTGAGCGGTAGCTTTCGACCCTGCACTGCGCCAGGAGCTTTTCATCGAGTTGCGGGAGGATGGGTTTAGTCATGGCTATATTCCTTTAAAGCTCACCTACTTGTTTTTGTGATTAGCTCTAATTTTTCTTTTCGGGTTAGTTTTTTGATAGCCATTTCTCGCTTTGAGGCCTCAGATCTATTCGGGTGGCTTTCTCTAAAAAGGACCTTTTTGGCCTCTGAGAAGTGGAAGAAACGGGCCCCTTTTTTGTGGCTCTGATGTTCATCGAACCGGCGTGCTAAATCGCTCGTAATCCCCGTATAGAGCTTCCCATCGTCCGTTTGAATTACATAAACTTCCCAGTTGCTTTCGGCTTTGTTTGACATGTTTTCGCATTTTTTTCTTTTTCAAGCACCTAATTCGATTAATATACTCCTCGTAGTTGAAAACGGGAATTTGGACTAGCGCGAAAGCTCCCGGGGCTGAACGGTCGTAAGTGCCTTAGTATTAGAAATACAAAGGGCACTTGCAATCGTTCAGCCCCGGGGTTTTGGCGCCGTCCAAGTTCCCATTTTCAGCTACGAGGAGTATATACATCCCTGCAATGCCACGTTTTATGGCACTTGCTTTCTTGGGAGTTGTTGCAGGTTTTTTTCAAAAGCTTGTGGTTAGAGCGGGACCTGTTTATCTAGCTACAGTCCAGTGAGCTTTGTAGTAATTTCCGAGGTAGCCGGTTAGTCGGTCGCCTTTTTTTAGAGGCCCAACCCCACCGACACTTCCTGTAAGGACAATATCGTAAGGACAAACGGGAAAATGTTCTAAAAGGTAGCTCACAAGCCTTGAACAGGAAGAGACCATCTGGTTTGTGTTCCCTTCTTGACGCACCTCTCCATTGATTGTTAAGCCAAAGGCGACGTTTGAAAGAGAGGTTAAGTCTTTAATGGGAAAGAAGCTTCCAACAGGACAAGCATTCTTAAAAGACTTAATGAGTGTCCAGGGACGTGATTTCTCAATGGCTGGGCCTTGGGCATCTCCTGCGGTGAGGTCAAGGGCAAGCCCGGCCCATTTAATCTCGAGCTTCTTGTTAAATTGCAAAGCTACTTCAATCTCGTGAAAGATCTCCCGAGAGAACTGGGGAAGCACAATTGGCTGATTTTCTTCTGTGAGTGTTGATCCTGCTTTTAAGAAAAAGATGGGGTCTGTAGAGACGGCGCAGCCTACCTCTTTAGCGGTGTCGCGATAGTTGAGTGCGGCGCCCCAAATATTACGCACATCTCTTTTCATGAGGGAACCCCTTTTTTAAGTTTCAGATTTAAATAGCAGGTTTGGTTGAGGAGCGGGTTCTAAGATTGTATATATTCCTTGTAGCTGAAAATGGGAATTTGGTCTAGCGCGAAAGCTCCCGCGGCTGAACGATCGTAAGCAGGCCTATATTTCTAATATTGAACTGCTTACGATTGTTTAATCCCGCGAGCTTTGGCGCTGTCTGAGCCTATCATTTGAGATTTAATCGACTATGCCTTCAGGTGAGGGCAATTGCTTATTTGTTGAGGCCGAGCTGGTTGAGGGCTATATTCATTTTCGGGTTTTTTGATAGCGCGGCTAGAAATTCAAATGTGAACTTGCAGAAGATGGCTTTGTGCGAGCAGAGGGTCGAGATCGCCTCCGCTGCTGCATCGATAGCAGCTGTCGTAGGGACTGCATTTAGGAGGAGTTTTTTCCCGGAAGAGAGCCCTTCTTTTAGCACCTCAACCTCACCAAGCCACCGTGTAGTAAGCGCTGCTTTGAATATAGCTCTATCTGTTTCGCTTAAATCACCACCTACAAGATCGCCACTGAAGCTTCTTTTTGCAAAACTAACCACCTGCTCTTTTAGGGCCTGCTCAGCCTCTGGAGTTGGAGGCGTTGCAAGAGCTGTATCAACGGTTTTTTTTATGTCATCTAGAGCTGAATTCACAGCCTTGCCTGCAAGGGAACGGTTAAGCCCGAAGGCAAAAGTTTTTGGAATTAAGATGTCTAGAAGTGGCTCTGCAAGAGTGAGAAGCCCTTTGCCATAGTCAAACTCTCCTGTAGAGGGGGGCGCTGCTACTTGTTCTTGAGCTGACGCCGGTTGTTTAGATGATGGCGTTGCCTCTATCTGAGGGCGTAAGCTTTCGAAAAACTGTTTAGGCTCTAAAAGTTTTAAAAGCATGTTTGCGAGAGAAGGCGCGGGGTCTTCAAAACATGAGATAAGGCCTGTAAGTAAGGGCATATCAAGAAGATTGCCTAGGCCTTGAGTGTTGAGGTTTTCGAGGATGGGCTGTAAGGTCTTTGTACCAGTTGCTATCCACTGCGCTTCTGGCATTCCGCAATGTTCAATTAGCAACTCTACTTTCTTTTCTTGCAGGCTCCCTTCTTCGGAGGCCCCTTTTGAAGGGGGCCTCTGCTGGTATTCTTTATAGGCCTTTTGAAAGGCAATGTACCCTTCTAATAGATTTTTCAAGACAGGCATAGCTGTTTCAATGACGGCCTGTGTTATAAGAAGAAGCGAAGCATTTTTAACCTCTTCTGAAACTTGCTCTCCTGAGACAGAAGAAGGAGCGGTGACTCTTTTTGGCGGGGGAGGGGGCCCTGCCCCTGTGGTTTCGGGCAAAAGCTGTTTGCGAATGGTGTCGACTTGCTGTTCAATCTCATCTAAAGGGCTCTCTGATCGTGCGGGCAGTTTTTTGCAAATAGATTCGAGCATCTGCTTTTTGTCTACGCTCTGGAGGGCTAATGCTGCTCCAGAGCTTTTGATCGCGTTAAGAAGGCGCTGGGTCCCTTCTGTTAGGTTATAGGCTAGATGGATGACTTTGAATAGACGGTTGAGCTGATGGCTTATCCAGTCGACACAAGAGATAAGCTTTCCTGTCAGCGTGTTTTTAGGGATGATAAGGCTCCCCCCAAAGCTGCTCACAAACGCTTCTCTTATGTGGGCCCCCTCTTTTTTGGTCTCAGAATAATCTCCAAGTCGTTTGAGATTATTAAACGCCTCGTCGAATGAAGGTGTTCTGGGTGAAGATATGCGCATGATGAAGCCTTTATTATAAATTCAAAGACAAAGCGGATTCTGTTTGTAGTATAGTCATCGACATTTCGCCTGAGAACTTTAGGCGTGCGCTCTCATTGGAAAGCTAAAAGTGCAGGGCAATCACATGCTCGCAACTAAGAGGAGTATATAAACGGAAAGCATGGGGGCTTGCTTCCTATTCTTAAGCATCTGGGTCGTCGATTTCTTTTTTCTTAAAGCAGCAGAAGAGCTTTTTCCACCCACGCTGTTTCTTTGGCGCTAAGTCTTCTGAAAGGGGATCGCTTAGGGTGGGTGAGTCAAGGGGGGTGTCGGGAGGAGGGTCGAGGGCTGCGGCATCTCTTAGCGCCTGCCGTCTGTGAGGAGACATCTTCGCAAAAAGCGCCTTGATTTCCGTAAGAGGTTGTTTTGCTAGGTTTTCAAGCACGAAGTGGTGAACTATTGGACCGTCAGGTTCATCATCGTCATCATCAAATTCATCTCTTTGCATTGCAGCTGCAGCCTTGCCAATTACTCTTACATGAGAAGGTTTCATCTTTGAGAATAACTCTTTCATTTCGTCTACTGACTTTGTGGCAAGAGTGTTAATCTGCATTGGCTCTATAATGGCAGTTACCTTTTCTGGAGGCATCTTTGAAAAGGCGATCTCAAATTCCCCAACTGAATAATCTTCAATTTTTCTTAGCCCGACATTTGCGTACCAATTCCCTGTAAACAGGCCCCCAATAGTTGTGAGCGCGGGGTTAATAAGCGCTCCATATTCTGGAATGCAGGCAGAGAAGGCAAACCCAAGATGGGTCATCCCAATTAAAGCAACCCCTGTAATGAGCCTTTGGGGGAGGCTGAGTTTGTCGAAATACCCTTCTAACCATTTTACAACGACCAATTCCCGCAGCAGTGAGACGACTTTATTAAAGATGAAGTGTTGCGAAAGAGTCACGCTAACAAGGAGAGTAGCGATGAATGTGATGGGGGCAAAGTTTACAGAAACTGAAAGCATTCCGAATTTTATGAGGTTCTTTTCAGCATTATGCACGAAGTCTTTGAAGATTTTGACTATTGAGTGTTCTTTATGAAAGCACAAAGAAGCGGGCAGTACGTTGTTTATACAGTTGCCAGCAAGCCAAAAGGCCTCTTTCATTACAAAACCAGGAGCTTCGAAGAAGGTGTGAGATCCTGTAATTGGGGGAGAGGCGGTTGCGATGGGTACCTCCTGTTTTGCAGCTATAGGTGCTAAATTTTTTTTTAGCACAACGGCGAATTGGCAACAAACAATCTTTTTGAAATCTTAATCTTGCCGAGTAGGGGGCACCGCAGAGACACATAGAAATATAAGAGAAAGAAAAAAATGTCTTTTAGCAAGCGCATTCGGAGCGAGCAAGCTCGCTCCTTGGAGTGCTGGGACAAGTCCAACGCTTTGTTAAGCCTCGACTTGTCGAGGCTATATGCACTTTTGCTTAAAGAGCTTTATCGCAATCTTCCGTACAGACCTCGCCAAGTCGAGGTCTAATGAAAGCGTTGGACAAGTCCCAGCACTCCAAAGAGCGAGCAAGCTCGCTCCTTAAGCTCTGCGAATGCATTGCAGAAGGGTAAAAAAAAAGCGTAAGCCCCAATCTTGTCGATCAGGGCTTACGCCTTTTAGAGCCTTTGGCTCCAGTTCCTAACCTGCGCTTACATTATGCAGCAACAGAAGAGAGGATTGCCAAAAGCAAGAGTGCAACGATGTTTGCGATCTTGATCATTGGGTTGATAGCAGGACCTGCAGTATCCTTGTACGGATCTCCTACAGTGTCTCCGGTAACCGCAGCTTTGTGAGCTTCAGAACCTTTGCCGCCATGCTTACCATCTTCGATGTACTTCTTGGCGTTATCCCAAGCGCCGCCGCCAGAGGTCATAGAGATAGCCACAAAGAGGCCTGTCACTACAATCCCGAGGAGCATAGAGCCGAGGGTTATAAACGCTTGTTCTTGTCCAGCAATGAAGTAGATCAAAGTATAGCCAACAATAGGCGCAAGTACTGGAAGTAGAGATGGGATGATCATCTCCTTAATCGCAGCTTTTGTCAGCATTGTCACGGCTTTGCCGTAGTCGGGGCGATCTTTGCCTGTCATGATGCCAGGACGCTCTTTGAACTGACGGCGCACTTCAACAACAACAGATCCAGCGGCTCTACCGACAGCTTTCATGCTCATTGCCCCGAAGAGGTAAGGAAGCATCCCACCAAGGAAAAGGCCAATAACAACAAAGGCGTTATCTAGCATGAATTGGCAGGTATTGTTTGGGAAGTAGTATTTAAGGTCTTCGATGAAAGCAGAGAAAAGAACCAAGGCTGCAAGTCCTGCAGATCCGATGGCATAACCCTTAGTCACAGCTTTTGTTGTGTTTCCGACGGCATCGAGAGCGTCAGTTGTTTTGCGGATGCTTGAAGGCAAGTTAGCCATCTCAGCGATACCACCGGCGTTGTCTGTTACAGGGCCGTAGGCGTCGAGTGCGACGATCATCCCTGCTAGAGCGAGCATGGAAGAGGCTGCAATTGCGATGCCAAAGAGGCCTGCACACTGGTAGGTGAAGAGGATTCCACCGCAGATAACGATCACAGGGAGTGCTGTAGACTCAAGCGAGACAGCAAGACCTTGGATAACGTTTGTTCCGTGTCCTGTCAGGGATGATGCTGCAATGCTCTTTACAGGGCTAAATCTTGTTGATGTGTAGTATTCTGTGATGATCATCAGAAGCGCTGTAACAACAAGGCCTGCAAGGCCACAGTAGAACAGGCTTCCGCCGGTAAAATGCTTGCCAGCAACAACAAAGGCTTGGTCAAATCCAACTACGAGGTGAGTGATGACTCCGATCCCTACTGCAGAAAGAAGAGCGGTAACAATGAACCCTTTGTAAAGGGCGCCCATGATGTTCTGAGACTTACCAAGACGGACAAAGAAGGTTCCGATAAGTGAGCAAAGAATGCTTACTGCACCGATGCCCAGTGGGTACATCATTAATGACTTTAGAGTGGCACCTGTAAAGTAAACGCCAGCAAGGAGCATGGTTCCAACAATGGTAACCACATAAGTTTCGAAAAGGTCAGCAGCCATACCGGCGCAGTCCCCAACGTTGTCTCCAACATTGTCAGCGATAACAGCTGGGTTGCGAGGATCGTCTTCAGGGATCCCAACCTCAACTTTTCCTACCAAGTCAGCACCAACGTCGGCGCCTTTTGTGAAGATCCCGCCGCCAAGACGCGCGAAGATGGAAATGAGAGAAGCTCCGAACCCAAGAGCGATGAGGGCTTCGCTTACAGCTCTCCATGGAAGCCCTGAGTTGTCGAGGCACATGTAAGTAGCAGTGATCCCCAAAAGTCCTAGGCCAACTACAAGCATCCCTGTAACGGCTCCAGCTTCGAAGGCAACCTTTAGAGCAGCTCCAAGGCCTTGTTTAGCAGCTTCTGCAGTGCGGACGTTAGCCCGTACAGACACGTTCATGCCGATGAAGCCTGTAGCCCCAGAGAGCACAGCTCCAATAACAAAACTGATACCTACGTGCCAATTAAGGAGCCAGGTTAATAGGGCAAAGAGAACGATACCAACCAAGGTAATCACCTTGTATTGTTGGTTGAGATAGGCTTTTGCCCCCTCTTGAATAGCCTTTGCGATCTCTTGCATTTTTTCATTGCCAGTAGACAACTTCAAAATGGAGCGGGTCATTAGAGCGCCGTAGACCAGGGCTAAAAATCCCGAAATAATAATAAAAGTGTACATTGTTTTTTACCTCACACAAAAAAAGAGTGAAGTCTATGTTATGAGGGGACTTTCTAGCAAAAAAAATAGAGGCTTTGGGGGTAACAATATGGCTAAACTGAAACTCGACCTGCATGAGATCTTCAATAAAGGCTCTGATATTGATGCCGAGCTTAACCGTATTATTCGCGAGGCGGTAGAAAAAAAGATCTCTTTAGTTGAGATCATTCCCGGGAAGGGGAGCGGGCAGCTCAAGAAAAAGGTTTTGAGGTTTTTAGATCAAAAACATATCAAAGCGCTGTACCATCGCATAGAAAAAGACAGCTCAAACTTTGGACGCCTTTTCGTCCATTTTAAGCACACGTAAGAACTACACGTTAAGGCAGATGAAGAAAACAGTTGTTAAATCCCCCTTTTTAAAGAAGAGTATAAGCGAACATATTTCACGCAGCCTGAAAGGCTGCAATTGCAAACAGCCCAGGGCAGCGCCCTGGGTATAAGCGAGTATATTTCACGCAGCCTGAAAGGCTGCAATTGCAAACAGCCCAGGGCAGCGCCCTGGGTATAAGCGAACATATTTCACGCAGCCTGAAAGGCTGCAATTGCAAACAGCCCAGGGCAGCGCCCTGGGTATAAGCGAGTATATTTCACGCAGCCTGAAAGGCTGCAATTGCAAACAGCCCAGGGCAGCGCCCTGGGTATAAGCGAGTATATTTCACGCAGCCTGAAAGGCTGTAATTGCAAACAGCCGAGGGCAGCGCCCTGGGTATAAGCGAATATATTTCACGCAGCCTGAAAGGCTGTAATTGCAAACAGCCGAGGGCAGCGCCCTGGGTATAAGCGAGTATATTTGTGGCACTTACCGGTTACCTCTACAACGGCGATCCTTTAATGCCTTGCTTAGTTGCTTTTGTTGCAGTGTCTTTAATGGTGTTTTTTACGGTAGGCGTTTTGCGCTCTCCCCAATTTGCTAAAGAGCAGGCACAAGCTCAAACAGCTTAAAGCTAGACAGAGAGATTAGACCTGTTTGTAGCGGAAGCAGTCCACGGTGTGGTCATTAACAAGCCCTGTTGCTTGCATGTGGGCGTACATGATCACCCCGCCAACGAACTTAAAGCCTCTTTTCTTCAAGTCCTTGCTTAGCGCCTGCGACTCTGCGGTTTCTGTGGGCAGATCTTTAATGGTCTCTCGTTTATTTCGAATGGTTTTTCCGTTAACAAACCGCCAGATGTACTTATCAAAGCTCCCAAACTCCTTTTGAATCTCCAGAAAAAGCCTTGCATTCACTACTGCGCCAGCAACTTTAAGCTTGTTGCGGATGATCCCTTCAAAGGCGAGTAGCTCAGCGATCTTAGTATCGTCGTAGGCAGCCACCTTCTTTGGATCGAAGCCAGCAAATGCCTTGCGGTAGCCTTCGCGCCTTTTAAGGAGTGTCAGCCAGCTAAGTCCAGCCTGCGCCCCTTCAAGAATTAAGAATTCGAAATGCGTTCTGTCATCGTGAACAGGAACGCCCCATTCAGTGTCGTGATAAGCTTCGTAGAGTGGATTGCCTTCAGGGACCCATTTGCAGCGCTGACAAGAGGTGTGGTCTTTTATATACTCCTCCTATTTGAAAACGGGAATTTGGACTAGCGCGAAAGCTCCCGTTTTCAGCCAAGCGGAGTATATGTTGTGTTTTCTAATATTTGTTGAAGCAACACTAAAGGCAGAAGTAAGAGCTTACTTCTGCCTTTAGTTATTTGAGAGAGGTGTTTTATGAAATTAGCGCTATTTAGAGTGTTTTTGGAAAGCTTCTGAGAGGTTTTTTTTATAATCGTCACGGTGTTGTTTTGTGGCCATTTTAAGCTGCCATTTAGCTCCACATGCTGAAGCGAGAACTTTGGCAACGCCGTCCATTTTAGAGCCAGAGCTTGCTTGGAATTGCGCTTTAATTTTTTCTTTCATTAGTTCCATCCACGCCTGGTCAGCAAGCTGTATTAGAGGATCTGACACGCAGCACTCGCCTTCAGCGCCTTGGCTTTTGTTGTGGCAAGAGCAGCCACACCCTTTGTGACAGTCACAATGGCAGCTGCTGTTTGAGTGAGGTGAACTGCAAGAACCTTTATCGCATGACATAGGAAGACTCCTTGTTTGGTTATGGGGGTGCTAAAGATTACTTGATTGAATCACTTAGGTCTCTTTTCGTCAATGGCAGGCTTTGACTTGCAGCAGCTCCCACTAAATGTTTTTCGAGCAGAGCGAGCGTAATTTTGGGCATGAAGAGAAGCATCTTCATTGTTATTAGTAAAACGAATAAGAGGGCTTCGCCTTAAGTGGACAAGCGCTGGCCGAAGTGGCCTTGCTCATGTACAAAATGGACCGAGTGGAAAAAAGAGATGGCACAGACGCAATAACTGCTATTAATTTTTTATGAGACGTTGTAGTTGTCCATTTTCGTCTATTACCAGGCGCAGCCTGTTTTGGCGCTGCCTACCCCTGAGATTTTTTCTCGAGGAGCTCCCAGCGGAGATAAAGTTGTTCAACTTGGTTCTCGGCAAGGCCAATGTCTTTGCAGACGATCTGAAGGCGCTCGGGGTTCTCGGCAACCTCAGTAGTTTCTAGAAGGTGGTTGTACTGTTGGATTTGTTCTTCCAGCTTTAAGATTTTAGCTTCGATCTGATCGAGCTCTTTCTTTTCTGTAAAAGAGATTTTTGGTTTTAACGGGATTGCGGGTTCTTGGGGTTTGGCGCTAGATTTGGGCCTGGCTGCCGCTGCACTTTTCGCCCCACTTTTAGTTGAGGCTTCCCACTGTCTGTAATCGGCGTAGAGCTCGTTTTTGTCGAGGTCTCCTAACGCCAGAAGGGTGGTGCATGTCCGGTCGAGCATGTATCTATCGTGCGTGATCAATACAATCGCCCCAGGGAAGTCCACGAGACTCTCTTCGAGGGTTTCGAGCGTGGGGATGTCTAGGTCGTTAGTGGGTTCGTCCAAAAGGAGGACATCTGCTGGTTGGAGCATTAGGTGGGCAACAGCAATACGGGCCCTTTCACCGCCAGAAAGCTTGCCAATCCGCATGCCGAGAATATCGGGAGAGAACAAGAAGCGCTTGCACCAGCCATTCACATGGATCATCTGTCCACGGAAGTTTACAAAGTCTCCAGTAGGCGAAAGGGCGTCTTTTAAAGTGATGTCATCAGGGAGCTGAGTCCGGTGCTGATCGAAGTAGACAACCTTGAGGTCGTCAGCATTTTTAAGGGTCCCTTGATCGGGGGTAAGCTCTCCTAGAAGGAGCTTTAATAATGTTGTTTTTCCCGAACCATTAGGCCCCATCAGCCCAATTCTTATGCCTGGTGAGAGGGTGAAGTCGAGGTGCTGGAAAAGTGTCCGGCCACCAATTTCTTTAGAGATGTTTTTAGCAACGATTAGCTTTCTTGATTCGCGCTGTGTTGCAGCAAAGTCAATCGTTGCCTTGTTTTGTTTGTTTCGGTGCTTTACTTCAGAAAGCTCTTGCAAGATTTCGTGGGCATCGTCGACTCGCGACTGTGCTTTTGTTGTGCGCGCCTTTGGGGATTTGCGCAGCCATTCTAGTTCGCGCCGGGCTTTTGAGGCGATTGAGCGCTCTTGTTGAATTTGCCCTTTAAGGAACTCTTCTTTTTTCTCAAGGAAGTTTGCGTAGGAGCCATCGATAGAAAAGAGCCCTTTTTCGTGGACGGGGTCTATTTCGATGATCCGATTGGTCATGTTTTGGAGGAAATAACGGTCGTGGCTTACCAAAACGTAAGTGGGAGATTCTTTGACAAGGAATTTTTCTAGCCAGAGGATCCCTTCAAGGTCAAGGTGGTTTGTTGGCTCGTCCAAGAGAAGGATGTCGGGAGTGGAGATCATTGCCTGCCCGAAGGTAAGCCGTTTTTTCCATCCTCCAGAGAGTCTTTGGGCAGATATTTCTTGTCCATTAAAGCCGAGCTTGCTGAGCCATGTTTGAACCAGGACTTCCTTTTCGTAATCTGCCATCTCGTGGTTATCTCGAAGGCTTTTGAGAAGGATCTCGCTTGGTAGCAAGTCGGGCAGCTCTGCAGACTGGGGGACATACCCAATTTTCAGCCCACGCTTTGGAGAGAGCGTCCCTGAAGAGGCATTTTCTATCCCGGAGAGGATTTTTAAAAGCGTTGATTTCCCCGATCCATTTGGCCCGATAAGGCCTATCCGGTCTCCCTCGAAAACACTGAAGGAGAGCTCCTTAAAAAGGATGCGGGTGGTAAATGCTTTACTTAAAGATTGGCAGTTAAAAAGTAGGCTCATGCGGCTATCATAGCTGACAAGGTAAGTTACGCGCAATTAAGACTGGAGAAGGCGATCCCTTTTTCCCCCTCCATCTTTTTCCTTTTTCGTGTATACTGGTTCCCTATGATGCTCCTGCCCAAAGATAAAAATGGTTGTCCGTATTTGTTGCTAGCTCCCATGGAGGGAGTAGGTGACCGCTGCTTCCGCAAAGCAATGGCCTCTGTCGGGGGTTTTGATGCTGCAGTAGCGGAGTTTCTTCGCGTGCCAGCAAATGCGCACATCCCAAGTCTTGCCCGCGAATATCAGGCAGACGAGACAGCGCCTATCCCCCTTGTTGCCCAACTTATGGGCTCTGATGTTGAACTGATGGCCGGGATGGCTCAGGAAATTGAGCGGAGAGGAGCGCCACGCATTGACCTAAATTGTGGCTGCCCTTCTAACACGGTAACAGGACGTGGCGCGGGGTCGAGTTTATTGAAGGAGCCTGCCCTCTTGCATGATGTTGCCCGGGCAATGGTTAAGGCTGTCTCTATTCCAGTGACATTGAAGATGCGCTCGGGGTTTGATGATATCTCCTTGTTTAGGGAGAACCTCCTTGCGGCGGAGGAGAGCGGTGTTCAATATATCACGCTTCACCCAAGAACAAAAGTAGATGGCTACGGCCCTCCGGCGCGCTGGGATCTTATTGCAGAAGCTAAGAGTCTTTTAAAGGTTCCATTGGTTGGTAATGGGGATATTTTAACTGTTGACGACGCCCTTAGAATGTTAGCTGAAACGAAATGTGACGCTCTGATGGTTGGGCGCGGGAGCGTTATTAACCCTTTTATTTTCCATCAGATTCGCGCCCATTTTGCAGGGACAGTATACCAGCCTCAGTGGACAGATTTGCTCCGTTATTTAAAAGTTTACTCCGAAGGAATCCGGCCGGATATGCCGGCAAAAACAAGAGTGAGCAAGATGAAACAGCTCATGAGCTTTTTGTTTAAAGGAAACCAGAAGCTTCAGGAGAAGCGACAGACGATGCTTACCTTTACGCAGCTTGACATAAGCGCTTTTTTGGAGTTTTCTATGCCACTTCTTGAAGAAGGATGGCGTTGTGATTAAAGATCTACTCTTGTGGGTGAGCAAGTTTGAAGACTCCTGCTGCGCAGGCGCCGCCAAGTAAGGTAGCAACAAGGAAGATCCAAAGGTTGTTCCAGGCGCTAAGTTTCATGATCGATATCCCAAGAGCAACAGCTGGATTGAAAGCGCCTCCAGAGATAGTCCCAACGGCATAGGCGCCTACGAGGACTATGAGCCCAATTGCCAAGCCGAAAAACGAGTTGCCGGCTGTTTTCTTGGCTGTTGCTACGTTCAAAACAACAAAGCAAAGAGCAAAAGTGAAGAGGAACTCGGCTATAAGTGCATGCGTGGTATCTAGGACCATCGGCGCTCCAGCAGAGCTTCCTTTAAGGTAGACTGTAAGGTAGGCAGCAACAATAGCTGCGGCTAGTTGTACAACCCAATAACCGAGCAGTTGGCCTCCAGTTATTTTGCCGCGCAAGCAGACAGCAAGAGAGACCGCTGGATTGTAGTGCGCCCCAGAAACGTGCCCACCAGCAAAGACCATGGCTGTAAGTACCGACCCAATAGCTAGAGGTGCTAGTACGCCAATGCCAGGCTCGAGTACGGTCATTCCGATCGTGAAAACTAAGAAAAACGTTCCTATGAACTCATAGATATACTTCATGATTGTTCCTGGTTTCAATAGTTGATGTTCATTTTGGCCGAATAGTATATAAGGCGTCTTATGGGTTTTTTTTGGATTTTTTTAAAGATTAATAAGAAATACCGAGGGGTTTTAGATGAAATTAGTCAGAACGCTGTGTTTTATTATTGCTGTTATGACCGTGGTTTCTTGCGGCAAAAACGCTGTTTCTGTGGGGACAACCGCCTTTGTTGACAAACAAGCTCTTCCCTCAGGTTTTCCGGCAGGTACCGTTTTTGCAGTGATTCCAGCCGAAACAGACAATCCACTTCTTTCCAAAGAGATCGCTCAAAAGATAGAGCACTATCTTTATCTAAAAGGGTACAACGCCGGGAGAAAGGTTGAGGCCGATTATCTGCTCTACTTTACCACCAAAACGGAAGGCAAAGAAAAGCTTGTGAGTGTGCCTCGTTATGTACCAGGAGAGACGCAAACGACTTACGGCATTATAAGCCATAAAGGACTCGGCGAGAGTCAGGTTCAGTCTTATACGCAAGGATCAGGAACAACCGTTTACACTCCAGAGCAAAGAACTTTATACACTAGCTCATTGCATATTGATGTATTTGGTCGCTCGTATGAAAAAGAGGGAATGAAGGAGCATGCTTCTTCATCGGATCCTCTGTGGAGTGGGAGCGCAGCCTTTTCTGGCAATGCAGCAAGCGATATCAGAGTTGCCATCGATTATCTTATCGTTACAGTATTTAAGTATTTTGGTGTTTCGTCCGGGCAGAACCAGCACGTTGAGCTAGAACCGGAAAGCCACGACCTCGAGTTACTTAAAAGATAAAACTCTGCGTGGCAACGAAGCTCTTTGCTAACACAGCCAGGAGCGAGCGAAAGCGAAGCTCTTTGGAGTGCTGGGACTTGTCCTAGCTTTGTTAGGACTCGACATGTCGAGTCCATTCAACCTTAGTAAGCCACGGTTTCGTGCAGCCCTCGACATGTCGATGGCTGATGAAAGCTAGGACAAGTCCCAGCACTCCAAAGAGCTTCGCTTTCGCTCGCTCCAGACTATGCTAGCAAGGAACTTTGCTTTGTTTGCTATGCGCTATAAGCTAAGCATGCTGTGGTCAAGTTCGGCGGTAACGATAACTTCTTCCTCTTCAGATGCATGGATTTTTGTGATGAGCTCTTTAAGAATTTCTTCGACAAGCTCCTCAAGAAGCTTTGAGTACTGCTGAAACTCTGGCCAGAGGATCTTGTCCATGAATGTCTTGGCCACACGAACGCAAGTGTTCGTATGCTTTTGTCTGTAATAGCGGTAGGTGCGAAGCTCGTGTTTACTGCAGAGAGCCACAAATAGGCGTTTTTTCCAGGAGTTGCCTGTAGAGATCTTATATTCTCTAGGTTCTTCCTCTTTCCGTTCTTGTTCTTTAGTCTTTTGATCTTGCTGTTGCATAAGCAGTGCAAGCACCCGCTCTTTTGCTAACCTGGCAGCATTGCGCTCTCCTTCAGAGGAGGCTCTTTGGATCAACGCTTCAATCTTGGCTATTTTATCGAGAATGGACATCTGGCCTCTTAAACTTTGCTCCTGAAAATGGGGGTATTTTATCCCTTCAACCGGTTATATACTCCTCGTAGCTGAAAATTGGAACTTGGACGGCGCCAAAGCCCCGGGGCTGAACGATTGCAAGTGCCCTTTGTATTTCTAATAATAAGGCACTTACGATCGTTCAGCCGCGGGAGCTTTCGCGCTAGTCCAAATTCCCATTTTCAACTACGAGGAGTATATCTACAACAAGTGTTTATAATTTTTGGAGAGCGGGATGCTTACTGTTGAAACGACCCCTGAAATGGTAGAAAATGTCTATGCGACTATTCGTAAGAACCTTGAGGTTATTCGGAAACGGTTAGGACGCCCGCTCACTCTTAGCGAAAAGATCCTCTTTGGTCATCTTGACAAACCTAAAAGCCAGGAGCTGAAGCCGGGAGATGGGTTTTTAGAGCTGCGCCCAGACCGAATTGCCATGCAAGACGCAACTGCTCAGATGGTTATTTTGCAGTTCACGCAGGCAGAGATTGCAAGAGTTAAGGCTCCTTCAACAATTCACTGTGACCATCTGATCCAGGCTCATGAGGGGGCTGTCAAAGATCTTGCTGCTGCTAATGATGTGAACAAAGAGGTCTATAACTTTTTAGCTTCAGCTTCGCAAAAATTTGGGATCGGATTCTGGAGGCCAGGATCGGGCATCATTCATCAAGTGGTTTTTGAGCATTATGCCTTTCCGGGCGGGATGATGATTGGAACAGATTCACATACGCCAAATGCTGGGGGCCTTGGAATGGTGGCTTGCGGTGTTGGCGGCGCTGACGCTGTCGATGTGATGGCTGGCATGCCTTGGGTTGTGAAGCATCCCAAACGCATCGCTGTTTTCCTTACGGGGAAGCTCGGCGGCTGGAGCTCTCCTAAGGATATCATTCTTAAGGTGGCTCAAGTGCTTACAGTTAGTGGCGGCACAAACGCTATTATCGAATACATCGGCCCTGGGGCTCGCACTTTGAGTTGCACGGGAAAGGGGACAATCACGAATATGGGAGCAGAAATTGGGGCGACCACTTCACTTTTCCCCTATGACCTCTCGATGGGAAGATATTTGCGTGCCACTAAGCGTGCAGAGATAGCTGATCTTGCCGATAAGAATGTCGATCTACTTGAGCCAGATAGAGAGTGTGAAGCTGACCCGAAAAAGTATTATGACAGAGTTGTTGAGATTGACCTCGACACTCTTGAGCCTTATGTCGTAGGGCCGCACACGCCAGATCTGGCTAGACCGGTTTCTCAGATGGCAGCGGATGCAAAAGCAAAGGGGTACGACGTTGTGCTTAAGGCGGCGATGATTGGGAGCTGCACGAACAGTTCGTACGAGGACATCTCCAGAGCAGCGGATGTAGCACGCCAGGCTGTTGAGAAGAAGGCGAAGACGAAGACGCCTCTGATGATTACGCCAGGAAGTGAAATGATTTTCCAGACCATCAAACGGGATGGCCAAATGGAAAGCCTTGAAAAAGCAGGAGCAACAGTCATGGCTAACGCCTGTGGCCCTTGTATTGGTCAGTGGAAGCGCGATGATATTAAACCAGGCGAGGTCAACTCGATCATCTCCAGTTACAACCGTAACTTCCCTGCGCGCAACGATGGGAACAATGCGACGATGAGCTTTATTGGCTCGCCTGAAGTGGTTATGGCTTATGCCTTAGCGGGTCGTTTGGATATCAATCCCTTGAAGGATGAATTTGAGGCGGGTGGCGGTGTTAGGATTAGATTGAAAGCGCCTCCTGTTGTCGACGACTTGCCAAGAAATGGGTTTGCGCCGGCAGATGTTGGCTATCAGGCTCCGGCTGTTGATGGGGGAAAGATTCAGATTGTGGTGGATCCAAAGTCAGAAAGATTACAGCTCTTAGAACCCTTAAAGGCGTGGAATGGTAAGGATTATAGCGCCTTGCCACTACTTCTTAAAGCAAAGGGGAAATGCACCACAGACCATATTAGCCCTGCGGGTAAATGGCTGAAGTACAGAGGACACCTAGATAACATTTCGAATAACATGTTCTTGGGTGCTGTCTCAGCGTTTAATGACAAGCCGGGGAGTGTTAAAAATCAGCTGACAGGTGAGTATTCGGAGCCTCAGAAGGTGGCCCGTGAATACAAAGCTGAGGGGCTTCGTTGGGTGGCTATTGGAGATGAAAACTATGGTGAGGGGAGCTCTCGCGAGCATGCGGCGATGTCTCCACGTTTTCTGGGGGCTGCTGCGGTTATTGTGAGGTCATTTGCCCGCATTCACGAAACTAACCTGAAAAAGCAAGGGGTTCTTCCTTTAGTTTTCGTTAACCCTGCGGATTATGATAAAGCGCGTGAAGATGATAGGGTGAGCATTATCAATCTAGCAGCTCTGGCTCCTGCTAAGGATTTAACAGTCATCTTTAAACACAGTGATGGCAGTGAGGATAAGGTGCTAGTAAAGCACACGATGAACGGGGATCAGGTCGCTTGGTTTAAAGCTGGCTCAGCGCTAAACCTCATGCGCTAACCAGACGAACAACTTCGCTTTCAACGTGGGAGGCGTCCGAAGCTAAGCGATAGCGTTGCTCTTTGAGCTCTCAGACAAAAAAATCAGCTACGAGTCTATCCCAGGAAGATAACAGACCTTTTATTTTTGAAATTTTAAGGCGGCGGAGTTCATGCAGTACCGCTTTCCTGTAGGCTTTGGCCCGTCATCAAAAACGTGACCAAGATGCCCTTCGCATCTGCTGCAATGAACTTCCGTTCTTGTCATGCCAAGCTTGTTGTCTTTTTGGCATGAGACGTTTTGTTCATTGATCGGCGCCCAAAAACTTGGCCATCCTGTGCCAGAGTCAAATTTTGTTTCTGAGCTAAACAAAGAAAGGGAGCAGCCGCCGCAGAGGTAAACACCTTTTTGGTGGTTGGCACAGTATTCGTTCCTAAATGGTGGCTCTGTTCCGTTGTCACGCAAAACAGCAAATTGTTTAGGACTTAGTAGAGCCTTCCATTCTTTTTCTGATAAAACGAGCTTTTTTCCATCAAAAACACCTTGAGACATGATGCCCTCCTGCACTTCCTTTTTTGTGAGGATAGATTGGTCGATAAAAATTGGCTATTAAAAGTTACTCGATGCATAGTTGGCAAAAGTCAGTAAACTATTTAAATCTTTTTAACAGAGAGCGAAATATGGCAATGCAAAATGAGATTTTTCTTCAGGGACTTGATGAGCAAATTCAACAAAAACACCTTTTGGCGCATCCTTTTTATTTAGCTTGGTCAAGAGGGGAGCTGTCTATTGAGTGCCTTAAAGAGTATGCTAAAGAGTACTATCACCACGTTAAAGCGTTCCCTACATATATCTCAGCAATCCATGCGCACACCGAAGATGCAGCAACCAGAAAGATTCTTCTTCAAAACCTTATTGAAGAGGAAGCTGGCTCTCCTAACCACCCAGATCTTTGGAGAAACTTTGCTCTTTCTTTGGGCGTTACTGAGGAAGAACTTAATGCGCATCAGCCAAACTCAGAGATTAAAGAGTTGATAACGACTTTCCGCGGCATCTGTGGCAAGCAGACCGTGGCTGAAGGGGTCGCTGCTTTGTATGCTTACGAGAGCCAGATCCCTTCGATTTGCACATCTAAAATTGAGGGTCTCAAGAAGTTTTATGGAATGACAAGTCCAAAGGATTGGAAGTACTTCCGCGTTCATATCGCAGCTGATAAAAAGCATGCGGCTCAAGAGCGCGCTCTTCTTGGTGAGCATGTGCAGCCTGGCCGGATGGATGATGTCCGCCTTGCAGCAGGCAAAGTTCTTGATGCGCTCTGGAACTTCCTTTCAGGAATGTGTCACCGCCACGCCATTGTCTGCGCTTAACCTGTTTAACGATTGTTGGTTAGCATGCCCGGAGCGGAAGCGTAAGCGAAGCTCTTTGGAGTGCTGGGACAAGTCCAACGCTTTCATCAGTCCTCGACATGTCGAGGACTGTACGAAACTGTGGCTTGTTAGGGCTGCGTGGACTCGACATGTCGAGTCCTAACAAAGCGTTGGACAGGTCCCAGCACTCCAAAGAGCTTCGCTTACGCCCTGCTCCTTAAGCATTGCTGGGTTAAACGTTGTCAAGCAAAACATACGTAAATAGGAGGCCTTAGGCGGCCCACGTTACCTTCATGTGGGGGCAACCTGTTTATTCTTTAAAATACTTACTTTTTCTTATTTCAATTGAAATCTTAGTAAAAACCATTTAAAATAGCCAAAATTTTTATTGCCCATTGGTTATACTTTTTGCTTTTACTAGGAGTATATACTCCTCGTAGTTGAAAACGGGAATTTGGGCTAGCGCGAAAGCTCCCGCGGCTGAACGATCGCAAGTGCCTTAGTATTAGAAATACAAAGGGCACTTGCGATCGTTCAGCCCCGGGGCTTTGGCGCCGTCCAAGTTCCCATTTTCAGCTACTAGGAGTATATGTCTTTAAAGCGCCCCTTCTCTCTTGGCAACCTTTCTTTGCCTTCCAATGTCTTCTGCGCCCCCTTGGCAGGTTGCTCCGACGTCCCTTTCCGGAAGATGGCAGTTAAGTATCAGCCTGGCCTTGTCTACTGTGAAATGGTCAAGATGGACGCTCTAGTGCGTAATCATCCCGGGACCTACCGCTACCTCGACTTTGACCCCTCTATGCACCCTATTGGCGGGCAGCTTTGCGGCAGCAAGCCAGAACTTGCAGCCGAGTGTGCCAAAATCATTGAAGACTTGGGCTTTGACGTCGTTGATTTAAACTGCGGCTGTCCAGTCGATAAGGTCACAAAGGATGGAAGCGGCTCTGGAATGCTTAAAAATCCCGACCTAATCGGAGAGATCATCTCGAATATGGTCGCAGCTGTAAAGATCCCTGTCACCGTCAAGATCCGCGTGGGATGGGATGCTAATAGCATCGTAGCTCCGCAGGTGACCCGCATTGCGGAAGAGGCGGGCGCAGCAGCAATTTGTATTCATGGCAGAACGCGCTCTCAAGGCTATAAAGGGCCGGCAGTGTGGGATTATATCCGCGAGTGTAAGCAAGTGGCAAAGAACATTAAAGTCATTGGTAATGGGGACATTGTGGATGTTCAAAGTGCTGAAAAAATCTTTATCGATACCGGTTGTGATGCGATCTTGCTAGCGCGCGGGATGATGGGACAGCCTTGGCTTATCGAAGATATCCATCGCCATTTTGCTGGAGAGCCTCCCATAACACGTACAGCAATTCACTTCAGAGATGCACTTTTAGAGCACGTGCAGCACATCATCGCCTATCAGGATGAGCGTAAGGCGATATTTGACACCCGAAGAGTAGGTTGCTGGTTCCTGCGCAATGGACAGGGTGTTCGGGGTCTTCGCGAGTCGATCAACCGTTCAAAGTCGATTCCTGAAATTCTTGAGTTGCTAAATAGTTACCCTTGGCACGAAGCTGACTTTTCTAAGCCTCAGAAGCAAGAAGAAGCTGAGGCAGGCGAACCAAGCTGCGAGAGCGAACTCTGCTCTGCATAAGTCTTTGAGCCTTTTGTCTTAGAGAAAATATGAGAGAGAGAAGTTCTAAGGAGCTCGTTTCACTCGCTCTTTAAAACCTGTCTTTTTCGTATTTTCCTTCACGTCTCTGTGGTGAGCATTACCGGTTTTTAGGAAGAGTCCTTTTGAAAACACGCCTTTTGCAGCTTCTTTTTTGCCTGATTGCCGCCCTCCTGTTTGCTTTGCCCTTTCTGATTCCCGCTACTAAACTGATGCAACCGGCCATCGCTCTTGTTGCGGGCATTGTGTTTGTAATGGTGTTTGGCAATCCCCTTGGGAGCTTTGTTCAGAAGGTAACGCCGCTGCTGCTTGGCTATGCTGTTATGGGGCTTGGAGCTGGGATGAACCTTGTTACAGTGGCCAGGGTTGGCTTGTACGGGATTGGGTATACCGTTATCGGCATCTCTTTGACTTTATTAATCAACCGTGCATTGGGACGCCTTTTCAAGACCCCTTCAGATGCGTCTCTCTTAATTGGTGGGGGGACGGCGATTTGTGCCGGGAGTGCCATTGCCTCTATTGCTCCTGTCATCCATGCTAAGAGTCATGATATATCGATGGCTCTTGCAACTATTTTCATTTTAAATGCCGTAGCTCTTGTTGTCTTTCCTAAGCTCGGACATCTCTTTGGGTTGGATGAAACGCAGTTTGGTCTTTGGTGCGGCCTTGCTATTCATGACACAAGCTCTGTGGTGGGAGCTTCTGTACAGTATGGTCAGCATGCTCTGGATGTGGCTACAACGGTTAAGCTTGCAAGAGCTCTTTGGATTATTCCCATTACGCTCATCATTGCTGCTGTTTATTCAAGAAAGCAAAAAGGGGAGGGGCCGCAGAGAAAAACTAGAAAGCCGTGGTTCATCCTCGGGTTTGTCATTGCTGCGGCTATTGTCACGTGGATTCCGGCTTTCCATCATGCAGGCCTTTTTGTCAGAGGGATTGCCGAGCACATGATTATCCTTGCGCTGTTTTTTATCGGAGCAAGCCTTGACCGTAGCGCTTTCTATACGATGGGGGTTGGGCCTTTATTGCAGGGCTTTTGTCTTTGGATTGTGATTGCCTCAATGACTCTTGCTGCCATTGTAAGTGGCTGGATCACTCTTTAGAATTTGCCCTTAAAAACTTCCTTGCCAGGCAATTGCAACGCTATTTGAGGTCACGACTGGATAGACGTGAGAAGGGGCGTTAAAGGGTGTTGTGAAGATGTAGTTGTAGAAGAGGCCAATAGCAGCTCCAGCGATGACATCGCTTGCCCAGTGGGCTTTAATTTCTACGCGTGAGTAGCCGACAAAAGCGGCAAGAAGATGAGCGGGAATGCCGTATTCCCAGCCATAACGTTTTTGAATGAATCCGCTACCAGCAAACGCTGCTGCTGTGTGTCCGGAGGGGAATGAGTGCTTTTCACCGTTAGGGCGCTTGCTTTCGACAGTGTATTTTAATGAGTGTGTTGTGATCTCTGTCAGGGCAAAGGTTTTTGCTAGTTGCATGAAGCCGTTATCTTCTTCAAAGCCGAGGTCATCAAATGCCCAGGTCATTGCTAGTGCTGTGACAGGAAGAGCCACCTGCCCAAGGTCGCCTATGCGGCGAACCGTGTTATTAGAGGCGTAGACAGCGGGGGCGAGAAGCAGGCTTATGAGCAATAAAACACGAAACATAGGTCGCCTGTTAATTATTTAGCCCCCTAACCTGCCCACCTGGTTACCCAAGAGAGTAGATCAGGGGCTAAGTTTTTACTAGTAACTTCTTTACTAGCGCCTTCTTTGCTTACTGTTTTACAGTCATTTTGATGATCTTTTGATCTTCAATAGGGCGGGTGCCATTACCTGTTTTTGTTTTTTCAATTTTTGTTATTGTGCTGTAATCCTTTGTAACTTCACCAAAAATCGTATGACGCTGATTAAGGTGAGGGGTCGCGACTGTCGTGATGAAAAACTGGCTTCCATTTGTATTTGGGCCTGCATTGGCCATCGCAAGGATCCCCGGCTTGTCAAACTTAACTTTAAGGCTAAATTCATCCTTAAATTTAGGTTCATCTTTCCAGATGGACGCTCCGCCACTGCCTGTTCCTGTGGGATCTCCCCCTTGAATCATAAAGCCTGGAATGACTCTGTGGAAGATGAGTCCATTGTAATAACCGGCATTGACGTGGCCGATAAAGTTTTCACAGGTTTTTGGGGCAATATCAGGGGACAAAGTGACCTCAAAAGTCCCTTGGTTTGTTTCAATAAGAACAACAGGCCGGCTGCTTGCGTTTTCTGCTGGTTTTTTTTGTTCAGTTTTGCTCATTTGAGCACTCTCCGTTGCTTGAATAGATTGAAAAAGTAGGAAACTTATAGCAAAAATAGCGACACGAAATATCCACTGTTGCATCATAGCTACCTCATAGGTTTTAAGTTTGATTAAGACTGAGCAGAATATGCCAGAAATGAAGAAAGAGGTCTAATTATGATTCAGGTTGAAGGGTTAAACAAGAGCTACATGGGGGAGACGGTCCTCGAAGGGCTCTCATTTAAGTTAAATAAGGGAGAGCGGTGTGGCCTGATAGGGCGTAACGGTTCAGGAAAGACAACCCTTTTGCGAATGATTACCGGAGAAGAAAAGCCTGATGGGGGAATAATTTCTGCGCCTAAGTTTTATTCGATTGGATACTTGAATCAGCATCTTAAGTTCACCCAAGAGACAGTGCTTCAAGAGGCGGCTTTAGGTTTGCGCCCGCAGGATGAAGACCAGCTGCATAAAGTAGAGAAGATCCTTTTTGGTCTAGGATTTAAGGAAGAGGATCTTTACGCCTCTCCTGCGAAGTTTTCTGGGGGATATCAGCTCCGTATTCATCTTACAAAGGTGCTTGTTGGTGAGCCTGACTGTCTACTTTTGGATGAACCTACAAACTACCTTGATATTGTTTCTGTCCGCTGGTTTGGTCGGTTTTTGCGCAGCTGGAAAGGCGAGCTGATTATTATCTCCCACGATCGCGAATTCATGGATAGCGTGACAACGCACACACTCGGAGTTCATCGAAAAGGGATCCGTAAGACTGAGGGGGGAACAGAGAAATTCTACACCCAGCTCTTACAAGAAGAAGAGATCTATGAGCGGACGCGCATGAATATGGAGAAAAAAAGAGACCATCTCCAGTCGTTTGTTGATCGTTTTGGGGCAAAAGCAAGTAAGGCGGGGCAGGCGCGCTCTAGGACCAAAGCCATTGGAAGAATGCCTGTTTTGGAACAGCTTGCCCAGCTTCACCATCTCGATTTTGATTTTTCGTATGCCCCTTTACCCGGAGAGAAGCTTTTGGAGGTGAATGAGGTCTCGTTTGCCTATGAGCGCGAGACTCCTATTATTCAGAATTTTAGTCTTCGGATTGAAAAGAATGACCGGATTGCAGTTGTTGGAAAAAACGGGCGTGGAAAGTCGACATTTCTCCGTCTTATTGCTCAGGAGCTTGAGCCTGATCAGGGCACTGTTAGGGCTTCAAATAACGCGAAGATTGGTTATTTTGGACAAACGAACATTGAACGTCTTCGCCCTAATATGACAGTGGAAGAGGAGATCGCCTCTGTTCGTCCTGGAATGACCTTTACGGAGGTTAGGGGGATTTGCGGGATCATGATGTTTTCTGATGATAACGCAAAGAAAAAGATCTCTGTGCTGTCTGGAGGTGAGCGCAGCCGCGTTCTCTTAGGGAAAATCCTCGCAACTCCTTGCAACCTGCTGCTGCTTGATGAGCCGACGAACCACTTGGACATGGAGTCTATCGAGGCGCTTTTAATGGCCCTAGATTCATTTGAAGGGGCAGTTGTTATTGTAACCCACAGTGAAATGTTTTTGCGGCAAGTCCCTTCAAAGTTTGTGATCTGCCATCAAGGAAATCAACATCTTTTCTTGGGAGGGTATGAGGAATTCTTGGAGAAAGAAGGTTGGGAGCAGGGGAGTGAGAAGGCGGTAAAAGTAAAGCTCAAGCCAGAAGAGCGGCGTGAAAATAAACAAAAGCGGACAGAGCTTATTAATAGCAAATCAAAGGCTCTACAGCCGATTCAGAAGAAGATGGACCGGATTGAAGCTGAAGTTATGGCACTCGATCAAGAAAACGAGAAAGCCGTTCATGATCTCATAGCCCTTTCTCAAAAGGGAGATGGCCTTGCAATTGCAACGCTTTCGAGGACTATCGACGATAAGAAAAGAAAGCTTGATTTGCTTTTTGCTGAATTAGAGCAGCTCGCACTTCTTTATGAAGAAACGAAGGTGAGCTTCGATAAGCAGCTGGAGAAGTGATTTAGACGAGCTTTGCCCGCATAATTGTAATTGCAGCCTTACAGCATGACACTGGTACTCTTGACCCTCAGTACTTGAACGGCCCGTTTTCAGCTACGAGGAGTATATACTCCTCGTAGTTGAAAACGGGAATTTGCACTAGCGCGAAAGCCCCGCGGCTGAACGATCGCAAGTGCCTTAGTATTAGAAATACAAAGGGCCCTTGCGATCGTTCAGCCCCGGGGCTTTGGCGCCGTCCAAGTTCCCATTTTCAGCTAAGCGGAGTATATACTCCTCGTAGTTGAAAACGGGAATTTGCACTAGCGCGAAAGCTCCCGCGGCTGAACGATCGCAAGTGCCTTAGTATTAGAAATACAAAGGGCGCTTGCGATCGTTCAGCCCCGGGGCTTTGGCGCCGTCCAAGTTCCCATTTTCAGCTACGAGGAGTATATCATCAGGATCTTGCCTGAGCGCACCAGATCGATGATGCCGAAGGGGGTGAGCTGCGCGATGAACACGTCGAGTTTCTCGGTCTCCGCCGCGCACTGGAGGATGACCGACTCCAACCCGAAGTCCCCGACAGTCGCCTTGAAGCTCTCGGCGATCTGGAGAATCTCGGTGCGCCCGCTCAGGCTGGCCTTGAGTTTCACGAGGACCACTTCGGTTTCGATCACCGCTTTGCCCGTGTAATCGATGGCATGCACCACGTCGATCAGCTTCTCGATCTGTTTGATGATCTGCTCGAGCCTATCGGGATCCCCCGAGCAGGTGATCGTCATCCGCGAGAACTCTCCAGGCATCGCGTCCATGCCCTCGACGGAGAGCGCCGGCGACAAGACCAGCGACTCCAGGTTATAGCCGCGTCGCGAGAAGACAAGCGAGATGCGCACGAGGACGCCCGGTTTGTTGCGCATAAGCAGCGAGAGCGTGTGGAGCGGCGGCTTGACGGCCGCGGCGACCTCCCGACGACGGGGGGGCTTTCCGGGATCGAATTCGAATTGGATGCCGCGCGTTTCAGTGTTGAATGGCATGAAAACCTCGAAAAGTAAAAACAAGGACAAGAGGCGCCGCGCCCGCTACGTCGACCCCGTCGGTTTCTTCATCTTGGCCTTCGGCTTCTCGGTGAGCATTTCCGAGAGTGGTGCTCCGCTCGGGATCATCGGGAAGACGTTGTCATCCTTCACCACCTCGGCCTCAATCAGGCAGGGTCCGTCGTTATAGGCCATCGCCCACTTGATGGCCTTGTCCACGTCGCCCGCGCGTGTAATGCGCTTGGCTGGAATGTCGTAGGCCGCAGCGAGCTTGATGAAGTCAGGATTGCCCTCGAGGTCCGCCCCTAAGATGCGGTTATCGAAGAAGAGCTCCTGCCACTGGCGAACCATGCCCAGGTAGCTGTTATTGATGATCAGGATCTTCACCGGCACCTTCTGGAGCTTCGCGGTAGCCAGCTCGCAGAGGGTCATCTGGAAGCCGCCGTCGCCGACGATGGCCCAGACGGGTTTACCTGTTGCCATGGCCGCGCCAATTGCCGCTGGAAATCCGAACCCCACCGTCCCGGCGCCTCCGCTGGAGATCCAGTGGCGGTGCTTCGTGGTGAGACAGAACTGCGCCGCCCACATCTGGTGCTGGCCGACGTCGGTCGTGATGATGCAGTCGCGTCCGCCGAGCTTGTCGAGCCGGTCCACGACATATTGCGCGCGCAGGCCGCCCTTCTTGGCATACTTCAGTGGGTACTGCTTGCGCCAGCCGGCGATCTCTTTGAGCCAGTCGGCCGTGTCGAGAGGCCCCACTAGTGGCACTAGTGCCTCGATGGCCAGCCGCGCGTCGGCGGCCATGGTCACATCGGGACGGACCACCTTGTTGAACTCCGCCACGTCGATGTCGATATGAATCTTGACCGCGTCGGGACAGAATCCCGAGAGCTTGCCCGTGATGCGGTCGTCCCACCGCGCGCCAATTGCCATGATCAGGTCACAGTGCTCCACTGTCCGGTTGGCGTAGGCCGTCCCGTGCATGCCGAGCATGCCCAAGTGCAGCGGGTGATCCTCCGCGCACGCGCCCTTACCGAGCAGCGTGTTGACGATCGGTGCGTTGAGTGCCTTTGCCAGTTCCAGAATCGCCGCGCCGGCATTCGAGATCACGGCGCCGTGGCCCACGTACAGCACTGGCTTGCGGCTCTTCATCAGGAGGCTGGCGGTCTTGCACAGCAGCGCGCTGTCGGGATGGGCAGGCACATAGTAGCCCGGCAGGTTTACTGTGTCGATAAATGGCGCCGTGCATGGTCCCTGGGTGATGTCCTTCGGCAGGTCGATCAGCACCGGTCCAGGCCTTCCCGTGGTGGCGATATGAAAGGCTTCCTTCATGACGCGCGGAATATCATCGGCGTTCTTGACCAGATAACTGTGCTTCACGACTGGATATGTGATGCCGGTCACGTCCGCTTCCTGGAAGGCGTCCTTGCCGAGCATTGAGGTGATGGTCTGGCCGGTGAGCACGATCATCGGCACCGAGTCCATCAGCGCCGTGAGCAGTCCCGTGACGCAGTTGGTTGCGCCCGGGCCCGACGTCACCAGAACGACGCCAGGCTTGCCTGTGGCGCGGGCGTAGCCATCGGCCATATGGGTGGCTCCCTGTTCATGCCTGACGAGCACGAACTTGATGCGCGAATCGACCAGCGCGTCGAAGATCGGCATCGCGGCGCCGCCGGAGTAGCCGAACACGACCTCCACGCCCTCGCGTTCGAGGCACTGAATGATTTTGTCGCCGCCGGTGGTAACTTTCTGAACCATAAATATTCCTTTGCCGATCGTCACCGAGGAGTACATATTACGCATCTGTGTTTCAAAAATTTAATATTAAAATATTTGAAACGCAGAGACACAGAAAGAATAAAGAATAATCAAACAAATAATTATACAGCAATGCCAAGTTAGATCCACCACTTAATTAAATAGTAAGTCTAATCCTTTGAGATGTCAAATTATATTTTAAGCCTGTGGGGCAAAAAAAAACTGCTACCAAAGCGGTGAGGCTTCGGTAGCAGTCATGTTGAACTTCTAATAAGCTTCCTTTCGAAAGCTTATTATTTTAGTAAGAAGATCTTCTGTTGGCGAAGAATCTTGGCTTTTGGCCGTTTCTTGTTGAAGGGTTTGCTCGTGATCTTAGCTTGAGGGAAGGCTCCATGCCTGGGATTACGTGGGCGGTAATCTTTTGGCCAGTAAACTGCTCAATGCGTCTGATCGACTGCTGATCCTTAGAAGCAACGAATGAAAGAGCGATTCCGTTAGCGCCGGCACGTCCTGTACGGCCAATGCGGTGAACGTAGTCTTCTGCGTTGTTTGGCAGGTCAAAGTTGATAACGTGAGTAATTGTTTGAACGTCAATTCCTCTTGCAGCAACGTCTGTTGCAACGAGAACGCGGATTTTTCCTTGACGGAGTTCCGTGATTGTTCGTGTGCGTTGACGCTGGTTCATGTTGCCATGAAGTGCTGCTGCATGGTGCCCTTGGCTGTAGAGTTGGTCTACGAGCTGGTCAGCATGGTGCTTTGTTGAGGTGAAGACGATTGCTTGGTTGATCGTAGGATCGCTTAAAATATGGTCTAGAAGACGGTTTTTGTGATCGAGGCCATCGACGTTATGAAGGCGTTGTTCGATGTTTTCGTGTTTTACAGTGTCGGCAGTAACGCTGATGTCGATTGGGTTCTTTAGAAGGCTTCTAGAGAGGTTCATTACGCTCCCTTTAAGGGTTGCAGAGAACATCAATGTTTGACGTGATCTAGGAGTTGCTGCAGCAATTTGTTCTACAGGATCGATGAACCCCATATCGAGCATGCGGTCAGCTTCATCGAGGATGAGCATCTCTAAACGTGAGAAGTCGATGCGTCCGCGCTCAAGATGGTCAATGAGGCGGCCAGGTGTTGCAACGAGGATCTCGTAAGGGCGAGAAAGCTCTCTGTTTTGGATCGGGTAGGGTGCGCCTCCAAAAATACAAACAGTTCTCATGCGAGAGAGGTACTTGCTGTACTTGATTGTTTCGGCGGCTACTTGCAATGCAAGTTCGCGTGTAGGAACTAAAACAAGAACGCGAGGGCCTCTGCCTGTTAGGGTTGTTGGGCCCATTAGTTTGTTTAATGTAGGGAGAATAAAGGCGGCTGTTTTGCCAGTTCCTGTTTGGGCAGAAGCGCGGATGTCAAGACCTTCTAGGATCTTTGGAATGGCTTGCTCTTGAATAGGAGTTGGTTTTTCGTAGCCGATTTCTTCGAGGACTTTAAGAATACCGGGGGCTAGGTTCAAATCTTTGAAAGTTACGCCGGTTGTGTCTTGTTTAGTTGTCTCTTGCTTGATAGTGTCTTTGGCTGCGTCGTCTAAATCTTTGAAAGTCATGTTTGTTCACTTTGTGTGTGGGTGTAAAAGAACTTTGTAACACGACTTTTCAAAAGAATAGGCGGGTTTTACAAAAGCTGGCTAAATGATAACCAAATAGTGTGATTTTTGCAAACTATTTTTTTATTTAAAACATTTTAAATAAGTTATTTACGCCCATCCTGACAGCCCATTTGTCTTTAGTGTGTAACCAGGGCGTCCCGCCCTGGGATTATAGACTGCCCATTAACAAACGTTTGCGTTGGTTCCATCTGAATCCCAGACCTTAGGTGGCCCAAATTCCCGTTTTCAACTACGAGGAGTATATAATTACAGCGCTGGGACTCTTACTTTAAAAAATAGAGCTGGCAGATAACGTTTAACTCAGTTGGGTTTAAGGAGTGAGCGAAGCGAACTCTTTGGAGTGCTGGGACATGTCCAACGCTTTCACCAGCCCTCGACATGTCGAGGGGCAGACACACAGGTTCGCTTGCTAAGGTTCAGTGGACTCGACAGGTCGAGTCCTAACAAAGCGTTGGACTTGTCCCAGCACTCCAAAGAGCAACGCTGCCGCTCGCTCCTTAAGCGGGCGCTAAGCTAAACGCTGTCAAGCACGAGGAGTATATAATTACAGCGCTTAAGAGTAGCAACCTGTAAGGGCGGTTGGTTGCAAGGGGTTACATTTTTTTCTTGCAAATTCAGATAAGATGAATATAGTGTTGATCCAGTTTTTTTTTGTAGAGGGAACTCCTTTTCTACAGCCCTGTTAGCGACAATTTCGCAGCGTGTAATAGTATAAAAATTTATTCAGTTAAGGATTGAAAGATGGTTAGAGTACTTTTAGCGACTGTGGCCGCATTGTTGATTTCCGCTCCGATATCAAACGCGATTGCTGATGAAAAAACACCGCTTAGATCATCCCTTATAGATGACATTTTCTCCTGCAAAAAGTGCCCCCCCCCGGGCCCTCCAGGAATACAGGGGCCAGCAGGTCCAGTGGGAGCCACAGGTCTAACGGGAGCCACAGGTGCCGTGGGAGCCACAGGTCTAACGGGAGCCACAGGTCTAACGGGAGCCACAGGTCTAACGGGGGCCACAGGTCCAGTGGGAGCCAAAGGTCCAGCGGGCGCAACCGGACCGGCTGGACCTTCACCTGTTCCAGTCACCGCTCAGCATGGGCATGCTTTCCTTAAGGTTGGAGGCACCTCTGTTGAGGACAATGCTACTATATTATTTCCCACCCAAACTCTTAGTGGTGGCATTTCTTATAAAGATGGTGTGTTTACGCTGCCTCAAGGGCTGTATATGATTCACTATGGAGTGGCATTAGACTTAAAAGGGGGCACTGGAGCTGTTGCAATTAAACAGGGCGATACGATTCTTGATGGCAGTCAACTTCTGATAGCCTCAGATGAAAACATGCTCTCAATCTCGGTGTTGTTTGACACCGCTAAAGGAACAACCTTTTCTATAGTGAATGCTACAGGGGATGTTATTAAATCTGCTCATGCGATTTTTCTAGCAAGTAATTCGCCAGCATCTGGGAACGCAATACCTGTTGCTTATGTCACTATAGCGCCAATAGCACAGCAGATTGGGTCTTAGTAACATTGGCGAAAAGTGGTTTAGTAGAAGTAGCGCAGTTTTTAAGGAGCTGGTGTGAGACCGTTAAAATTAGCAGCTTGTTTTTTTGCGTTAGCAGGCTGCTTGTGGCTACAAAGTCTACCAGCAACCAAACCGACGGCACACTTTCCTTATGGCTCTGATGGAAGTCAGCCCGGGGCCTCTCAGTCAAGGGCCCAGTCGGGAGCGCAATCTGGATCGCAACCTGGATCGCAATTACGCGCTTCTAATGCGGCCACATCCTCGGTGACTGGCATCGATCCTGACGCTGACGATGTTAGTTTTTTTCTTCCTTCCTGCAGAGACAACGAGCGTCCCCCTGAAGCTAACAATAGCAAAGGTGGCGACAAAAAAGCCGGCAAAAAAAGTGCGAAGTCTACTACTAAGTCTGGCGATGCCAACTCGCAATCATCATCTCAAGCATCATCAAAAATCAACGCTTCTAAAGCAGTACCCAAAGAGGCTAGCAGAGAATCTAGCAGAGAGGCTTTCAGGCATCTGCCCAAAAATCCAATTAAAGAAGTGGTTCCTGCTCAAGAAGCGCTCAAAGGAACCGGTAAAGACGCCGAAAAAAAATCAACTAAAGATTGTTTTGCTAGCTCAGATAGTTTCTTTCCCTCCTGCAGGCCAGCATTTGCTGGAGAAAACACAATCCCTCCAGACAGGTTTGTCCCCTCAGAAAAGTATGCCCCTCCTAAACCGTCTGGCCATTCTCGCGGAAAGTGTCCTATCATCGCACCTCAAGAAGGCTCGTCATTATTTTTGCGCCCACACATCAGCCACATCGAAGCTAAAGGGTTTGGTTATGATAGTGGGTACACCACTCTTGGACTTTTTGCAAGCAACGAAAGAGTTTCTAGAAAGGGGGATTTTGAGCCATTCTTCGACCTCAGGGGGCATTACTTTAACAACGCTAAGTGGGCCTTAAACATTGGCGGCGGAGTAAGATATTTGCATGCTGAGTGGGAAAAGGTTCTTGGTGCAAACATCTACTACGACTTCCGTCATGGGAAGACGGAATATCATCAGCTTGGTATTGGGCTTGAGGTGCTCGGTCTTGAATACGATTTAAGAATGAACACCTATTTGCCGATAGGCAACCCTGCACGGCACTACCCATGGGAAGAAAAGCACTATACAAATCCTTCTCTGAGCTATGCTAGATTCCGTATGAGCGAAACGCTGCTTAGAGGCGTAGACTTTGAGATTGAGACAAACCTAAAAAAATGGTACCGAGATTCTGAGTACGATCTTTTTGCTGCAATAGGTCCTTACTACTACCGTGAAGATTGCGAGTGTAACCCTAATATTTATGGAGGAAGGGCTCGTGTGGGTGCGCGGTTTATGGAGTATGTTACTCTTGAACTCATAGGCTCTTACGACACCAGATTTGAATTCATTGGACAAGGACGTCTTGTCTTTTCCATTCCCTTTGGAAGGTCTTCTTTCTCGACTCCAAGCGAAGCTTCAAAAACGCCCAATCTCGATTACCTAGAGTCTCTGGCTACGCAGCCTGTTAACAGGCAAGAGATCATTGCACTTGATGACTGTTGCGAATACGAACTTAGCTGGGATCGACATTAAACTATAGCGCGACTCCCATTGCCTAGTGTGCTGTAGTTTAGTGTGCTATAGCATTGCCAGCAAGCCAGCCAGTAGTCCAGGCGTTTTGGAAGTTGAACCCTCCGGTGACAGCGTCGATGTCCAAGACTTCGCCCGCAAAGAATAGCCCGGGACAAATTCGGCTTTCCATTGTTTTGAAGTGAACCTCGTCAAGGTCAACCCCGCCGCAGGTCACAAACTCTTCTTTATTCGTTGTCTTTCCATTCACTTCGTAGCTGTCGCCATGAAGCTTCTGAACTAGCCGTTGAATGTCATCGTTAGAGAGCTCTCCAATCTTCCGCCCCTCTTGAAACCCTTGTCGAAACCCTTGCAGCTCTAATAATCGGTTCCACAGGTTCTTAGGAAGGGTGAAGGGGTTTTCTTTGCACAAGTTGTTTTGGGGCCTTTCTTTTCTTCCGTTAAGTAGCGTTGTTTGCAAGGCCTCTAAGGTGTGTGCAGGAAGCCAGTTGATTGTGAGTGAAACGCGGTATTCTTTTTCGTGAAGAAGACGGGCACTCCATGCAGAAAGCTTAAGTGCTGCGGGACCGCTAAAGCCCCAGTGAGTGAGTAAAAGCGGCCCGGTTGTCATTAACGAAGAGCCTGCAACGGAGATCTCGACATTAGGAACAACAATTCCTGAAAGATCAAGAAGGGGCGAGGTGGGGCAGTTGAATGTAAAGAGGGAGGGGACAGGAGAGTGGATCGAGTGCCCTAAAGACTTAGCTAAGGCGTGTCCTTCAGAGCTGTTTCCTGTAGCAATAAGAAGGCGCTCGCAAGTTAAGGTCTCGCCAGAGGCCAAGATGACTTGAAAGAGGTCGTTTGCTTTTGACACTTCTTGCAGTCGCTGTTTTAACCTGATGACGACACCATTTTTTTCTGCTTCGTTCATGAGGCAAGTAATAATGCTTTGAGAGGTGTTTGAAGCGGGGAACATCCGCCCGTCAGCTTCTGTTTTAAGCTCAACTCCGCGCGATTCAAACCATTCGATTGTATCTCGTGGTTGGAACTTATGGAAGGGGCCGATGAGTGCTTTGTTTCCTCTGGGATAGTTCTTGGTTAACAAAAGCGGGTCGAAGCAGGCGTGGGTGACATTGCATCTGCCACCTCCAGAGATGCGTACTTTTGCAAGTTGCTGACTTGTTTTTTCTAGCAAGACAACGCTTGCATCGGGGTTGTTTTCTTTTGCAGTGATGGCAGCAAAGAACCCTGCGGCGCCTCCACCAACAACAACAATTCTCAAAGCGCTGGAAGAGCTCATACAAGATCACAAGCATCAGCTGGCATCCAGTGGGCGTCCTTCCCATCCCACTTAACATTGCAGCCGATTGGCTGTATAATAGGTGTCAATATGGGCTTTCCAGAGAGGTGCTCTCCTAGGATGCGCTCAAGGTCATTGACCTTCATTTGTGAGGCATCGCGAGGGGTGTCGATCCCCCGTCCTGTATAGATAAGCTCTCTTTTTTCATTGAATACGTAGAAATGGGGAGTGCGGAGCGCGCCGTAAGCCTTTGCGACGGCTTGGCTCTCGTCTCGGAGGTAAGTCCAGGGGAATTTTTGTTCTTCCATCCTTTTGACCATGAGAGGAAAAGAATCTTCAGGCTTGGTGTTTTCGCTGTTGGAGTTGATCCCTATGAATAAGACTCCTTTGGACGCGAATTTGTCTGCTGTTTGGCGAGTGACTTCATCGGAGCCTATGACGTAGGGGCAGTGATTGCAGGTAAAGAAAACAACCAGAACAGGGGAGCTGTCAAAATCTTCAAGGCTATAGTTTTTTCCATCTGTTGCGAGGAGTGTAAAAGGAGGAGCTTTTGCTCCGATTTGAAGTGTGAAGGGCATGAGTTAGGTCCGGCCTCAGGTTAAGTGTTTCTCTAAGGATGGCGTTTGAGAATTTTCGCAGCAACAGAAAAGTGCTTCCCCATAAGACTTCAGATAGCGCGCTCCGGAGTGAGCGTAGCGAACTCTTTGGAGTGCTGGGACATGTCCTAGCTTTCATCAGACCTCGATTTGGCGAGGTCTGTACGGAAGATCGCAATAAAGTTCTTTGGCAAAAGCGCGTACGCCGGGACATGTCCCGGCTAATAAAAGCGTTGGACTTGTCCCAGCACTCCAAAGAGCGAGCAAAGCTCGCTCCTTAAATATACTCCGCTTAGCTGAAAACGGGAGCTTTCGCGCTAGTCCAAGTTCCCATTTTTAGCTAAGCGGAGTATATTGACCAGGGGTTGCATGTCTTCGGGCTAACGCCCTCGCATTCCACCGCCTGGCCAGTGCAGCGTAATCTAAACTTATTTACATTACGCTGTACTAGGTCCAAGTGTCCCTCTGGGACACAATTTAAAATGTAGGGCGCGAAAGTGTTCAGACTGCATAAAATTTCTTTATGCGATTGCCCCGCCAAAACACCCCTCTGTGAGCGTCAAATCTTTCTTGATAAAATCGCCCCGTCTCTCAGGAGTTAAAAAATAAACTTTTAGTGGGAGCTGCTGTCCTTAAGTGATGCACTTCACGGTTAAAAGGGCTCTGCTATTACTAACACTCGCTTGTTGATTTCCCGAGGAAGCTGTAGAGGCAGAGGACTTTTATTTGTAGCGCTTCGATCGTGCTTGAAGCACCATGGTGGCTCCAGTCTTCGATAAGATTAGAGAGTATTGCCTCATAGACTGCATCTGAAATGATATTGGCAGAAAAGGCCCGCTCAAGAAGGCTCTCTGCAAGTTTAAGACTTGGGGGCATTCCCTGCTTTCTGAGCGCCTCGATAACAGAGGTGAGCAGTGCTTCCGCAGTGCTTATTCTTTCTGGCGAGAAATGTTGTAGCAGCTCATAGTTAGAAGAGATTACTTTTTGGAGTAAGGTCACCAAGGCAGTGATCTCGGTTTTGTTTTCTTCTCTAAAAGTTACAACGTCTTTTTTAAAAGAGGCATGAAGCAGTGTAAGCGTTGCTTCTGTTACTGCAATAAGAAAGGCCTGGAAAAAATCCTCGGAAGAAGAAGTGGTGCTAAAGTCTAAAGAGAGGCTCTTTGTTTGGCTGAGAAGAAGCCTGCAAGCGTTTTGAAGTATGGCCTTTTGAGATTTTTGCCCAGTCCCTATCAATCCAATAGCTACTTGCGATCTGATGAAGGTAAGAAGCTCTGTCAAATAGGTTTCTCTGTCAAGCTCCTTTCCCATACCAACAAGAACCGCCTCTGCAAGTTGAACGTCAGTCTTAGAGACTTTCTTAAAGAAGAGGTGGACGATGTCTTTGTAACGTCTTTGAGACGGGCTCTCAATGATTGGGTCCTCATTAGCTAAATGAAGTTGCATGAGGTTAACAATTAGCGCTGTTTTTAAGGGCTGGAAGGGAGGATCGTTCAGCATGGCTTTGAGGTTGTCAAGAAGCCATGTCTGCAGCATTGTTGGCGATTGATTATGTCTCTTTAGAAGGTTGAGAAGATTGATAGCTGCAATTCCGTAGCAAGGGTCGTCGTTATTACTTCCAATCTTTACTAGGTCTTGGACCACGAGCCAAATTAGTGAGGGCTCTTCGTTTATAGGGTTTGCGACGGTTAGGTGTTGAATCGTAACAACGGCCATCCATTTTAAGAACCGTGGTTTGTTTGCGGCTAATGCTCCTTTAAGTCCTTTCTCGACAAAGCCTTGGATAAGAGGGGAGTGCTCGTGGTTTGTCCTGTAAGAAGCGAGTTTGGACAGGCAGGAAGCGAAGGATTTTTGAAAGAAAAACTCTTCCATTGGAAGAGGCTGTAATTCTAAGAGCTGGAGAATTTGCAAGATGGCAAGTTTTGAGAGCGGCTCTTCAGCGGGTTGCCCCTCTAGCATCTCTTCCGGTAGCTCCCCTAGAAGGGTGTCAAGGCGAGTGCATAAGCACCGTGCACAGCTAGTGCATAAGCACCGTGCAGAAGGGGAGTCTGCATTAAGAATGGGGATTTGGAGTGTGGTTGGGGCTGGGGTGGCGGTGTTTCTTGAAGCTTGCTGAGCAAAGACGCTCCCAATAAATGCACTAAATGCACTTGTTTTCCCGGCTTCCAAAGTGACTCTTGAGTCAGTTCTTGGACAAATTCCTAGGCTGACTCTTGGGCCGGTTATTTGGTCAGCTCCTTGAACAGCTGTCTGGGCAATGCTGATATTTGTTTCCCATGTTTGTTGGGCAGCTCCGGATTGAGTTCTTTCCATTCGTAAACCTCTTGTTGACTATAAAGCTTTTGGTAACAGTTCACATGCCCAGGGCGATTTTATCAAGAAAGATTTGACGCTTAAAGGGGGGGGTGTTTTGGCAGACTTACAATTGAAGTGGCATTGCCCGCTTTCCTCCCTCTCTGTGTTCTCTCACGCCTCTGTGTTTCAAAAATATTAATGCCAGTTTTTTGAAACACAGAGGCGTGAGAGGACGCAGAGAAAATACAAAGAAGTTTGTAACAATTCACATGCACTGACGAAGGAGGGGTATGTGAACTGTTACAGCTTTTGTTATCTGTGCGTCTTAGCAAGACGTACTTGTGGTTCAGTCTTGATTCTTCTAAATAAAAACAACTGCTACGGTTGACATGTTTTTAAGCTTCTTAAACAGCTTCCTTTGTTTTTCGTTCCTTGGGCCCTTCTCGCGAGTCTTTGGTTTTTGCTTCTTCAGCTTCTTTGTACTTGAGCGAGAAATTTTGCGGGGCGCCTCTTAGGAACTTGCCCCTTCTCCCCGGGATCCTTCGACAATTTTAGCGGAATAAGTTTAGGCAATCTTTCTATTTTGTGCAATGCATCGATGTGATATTAATTTTTTTTACACCTTTATGAAGAAGTTCCTATGATTAGTAAGCGGTTAACTCTTTCCCTCCTGGCGCTGCTCTTCACTGGCTGCACTCCCTCGCGGCCTATAGCCGATCTTGCACATGTCCCTGTTCAAAGGCTTCAAACAGATGTTGACAGCGCGCTGACAAGCAACTCTTTTAAAGATGGTGGGTGGCTTTCAGAGGAGTGGTGGACACTGTTCAACGATCCTCAATTAACAAAATGCATTCAAACAGCCTTGACCGCACATCCCACCATCGCAATGGCCGAATCAAAAATCCGCCTGTCAAAAGCAGCGTCTGATGCTGTTGGTACACCCCTTTGGCCATTGCTTAAGGCTAAAGGGGATATTATGAGGGTCAACGCCTCAAAAACGGGGCTATTTGGGGGCGCTGATAAATCAGGGGCGTTTCCGCTTTCCTACACACAGACAGAGGTTGCTCTCTCGGGTCAATGGGAAATTGATTGGTGGGGAAAACATCGAAGCTCTCTTAACGCAGCTTTAGGCCAAGTTCAAGCTGCAGTTGCTGAAGAGGCCCTTTCGCGTCTTGTTCTTAGTGTGAGCGTCGCTCAAGCTTATTTTTATTATCAGACGTCAGAGACTCGCCAAGCATTAGCAAAGTCCCTGCTGGCAGGCGAAGAGAAATGTGGCAAGCTCATCCAAACACGCGTTGAGAAGGGGCTAGACACAGAGCTTTCTTTGCGCCATGCCGAAAGCTGCCTTTATGGCACAAAAGAACAGGTGCTAGCAGCAGGGCAGGGCGTTGCTGTCGCAAAAAATCGGCTTAATGCTCTTCTTGCAGGGGACTTTCTGCAAGAGTTTGAGGTGAGCTCAAAGGCGATGGACTCTTTTTCCCCATTTCCTTTGCCAAAGCAGCTGCCGCTCAATTTGCTGTCCCACCGTCCCGATGTTATTGCTCAGCTCTGGCGTGTGGAGGCTACCTCTTTAGGAGTTCAAAGTGCAAAGGCAGCGTTTTATCCCAATCTTGATCTTATGGGATTGGTCGGATTCCAGACGATTCATACGTCGGAGCTTTTTAAGGGGAGCAGCGTAAATAGCTCTTACGGACCGGCGCTTAGCCTTCCACTCTTTAATGCAGGATTTCTTAGTGCTAGCCTAGATGCCAAGCAAGAAGAGTTTGTGATTGCCTCTCAAGTGTATGAGGAGGTGCTTTTACGTGCAGTACAAGAGGTTCTCGATGGTCTTTCAAATTATCGTATACTTAATGAGCGGCTCGAAGAGGTAAAGCGGATGACAGTTGCTATCAGAGAAATTCACAGGCTGACCGCGCAACGTTTTGAGCATGACCTTAGCTCTTCTTTGGATGTGATAGCAGCAGAAAGAGAATGGCTCCTTGCAAAAGACAAGGAGCTTGTCACGCGTACGATGTGTTTAGATGCTACCCTTGCTTTGGTTAAGGCACTAGGTGGAGGTTACACCTACCACAAAGAGGAGAGACCAGAATGAAAGATTCTGCCGGTTCCCATAACAATTTCAAGCGAAATAAGATGATCTTGTGGGGGTTAGGAACTGTCTCACTCATTTGTTTTGTTGTCTTTTTGTATTGGATGTTTTTTGCGCGCTTTGAAGAAGAGACAAAAGACGCCTACGTCTCTGGGAATATGGTGACAATCACTTCACGCATTTCAGGAACGCCTGTTGCCCTTTTTGTTGAGGACATGGCCCTTGTTGATGAGGGGTCTCCTCTTCTTGCGCTCGATTCAACCGATTATCAACTTACTTTTGAAAGAGAGCAGGTGAACCTTGCTCTTGCTGCTCGTCAGGTAAAGGGGCTCTGGGAAGACAAACAAATTAAAGAAGCAAACGTTGCCCTTCAAAAGGCGCAGCTTTCAAAGGCTCGTACTGATTGGATAAACCGTTTACAGCTGATAGCCCTTCATGCAATCTCAAACGAGGATCTCCAGCATGCTAAAATTAGTGTGGAACAAGGCGAGGCTAGGTTAACAATGGCGCTGCGCCAGCTTGGAGCTGCGACTGCGGCTTTAGGCTCCACTTCTTTAGAAAATCACCCGCTCATTCAAAACAGCTCGATTGCTTTAAGAAGCGCCTATCTCAACTTGCAAAGATGCCTGCTCAGGGCACCTGTTAGAGGGTATGTTGCTAAGAAGCGTGTGCAGGTGGGGGAGACGATTCAGGTGACGACCCCTTTGATGAGCGTTATTCCTCTTGATCATGTATGGGTTGATGCAAACTTCCTTGAGACGCAGTTAAAGCACATGCGCATTGGGCAGACTGCTAAGGTTGTCGTCGATCTTTATGGAGGCTCGGTTCCCTTTGAAGGGAAGGTGTCTGGTATTAACGCCGGAACGGGGAGTGTCTTTTCTCTTCTCCCCGCACAAAATGCAACGGGGAATTGGATTAAAGTAGTTCAGAGAGTCGCTGTCCGCATTGAGCTAACAGATCCAGAAGCTCTAAAGAAGTTCCCTTTGCGCCTAGGACTTTCTTGTAATGTTGTGGTGGACACGCATAACACCTCAGGAAGATCGCTTGCAGAGCAGCCTCGCAGCGCGGTTGTCGTTTCCACAAGTGTTTTCACCCCTTCGTTTGATGATCTTAGCGAGCTTATTAGCACCATCGTCCAAACCAACCTGCAAGTTGAGTAAAGGATTTAAACGCAATGCCACACAAACCCCTAAGGGGCATGACACTCGTTCTCTTGACCCTCGCGCTTGGCCTCGGCACGTTTACGCAGGTGTTTGACCTTTCCATTGCTAACGTTTCTATTCCTGCAATAGCCGGTGACCTCGGCGTTAGCCCAGAGCAAGGGGCCTGGGCCATTACATCGTTTGCTGTAAGTAGCTCTGTGGTCTTGCCTCTAACCGGATGGCTTTCTAGGCGCTTTGGTGAGGTGAAGCTGTTCTCTTGGTCAATCGCACTTTTTGCTTTTACCTCCTGGCTTTGCGGTCTTGCATGGAACTTTCCGCTGCTTGTTTGTGGAAGGACTCTTCAAGGCGCCGTCGGGGGTGTGCTCATCCCTCTTTCACAAAGTCTTCTTTTGCAACATTATCCGCCTGATAAGAAAGGGCTTGCCCTTGGGCTGTGGGGGATGATTGTGGTTGTTGCCCCTATCTTAGGCCCTATCCTCGGTGGGTGGATCACTGATAACTACGGCTGGCCATGGATCTTCTACATCAACATTCCCATTGGGCTTCTCTCGGCATTTCTTACCTACGAGCTTTTAAAAGATCGCGACGCCCCTCGCCAAAAAGTCCCCTTAGATCTTATTGGGCTCGCTCTGCTTATTATTGGCGTAGGCTCCCTTCAGATTCTTTTAGATAAAGGAAACGGGCTCGACTGGTTCACCTCTCCAGTTATTGGCTTCCTTGGAGTGCTTGCTGCAATCGGCATTTCCCTTTTCATCGTGTGGAATTATTACAGCAAATATCCTGTGATGGATTTCTCTTTTTTCAGGGACAGGAATTTTGTTTTTGGAACGTTAATTGCCACTATCGCCTTTATGCTCTTCTTCTCCGGCACGATTTTGCTGCCGCTCTGGCTTCAGACGCAGATGGGTTATACGGCATATCTTGCAGGGCTTGCGCTCGCACCGATTGGAATAATTCCGCTTTTCCTTTCAGCGCCTATTGGCAAGTTCATGCATCATATGGATCTTCGCAAGCTTGCTGCTTTTAGTTTTGTTATGTTTGCCGTGGCTTTCTACTGGTTTAGCGGGTTTAACACGCAGGTGAGCCTTTCGCAGCTGGTATACGCTAGACTCTTTCAAGGCCTTGGTGTTTCGCTGTATTTCATCCCCCTGGTCACTATAGCCCTCTCGAATATTCCAAATCATCAGCTCTCTAGCGCTTCGGGGGTTTTTACTTTTATCCGCCTTCTTGTTGGGGCTGGCTTTGGTACGGCTATATCGGTTACCCTCTGGAGTCGCCGCGAAATCCACCACCACAGTCAACTTGTTGAAGCGCTCCAGCCCCACTCCACTGCCTACGATACAACAATAGAAACCTTAAACGCTGCTGGTATTCAGGGCCCGGCCGCTGCGAGATTCCTTGACAACCTCATCACTCAGCAGGCATCACTCCTCAGCCTTAACGACATCTTTATGGGCTGTGGCATTATCTTTCTTTTTCTTGTCCCCATTCTTTTTCTCTGTAAAAGAGTCGCCAAGCGTGAAGGCGCCGCTGTCATCTCCGAGTAAGAAAGCTCTATTCCCAGCCACTCCTATTCATATATTGGAAAAAAGTGTAGAATGCTTCGCTTATTTAGAAGCGTATTGGTTTTTTCAATCGTTCATTGTGGGAGTGGGGCGTGAGTGTTATTAAGAAGAGCTTGTTTGTTTATGTAATTTTATTGTTTTTGGGGAGTAGCACCTGGGCAGACTCTTCCAAGCAGACTTACCAAGTGCTAGGGATTGGCTCCCCTGGAATGGATCTTCTGCTTCCTGTTGAAGAGTCTTTTCTCGAGACGATTCCAGGGGGGAAAGGGGGGAGTCAACACATTGATCAAGAAAACTTTCGAAAAGTTGTAAAACATGCCAGAGGGTGCTCTACAGTATCTGGTGAGCCGCTTAAGATAGCAACGGGTGGGAGCTGTGCAAATACCATTAAGGGATTGGCAAGCCTTGGGTCTTCGTGCGCTTTGTTTGGAAAGGTGGGCAGAGATGAAATGGGACGCCGTTTTTTAGACAAGATGGTATCGCTCCATATCACTCCTCTGTTGATCGCTACAGACACTCCAACAGCGCAGGTCATTTGTTTGATAACTCCCGACCACCAACGCACTTTTCGTTATTTCCCCGGAGCAAGCGCCGAGTTCTCAGAGAAAGATTTGTTTCCGGAGTTGTTTAGAGGGATAGACCTTGTCCACATCGAGGGGTATGCACTTTACAACGGAACGATTGTTGAGGAATCGGCAAAGCTTGCAAAAAAATATGGAGCAAAAGTCTCGTTTGATCTTGCGTGCTATGAGGTTGTCGAGCGTTTTAAGGAGCGCATTCTTAAGCTGCTTCCTGAATATGTTGATGTTGTGTTTGCCAATGAAGATGAGGTGGTTGCTCTTTTAGGGGTAGGGCCTCAAGAAGGATGTCAGAAGCTGAGTGAGATGTGCTCTGTGGCGGTGACATTGATTGGCAAGAAAGGATGTTGGGTGGGATCTGGAGACAAGATCTTCCATTGCCCCACGCTGCCTGTAACAGTTGTCGACACAACTGGAGCTGGGGATTTATTTGCTGCAGGGTTCTTGCATGGGTACCTTAACAGGCGCCCCCTGGAAGAGTGCGCTTTCAACGGCAACGTTACTGGCAGTACTGTTGTGCAGATTCAGGGCGCCGAGATTCCTCATAGCAAATGGATGACGGTGCATGAAACCATCCGCACTCCGGGGCGGCTTGCTATAAAAGCTACCCCATAGTTCCTGGCGTCCTCCGGACTTAGTCACTATGGGCTCTATTCAGAAAGCAGCAGCTGCGGCTACTTTAGGGCATTTTTCAGGCGGGTGACAGCCTCTTGGATATTGCTGCGGGTGCCAAAAGCAGTTAGGCGGATAAAGCCCTGCCCCGCGGCGCCAAAGCCCGCTCCAGGCGTTGTGACGATATTAGCGCGCTTTAGAAGGTCCTCAAAGACCTCCCACGAGTCGCGCCCTGCGAAGTGGGCCCAAAGGAATGGGGCATTGTCTCCGCCATAAACAACAACACCCAACTGTCTTAAACCTTCTCTTAAGATTTGCGCGTTACCCATATAATGGGCAAGTTGCGCCCCAAGCGCTTCTTTGTTCTTGTCATCAAGAACTGCAAGGCCTCCAAGCTGAGCAAGGATCGAGGGGCCATTAAAAAATGTGCAGGCAATGCGTTGCCAGTCATTATAAATAGGCGTCCCATCATCAAATCTCAGCTCCTTCGGCACAACAGACCACCCCAAACGAAGGCCCGTAAAGCCGGCAAGCTTAGAGAAGGAGTTCACCTCAATAGCGACCTTACTAGCCCCTTCAATTTCATAGATAGAACGGGGAAGGGCAGGGTCTTGGATGTAAGAGGCGTAGGCGGCATCAAAGAGAATGATCGACTTGTTCTTGATGGCCAGTTTCACAAGTTCTGTCAGCTGCGCTTTAGTGGCAACAGCCCCCGTGGGGTTATTGGGAGAGCAGAAGTAGATGATGTCTGTGCGTGGGAGTTTATTTAGGTCCGGAAAGAATCCGTTTTCAGGAGAGCAGGGCATGTAGACGATGTTGTGGTACTGCAGCTCTTTTGCGTTGTAGTGGCCCGAGCGCCCCATCATGACGCTGGTGTCGACATAGACGGGATAAGCGGGGTCTTGAATTGCAATAGAAGCTCTGGGACTGAAAAGAAGCTGCAGACGTCCCATATCACACTTGGCGCCATCAGAGATGAAGATCTCGTCAGCAGAGACTTTTCCATGATAAAACTTTTCGGCAATGCGCTCGCGAAGAGGCATATGCCCTTCACAAGGGCCGTACCCTTTGTAGCCTTCGCGCGTGCCTAAGTCTTTTGAATCCCGTTGCAACTGTTCAGAGACAAAAGGGGTCAGCGGCTCTGTTGTGTCCCCAATCCCCAAATTGATAAGCTTGGCTCCAGGGTTGCTTTTCAGAAAGGCTTCTTTTCGTTTAGAGACTTCAGGGAAGAGGTACCCTGCTTGTAATTTAGCCAGGTTTGCGTTGCGTTCTACCATTATTTTGTATTTTTTCTTTTGTTTTTTTAGTGCTTAATCCATTTATTAGCGACGAGCAACTCAGCATTCAAAATGCCGCCGCCAGCAGCGCCGCGAATTGTATTGTGATGGAGGCCCACAAAGCGGAAGTCAAAAACGTTGCACTTTCTTAGGCGCCCGACACTTACAGCCATCCCTTTTTCACTCGAGCGGTCAAGACGCGGCTGCGGTCTGTCGGGCTCTTTGCAGTAGAGAATGGGAGCTTTCGGCGCTGAAGGGAGGCCCAGCTTTTGTGGGGTACTCCGGAAATTATTCCAGAGCTCCAAAATTTCTTCCTGAGTCGGTTTTTTCTCAAACTCTACCGACACACAAGCTGTGTGCCCGTCAATGACAGGAACCCTGTTGCAATGGGCAGCGATTGTGAAGTCTTTAGTAGGGACGATCTCTCCATTTATAATTGAGCCGAAGATTTTAAGCGGCTCCCTTTCAGACTTTTCCTCTTCACCGGAGATGAAGGGGATGACGTTATCGATGATGTCAAATGAGGCAACCCCTGGGTGGCCGGCGCCGCTAATTGCTTGCAGCGTTGTGATGATGGCGCGCTTAATCTTAAAGGTGTGGTGTAGCGCGTAGAGGGGGGTCAGGTAAGATTGGAGTGAGCAGTTAGGCTTCACAACAATAAAGCCTTTGTCCCAGCCGCGTTTTTTTTGTTGATGGGGGATGATCTCTAAATGAGAGGCGTTGATCTCGGGAATCAACATCGGAACGTCAGGGGTGTGTCTGTGCGCCGAGGCGTTAGAGACAACAGGTAGGCCTGCAGCGGCGTATTTTTCTTCGTAGACTTTTGCAATATCAGTGTCAAGGGCCGAAAAGACAAACTGGCATAGCTTCGCTGCAGCGGCAATGTCATCTACGGCATAGACCTTTTGAGAGGCAATTGTTTGTGACATCGGAGAGTCAACATGCCATCTGCCATGGACGGCCTCTTGAAATGTTTTTCCCGCAGAGCGCTCAGAGGCTACAAGGTGTGTTACTTCAAACCAGGGATGGTTTTCTAGTAGGCTTAAGTAGCGCTGCCCAACCATTCCCGTAGCACCTAAAACGCCAACTTTAATTTTTTCCATGAGGAGCCTCTACAAGCGCTTTGCTCTTTTTGAGGAGAGTTTTGAGTTTAAGTTTATTTTCGGGGAGTAGCTCACAGAGGGGGAGTCGACACTCTCCGGCAGCCATTCCATACATGTTCATCGCGGTTTTGATGGGGATTGGGTTGGTCTCCATAAAGATCCCTTTGAATAGAGGGAGTAGCTCGTAGTGAAGCTTTCTTGCTTGTGCAACGTCCCCTTTGCGTGCAGCATCTACCATCTTGACAATTGCTTTGGGGGTGAGGTTGCTAAGGACCGAGATCACCCCATGTCCACCGAGGGCGATGACTCCAAATGTCAGCGGGTCGTCGCCTGACATCACGTGGAAGTTGGGGTGTTTTTGTGAGATGTCTCTGATGACATCGCCGATTTGAGCGATGTTGCAAGAGGATTCTTTGACGCCGATGATTTGTGGGAGCTTCGCTAGCCTTTCCATCGTTGATGTTTCGATGTTTATCCCTGTCCGGCCTGCAATGTTGTAGACAACAACAGGTAGCTTCGTTTTTTTCACAACAGCTTCAAAGTGTAGAAAGATCCCTTCCTGTGTTGGCTTGTTGTAGTAGGGGGTGACCACCAGAGCAATGTTTGCGCCTAGCTCTTCAGCTCTTTGGGTATGTTCAATTGTTGTTTTTGTGGAATTGCAGCCAGTCCCGACCATGACGGGGACTTTACCGTTTGTGAGATTTTTAGATTCCTCTACGGCTGTGCGAATCACGAGGTCCCGCTCTTCTTTTGAAAGAGTGGGCGACTCTCCGGTTGTTCCGAGCATCAGTAGGCCATTGATGCCACTTTCGATCTGAAAGCGTATGTTGGCTCGCAGCCCCTCGACATCGACCTTACCGCTTTTAAAGGGGGTGACGAGCGCTGTGAACGTTCCTTGAAGGGAAAGTGGATTGTTCATCGTGGTTCCTTACGGTTTTGAATTGAGAATACTCCCCATCATGTCTCTAATTGTGTAGACCCCTTTTTTGCCTTGAATCCATTTAGCAGCGAGCAGCGCCCCTTCGGCAAGCCCTTCCCGCCTTCTTGTTTGGTGGGTGAGAGTGATGGTGTCATCTGCAGAGTCGAAGAAGAGGCTGTGTGTCCCGGGGAGGTGTCCGCAGCGGACACTTGCAATATGAAGCTCTTCGGGATCAATGACCCCCTCTACGGCGTTGTACTTGGCTTTTGTCTTTCGTGAGATGTTGTTTAAGACGATGCCTGCCATGGTTTTGGCTGTACCAGAAGGACTGTCAGCTTTTTGGTTGTGGTGCCCTTCGAAGCCCCCTACATCGTAGGCGGGGAACTTATCCATTAGTTTTGCCGCCCCTTCTGCAATGTGCATGAAGAGGTTCACTCCGAGCGAGAAGTTGGAGGCGTAAATCAGCCCCACGCCTTCTTTTTCTACGATGGCGCTCACCTCGTCTAGGCGGTCGTACCAGCCGGTTGTCCCAACAACGATATTCTTTCCCAGCGCGGCGAGCTTTTTGATGTTCTCGACAGCTGCGTCTGGGTGGGTGAACTCGATGCAGACATCTGCCCCTTGAAGGGTTTTTGCAGAGATCACATCTGAGTCAGCATTAGAGTCGTCGAGGGCTATGCGGGCGGTAATGGGTTGGTCTCTCTTTTGGGAAAGTTGCTCGATCATCTTTCCCATCTTCCCGTAACCGATCAAAGCAATGTTCATAAAATCTCACCAAAGTCTATTCAGAAGTAGACCACACCATAAAAAACTATCTCTTTAAACGCAAATTCCCGTTTTCAGCTAAGCGAAGTATATCTAGTTTTTCTGTAACAGTTCACATACCCCTTCTTCGTCGGTGCATGTGAACTGTTACAAACTTTTTGTATTTTCTCTCACGTTCTCTCACGCCTCTGTGTTTCAAAACCCACATTTGTTTGCGTCTTTGGGTTGAGTTCTTTTTAAGGGGCAGTACTTTCTTTAGAGATGCTGTCCCAAAGGCGCGCCATGAAGCGCTCTTGCTCTGCAGAGAGGTCGTGCAGCACAAGGAAACAGTCGCGGTTGATGGTAAAGGCCGCCCGCGTCCAGTTTGTTGAGCCGGTTGCAAGCGTTTGATTGTCGATATAGACAAGCTTGTGGTGCAAGAGGCCGATTCCTTGGTTCGAGCGAACGGCAATTCCAGCTTCGCGCATCCTCTCGACAGCTCCCGCACTTGCCCCTTTCGAAGAGTGGTAGTCGACAACAGCCTCAACTTTTATGCCCCGCTTATGTGCCCGGATAATTGCATCGGTAAGCTCTTTGCTTGTCCATGTGAACATCGCCACGCGAATCGTTTTTTGCGCTCCATCGATGAGCTTTTCAAGGCGGTGGAGTCCTTCTCTGTTTTCGGGGAGCATCCAAAGCTCTACTTGCTGGCCGCCAATTGTGTAGTTGCGCTGCAGCGTAGACTTCTTCATTCTCCCAGAAACAACTCCCTTGCCATGTTCGATCAGTGCTTTTGCAAGCTCTGGGTTGTCCATTCCTATTACGAGATTGTCGTGAACGCGTAGCGACTCAGGAGTCATGTTTGCTGAGCCGATCCATACTTGCTTCTCGTCAATAACAAGAATTTTTTGGTGCATTAGACCGGGCCCTTTACTTATCCAGACGCTTACCTTGCCCCCCAGTTTTTTGAGGCCTCTTTTTGGGGTGTGTGGATCGCAAATAATTGTGACCTCGACCCCCTCTTCCGATTTCTTTCTTAGAGCGTCGAGTACCTTCTTGTCTGTTAGCGTAAAGATAACAAGGTGAATGGAGCGTTTGGCGTTGTTAATTGCCTTGATGTAGGTCAGTCGCAGGTCGTCTTGGCACTGGGTGGCGTAAAATAGTGGGGAGGCTCCTTCTGTTGGGAGGGTGACTTGCTGGGTTGCAGCTCCTAGCCAGATGAAGCCGGTGGTAATTAACCCAAAGAGAGCGATTGTTATTAAGCGATTGATTTTCAATGAGAAGCGGTGGTTTTTTGTTGTGGGGAGCATAGGACGAAAAAAAAAGCTTAAGTTTTGATTGTGAGATTCCGACATCCAATCTGTACGGAATGGATTCCGACAGTCACTAGTAGATCACGGAGGACGCTAACATGTTTGCTACATCAAACCTTCTTGCTGTTCCCGCATATGAAAATTACCAGCTAAGTCAGAAGGGAATGCAAAATGCCATGACGCAGATCTCTTCTGGCGATAAACTTTCCCGCCCAGGAGATGGCCCTACTGAATGGAGCCTTTCTCAAAACTTTCGCTACCAAATTACCAGAAGTTTAGCAGCTCAGGGCGTCATGGCCAATGCTAGCAATATGGTCCAAACGACAGATACTTGGCTTCAAAATACGCAAAACATTCTCAGCCGGATGTCAGAGCTCGCCGTTTCTGCAAGTGACGGATCCAAAAACCAGAGCGATCTTGGCAACCTTAATACTGAATATCTTCAACTCAAGCAAGAGTTAATGAGGATCTCTCGGCAGGCAAAATACAACGGTCTTCAAATTGCTGGAAGAGATCAAATCCTCTCTTACAACGCAGATAAGCAAACGTTTACTTTTTCACAGATTAATGGAACCGAAAACTATAGTTTGCCTGTGAAGGTGACGACAGGACTTAGCTCAGTAAATAACGTTGCCTACTTATTCAGTGGCAATACACCTTTTGCGCAGTCTCAAGATGGGCAGTATATTTTCTATGTCGACAGCAACAATAACCTCTCACGCTATACTATCGAAGATAATACGCTTGTCAAAGACACTTCTGATAGCAATAAGAAAAACATAAGCGTAGATGCGCAGGGTTCCTTGTGGATCTCTACCGAAACAGCTCCAGGAAGCGGGGCCTACGCACTTAGCCGCCAGGACATTGGCTCGTGGACTAAAGACACTTCAGTTCTACCAGGGCCGGGAATTAGCGATATTGACTCGGCGCAGGTTTCAGTCTATCAAGGGCGCGTTTACTACCGCAATCTAGCGGGGGATGTTGTGAGCCGCGGCATTCAAGACACAAGATCTTTTAACCTCGAGCTTAGCGCTTCAAACTTTACTTTGAACAACACTCCGGGGAGGTTTGCGATTAGTCAGGATGGTCTTTTTGCCGCAGACGTGCTCGCCTCGGGGGCCCTCCGCGTCATTAACATGCAAACAAAAATGGTGGCAACAGAGTTGCTCGGTTCCAATATTAATATTACCAACCTAGCCTTTACGGCAGATAGTCAAGAGTTGATGTTTAGGGATGTGACAATGGGCGGAATCAAGAGTGTAGGGGTCACTCCGGATGATCAGCCAGGGCTTAATGTCTCTCAGACGATGATGACAGCGACAAGTACGATGGGTCTGCGGGGGTTAAGCGTGCAAGGAGGGTCTAACAGAGCGCGCTTTCGCGTACACAAAGGGCCTGATGCACTCGATCAGTCGTTTATTCTTACGGGCGATGTTCGCTTGCACACACTGGGCATTTCTCGCACGTCGGTTAGCTCGTTAATACTCGCTCAGCAAGCTCTGACACTTGTCAATGGGGCTACAGAGCTTGTTTCGCTGCAGCGCTCAATCATTGGAGGCGAAGCGCAGGTCTTGCAGTTTGCAAACACTTCCCTTTCTCAATATAGCAACAACCTTAGTCAGGCCGATGGGCTTTTGCGAGACACAAACATAGCAGAGCAAACAGCAGTGCTTGCACAGCAGCGTCTGCGAAATGAATCTGCGATCGCTCTGATTGCGCAGGCAAACCAGATCCCTCGTTCAGTGCTCTCACTCATCCAGAAGTAACGCGCTAAGCTACGAGGAGTATATTTAAGGATCGAGCATCGCTCGATCTTTGGAGTGCTGGGACAAGTCCAACGCTTTCACCAGTCCTCGACATGTCGAGGACTGTACGCGCTTGTTGGGTTAGTAAAGCGTAGCAGTCCACCAAATCGTACGCCGGGACATGTCCCGGCTAATAAAAGCGTTGGACTTGTCCCAGCACTCCAAAGAGTTCGCTTCGCTCGCTCCTTAAACCCCACTGAGTTAAACGTTATCTGCCAGCTCTATTTTTTAAAGTAAGAGTCCCAGCGCTTGGTGACGAGGGCGGCGGTGTCCTCATCGCAGAGGACTTCTGGTGGGTACCATGGTTTCATGCGTGCGTCGATGAGAAGGGGGAGTTTGTAGCAAAGATGGTTGCGCTGTATCTGAACAGAGGAGCTGTGAATGTCAGCTGCTGGTTCAAAGCGGGTGAAGGTCGTCCAGAGGAACATCGAGGCGTTTTCAGTTGCTTTTTCACAGTCATCAACAAGAATAATCAACGACCATTCGGCAAAGCAAGGCTGCTTAAGCAGTGTTTCAAAGTCGCTCCACTTTTCAAACGACGGCCCTTCGACAACAAGACAGCCCGGAGAGAATACCTTTGCCGCTGTAAGAGGGTTGGGGAGTGCACCCACAAACGCTTTAGGAAGCTTGCGCACAGGCTCGCCTAGACCGAGCATTATTCCACGCGATCCTTTGTTCAGAGAAGGGCCTGTGTAGTCGAGCGTGTCAAGAGACAAGTTGGCAAAGATGAAAAGATCTGTCTCTGGTCGGAACCGCTCGAGTACGGCCGTGAGAAGCTCAGGGAAGTTGTGAAGGTCGACAGGTTGGTCGGTAAGGAGTAGGAATTTTGTTAAAGAGAGTTGGCCTTCACCCAAAATGCGGAACGCCGTTGACATGCACTCACGGTAGTAGCGCTCTTTGACAATCGCAGCTGCAAGTGAGTGAAATCCGGTCTCTCCGTAGCTCCAAAGATCTTTTACGCCTGGCATGACAACAGGGAAGAGGGGTGAAAGGAGGTCTTGAAGGTAGTCGCCGATGTAGAAATCTTCTTGTCTTGGCTTACCCACAACCGTTGCGGGATAAATGGCGTCTTTGCGGTGGAAGATTTTTTTGCAGTGAAAGACAGGGAAGTCGTGGGCCAGGCTGTAGTAGCCGTAGTGGTCCCCAAAGGGCCCCTCAAGACGTCTTTCAAAGGGCTTAGCTTCGCCGAGTAAAGCAAATTCACACTCAGCAATTAATGGATGAGGGTGCCCTGCTGCTTGTCCAACTGCAAGCTTTTCTCCTTGTAGCATGGAGCAAAGTAGCAGTTCGGGGACGTTCTCTGGGAGTGGGGCGATGGCGCTAAGTATTAGTGCAGGAGGACCGCCGAGGAAGATGGTGACGGGAAGGGGCTTATTTTGCTCTTCGGCCTGGAAGTGGTGGAAGCCGCCTCCTTTGCCGATTTGCCAGTGGAGCCCTGCGGTCTTCTTGTCGTAGCGTTGAATGCGGTAGATGCCTAAGTTAGCAGAGTGCTGCTCTCCGAGACCTTCTGTGTAGACAAGTGGCAAAGTCATGAAGTGGCCGCCATCCTCTGGCCAGCACTTCAGGAGGGGGAGGGCCTCTAAATCTGTTTCGGCAAAGCTTTGCTCAAGGACAGGGGCGCTTCTTGTCTTGCGCCGGCCAATCTTTAACAGTTTACCGAAGAGACCTTTGTTGCGCCAAAGGCTTGAAAGGGTAGGGGGAAAGTCCCGCGTGGCAAACTTCACGAGCTGCTGAACGGTGTCTTCTGGGCGGTTGCTAAAGGCAATGCCGATTCGTTTCATCGACCCAAAGAGATTGGTCACCATCGGGAAGGTGCTGCCTTTGACCCGATGGAAAAACAAGGCCGGACCGTCTTCTGCAGCGATTCGGCGATGAATTTCAGCAATTTCCAGGTGGGGATCAACCTCTTCATAAATATCAACGACCTCGTTTTGAAGACGTAGCTGATGAATGAATTGACGAAGGTTGAGCATAGCAAAAACAGGCTCTTAGAAAATTTTAAAGCTGTAAAAAATTAAAGCTATTAAAGAGTCTTAGACTTTCTCGCCGCGAGCACGCATGTCGCGGATAATTGAGCTAATGCCGTTTTTGTCAATTGTGCGCATAGCAGCAATTGATACTAATAGCTTAACAAAGCGATTTTCTTCGTTAAACCAAAAGCGCTTAGTTAGAAGGTTTGGGTAAAAGCGGCGTTTTGTTTTGCCTGTTACTTTTAGACCAATCCCTTTTTTCTTCTTAGCGATACCGCGGATGGCATATGTGCATCCTACACGTGGCTCGCGTCCTGTTACTTGACATCTTTTGCTCATGGATGATCCCTCGACGTTAACAAAAAAAGAAGCAACCATCATAACAAGCTCTTTCTTATTGCTCAAGTGCAAAGAAGCATTAAAAGCATGTTTTTCACCGTTCACCTCAGAAAAATGTTGCTGCATAACCCACTAATCCAAGTTCAGTGCTTCGCACTGAACTTGGATTAGTATAGTCTCAACGCGAATTGCTTTATCTGGGTTGTAAATAACTAATTGTTCATTATATAGTTTTTTTAAAAAAATTAAAATATGGAATCAACAGTGATGATCTTATTTGCATTCATTTTGTTGTCAACTGCCTTTATTTATCTGCTTCGAGAAATTACCAAAAATTCCGAAGTTAAGCAAAACTAGAAGCGAAAAAGTGATTTTCCGCTTCTAGTTTTGCAATTCCCTTCATAATTTATGCATTTTTTTTCTTAAGCATTGCCCGCATAACCCACTAAAAACAACAGGAAAGCCTTTTTTTGCATTTTCTCTGCTATGTGAATGTCAAGCCTAAATCATTTTTCAGGCCCTCGGAACACTTTCGCGCTAGCCCAAATTCCCGTTTTCAGCTAAGAGGAGTATAGGTCAAGGAAGTCAGATGTCATTGGAGTAAGAGATGGAAATACTTAAGGCCGACTTGGTCGTAATTGGGTCGGGGCCAGCAGGGCAAAAAGCGGCTATTCAGGCTGCAAAGTCTGGTAAATCGGTGATTGTTATTGAAAAGGGTCCCTTTCCTGGTGGGGGGAGCTTAAACTCTGGGACCATTCCATCTAAATCCCTTAGAGAGGCGATTCTCGATCTTACCCGTTTTAATGAAAAGAGTTTTTACGGGAAAGAGCGTCTTGTACGCGATGTTTCCATTAACGATCTTAACCACCGGCTTCAATGCGTGCTCGAAGAAGAGCGTGCGCTTATCAAACGGCAATTTGAAAAGAACGAGATCCTCCTCATTCAAGGTTCAGCCCGTATCGAAAACAAGTCCTGCGTGCTTGTTGTGGACTCTGATAAGCAGATGACTCACCGTCTAAATGTTCAAGTGATCATGATTGCTACAGGCTCTAAGCCGCGCAATCCAATCAACGTTCCTTTCGACGATAAAGTAATTCTCGACTCAACGCGCCTCCTTTCCATCGATAAACTCCCCAATACAATGATCGTCCTTGGAGGTGGTATTATCGGCTCTGAATACGCGAGCTTTTTTGCAGCACTGGGCGTTCGTGTGACTGTTGTGGATAAAAAAGGGAGTATGCTCCACCTCCTTGATAAGGAAATTGGAACGCACCTTCAAAAGGCACTTGCCGGTATCGGTTTGGAGTTTGCTGGGAATAAAGTAGCTAAGGAGATCGTTCGCTCGGGCGATAAGGCTGTCGTTTGTTTTGAAGACGGAACCTCTAGGGAGGCAGACGTCTTGCTTTATGCCATGGGAAGAACGGCAAGCGTTGATGATCTTGGTCTTGAAAATATTAATATCACGCTTGATGCAGGAGGGTATATCCTTGTCAACCCCTTCTTTCAGACAGTGGTTCCAAATATCTATGCCGTAGGTGATGTTATCGGCGGTCCTTCTCTTGCTTCTACGAGCATGGAGCAAGGGCGTCTTGCTGCGCGCCACGCTTTTGGTTATCTCTCACACACCTTTCCCACCTCTTACCCGACCGGTATTTACACCATTCCCGAAATTTCAAGCATAGGGTATACTGAAGCAGAATTAACTGACCTTGGCTTCCGTTATGAGGTGGGGCGCGCCTACTACTACGAGCTTGCTCGTAGCCACATCACAGGTTCTGATGTGGGGCTTTTTAAGATCCTGTTCCACTCCGAGACTCTCCAGATTTTGGGGATCCATATTATCGGCAGGAGTGCCACAGAGTTGATTCACATTGGACAGGTGGCTATGAGTTTTAAAGCCAGCATCGATTATTTTATCGATCAGGTGTTCAACTATCCTACGTTTGCTGAAGGGTACCGAGTCGCCGCTCTCAATGGATATAACAAGATCAAATACTTGAAATAGTGGAGTATTCATTGTGGTTATCCAAAAGCTTTTTAATTCTGAAAATCTAGAAAATGGTCACAAAAAGAGTGACAAACCTTTCAATGGCTTTGCTGGTGGCAATCATCATAAGTCTGTTGAGCCCCTTCTTATCATCCCAAATAAAGAAAGTGAGAAGGAGGGTGAAGAGGCTAAAAGAAGCGATTCAGGAAGTAGCAATCCGCGAGCTAAGATCTCTGGGACCAGAGATCTTAAAGACAAGGGTCGGCACTATCAGCTTGCTCTGAGGATCGTTTGCTTTCTTGGGATTTTCGTTGATGTCGTTTGGTTTTGCTATATCACTTTGTTTTTTGCCCTCACACTCGTGATTGCAGCCCTCACCCTGTTCACCTCAAAGCCCCTTCGAAAGGCCGTTGCAATGTACTGGCGCTATTTGCGGCTTTCCATTGTGGTGGCTATTGGGCTTATGATCGGCCTTTTTAGTCCTCGCATCGGTGTCTCCATTATTTTTGGCTACCTCTTCCTCAACCTCGAAGGTTTCGGCAACGCCCGGACCGCCAACTTCCTCCACACCAACTTCCGCGACATCTCCCAACGTCTCTAGAGGTCTTAGCCTATACTTCTCTTAGCTGAAAATGGGACTTTAGACGGCGCCAAAGCCCCGGGGCTTTGGCGCTAGCTCAAATTCCCGTTTTCAACTAAGAGGAGCCGGATTGAGCAATTCGCGTTGAGACTATGCTGTCAACAGGTTGGAGCAGGTTCAAGATCTAGGCGCTAGATTTTTTCATCACTTGACTGTTCTTTTTTTGTATTTTCTCTCACGTTCTCTCACGCCTCTGTGGTTAAAAAAAACTGGTATTA